>JABDJK010000008.1 GCA_013002535.1 Hyphococcus sp.
GCGTGAATATGTATTCAGTCATCATTTTCTTTAGGCCAAACGGCGGCCTCGGTTGTTGTCTAACGCGGCGGTGCAGTTATAACCGTTCAAAATTTAAATGAATAATTCGGAAAAGGCGTCTTGCACCATGAACATCCACGAATATCAGGCCAAGCGCCTCTTAAAAGAATTTGGCGCGCCGATCTCTGAAGGCCGCGCAGTTTATAAGGCGTCAGAGGCTGAAGCGGCGGCGAAAGAACTGCCGGGACCGCTTTATGTGGTGAAAGCGCAAATTCATGCGGGCGGACGCGGCAAGGGGAAATTCAAGGAATCGCAAGCGGGCGAGGGCGGCGGCGTGCGCCTTGCAAAATCAACCTCACAAGCCGCGCAGTATGCGAAAGAAATGCTGGGCGCGACCCTCGTCACCAAACAGACTGGTGATGAAGGCAAACAAGTCAACACCATCTACATCGAAAACGGCTCGGACATTGAAACGGAGCTTTATCTCTCGGCGCTGGTCGATCGCGCCAACGGACAGGTCGCATTCATCGTCTCGACCGAAGGCGGCATGAATATCGAGGAAGTCGCCGAGGAAACGCCGGAAAAAATCGTCACTGTTCATGTTGATCCGGCTACAGGCTGCATGCCGCACCATGCGCGCGCGGTGGCGGCGGCGCTTGACCTCGACGGCGCGGCGGCGAAGCAATGTGGGAAGCTGATCCCGCTTCTCTACAAAGCGTTTACGGAAAAAGACATGAGCCTTTTGGAGATCAATCCCCTCATCGTCACGAAAGGCGGCGATCTCCTGGTGCTCGACGCCAAAATGGGTTTTGACCCAAACGCATTATTCCGTCATCAGAATATTCTGGAAATGCGCGACAAGTCCGAAGAAGACCCGATGGAATTAAAGGCGTCGGAATTTGATCTATCCTACGTCAAACTGGACGGGAATATCGGCTGCATGGTGAACGGCGCTGGGCTCGCCATGTCGACCATGGACATTATCAAACATTATGGCGCCGAACCGGCGAATTTTCTTGATGTCGGCGGCGGCGCCACCAAAGAAAAAGTCACCGAAGCCTTTAAGATCATTACCACCGACCCTGCGGTGAAAGGCATTCTCGTCAATATTTTTGGCGGCATCATGCGCTGCGACGTTATCGCCGAGGGCATTGTTGCGGCGGTGAAGGAAGTCGGCCTTGACGATCCGCTGGTGGTGCGCCTTGAAGGCACCAATGTCGAAAAGGGCAAGGAAATATTGTCGAACTCCGGCCTGAAGATTACCGCCGCCGATGACCTGGAAGACGCCGCGCAAAAAGTCGTGAAAGCGGTGCAAGGGTAGGCTGACCCAAGCCACTCGGGAATGACCCGCGCGACCTGGTTTGCGAAGTAGTTAATAGAATTTTTTCGCGATGTGCGATAAGTTAAGGGCGCGGCGCAGATTCCGGTAAGCTAGCGATACGCTGCGAGTGAAGAAGTTGTGTGGCGGGAGCGTTCGATGGACCGGCATGAAATCATCGCAAAATTGAAGACGCCGAAATATTACTTGCCCATTGGCGGCGCGCTAATTCTACTTTTCGGCGCCATCGCGGCGATATTTCTTTTCTACGCTGGTTACGCCATCGGCCGTTACGAAGTCGGCCCATTCAAAGATGCTCAGCGCGGTGAGTATAAAATTTTTGGAACGCGTCTTGAGGAAGCTGGTCGCGACGCCGTCAAAACCGGTTGGCTGGAAAACACCGATCAACTGACCTCGATATTTTTCAAGCTCGACGTGTCAGCCGGTGAAATCCCGGTGTCGCGCGAAGGTTCGGGTGGCGGCATCACCTCGTTCGGCAATGATATATTGCTGGTTGCGCATACAGGCGAGATTTTTGCGATAGGCAGCGCAAGTGATTACCGCAAAGTGAATATCGCCAGGCCTGACACCGGCTATGAACAATACAAGGCCGCCGCCGAGGGGCGCTTTTCCCATTTGCGCCACGCCGTCCATTATTTTCGCGTCAATGATATTCTCCATATTGATGAGGGCCAATTGCGCGGGCTGGCGCTGTCATACACTTACTGGGATGACGCCGAGAGCTGTTACGGCAATGCGGTCTCATTCCTGCCAATCGATAATTCGGTTTCATCCATCGATCACGTAACGGCCAGCGCCGATGATTGGCGCGAAATTTTCAGAACATCGCCTTGCCTTCCCTTGAAAGAACGGGTGCGCGCCATGGAAGGCCACATGGCCGGCGGGCGCATGGCGTTTCGGGCGCCGGCGTCGCTGTTTTTGACAAGCGGCGAATATCACTGGGATGGCATCTTTGCGCCGGAAGCTCTATCGCCCGTCAGAGACGCCGATTACGGCAAAGTTATCGAAATCGATCTGGCGTCCGGGGATGCCCGGCACGTGTCCCTCGGCCACCGCAACATGCAAGGGATTTTATTCGAGCCTGACGGCGACCTCTGGGTCGTTGAACATGGCGAGCGCGGCGGCGATGAGCTAAACCTCATTGTCGATGGCGCCGATTATGGCTGGCCGCGCGAGACCTTGGGTACGCAATATTCCGGCCTGCCATTGCCGAACATTGTCTCCTACGGACGCCACAATACATTTCAGGAGCCTGCCTATGCATGGCTTCCGTCGATCGCGACGTCGAACATGACGTTGATCGAAAACTTCCATGAAAGCTGGGACGGTGATTTTCTGGTGGCGTCGCTCGCCGGGCAGAAGCTCGTTCGTGTGCGGGTCCGGGACAATAGCGTGCAATTCGCCGAAGAGATCGAAGTGGGCCAACGCATCCGCTATGTTCATCAGCATAATGATGGCCGCATCGTCATGTGGACCGACGATCACTATATTGCATTTCTTGAGCCGGCGCGGGTCGATGCAACGCAAGAATTTATTGAGAGCTTTATTGCAAGCGCCGAATGGGAAGGATCAGTTAAGACCGCGCTCCAGGATGCCGTAGCAGAATGCGGCCTTTGCCATTCCTTCCGCCCGGACGAGCATCGCGCCGGACCCGCCCTTGGGGCCATTGCCGAGACCCGTATCGGGGCGACGAACTGGGACGGGTACAGCGCGGCGATGGCGAGCAAATCCGGAAAATGGGACCAGGAAACGCTGGCCGCGTTTCTCGATAATCCTGACGCCGTGGTTCCAGGCACGTCCATGCCGGATCCAGCGCTTGATGACCCGGCGACGCGCGAAGCCATGGCGGAATTACTGCTGGCCATCCGCAATCACATCGAATAAATCGGCTCCCATGTCCGATTTCAATTTCACGCACCCGTTGCGGGTTCGCTGGGCCGAATGCGATGCGCAAGGCATCGTCTTCAACGTCAATTACTTTCTCTATTTCGATGTCGCTATGACGGAGTATTTGCGCAACCTCGGCGCCTTGACGGAAATTTTTGAAGAATTTTTCACGGTTCACGCTGAAGCCGATTACAAGGCGCCGGCGCGGTTTGATGAAGAGTTGGAGATCGGCGTTCGCTGCGCTAATCTCGGCCGGACATCAATGACCCTCGCCACAGAAATTCGCCGCGGCGACGAAATCCTGACGACCGGCAAGTTGGTTTATGTCCATGCGGATTCAAAAAGCCGGGAGAAATCGCCCTTGCCGGATAAATTCGCCGCAGCCATTCTGGCGCATGAAAATACGCCGCCGGAGCGCACATGATGCGAAAAATAAACATCCCGTCATCGTTTGATAAAATACCCGAACCGTGGTCGCCGCATGTTGCCGCCAAGGTAAACGGCCAGGAAGTGCGCCTCGCAAAAATCGATGGCGCATTCGAATGGCATTCCCATGACGGTGTCGATGAAGCATTTTTTGTCATCAAAGGCGGGTTCAACATGCGCTTTCGCGACAAAGATGTCGCCATGGGCGAGGGCGATATGATTGTCGTCCCCGCTGGCGTTGAGCACATGCCCGATGCGCAAAATGGCGAATGCTGGATCATGATGATCGAGAACGCCGGCACGGTAAACACTGGCGATATTGTCTCCGAGCGGACGAAGACAGATTTGCCGGAGTTATAGTTGAGCGCCAATAGTTTGGAGCGCCTTATGCGCAAAATCTGTTATCATGTGGCGACGACGCTCGACGGATTTATCGCGCGTGCGGACGGATCGATCGATGGATTTCTTCCCGGCGGCGATCACGTGGAAGACTACCAATCATCGCTGGCCGAATATGACACCGTCATTATGGGTCGGTGCACTTATGAATTCGGGTATGATTATGGATTGGAGCCTGGCGCGCGCGCCTATCCGCACATGCAGCACTACATTTTTTCGCGCACGCTCAATGTTGAGGCAGCCGAAGGCGTGCATATTGTCGGTGAAAATTGGTTAGAGAAAATTGATGACCTGCGAAATGGCGAAGGCGCCGACATTTATCTGTGCGGCGGTTCGGTTTTTGCGGGATGGCTGCTGGATCAACGACGGGTGGATCGTTTGAAGTTGAAACTCAATCCGGTCGTTTTCGGCGCTGGTCTGAAATTGTTCTCAACTGAAAAAACGAACTTCGCAGGTTTCAAGCTGACAAATGTCAAGCGATATGAAAGCGGCGTCATGCTGCTCGATTATGAGTTAACCGGGAACAGATGAGGCTGCGAACGCCACCGAATATCTCTTTGATCACTTATGGTGCAGCCATATCCATGCAAAAACCAATAACGCAATGACAACGCCTTCATAGGGGCATAGATTACCGACGCGATAAAAGGGAAGGTATTGATCCAATCCATGGCGATCGATGATAAATTCAGCGACCAGAATCCAGGCGATAAAGAATACGCCGAGGCTCGCGAACTTTACGATAAACGGGAGTTGGTCGAAGGTGATTTCCGTCATGGGTCAAGACTTCCTAATAGCGACAAAGCCGTCCTGCCAGGTCAAGCGCACTTGAAGTCAAGAGCGGCCCGCGGGCTTTCTATCGGCGAGCTTGCAAAACGCGCAGGCGTTCGCCCGTCGGCAATCCGCTATTACGAAGCCGAAGGGATTATGCCGGCGCCGTCGCGCGTTTCCGGTCGTCGCATATACGCGAACGCCGATGCTGAGCGCCTTATGAAAATCGTTGCGGCACGCCATCTCGGATTTTCTATCGGCGATTTGCGGGCGCTGAAGAATGCTACTGCCGCGGACCTAAAAAGTGCGGCGCAGATGCGCGCAAGCCAACTACGCCAAACGATTTCAGCGCTCGCCGACAATGCGGCGCGCCTCGACGGCCTCGCGTATTGTCGGTGCGATGACGGAGAGCCTTGTGTTCTGACCTAGACCAAGCGAGGCGGTTGCCGAACGCAGCAGTGACCTTTAAGACCGTCCAAAATCTTCGACCACGCAATCCAGGCGCACCTTTATGTCCATCCTCATCGACAAGAACACCAAAGTCATTTGTCAGGGCATGACCGGCTCAACCGGGACATTCCATACCGAACAGGCGATCGCCTATGGCACCAAGATGACGGCGGGCGTAACGCCGGGCAAAGGCGGCCAGACCTGGAAAGGCGGAGAGGCGGCGAACGGCGCGGAATTGCCAATTTTCGACACCGTCGCTGAGGCTCGCGACAAGGTCGGGGCCGATGCGTCCGTGATTTACGTGCCGCCGCCCTTTGCTGCGGATTCCATTCTTGAAGCGGTCGCGGCAGAAATCCCTCTTGTGATCTGCATCACCGAAGGGATTCCGGTGCAAGATATGGTGACGGTCAAGCGCGCATTGTGCGGAACCAAGACCCGGCTCATTGGCCCGAATTGTCCGGGCGTCATAACGCCCGATGAATGCAAAATCGGGATCATGCCCGGCCACATCCACCGCAAGGGCCATGTCGGGATTATCTCACGATCAGGCACGCTCACCTATGAGGCGGTGCATCAGACCACCATGGCCGGGCTCGGTCAGTCGACTTGCGTTGGCATTGGCGGCGACCCGGTCAAAGGGACAGACTTTATCGAAGTCCTCGACCTGTTCCTCCATGATGATGACACTCATTCCATCATCATGATTGGTGAAATTGGCGGCTCAGCAGAAGCGGACGCCGCGCGTTTTCTGGCCGATCATGAAATCAAAAAGCCGACTGTCGGATTTATCGCCGGGGTTACCGCGCCGCCGGGCCGGCGGATGGGCCATGCTGGCGCGCTCGTTTCGGGCGCGGATGATACGGCGGCGGCAAAAATTGAGGCGCTGAAGGCCGCCGGGGTCGCAGTTTCGCCGACGCCCGCCGCCATGGGACGCACGCTTGTCGAAATTCTCAAAAAATAAATCATGTATATGCTACAATCATGCTGTTTTGTGATTGAAACGGCGTCCAGTTGGCGTATCTACATCGACTATCGCTGAACGCTAGAATTTGTCGGGTTTACCTATGGCGGATGACGGGCCTCCCCCCGGATCGGGACGAGACATTGACGAGGGGATATTTTCGTCCGGCAACGCAGAATATCTTGAAAGCCTCTTTGATCAATTCCTGAAAAATCCGAATTCGGTCTCGCCCGAATGGCGGGCGTTTTTCGAATATGAGGGCGGTCCCGCAAACGGCGCGGCCTACGCCGAAGGACCGAGCTGGGCGCGCGAAGACTGGCCGCCAAAACAAAATGGTGAACTCACCGCCGCCATGGACGGCAATTGGGGTGCCGTCGAGAACGACATCAAAGGCAAGATTGAAAAGCGTCAACCATCGGCCGATTCCGATTACGTTCAGCAAGCGACGAAGGATTCGCTGCACGCATTGATGTTAATCCGCGCCTATCGCATTCGCGGTCATCTTATCGCTGATCTTGACCCGTTGGGTTTGCAACACACAGACGTCCACCCGGAACTTGATCCGGCGACGCTTGGGTTCACGGAAGCCGATTACGACCGACCGATTTTTCTTGATCATGTCTTAGGGATGGAGACCGCGACGCTGCGCGAAATCCTCGCCATCTTGCGTCGCACTTATTGCGGCACGTTTGCTGTCGAGTTCATGCACATCACCAATCCGGAGCAGAAAGCCTGGCTGCAGCAAAGAATTGAAGGTCAGGACAAGGACATTTCGTTTACGCGGCAAGGCAAACGCGCGATCTTGAAAAAATTGATCGAGGCGGAAGGCTTTGAGAATTTTCTCAATACCAAATACACCGGCACAAAGCGCTTCGGCCTCGACGGCGCCGAAGCCATGGTGCCGGCGCTTGAACAAATCATCAAACGCGGCGGCGCATTAGGCGTTAAAGAAATCATTTTCGGCATGCCGCACCGCGGACGCTTGAATGTGCTGGCGGCGGTGATGGGCAAGCCCTACCATCATATCTTTCATGAGTTTCATGGCGGCTCGGTTACGCCGGAAGACATTGGCGGGTCCGGTGACGTTAAATATCACCTTGGCGCTTCGTCCGACCGGGAATTTGACGGCAACACAGTCCACCTGTCGTTGACCGCAAACCCGTCGCATCTGGAAGCGGTAAACCCGGTGGTGCTCGGCAAGGCGCGCTCCAAACAGGACCGGATTGAAGCGCCAAATCTCGACACACCGCGCACCCATGTTTTGCCGCTGTTGCTGCACGGCGATGCGGCGTTTGCAGGTCAGGGGATCGTTGCCGAATGTTTCGGTCTTTCCGGTCTTCGCGGCTATTCCACCGGCGGGACCATTCACTTCATCGTCAACAACCAAATTGGCTTTACGACGAGCCCGCAATTTGCGCGCTCTTCGCCCTATCCGTCTGATGTTGCGAAAATGGTCGAAGCGCCAATCTTCCACGTCAATGGCGACGACCCGGAAGCGGTGGTGCACGCGGCAAAAATTGCGACGGAATTCCGCCAGCAATTCGGCGCCGACGTTGTCATTGACATGTTCTGCTATCGCCGGTTTGGCCACAATGAAGGCGACGAGCCGAACTTTACGCAGCCGCGTATGTACCAGAAAATCAAAAATCAGCTGTCTAGCCGGGAAATTTATTCAAAAAGGCTCGTTGACGAGGGCCTCATCACCGCAAAAGACGGCGAAGATGAGCGCTTGCGCTTTCGTGATTTTTTGCAAAATGAATTTGATGCTGCGGGAGCCTTCAAACCGAACAAAGCGGACTGGCTCGACGGGCAATGGTCTGGCTTCGTGCAACCCATTGACGATGACCGGCGCGGCGACACTGCGGTGGAGATTGAAACGCTGAAACAGATCGGCGAAGCACTGACGACTTATCCCGACAATTTCAAAATCCACAAAACGCTGGCGCGGATCATCGATCAAAAGGCCAAGAACTTTAAAAAAGGCGCCAATCTCGACTGGGCGACGGCGGAAGCGCTGGCGTTCGGGACGTTAATCCAGGATGGCTTTGGCGTGCGCCTCTCCGGGCAGGATTCGCGCCGCGGCACCTTCTCACAACGTCATGCTGTGTTCATTGATCAAAAAACGGAGAATACCTATACGCCGCTCCGTCACCTGGCGGACGCGAATGCTACTTTCGAGGTTCATGATTCAAACCTCTCTGAATTTGCGGTGATGGGTTTTGAATATGGCTACTCCCTGGCCAACCCAAAATTTCTTGTCCTTTGGGAAGGTCAGTTCGGCGATTTCGTGAACGGCGCCCAGATTATCATTGATCAGTTTATTTCGTCGGGCGAGCGCAAATGGCTTCGCATGTGCGGGCTGGTGCTGCTTTTGCCCCATGGCTATGAGGGGCAGGGCCCTGAGCACTCGTCGGCGCGGCTGGAGCGTTTCCTCCAACTTTGCGCCCAGGACAATATGCAGGTTGCGAACTGCACGACGCCGGCTAACTATTTTCATATTTTGCGGCGGCAAATGCGCCGGAATTTCCGCAAGCCGCTCATTTTGATGACGCCGAAATCATTGTTGCGTCACAAGCGCGCCGTATCGACGCTGGAGGAAATGGGGCCGGGATCATCTTTCCATCGGGTCCTCTGGGATGATGCGGAATATCGGCCCGGGTCTTCGGTGAAACTTGTTTCGGATGCAAAAATCAAGCGCGTCGTCTTGTGTTCCGGTAAAGTCTTTTACGACCTCTTCGAAGAACGGGAAAATCGCGGCCGCGATGATATCTATCTGATGCGGGTGGAACAGCTCTACCCTTTCCCGGCGCATTCCCTGATCAAGGAGTTGCAGCGTTTCAAACATGCTGAGATGATCTGGTGTCAGGAAGAACCGAAAAATATGGGGGCGTGGTTCTTTATGGAGCCGAACCTTGAATGGACACTCCAGCAAATTGGCGCGAAGCACAAGCGCGCGAAATATGCGGGCCGCGCTGCGTCTGCGTCACCGGCGACGGGTTTGATGAGTCGTCATTTGGAAGAACTGGAACAGCTTCTCGAGGAAGCATTGGGATAGAAAGACAATAGTGAGTATTGATTAGTCAGTAGTGAGAGTGGCGAGCTTTTTCTACTCACTAATCACTACTTACTCACTGAACGAAATGAAGGAAAAACCATGTCCACCGAAATTCGCGTCCCAGCACTGGGCGAGTCGGTAACCGAGGCAACGATCGGCAAGTGGCTCAAAGCTGAAGGCGATGCGGTCAGCGCCGATGAGCCTGTGGTTGAGCTGGAGACTGACAAAGTCTCGATTGAGGCGCCGGCGCCGACAGCTGGTGTTTTGTCAAAGATTTCTGCGAAGGAAGGCGACACGGTCGAAGTTGATGCGGTCCTCGGCGTGATCGAAGCAGGCGAAGGCGCCGCCGCCAAGCCTTCCGCAGAGAAAGAAGATCCGGCGCCGGCCGCAGCGCCAGCGAGCAGTGCCGGCGGCGAAGACATTGAAGTTGTCGTGCCGTCGTCCGGCGAAAGCGTCACCGAGGCCGACATCGGCGAATGGTTCAAAAAAGTTGGCGACGCTGTTTCGGCAGATGAACCGATTGTCAGCCTTGAGACCGATAAAGCGGCGATGGATGTGCCCGCGCCTGCAAGCGGCGTTATCAAGTCGATCGCAGCAAAGGAAGGCGACACGGTAGAGGTCGGCGCGCTCCTTGCGGTCATTACCATAAGCGATGCGCCAGCTGCAGAAGCAAAAACCAATGGCGCAGCGGCGCCGGCCAAGTCTTCGGCGCCCGCCAAATCCAGCGAAAGCCTTTCCCCCGCGCCGCGCCGGGTCGTCGCTGAACGCGGTCTTGATCCGTCAACGATCAAAGGCACCGGAAAAGACGGACGCATCACCAAGGGCGATGCGTTGCAAGCCGAAAAAAGCAACACGCGCCCCGCGACGCCGCAGGTCAGAGCGCCCCGCGAACCGGGTGAGCGCGAAGAGCGCATTAAGATGTCGCGCATGCGGCAGACCATCGCCCGCCGCCTGAAAGAAAGTCAGGACACGGCGGCGATGCTGACGACGTTTAACGACGTCGACATGACCGCGGTGATGGATTTGCGTAAACAGTACAAGGAATTATTTGAGAAAAAGCACGGCATCAAACTTGGCTTCATGTCGCTCTTTGCGAAGGCTTGCGTCCACGCGCTGAAGGAAGTGCCGGAAGTCAACGCCGAGATCGACGGCGATCACATCATTTATAAAAATCATTATGACATCGGTGTTGCTGTCGGTTCCGACAAAGGTCTTGTCGTGCCGGTGGTGCGTGATGCGGATCAATTGTCGCTCGCCGACATTGAATTGACCATCGCCGATTATGGCCGCCGCGCGCGATCCGGCGATCTAAAACTGGAAGAAATGCAGGGCGGGACGTTCACGATTTCCAATGGCGGGATTTATGGATCGCTTCTGTCAACGCCGATTTTAAACCTGCCGCAGTCAGGCATTCTCGGCATGCACCGCATCGAAAAGCGCCCCGTCGTTGTTGACGATCAGGTTGTCGTTCGCCCGATGATGTATCTCGCGATGTCCTATGATCACCGCATCGTTGACGGTAAAGGCGCGGTCACATTTTTGGTGCGCGTCAAAGAAAATCTAGAAGACCCACAGCGGCTGCTTCTTGACCTTTAAGGAATATTCCAATGTCAGAATCTTTTGACGTCGTCATTATTGGCGCCGGACCCGGCGGTTACAACGCTGCGATCCGCGCCGGACAGTTGGGTCTGAAAGTCGCGATCATCGAAAAGCGTGACAATCAAAAGCTCGGCGGGACCTGTCTCAATGTCGGCTGCATACCGTCAAAAGCGCTCTTGCATGCGTCGCAACTTTATGAGGCGGCGGAAAAAGATTTCGAGGGGCTTGGCATCAAGACCGGCAAGGTTTCGCTCGATCTGGATCAAATGCTGAAGCAAAAAGACGCCGCCGTTGAGGGGCTGACCAAGGGCGTTGAGTTTTTGATGAAGAAAAACAAAGTCGAGACGTTTTTGGGGGCTGGAGAGATTGTTGCGCCGGGAAAGGTCAAAGTCGGCGACAAAACGTTTAAGACTAAACACATTGTTATCGCCACGGGCTCGGAAGTGACGCCCCTGCCGGGCGTCGAGATAGACGAAGAAAAGATCGTCTCCTCGACTGGCGCTCTGGCGCTGAAGTCCGTGCCGAAACATCTCGTCGTCATCGGTGGCGGCGTTATTGGGCTGGAGCTTGGCTCCGTATGGCGACGTCTCGGCGCGGAAGTCACCGTCGTTGAGTATCTAGATCGAGTGCTTCCTCCCATGGACGGCGAAGTTTCAAAACAATTCCAGCGCATCCTCAAAAAACAGGGGATGAATTTCAAACTATCGTCGAAAGTGACCGGTGCAGAGAAACTGAAAACCAAAGTAAAGCTGTCGATTGAACCCGCGGCTGGCGGCGACGCTGAGACAATGGATTGCGACGCGGTGCTTGTCGCTATCGGTCGCCGACCCCATACGGATGGTTTGGGCCTTGAGGCGGCCGGCGTCAAAACCGACAAGCGCGGCTTTATTGAGACCGATCACTTTAAAACATCAGTAGACGGCATATGGGCGGTCGGCGATGTCACGCATGGGCCGATGCTCGCCCACAAGGCGGAAGAAGACGCCGTCGCTTGCATCGAGTTGATCGCTGGCAAACCCGGTCATGTGAATTATGAGACCGTACCGAATATTGTCTACACTTATCCGGAAGTCGCAAGCGTCGGTAAAACCGAAGAAGAATTGAAAGAGGCGGGCGTTCAATACAAGACTGGCAAATTTTTATTTGCAGCAAATTCCCGCGCGAAAACCAACCACGAAACCGACGGTTTTGTAAAAATCCTCGCTGACGCCGAGACAGACAAACTGCTCGGTTGTCACATTGTCGGCGTGGAGGCGGGTGAGCTGATCCAGGAAACGGTGTCGGTTATGGAATTCGGCGGCGCTTCGGAAGACATCGCGCGTACCTGTCACGGGCATCCGACTCGGTCAGAGGCAGTTCGCCAAGCGGCTATGGGCGTCGAAGGCTGGACGATGCAGTCTTAAAGGTGAATGCGCCCTATTTTGCGATAAGCAGGCTTGTCGTTGCGGCCCGCGTCACTCCATCATTGTTTTCATGAACGCCGAGACCGATGCATCATCGGAAAAATCAAAAACACCGCTTACGGACATTATCGACGACATCGTCGCTGATGCGCGCGACGGCGCGCTGACCCTTGGCGACATACTCGATGACCTCGGCGACCGGTCTTATGGACCGTTGTTTTTTGTGATGGGCCTAATCATCCTAACACCCATCGGCGCTGTTCCGGGCGTGCCGATTATCATTGGCGCCGTGTTGATCATTCTCTCGGCGCAATTCGTCATCGGCCTGCGCCACCCCTGGATGCCGGCCCGGTTTCGGCGGCTCTCGGTCAGCGTTGAGAAAGCCATCTCAACGCGAGAAAAGGTCCGGCCGTTCCTGCGGTTTGTCGACCGGTTTGTTGACGAACGACTTTGCTGGGTTGTTTCAAAACCGCTTCGCATCTTTGCCGCCGTCGCAATCGTATTCTTATCGCTGACGATGATCCCGCTGGAATTCGTTCCGTTTGGGGTCGCCGCGCCCGGCGCAGCGATCACCGCTTTTGGGCTCGCCATTGTCGCGCGCGACGGGCTCGTCATGCTCATCGCGCACGGATTTGTGGCGGCGACGATCTATCTCGTCACCACGGCCTGGTCGATGTTTATCGCGGCGATCACAGGTAGCTGACGACTTCAATTTCGATATCATCGTCGTCATAGAAATAAAAGCGCCGTCCAGGCTCATAATCGCCGTGGTTAAACGTTTTGTAGCCGGCAGCTTTGATGCGTTCATCCATCGCGTCGATGTCATCAACGACAACAGCAATATGATTGAGCCTGCCGACCATTTCGTAACCGCCGGGTTTTTCTTTACTTTCCTTCGTTGAAGAATAAAGCGCGACGTACTGATCGTCCGTCCCGACATGATAGGTGTAGCCGCCATTTATGGCTTCGCCATGCCAGCGCACTTTCCAGCCGAAGAGTTCGCAGTAAAGTTTCGCTGATGTTCGGGAATCGCTGACCGTTACATTGACGTGTTCGAGCTTTGCGGATGTCATCGCCTGTCTCCTTTACCAGTTTGCCAAAAAAACAGGCTTGTCAGCGGCCCTGCCGGAATTTCCTGCGAATTCACCGCCTTCGCGCATACCGTAGCGATCGGACCAGCCGAAATAACCGCCTATTGTAGATTCTGCGGGCAAGAATGCCTCTCGCTGCAGCCTGCGATATGAAAAAATGACATGAAACATGGGGTTTTCTCCTTTTCTTGGAATTTCTTGCGCAAGCCTACGACCTCAAGTTAACTTGAGGTCAAGCATTTTTTTAAAAAAATTTGGAGGCGAGAATGGCGAAAAAACTAGAGGTATGGATCGCAATCGGCGATCTCGCAGTGCGAACCGGCGTCGCAGTTTCCGCGCTCCGATTTTACGAGGAAAAGGGGTTGATCCATGCGCGGCGCAACGAAGGCGGTCAGCGAAGATTTTTGAAGTCGGACATCCGCCGCGTATCCTTTATTTTAATTGCGCAGCGCCTCGGGTTTTCACTGGAAGAAATTGGCGCCCAGTTAAACGGCTTGCCCGATGACCGCACGCCTACAAAAAAGGACTGGCAAAATATCTCGAAAGGATTTCGCAAAGAAATTGACGCGCGCATTAATGCGTTGTCGTTAATGCGCGAAAAACTGACGGGGTGTATCGGCTGCGGATGTCTGTCGCTCAAAACGTGCGGGCTTTATAATCCAGGCGACGAGGCAGCGGCGAAGGGCGCTGGGCCAAGATATCTGATGGGGGACAAACCGAAACGGGCAAATTTGTAAATGATCCAGACGCAAGACCGAATTTTGTCATTGCCGGATTTATTCCAGCGATCTACGGCAACCATTTGAAATGCCTTCGCCTAGCGTCCTGGATTCCCGGAACAAGTCCGGGGATGACAACGTCGCGTTCATGCGCGCTCTCAACCTCGACTTCTGCGAGACAATCGTTATTGATCGCCCATGGATATTGCCATCAATCAGTCTGACCTTGTCGGCCTTGTCGGTGTTTTTTTCGTCGTCGGCACCTATTTCTTGAGCCAGGTCGGGCGGATGAAAGTGGACGAACCGCTTTATCCGGCGCTCAACGGCGTCGGCGCGCTCTTTATCCTTTTTTCGCTGGCCTATACGTTCAACACAGCGTCTTTCGTGATCGAAATGTTTTGGCTTGTGATCTCGATCGTCGGGCTCTTCCGCGCACTCAAAAAAAAGCAATCGGATCCGGAATAACCGCGAAGTCACGGTTTGTTCCCTCCGCGATCCATGAAATCGCCACATTCAAGGTCTGATTTGGCCGACAATTCGCGCAAACGCGCTGGATTTAGGCGATAATTTCTGGATTTTCCGCCGCCATCCGGCATAGAGTGCGCGCTAATTTTGCGCTTGAATTGCTCCAGGGAGGAGCGTGCGGGCGCAGGGGCAATTAACCAACGGATCCAGCCAGTAGAGCGGGCCGTTCGAGGGAGCAAATATGAGCGACGCAGCATCAACGGCAAGCGATACGTCATTCTTCGGCCATCCAAAAGGATTGGCCATCTTGTTTTTTACAGAAATGTGGGAGCGCTTTTCCTATTACGGGATGCGCGGTCTTTTAATCATTTATCTGACCCAGCATTTCCTGTTTTCTGATGAACGCTCCGCCGTGATGTACGGCGCCTATACGGCGCTGGTGTATGTGATGACCATCGTCGGCGGCACGCTTGCCGACCGTTACCTCGGTCAGCGAAAGGCGGTGACCTTTGGGGCGATCTTGTTGGTGCTCGGTCACTTCGGCATGGCGTTTGAGGGGTCGGGATCAAAAGAGCTTCTGACGTATAACGGTCAGGAATATCAGGTCACGCTCGACGGGCGCGGCGGCGACGCAAACCAGTTCATCGTCTCGGATTTAGGACAGTCGCAAATTTCGTTCAATGACGGCGCAACGCAAATGCTCATCGCTGATCCGGCTGCCGTTGGCCTGCCTGCTGAGATCGCGACGGCGGATTACACTACGCGCATCGAAAAAGAAGAGATGTATGTCTACATACTTTATCTATCGCTTGCGTTGATCATTGCCGGCGTAGGCTATCTGAAAGCAAACATCTCGACGATTGTCGGTGCGCTCTACAATCTCGAAGACCCGCGCCGCGATTCCGGTTTCACGCTCTTTTATATGGGCATTAATCTCGGCTCGTTCTTGTCGTCTATCTTTTGCGGCTATCTCGGCATCGTCTATGGCTGGAAGTATGGCTTCGGGCTCGCCGGTTTCGGCATGTTGCTTGGCCTACTCGTCTTTATATGGGGTCAAAAACACCTCGGCGGCAGGGCCGATCCGCCCAGTGAAGCGAAGTTGAAGCAATCGGTTCTCGGCCCGCTCAATGTTGAGATGATGTGTTACCTCGCCGGCATTGCGATCATCGCTGTATCAATGCTTCTAGTGATGAATGCTGAGCTAATCCCTGACTGGTTCGTTCTCAGTCTCGGCATTGGGGTGTTCATATTCCTCGTAGGATACTCATTCATGAAACTTCACGGCGAAGAGCGTAGCCGGATGTGGGCGGCGATTTATTTCGTGTTAGCTCAAATTCCGTTCTGGGCGCTTTTCGAGCAAGCCGGTTCTTCGCTGAACCTGTTTACAGACAGACTGGTGGACCGCACCATGTTCGGCTGGTCAGTGCCGGCGCCGGTGTTCCAGTCGTTAAACGCCGGCTTCATTTTCCTGTTTGCGCCGCTCATCGCCTGGATGTGGATCGCCTTGGCTAAAAAAGGTCGCGAACCCTCAACGCCGGTCAAATTTTCGCTTGGCGTTTTCGGGGTCGGGCTTGGCTTTCTCGCGCTGGTCGCGGGCATGAAGGCGAGCGGTTCAGCTGGGATGACCGCCGTTTACTTCATTTTCCTAGTTTACTGGATTCACACCATGGCGGAATTGATGCTGTCGCCGGTTGGTTTGTCCGCCGTCACCAAAATGGCGCCGGCGCGGGTCGTCGGCATGGCGATGGGTTCGTGGTTCCTTTATTCCGGTCTATCGAATTACCTCGCGGGTATTATCGCGCGCGGAACGGGGGCCGAAACCATTGGCGGTCAGTTGACCGACGTCGCTGCTGCCAAAGCGACTTATGTCAGCGTTTATACAAACGTCGGTTACGTCGCGATGGCGATTGGTGTTGGCATGCTTATCATTTCGCCGCTCATCAAAAGCTGGATGAAGGTCGATACCTTGAAAGGCTCCGGCCTTGCTGTTGACGAACACGAGGTCGAACACCCGGTGGCGGCGACGACCTAGGCGGTTCAAGTTCGCGTACTAGCAAGAGCCCGGCGGGTTTCCCTCGCCGGGTTTTTTCAATGGGCGCCAAAATAACAGCAATAACAAATACCGTTTACCCGCTATGAGTGAATCCTTGCTGATGTTTTGGCCTATTCGTCAACGCGTCACGAATTGACACGGTCGTACCGGTCCAATATTGTCCTTATACGTTGGCTATTTGGGGGTAAAATGAAAAAGCAATTTGTTTCGATGATTGCAGCTTCGTGCATGTTGGCGGGCGCGAATGCGTTTGCATTGACGGTTTCTGAAACTGCTGAATTTTCGAATGAGCTTTTATTGACGTCTGAAAACATTGGCGCCCTGGATGCTGGCGTAAACACGATTTCAGGATCGTTGGAAGGCTTTTGTTTAGTCAGAATTCCTCCGTCAGGAAATTCATGTACAGGTTCCGGGCTTGTCGAATCTGATTTCGCCGACGCCATGATTTTTGAGCTCGGATCGGGGCAGGCGATCGTCGCTGCGGAACTGGAAGTTACGAATCTAACAGCGCCGGACGGTTTGTCGATCGGACTGATCTCACGGACAGATTCTCCGGTTTTCGGGCTGGACGGTTTGAACCCTGAATTGTTCACCAATATCCTTGTGGCAGAGGGTATTCGGGTGCTCATTTTGCCGGGTGAAGTCATCGGCGATCTTTTCGGTATGAGAGTGGAGGTCGACAGCTCCTCTACAGGCGACTTTTCTCTAGACTGGACTGTTCGCTTAACAGTTGAGGACACCGCGCCGGAAATTCCACTGCCGGCCGCATGGATATTGTTTATGGGCGGCGTTGCCGGAATGACGGCGATGCGGCGTCGGAAAGAAAATTGATACGAATATTTTCGCGACATGGTGAATCAAAGTGCCCGGCGGGTTTCCCTCGCCGGGCTTTTTTGTAGACTGAGTGCAAAGAAGGAAATTTTCATGAGCAACCGTCTTACAAAAATCGTGACCCGCGGCGGTGATAAGGGGGAGACATCTCTTGGCGACGGCAAGCGCGTTCCGAAAGATGATCCGCGCATCGCGCTCATTGGCGAAATTGATGAGCTCAATTCCTGGATCGGAGTTGTCCTGTCGCACAGTCCGGGCGCCGAAGTTCAAGGCGTGCTGCAGGGCGTACAGCACGACCTTTTCGATCTCGGCGGCGCGCTTTCCATGCCGGGCGCCCCGCTATTATCAGACGCGCATCTCGCTCGCCTTGATGAAGCATCAGCGGCGTTGAATAAAGGCCTGCCGCCCGTGACGGAATTTATTTTGCCCGGCGGCGCCCCGTTATTGTCATGGCTTCACATCGCCCGAACCACCGCACGGCGCGCGGAACGATCAATGGTTTCATTCGTTCGCGGTGACGCCGCGGCGGCAATGGCGGTCAAGTATTTGAACCGTCTGTCGGATTATCTTTTCATTGCGGCAAGGTTTGAGGCGCGGCGCCTGAGCATTTCAGAAACTTTGTGGCGCAAGGAAGCGAGTATTCAATCGGAGGATTGAGGCTGCGAAAGCGGTGAGAGTGAGAGCCGTGCGGCGCCGCTTTTCACGTCAAATTTTCCGCGCACACTGAAAACATTGCGCAATAATTCTTCCGTCATTACGTCTTCGGGCGCCCCGTCGCCGACAATTGCGCCCTTGTCTATGACAAGAATTTTCGTTGCGTATCGCGCCGCGAGATCAAGATCATGGAGGGCGGCGATGACAAGCCGTCCATTTGCCGCTTTTTTTTGTAGAAGCGCCATAACCGAAAGTTGATGCGCCGGGTCAAGGGCGGCGGTCGGCTCATCGGCAATCAGGACCGGCGTCTTCCCGGCGAGCGCCCGCGCGAAATGGACCCGCGCCAACTCACCGCCTGACAAGGTCGCTGCGGACCGGTCTGCGAGATGTTGAACGCCGGCCTCCGTCATTGCGCTTTCAACGACTGCGCTGTTTGCAGCGCGCGCGTCGCCGCCGCCATAGGCGAAACGCCCGAGGGCGACAATCGCGCGCACCGGCATCGCCCAATAAACCGGCCGTGATTGCGGCAGATAACTGAGGCGCCGCGCGCGCTCCATTGGCGACAGCGCGGTGATGTCATTGCCGAAGAGTTTCACCATGCCGGCGTCAACGCAGAGCAATCCGGCGGCGGCGCGCAGCAAGGTCGATTTCCCGGCCCCGTTCGGGCCTATAACGGCGATAAATTCGCCCGAATTTGCGCAGAAACTCGCCCCACGCAAAATTTCGGCGCCGTCAATTTTGACGCTGATATCTTTGATGGATAGCGCCGCGTTCATGCCGCCATCCTTTTCGTCGTGGCGGCAACCCAGACAAAGCCTGGCGCGCCGATAAGCGCGGCCGCGACACCGAGCTTTAACTCCTGATCAAACGGCAGAATGCGAACAAACAAATCCGCAGCCAGCAAAATAATGCCGCCAAGCAACGCGCTCGGCGCAATCAGCCGCGCAGGATCGTGTCCGACAAAGGGCCGGATCAAATGTGGGGCGACGATGCCGACAAAACCAATGGCGCCCGCCAGCGATACAGAGGCGCCGACAAGAACCGCAGCCCCGGCGATAATCATTATGCGCACGCGCTTTAAGTCGGCCCCGAGGCTCGCCGCCGCGTCCTCGCCCAGCGTCAAAGCACGAAGCCCGCGCGCGGCGAAAGCGATGAAGGCAAGGCCAATCCCAACAAAAGGCAGCGCGATGGCGAGATCGCGAAAGCTTCGGTTGGCGACAGTGCCGAATAGCCAGTTGATGAGATCAGACAAGGCAAACGGGTTCGGCGACATATTCATCACCAGCGAGGTCAAGGCGCCGGCGAAGGACGACAGACCAACGCCGATCAGGATCAGCCGCGCAGTGGACACGCGCCCGGCGCCCAGCAAGTAAAGCGCCGCGGTGGCGCCAAGGGCGAACAAAATTGTCGCGGCTGGGACAACCCAAAATCCCAGCATGGCGACGTTAAAATAGATAACGATGACGGCGCCCAGCGCCGACGCCGCCGATACCCCGAGAACGCCGGGGTCGGCGAGGGGATTGCGTAACAAACCCTGCAGCGCCGCGCCCGCCGCGCCGAGACTGGCGCCAGCGATGAAAGCGGCGAGGGCGCGCGGCAATCTGATTTCGCGAACGATCATCGCTTCCGGGGTATCAGCCCCGGTGAACAATCCAGTGAGAATCGATGAAGGCGACAGCGTCGCTGATCCTAACAACAGGGAAACGAAGACCAGCCCAAGCGATGTGAAAGCGAGGCCGGATAAAACGCGCCAATCTTTTGCGACAGCGTTCATTGCTCAAAATCCTTGGCGGCGTTGGCGATCGCTTCGGCGCCGTCAACAGCGAACCACGCGGCGCAGGAAAGAATATCGGCGCTCAAATTTACGGTCGGTGTTTTGGCGAACATATCTGCAAAAGCAGGATGTCGTCCCGCCGACCAGTGGTTGGATTTCTCGGCGCCAGCGTCAAAGAACCCGGCGACGACAAAACCCGGCGGCGATAAGACCAAATTTTCGACTGATAGCGACGGCCAGTACGACAGGCCCATCACCGCCGCCCCGTTCTTCAGCCCCGCGGCTTCGATCATGGCGTGGATCATGGTTTGATCGCCCGCCGTGACGCCGCCGGGCGTTACATAAAGCGCGCTTTGGTCGTCGATTTCGATTTCTCGCAAGCGCGCGAGCCGCGCATTCATTTCTTCGATGAGCGCGTCGCCGCGCGCCTCTTGCTCAAGCGCAGCCGCGGCGATGCGGATCGATTGCGCGACGCCTTTAAAGTTTGTTGGAAAACCAATGGAAACAACTTCTGCGCCAAAACGGCCGAAGGCGTTTTCCGCCTCGGTCCCGCCGCCCCATTGCCGCAAAACGACATCTGGCGCCAGCAACAGAACTTCCTCTGTTCGCGGACGAACTTGTCGATGTTCTCGCGCTTCATCGCGCATATAGGAATCGGCCTCGTCGGCGCCGGGAGAGACGGCGATGATCTGTTCCGGGTCGGCGAGTTTTAAAAGATATTGATCCGCGCAATAATCGAGCGATATGGCGCGTGGCTTGGCGGCGGCGCTGGAAATCAATGCGGCTGAGAAAATTATCGCCGCCAGATATTTAATAAGCCATCTCACAGGCGAACCCGCACGCCGCCATAGGCCGAGCGTCCGGGCTCCGCGTATCCTGAAACATCCTGATAGGTTTTATCGCCAATATTCTCAACGCGCCCGAAGATTTCAATTTGTTCTGTCAGTGCAAAACTGCCGCGCAGATCGACACGTGTGAAACTGTCATTGGATGTCGGGAAATCATTTTCGTCGCCATTGACGATTAGAGACGCCGCGAGGGACAGGCGCTCAACCGGCGATAGGATAACGCTGGCCCCGCCCTGGTGTTTCGGCTGGCGCAATAGCTGCGTGCGCGTTCCTACGTCAATCGCATCAATCAGACTGTAATGCGCGGTTGCGGAAAACCATTCAGCCGCTTGCCATTCCGCTTCGACCTCAAGTCCGCGCGAACGCGTTTCGTCGATGTTGAAATAGCCGCTGCCGGCGAAATCAAAATCGATCTGGTCAGTGACGCGGGTATAGAAGAATGTGGTCTGTAGGCGCGCGTTTTCAATCGGGTGCAACTCTACGCCAACATCAAAACCGTTCGCGCGTTCGGGGCTCAAATTCGGGTTGGGGATAAACCCGAATTGATCGAAGTTCAGCTCAAACAGGGTCGGTGCGCGAAAACCCTGTCCCCAGCTGCCGCGGAAAACCACTTCCGGTGCGACTTGCCACGCTGCAGAAACTCGCGCCGTTGTAGCGCCTTCAAAGTTTGAGTACTCGTCGCGCCGAACGCCGCCGGAGACGGTTAGCGTGTCGCTCGCGCGCGCTTCAAGGAGCGCGAAGGCGGCCCCGTTGCTGGCGCTCTCATCAACGCCGGAAACATCGACGGAAAATCGTTCGACTTCCACGCCGGCGATGAGCGACAAACGCTCCGACAACGCGATGTCGGTAATATAATCGGCGCTGAGCCGGTCGCCGGTCGCGGCGAAAATTTCAAAACCGGCATCGACATTGTTCCTGTCGATGGCGGTGAAGGAAACTGTAAAAACGCCGTCAGCCCGCGCCGCATCATGGGCGAGGCTGGCGACGACGGCGTAGTCTTGCGTGTTTTCAACGGCGTCGGCGTCACCGAGAGAAAAATCCGGTGGGGGGAAACCGTCAATCTCGGCGCGGGAATCACTGACGCGGGCGTTCACTTGCCCGCGCCAAGTCTCATCCAGTTTCATGCCGCCCGCCAGCGACGCGGCGATTGAACGAAATCCATCATCCTCGGTTCCAACTGCGGCGCGTGAGAACCCATTGGTGTGAATGCCGGAGACTGTGAGGCGTGAGAAATTTTCATCGTCCCCCAGTGACAAATTCGCGCCGCCGCGCACCGTGCCGAACGATCCGCCCTCGGCGAAGGCGGAAACGCCGGCGTGTCTATTCGTCGTGATGGAAATGACGCCGCCGATGGCGTCGGCGCCGTAAACAAGGCTTTGCGGCCCGCGCAAAACTTCGATGCGGTCAATATCGACAACGTCGAGATTGGCGAAGTTAAACCCGCCTTGCGGTGCTGACGGATCATTCACAACAACGCCGTCAACCACCACCAGCGTTTGCCCGCTGCCGGCGCCGCGAATGCGCGCGCTGGCGACCCCGCCAATGGACGAGTTGCGCGCGATGGAAACCCCAGTGGTGTCGCGCAACGCGTCGGCGACGAAATTATATTGCCGCGCTTCGATCTCTTCAGCGGTTATGATCGAGACAGAGGAGCCGGTTTGCGCGGCAAGGCGCGGGGTTCGCGTGGCCGAGACGATGATTTCTTCGGCGGCGGCAAAATCCGGGGCGAGGCCGACGGATAAAAATAGGGCGGGGAATAATTTGATGGTCTCCACGTGACGACTCCTCTAGCGCGATGGCCGGTTAGCGAGATGTCGTCACGACGGGTGTCCGCTCCTCGCGCGCTAACCCGGCCGCGAAAAGGACGACGCGACGGCAGGTCTCCTGGCTTGCGGAGGTAATCACGTCTCGCCGCCTTCCCGGTGATAAACACCAGTGGCTTTTGGCGGGACGCCGATCCGCTCACAGTTGCGGGCACAGCCGCGGATTTTAACCGCGTTCCCTATTCTCCCTCATCCGAGGGCACCGTCGAAATTTTCTCTAGGCTTTTAAAGTGTCGTGATCAATCATTAATCCCCAAAACTGCCCGCCGCGCCGGGGAACACCACCGGGCTTTCGGCGCCGTTTTTGGCCACTGATGAAACGCCGAAATAGTAATTGTCGATGACAACGTTATTTAGCGTGAATTCGTCAACGTCGCCGACAAAGCGCGACCATTGCCATTGCGGCTGGTCGGTGAGGCGCCAGTGAACGCGGTAGCCGGCGAGGTTTCGCGCGGCGCGCCCTTCCGCTCTGGTCCATTTCAGCGTTGTTGAGGGCTCGACCGCGCCCTCAATTTCTACATTCGCCGGGAAGGGCGGCGCTGCGGCCATGCCCGCCAGTGACACAACGTTCAGTGCAGTGAGCTTTCGCGCGTAATCGAAGTCGACATGCTCCAGCGTATCGCCATAGTCGACGCCGTCTTCGGTGCGCAGATCCTGGTGTTGCTGCGTATAGTTTTCATGGGCCTCCATAATTCTGACGCCCGCGAACCCGGCCTGGTTGAACGGGCGATGATGACCGCCGCGGCCAAACCGGTCGAGGCGATAGACCATCATGACGTCAAGATTGAGGATGTAATCGTCCGCCATCTTGTCGATGTAGCGCGCAAGATTGCGCGACGGCGAGTCCACTTCGCCGCCGGTAAAGCGGCGCCGGCGCGCGTCTTCTTCTGTTTCAACAAAGCGCGTGCCTTCGGAAAAAACCCGCGCCGTAGAATTGTCGATGACGCCGTCAACGCCCTTGATGTTGCCGATCATGTCGTTGTTAAGGACGGCTTTGATGCGCCAGTCATTCTCGATCGCGTGGGCGGCAACGATCTTGCCGCCGAACAATCCCTGTTCTTCTCCAGACAAGGCGGCATAGGCGATAGATCCGTCGAATTTGTGTTTCGACAAAACTCGCGCGGCCTCCAAAACGCCGGCAAGGCCAGAGGCGTTGTCGTTTGCGCCGGGGCTGTCGGAGGTTCCGTCGAGCGGGTCAGTGACGCGCGAATCGATGTCGCCGCTCATCATCACCAGGCGGTCGGGATCGCGCCGACCGCGCTGGATGGCGACGACGCTGACGACTTCGGTGCGTTCCGGAATGCGGCGCTCGCCCTCGACGAAGTCAGAGACGTACATAACCTCAAGGCATCCGCCGCAATCATCCGAAATTTTTTCAAATTCTGCTTTGACCCAGCGCCGGGCCGCGCCAATGCCGCGGGTCGCCGATTCGGTCTCAGACAAGGTGTGCCGTGTGCCGAAATTCACCAGCGTCTCAACGTCGGCGGCGATTCTATCTGCGGAAACAGCATCGTGGAGCGCATACAGCGTTTCATCGATTTCCCCAGCCTGGGTCTGCGAAATTACCGCAGCTGCGGCGGCGATGATTCCAAACTTGCGCATAATTAGGCTATCCCTGTTCAACCGTTTTAAATCAGCGGGGTTGTTGCAAAGCAGCAACCCTTTGACTGTAAATGCGCACGACTCTTGCCGACTGACCGCCGTTCAGGCAACATCATTAACGATTAATTATGGAATTCGGTTAAATCCGGTGGTAAATGCGCTATATTGCCCGGGATTGGCCGATGGGATGTATATGAGTTGAATGGCCGGTCGGCGGATTGGTCGCCTTTTTGATCCACCTGAGGAGGGGAAAAAATGAAGTTGAAGACAACATTGCTAGCAGCAGCAGCCACAATGGCGATTGCACCTGCAGCGAACGCTTATGAGGGGCTTTATGGCGCGATCGGCGCTGGCCTCAATTACATGCAACCTGACCGCGACCTGAGCAACGATGCTCTAGGCTCCGCCGCCGGACCGCTTGTCTTTGACACCGATCAGGACTTTGACAATGGCATCGGCGTTTACACAGCGCTTGGTTATGCCTGGGGCAATGATTGGCGCACGGAATTGGAATTTTCCCACCGTAACAATGACGTCCGTCACATTACATCTGACCCTGCCGGCTACAGCGGCTTCCCTGCCGGAACTGTTGGCGGCGACGTTCGCACTTATGCGTTGATGTTGAACGTTCTTCGCGATTTTGATTTTGGCGAAGGCAATCCGGTCAAGCCGTATATTGGCGGTGGCGTTGGCTTTGCTGACGTTGGCTTCAATATCACCGGCAACAATCCTGCTGGTGCGCCTGTCAGCCCATCGACAATCGCATTCGGCCCGAACCGTCGCATGTTTGCATACCAAGGTATCGCTGGTTTGGCGTTCCCGTTGGCTGAACAGCTCGCTCTGGACGTTTCATATCGCTTCTTCGGCACGAAGAAAGTTGCCTATAACGCAGTCATCAACGGCGCAGCCGGTCAGGTTGAAGCCGGTTACCACACGCACAGCCTGTTCGCAGGTCTGCGTTGGAACTTTGGCGCAGCAGCTCCGGCAATTCAGTACAAAGATTGCTGGGACGGCTCGAGCGTACCAATGACATCTGAGTGCCCGCCGCAAGTCGTGGACACGCCGGACGTTGATCTCGATCCGATCGAGTTCACGGTTTACTTCGACTACGACAAGTCGAACCTGACACCGCAGGCATCTACGCTGGTTCAGGAAGCGTCGTCACGCGCGTTGCAGAACGACATCGACACCGTCGTTGTATCAGGCAACACTGATACGTCGGGTTCTTCTGCTTACAACAAGCTCTTGTCTGAGCGTCGTGCGCGCGTTGTACGCGATGCATTGATCGCAAATGGCGTCCCGGCGGATTCAATTCGCACGGAAGCTTATGGCGAGGACAACCCAGCCAAACCTACCGCTGACGGTGTTCGTGAGCCGCTGAACCGCCGTTCAGAAGTTGTCATCAGCTTCGAATAAGCGATAAGCATAAAAATATTAAACCGGCGCGAGAATTTCTCGCGCCGGTTTTTTTATGCGCAGAATTTGCGTCGTGCGATGAGATCGCCGCCGGCGACCCATGCCGCGCAAATTATTTTTTACGTGCTATAAAGTTTGAAAAATGCGCGAACGCCCTGGTCGACTTGTTTCGCAATGGCGGCCGGAAGGTCTTTAGGCGCGGCGCCCATCAACAATCTTGTGTGAAGCGGTTCAGTAATAAGTACGCCCAATTGCCACAGCGCCGCTTTCGGATCGTCGATATCGAGGGAGCTGTTTTCAGCGATCTTGGCCAATAGCGGCGCGCATTGATCAACCATCCATTGCGGACCGTGCTCCATATAGGTGCGGCCAATTTCGGGTGTCCGCTCCGCTTCAAAAGCGGCAATCCGTCGAAGCGACAACGCGTCCGGTTGAAATAGCCCTTCAACGAACTGGATGCTCAGCGATTTTATGAATTCCTCCGCCGGCACCGTCGGATCAATTTCCGCCATGTTAACTGGGACAAGACTTTTGCAGGTTTGCTCAATTGCGGCGCCGAACAATTCTTCCTTCGAGCGGAAACGGTTATAGACCGTCCGCTTGGAAACGGACGCGGTCAGCGCAATCTCGTCCATACTCGCCGCGTCAAAGCCCTTGGTCAGGAACATCTTTCGCGCCGCGCCGACGATGGCCGCAGTTTTTTTGTCGCTGAAAAATTCAGCTTCTAAAGTCGGAGAAGTCATTCAAAATCTTTTTGCGTGCTGCCCATCCGCCCAATTTGGCGCCCTTTTACAAGTATAGCCCTAAATTCGCTATTGCTGGCAAGGAAAAGCAGAGGATTTGCAGCCGGCGCGGTATGCGAAGTTAATAGGGCCGTTTACCTCCTGTTAACCCTGCGGTTCGATCCATGAATTATGGCAAAACCGAAAAAACGAAAGCGCAGAAAAAAGGCGCGGCCTAAAAAACGCACCCGTTCGCTTTATCAGCGCATGGTGATCGATGCGGGCGTCGTCTGTTTGACGGCGCTTATCGGCGCGGCGGTTCTGTTTATATATGTCGCACGGGATTTACCGGATACGGGCAACCTCTGGAGCAGCGACAGCGCGCAGCGTATTACGCTACTTGCTGATGACGGTTCGCCGTTGCTTGTCCAAGGCGCCGGGTTTGGTGAGCCAATCCGTCTCGCCGAATTGCCGGTCCATTTGCCAGAAGCAATTCTGGCGGTCGAGGATCGCAATTTCTATCACCATTTTGGCGTCAATCCCGTTTCAATTTTGCGCGCGCTATCGGTGAATGCGCGCAGCGGCGAAATCGTGCAGGGCGGTTCGACCATTACGCAGCAATTAGCGAAGAATGTTTTTTTGTCGCCTGACCGAACCTTCAAACGCAAATTGCAGGAACTCTTGTTGGCGTTCTGGCTGGAACAGAAGTTTTCAAAACAGGAAATTCTGACACTCTATCTCAATCGCATATATTTCGGCGCCGGCGCTTACGGCGTTGACGCGGCGAGTTACCGTTATTTCGGAAAATCTGCGCGAAACGTTTCCGTTAGCGAAGCCGCTATCCTCGCTGGACTGATCAAGGCGCCGTCACGTTACGCACCGACGAGCAACCCTGTTACTGCCGGAAAACGCGCAAGGTTAGTAATTGATCAAATGGTCGATGCAGGATTTCTGACCCGACAAGACGCTGACGCAGCCGTTAGAGAACCGGTTGCCCTTGCGGGATCGCCCGATGCGGCGGCGCCATATTTTGTGGATTATGCGTTGCAGGAAGCGCGAAAACTCGCAAGCGGCATTGATGCAAATCTGATCGTGCGAACCTCGTTCAATCGCAACACACAAATCTCCGCAGAAATGGGTTTGATCGCCGGTGTTGCGCTCGCACCTGACGACCTTAAGGACGTTCAAACGGCGTTGGTAATTCTCGATGGCGAGGGTGCGGTAAAAGCGATGATCGGCGGGCGCGATTATCGCGAAAGTCAATTCAATCGTGCAACGCAGGCCCGTAGGCAGCCAGGGTCGGCGTTCAAGCCAATCGTTTATCTTGCGGCGTTGAACGTCGGGTATGGTCCTAATGATATTGTTCTGGACGCACCTGTCTCGATCGGCGCCTGGTCGCCGGCAAACTACAACGACAAATATTTTGGTGAGGCGACATTGCGCGACGGCCTGGCGCGATCCATGAACGCTGCGGCTGTTCGCGTTCAAGAACACGTTGGGCGTGATCAGGTTCGACAAGCCGCGCGCGACCTTGGGTGGACGGGCGCCTTGAACCCGGGACCTGCGCTCGCACTCGGCACAGACGCGATTTCACCTTTGCAACTCGCGGGGATTTATGCGCCTTTCATGAATGGCGGGTTCCGGATTGCGCCGCACGTTGTTGAGCGAATTGAAACAGACAGCGGTGAGCTTATCTATGAGCGAAAGGGCGCCTTTATCGAACAAGCGATTGCGCCAAGTGTCGCTAGGAAATTGGACGAGATGCTTCAGGCTGTGGTTGAAACCGGCACCGGCGGCGCCGCTGAAATTCCGGGATATCGCAGCGCTGGCAAGACTGGCACCACGCAGGACAATCGCGACGCCTGGTTTGCGGGCTATGCCGGCAATCTTGTTGGCGTTGTATGGGTCGGTCATGACGACAATTCGCCGATGGACGGGGTTACCGGCGGGCGCGCGCCCGCGTTGATTTGGCGCGAAGCTATGGCCCGCGCGTTGCCGCCGATTGCAATTGCGACCTTGGCGGCGCCGACAAATGACCCGATCGCGGAGATTCTAGCGCCGGACATGAACTGAGACGTTACGGATTAACGCCGTAGGAAAACAGTTTTGCGCCATTGGCGTTAAACCAGCTTTCAGCCGCGCGGGCGTTAACGCCGAGGGCGGCGACCTGGCGCCAAAAGGCGGGCGAGTGGTTCATGTGCACAAGATGGGCGCATTCGTGAGCGACGACATATTCCATGATTTCCGGCGGCGTTAGAATTAAACGCCACGAGAAACACAGAACACCGTCAGACGAGCATGACGCCCACCTTGTGCGCGTATCGCGGATACGGATTTTGCTTTCCGGCTTCTGCAGCTGCGCACAAAATCGAACGACATGTTGTTCCAGATCGGCTCTCGCCTGTCGCTTCAGCCATTCAGTGACGCGGCGATTGATATGTTCCGCAGCGCCGCCGACCTCGATCATCGGTTGATCGCCTAATGAACAAATACGGACCGGCGTACGTGGGCCGCCTTTTTGAATAATTTCGTGCTTGACGCCACGAAGCGGAATACTCGTCCCTTCGCCAAACGGTATTGCCGCCAGTCCCTTATTTAGTTCTTTCGCGATCCACTGCGTGCTTTCCTTTGCGAATTTTACAGCATCGCCAAGCGTGCGTTGCGACGGCGCCGTCGCGAGAATTTCCCCAATTATCGGGTCTACCTTTAAAATCAACCGCTTGGCGCGCCGGTTGACGCGCGCTTTCAACCGCACAGGCCGACCATTGACGTCGATATGCGTAGAAAAGAATTTCTGTGCGGCCATTTCCGGAATCACTACAAATAACGTCAATCGGCGGCATCGCAGAATAGAAATGCGAATTTGCGTTTTGCGAGTATGACGGCTTTACTGAATATTGGAACGAAAAAAATTGTTGAATTTTTTTTAGATGAATAAGCCTGCGACGATTGCGAAGCCAACGACGCCGATAAAAAGCGATGGCGCCAAACTGACGCCAATGATGGCGCAATATCTTGCGATCAAAGAAACTGCGCCGGGTGCGCTGTTGTTTTATCGCATGGGAGATTTCTACGAGCTTTTTTTTGATGACGCGGTAAAAGCCTCGGCGGCGCTTGATATTACACTCACCAAACGCGGACAACATAAGGGTGATGATATCCCTATGTGCGGCGTCCCGTTCCACGCATATGAGTCCTATCTGGCAAAGCTTATCAAAGCTGGTTTCAAAGTCGCTATCTGTGAACAAATGGAGCCGCCGGAAGAAGCCAAGAAACGCGGATCAAAATCTGTCGTGCGGCGAGAGATTGTACGCACGGTCACGCCGGGCACGATTATAGAAGACTCGTTACTCGACACGCGTTCAAATAATTATCTCGCGGCGTTGGCGATCTTGCGAAGTGGGCGTGAGGCTGCGCTTGCTTGGGCGGACGTTTCGACCGGCGAAACGTTTGTACGTTCAACATCTCTTGAAAATGCGCTTTCTGATTTGGCGGTAATTTCGCCTCGTGAAGTGATTGCACCGGTGTTGAGCGAGTTGCCTGATTGGAACGAGGCGATGTCAGCGAGTATGACGGCGTCGCAATTTACCCTTCAATCGATGGGGCAGTTCGATGCAACCGCTGGGCGCCGCCGTGTCGAGGAAATATTTGAAGTAGCCTCAAGTGATGGATTTGGCGAATTCTCTCGCGCGGATTTTGCGGCGCTTGGGGCTTTGCTCGCCTATATCGAGCTAACCCAGGCTGGTCGCATGCCGGCGCTGCAGCCGCCGAAGAAAACTACGAACGCCGACACGATGATTATCGATGCGGCGACGCGCAGCTCGCTGGAACTGACGGAGGTTCAGTCCGGCGGCAAAAAAGGATCGCTGTTGTCATCGGTTGATCGAACCGTCACGGGCGCGGGCGCAAGAATGCTTGCAGAGCGTTTGTCTGCGCCGCTTACGGATCCCGCCATGATCAATGCGCGATTGGAATGCGTCTCTTATTTCAATGACAATTTCGATTTGCGCGATAAAGTGCGCGCGTACTTAAAAAGCGCGCCCGACGTTGCGCGCTCTGTGTCGCGTTTGTCTTTGCGTCGGGGCGGGCCGCGTGATCTTGCCGCTGTTCGGGACGCATTGGAAAGCGGGCGCAAGCTGGCGAGCATACTCACCGGTGAGACTGCGATAGCGCCGCTGCCGGATCAATTAGCGAACGCCTCAATTGCTCTCGAAGATAAAAATGGTGAGGGGTTTTCTCATCTGTTTACGCGTTTGCGCGAAGCGCTGGCGGGTGATCCGCCAATGCTGGCGCGTGACGGTGGGTTTATTGCAAAAGGGTTCGATCCGGGTCTGGATAAAGTGCGCAGTCTGCGCGACGATTCACGGCGCGTCATTGCCAGCCTTGAAACATCTTATCGTGAGCGGACCGGCGTAAAAGCGCTGAAAATTCGTCATAATAATGTTTTGGGGTATTTTGTTGAAACGCCGCCGTCCCATGGCGATAAGCTCATGGCCGGCGAACACTCCGAGTTTTTCATTCACCGCCAGACACTCGCGAGCGCCGTCCGCTTCACGACCGGGCAATTGGCTGATCTCGATAGTAAAATCTCACGTGCGCGCGATGAGTCGTTGGCGCGCGAATTGGAAATTTTTGACGAACTCGTCAGCGATATCGCGGAGCGCCACAATGCATTAATGCTGCTCGGCGCGGCGCTTGCCGAAGTCGACGTTTACGCCGCATTGGCGGCGCTCGCCGCCGATCAGGGTTTCACGCGTCCAATTGTTGATTGTTCGATTGCGTTCAAAATTGTCGGCGGGCGCCATCCCGTAGTCGAAGAGGCGCTGCAAAAAGCTGGCGACGCCGCGTTCGTGCCTAACGATTGCGTCCTTGGCGATGATGAAACGACGGCGCTCTGGCTGCTCACTGGACCGAACATGGCCGGAAAATCGACGTTTCTCCGCCAGAACGCATTGATTGCCATTCTCGCCCAGGCTGGGTCATTTATTCCGGCGTCCGAGGCGCATATTGGCGTCGTTGATCGCGTCTTTTCGCGTGTGGGTGCGTCCGACGATCTCGCACTTGGGCGCTCGACCTTCATGGTTGAAATGGTGGAAACGGCGGCGATCCTGAATCAGGCGACGGAGCGCTCTCTCGTTATTTTGGATGAGATCGGACGCGGGACATCGACGACCGACGGGTTATCGATTGCCTGGGCGAGCGTCGAACATCTCCACAATAAAATTCAATGTCGCGGATTGTTCGCGACGCATTTCCATGAATTGACAGCGCTCGAAGAACAATTATCGCGATTGGCTAATATGTCCGTTGAGGTGCGTGAGTGGAAAGGCGATGTCGTGTTTTTGCACAATGTTGTCAAAGGCGCAGCAGATCGATCTTACGGTGTCGCTGTTGCAAAACTCGCAGGATTGCCGAGATCAGTTGTAAAGCGTGCAGAGAGCGTTCTGAAATTTCTCGATGATGACAAGAATTCTAGTGAGGAGTTGCCGTTATTTGCGGCAGCGCCCTCAGAGCCGTCGCAAGAGGTGATGGAAGAACCGTCTGCGGTAGAACGTCAACTAGCCGATACAGACGTCGATGCGCTTTCACCGCGCGCCGCGCTTGATTTGCTTTATGAACTGAAGTCTCTGGCGACAAAAGAAAGTTGACGGGTCAAATTCATTTGTGACCAAATCTTCAAAAGATAAATTCAGAGATCAAAAATTCGATCCGAATATATTCTCGGCGTTGCTGTCAAAAGCGGTCGAGGCAGAGGCGGCGGGACAGAAGCATGGCGCCGTTGGCGCGCTTTTGCGCGATGCGGCCCGTGATATTCGTAGCGAAGCGATTGCCGTGTCAACGAGAGGCGATAAAATTGCGTCACGAATTTCTGACCAGACTGACGCCGCCCTTACGTCGCTATTTTCTCATAACACGACGCTGAAAAACGACTTCGCGATTTGCGCGGTTGGCGGTTACGGGCGAAAAAAGCTGTCGCCTCACTCTGATATTGATTTGCTTTTCCTACACGCCGAGGGCGCGGACGATAACACAATGGAGGCCGTCAATTTCGCGATTTATCCGCTTTGGGACAGCGCGGTGAAAATCGGGCACAGCGTTCATACCCCAAAAAGCGGTGTGGCTTTTGCGAAAGATGATATGATCGCCCGCACAGCGTTTCTGGACGCGCGATTTCTCTTTGGTGATGAAAAACTTTTCAAAGAGTTCACTGAGAATTTTGATAAGCTCCGTCGCCGCACGAAAAACCAGTTTGTTGATGCGAAACTGCGCGAACAAGATGAGCGTCAGATAAAGGCCGGCGAGACTCGCTACGTAGTTGAACCCGACGTAAAGGACGGAAAGGGCGGGTTGCGGGACCTGCAAACATTGTCCTGGCTCTACAAATATGTTTTTGGCGGCCCGATCAGAGAAACGAAAGCGGCGCGCAAAATTCTTGATGCCGCGGAGATTCACTCGCTCGATAAAGCAGAGCGCTTCTTGTGGTCGGTGCGGGTTCAACTGCATGATTTGCGCGGCCGCCCCGACGAAATATTGAGTTTCGACATTCAACCCGCGGTGGCGGAACGGCTCGGTTACGCTGACCGTCCCAACATGACTGCGCCAGAGAGATTGATGAAACACTATTTTGTCAACGCCGTTGAGGTCGGTCGGCTCACGCGGGTTTTGTGTGCAAAATTGGAAGAAGAACGCACAAAACGCCTGCCGCACTTTCCAAAACTATTGCCGAAGGCATTACAAAGCGATGAGGCCCCGGGCAAACCCAATTTGCGTATCCGAAACGGCCGTCTTGACTTCGAAAGTGCTGCCAAGGCGCGCCGCAATCCGCGCGATTTGTTCAGATTGTTTCGCGCCTATTCGAAAAACCCGAAAATTGATTTCCACCCCAATGCGCTCGCGGTGGTAGCCGAGCAAGTACCCTCCATTGTTACAGAGGTGCGCAAAGATCCAACCATCGCAACGCTGTTCAACGCGATTTTGACCAAATCCGCCGATCCGGTTCGAGTGCTTCGTGTGATGACGGAAACCGGGCTCTTGGGAAAATATATTCCGGCCTATGGATCGATTGTGGGGCGCATCGATTACGGACTGTATCGGCGATATACGATAGACGAGCATGTCTTGCGCGCAATTGGCATTTTAAATTCACTGCGTGATGGATCGCTCGACGCGGAACATCCCATCACCACGGGCATCGTAAGGGGCAGAATAGACCCACTGATATTTTTTCTTGCAGTTTTGCTGCATGAGTCGATCTGGACGGTCACAGATAAGAATGTATCAGCCTGCGATAAGCTGGTTCAGCGGATCACTAAGCGGCTCGGCCTCAACAAAGACGATGCCGCATTGGTTGGGTGGGCGGCCGCAAACCATCTGTTGATGATGCGGACAGGAGAGCGGCGAAACCTGACCGATTCCCATGCCATTGGACGGTTTTGCGAGGCAATAGGCGATCGCGAGAGATTGGACATGGCGATTGTTGTCTCGGTCTGTCATCTGCGCGTCGTCGGCCATCATACGTGGGATGATGTAAAACACCGCCAGCTCACTGAAATTTATCAGGCGGCGTCTGTTTGGTTTGAGAAGGGGCCGGCGGCGCTTGATGAACGCGTGGCGGAACGTGCGATTGCGGCGCTCGAAGAAACCAAGACACGCCTCGCGGAATGGTCGCGCGAGGACCGCGACGCATTTCTCGGCAGTTTAACAGATACAATGTTGCGCGCGGTTGAGCCGGAAATACTCGTACGGTTCGCCCACCTCGCTAAAGCTGCGGCCGACGATAAGGCTAACGCCGCCGTCACCATCACGCCGCGTTTGGGCGGTCTTGAATGCGTCGTTTACGCCGATGACCGCGCCGGTCTTTTGGCTGATTTGGCCGGAGCCGTCGCCGCAAAGAGTTTGAGCGTGCGTTCCGTGCAGGCGCTGACGACAGACGACGGCAAAGTTTTCGATGTCTTCGTCGTCCAGTCGGTTGATGGTTCGCCGATCGAAGATATCTCGCAAATTCGGCGTCTTCACGAGGCGATGCTTTCGGCCGCACGGCAATCGCCCCAAAAACCCCCTCGTTTTTCTCGCCGTCTTGGCGACCGACGAGCGATGTTCTCGGTCGAGCCGGTCGTGCGTATAGAAGAAGATGCTGCGCTTGACGCTACCGTCGTCGAGACCGAGGGCCTTGATCGGCCGGGCCTACTCCATGAGTTAACGTCCGCTTTGCATCGCCAGGACATAACAATTGCTTCGGCGCATATTTCCACTTATGGCGAACGGGCGGTCGACGTGTTTTATTTGCGCGATAAAGGCGGAAAAAAGATCACGACCGCCAATAAATTGGCGAAAATCAAGGCGACGCTCCTCGACGTGGTTTCTGCTGGCTCCGGCGGGTAAACCCCGTTAACCGGGTACAAACCCCGGCAGAACGAGAAACAGCCGCATCGGATGAGCAGAAGAATTTTCAAATCTCTGGCGACCGTCAGCGGCATGACCATGTTCAGCCGGGTGCTCGGCTTTGTTCGCCAGATTTTGATTGCCGGTGTGATTGGCGCCGGCGGCAATCCTGTCGCGGACGCTTTCTGGGCGGCGTTCCGTTTGCCGAATATGTTTCGCAGACTCTTCGCAGAAGGCGCCTTTCACGCAGCCTTCATTCCCCTGTTTCAGGGAAAGCGTGTCGATGAAGGTGACGCTGCAGCAAAAAAATTTGCAGAAGAGGTTCTGGTCGCGCTTATCTTTATTCTGACGTTGCTCACCGCGCTTGTTGAGCTTGCGGCGCCGCTCTTTGTCTATTTGATCGCGGCTGGTTTTGAGAGCGATCCTGAAAAATTTGCGCTGACGACGCTCTATACGCGGATCATGTTTCCCTACCTCATGATGATGTCGCTGGTCGGTCTGATGAGCGGCATGTTGAATTCGCTCGACCGGTTTGCAGCGTCCGCCGGCGCGCCGCTGGCGCTCAATGTCTGTTTGATCACTGCGATCGTTTTGTTCGCAAACGCCGAGACCGAAATTACAGGGCAAGCCGCGGCCTGGGCTGTATTTGCTGGCGGCCTCGTTCAGCTCGCGATCGTCACCTATGGCGCTGCACGTCAGGGATATTTCCTTAAACTGCGGATGCCCAAGCTAACGCCGGGCGTAAAACGGCTGCTCGCTCTGGGGCTGCCTGGGTTTATCAGCGCGGGCGCCGTTCAAATCAATTTGATTGTCGGCACCAATATTGCGAGCCGCGAACCAGGCGCCGTTTCGTGGCTGATGAACGCCGACCAACTTTACCAATTGCCGCTTGCCGTTATCGGCATCACTCTTGCGGTGGTTTTGCTGCCGATGCTGTCAAAACGCGTCAAGGAAGGCGATGAAGAAGGAGCGGCGCGCGCCATCAATCGTTCGCTGGAAGTATCGGCGCTGTTATGTTTTCCAGCGGCTGCGGCATTCATCGTTATGGGCGCGCCGATTTGTGAAGCGCTTTTCCGCGGGCTTGCAACTGATGCGTTATCGCTGTTCGGCGCGCGGGAATCGAAATTTACCGAACACGACGTCGCCATGACTGGGGCGGCGCTCGCGTTATTTGGATGGGGTCTTCCTGCTTTCGTCTGGCACAAAATATTCTCGCCCGCGTTTTTCGCCCGTGAGGATACAAAAACGCCGATGCGGTTCGCGTTAATTTCAATTGCAGCCAACACCGTACTTGCGCTGGTTCTGTTTCCGCGTTTTGGATTTTTGAGCGTCGCCTTCGCGACTGCGTTTGCAGCATGGTTGCAGGTCGCGCTTCTCGCCATTGAACTATACCGCCGCCGGCAATTCCAGCCGGGTGGACGGCTGGCCGCACGGCTGTTCCGGATTGTTGCGGCGTCCGGCGCGCTGGCGGCGTTTCTCTATTTCAGCCTGCCGCATCTTGATGCGGCCTCAGCGATGTTATGGAACCGTCAATGGCTTGCAATCGTGCTGCTTGCCGGCGTTGGGTTCGTTTTCTACGTCTTCGCCGCATTGCTGGTTGGCGCCGCGCGTCCATCTGATTACAAGACCATCACTCGCGGATCGTAAATAACACAAAGAGAATTCAATGACCGGCTATCAAGGGCCAGAGCGCGTATTGTCTGGCATCCAACCATCGGGCGGAATGCATATCGGGAATTATCTCGGCGCCATTAGAAAATTTGTCGATCTCCAACATGAATATGAATGCTATTTTTGCGTGGTCGACATGCACGCGATTACCGTTTGGCAAGACCCGAAAAAACTGCGTGAGCAAACATTTCATATTGCGGCGAGTTATCTCGCGGCGGGTGTGGACCCAAAGGTTGCGGCGATATTTCATCAGTCCGGCGTGCGCGCCCATGCGGAACTTGCCTGGATATTCAATTGCGTCGCGCGGCTCGGCTGGCTCGAACGGATGACCCAGTTCAAAGACAAGGCCGGCAAAGACAAACAGCGCGCGTCTGTTGGACTCTATACTTATCCCGTTCTTCAGGCGGCGGACATTCTTGTCTACCAGGCGACCCATGTTCCGGTCGGCGAGGACCAAAAACAACATCTGGAACTTTCGCGCGATATTGCGGCGAAGTTCAATCATGATTTCAATCAGCCAGATTTCTTTCCGCTGCCCGAACCGCTGATTAAGGGGCCTGGCGCGCGCATTATGTCCTTGCGTGACGGAACGGCAAAAATGTCGAAGTCTGACGCGTCGGCAAATGGCTGCGTTTTTCTGACCGATGATGCGGACGCAATCGCAAAGAAAATCAAGAAAGCGAAATCTGACCCTGATCCTTTGCCATCGGAGCCTGCAGGATTGGAAGGCCGCCCCGAAGCGGCAAACCTTGTCGGGATTTTCTCTGCGTTTTCGGGCCGAAGCGACGAAGAGGTATTAAAGGAATTTGGCGGGCAAGGATTTGGCGTATTCAAACCAGCGCTCGCAGATCTTGTCGTCGAAAAAGTCGGGCCAATCAGCGCTGAATTGAACCGCCTCGAAAATGATCCCGGCTATCTGCAGGGCATTTTAACAGATGGGGCTGAGCGCGCGTCGGCCGTCGCCGATCCGGTCGTCAAGCGCGTTAAGGAAATTGTCGGGTTTCTTATTTGATTTCTGCCGGTTTAAACGCCTTGGCTGCGGTCGCCTTTTCTCATTGTTAACGCTTCCGGGCCAGTTTCGTCCTGTCCAAAAGAATTCGCAGGCAACTGGCGGCAATGACAGCGCGCGACACGATAAAATCTCTGGAAGAGGCCTTTGCGGGCGGCGTCCGAAAGGCGCACCCGCGCCTGTCAATTATTGCGCCTTGCTACAATGAGGCCGCGACCATTGATGCGTTTTATTATGCGCTAAAGACAGTACTCGGCGATCTTTCGCTGACGCCGGAGATCATTTTTGTTGATGACGGCAGCGAGGACGAAACCCGCGCGAAGCTGGCGAGGTTCGCCGACAAGGACGCCTTAGTCAAGGCGCTTTTCCTGTCGCGCAATTTTGGCAAAGAAGCGGCGATGTCCGCGGGACTTGATCACGCCACCGGCGATGCTGTCATCGTCATCGACACTGATCTGCAGGATCCGCCGGAGGTCATTCCCGAATTTGTCGAGAAATGGCGAGAAGGTTTTGACGTCGTTTACGGTAAACGCGTTGATCGCCAGTCCGATACTTTCTTAAAGAGGTTTACGGCCGGGAAATTTTATTCGCTGTTCAATTCAATGTCTGGCGTCAAAATTCCTGAGAACACTGGCGACTTTCGATTAATGGACAGGCGCGTCGTTGAAGCGATCAAGCAGCTGCCAGAACGCTCGCGCTTTATGAAAGGGCTATTCGCGTGGGTTGGATACAATTCAACCGCCGTCGAATATGTCCGCCCTGAGCGCAATGCCGGATCAAGCAAATTCAACTACTGGAAGCTCTGGAATTTCGCACTTGACGGTTTTGTCAGCTTTTCGTCGGCGCCGCTTCGCGTCTGGAGTTATGTCGGCGCCGTGGTCGCCAGTTTCGCATTTCTATACGCTTCAGCGATCATTATCAGCGTGTTGCTTACGGGCATAGACTTGCCCGGCTACGCGTCATTATTGACGTTCGTTCTTTTTCTCGGCGGCGTACAGATTTTGTCGATTGGCGTTTTGGGCGAATATATTTCGCGGCTCTTTATCGAAGTAAAACAGCGCCCGGTCTATATCGTTGACCGGGTCATCGAAAGTTCCAAAGCGAAACCACACGCAATCAATGGCGACGCGGCGGCAGATCTCGCGGAAAACGAGGCGAGCGGCGCGGCTTAGCTGCAACTCACTGAATTTATTACATTAAAAATTTTCCGCGCGGGAATGAACCGGTTTGCGCGCTGCCCCGACTTATTCTCTATAAGGCAGGCACGTGAACGGATTGATGCGCCATGCGCCGCAGTGAAGAACGCATATTTGACGAATTTCTTGCGGCGTCCGCACGAGCTGGCGACCGGTCATCGTTTGAACGATTGGCGAAGCGCTGGCAACCAAAACTGCTCGGCCATGCGTACCGCCTTACCGGTGAAGCAGAGTTCGCCCGCGACGTAGTGCAGGACGCGTGGACGGATATTGCCCGCGGTCTATCGCGGCTTGACGACGCGGCGGCGTTCCCGGCTTGGGCGTACAGAATTGTCTCGCGCCGCGCCGCCGACAGCATTCGAAAGAAACAGCGCGAGCGCAGCAAAATGAACGCTTATGCCACGGAGCCGGAAAAGGCTGATGGACAAGCTGCGCAAATGGAATTCAAGGCCGATGGCGGGCCATTGGGCGAAGCGATGAATGCGCTGCCGCCAGAACAACGCGCCGCTATCGCGCTTTTTTACAAAGAGGATTTCAGCATTGCGGAAATTGCTGCGGCGCTGAGTGTTCCGGCGGGAACCGTCAAAACACGCTTGATGCATGCGCGGCGAAAATTGCGCGCCGCTTTGGAAGGAGAAAGTGAAAATGAACGATCTTGATAGACAAATCGAAGAAGCGCTTGATGCTGAAGACCGTGCGTTACATCGCGAGTTCGGAGAACAAGGCTTGTATGCCCAATGGTTCGGCGTTTATCGCGGCAAGCAGGCGTGGATCGCGATCATCGTAACAATTGTTTCGTTTGTGGCGGCGATGATTGCATTTTATTCAATATATCGCGCCGTGGGCGCTGGCGATTTTGACACTGCTGCGCCTTGGGCAGCGGCTGCGACGGTATTGCTTTTGATGGTTTCATTTATGAAAATTTGGTTCTGGATGCGGATGGAATCAAACCGCGTTATTCGTGAAGTAAAGCGCCTGGAGCTTCAAATTGCCCGCCTGAACATGGCGCGGGCGGCCTAAAACGTTGCCGCGAATAATTCCTGGTTCGGGCCAAAACCGGCGCGCTTCATGCCGTCGGAATTCCACGCAAAGGCGACATTGCCGGTTGATGAAACGGCAATGACGCCGCCGTCGCCGCCGAGCCGGCCAACATCTTTGATAAGGTCGGCTGTTGCCTGGTTAAGGTTGGCGCCTTGGAATCGAACCCGTGAAGCTACGTCCTGGGCGCCGCCGGCAAGAATGAAATATTCGCCAAGTCCGGTGCAGGAGGCGCCGACAAATTCATCGGCCCAGGTGCCCGAACCGATCAACGGCGTGTCGCCGACGCGGCCTTCCAATTTTCCAAAAACACCGCCTGTTGAGGTCGCGGCGGCAATCCGGCCCTCGCTATCGAGGGCGACCGCGCCGACGGTGCCGTGACCTAGCTCGGCTTGCGTCATTTCTTCCGGCTCAACGCCAACTGGCACTACGTAGTAGCGCTCCGGATCGGTAACGAATTCAAATCCGCGATCGCGGCAAAAATTTTCAGCGCCGCGTCCGGCGAGCATGACATGGGGCGTATCGTCCATAACAGCGCGCGCCGCCTTGATCGGATTTTTAAGGTGCGCGACCGCGGCAATCGAACCAGCATTGCGTTTTAGCGTGCCGATCTCGCTCGCCATGATCGAGGCGTCGAGTTCTGCGTAGCCGGCTTTGTTCGGCGGCGAGCCTTTGCCGGCAATGTAAAGACCGCTGTCTTCCATTTGCGATACGAGGTGGTCGACGACATCGACAGCGTTTTTCCCAGCCTCGAGATCAGCGCGTCCGCGCGTCGCGAGTTCGTAGAGGTGTTTTTCAGCCTTGGAATAGTCGCGGCCGGCGCGCGCGCCGGCGCCGCCATGAATTGCCAGGGCAATATTTGATTTACGGGCCAAACTAATTCTCCAAAACTATCCAGGGTCATAGTAAACCGTTGCGCCGCCTAGCCAACCGGATAATGAGCCCCTATGACATCGCGCGGGTCACAATAACCGGAGCTAGCTATGACGCGCCTCGCGCTAATCCGCCATGGGCAAAGCCAATGGAACCTTGAAAACCGCTTTACCGGATGGGTCGATGTTGATCTGACCGATAAAGGTCGCGCCGAAGCCGAAAAGGCCGGCGAGTTGCTGGCGGCGGAAGACGGCGAATTCTCCGCTTGTTATACATCAGTTCAAAAGCGGGCGATCCGCACCCTTTGGATGGTCCTCGATAAAATGGACCGCATGTGGCTGCCGGTGACGCGCGACTGGCGATTGAATGAGCGTCATTATGGCGGGCTGACGGGTCTCGACAAAGCCGAGACCGCGGAGAAACACGGCGCCGATCAGGTGAAAATCTGGCGACGCAGCTATGATACGCCGCCGCCGCCGCTCGAAGCCGACAATCCGCACGATATGTCGAATGATCTGCGTTATCGCGCACTCGGCGTCACGGTTCCAAAATCCGAATCATTGAAATTAACGCTCGACCGGGTGACGCCGTGTTTTGACGCGGAGATAGCGCCAAAATTGAACGACGGCAAATCGCTGATCATCGCGGCGCACGGAAATTCATTGCGAGCGCTTGTGAAACTTCTGATGAACGTTTCCGACGACGACATCGTCAATCTGGAAATCCCGACAGGCAATCCGCTCGTCATGGATTTTGAGCCGGGCACGGTCAACCCGACTGCTGTTCGATATCTCGATGAGAGCCGTGCGCAATCGCTTCCGCCAATTCCGTAAGTAGCGGCGAGCGATCTGAAATACTGTCGAATGATTTTGGAACGAACATTGTCCTCCCTAACTCTCTCAACTCAGAAATGAATTAACCTGGTGTCATCCTCGGGCTTGTCCCGAGGATCTGATGTAAATGCGCCTCAGGCCAGCGATCCTCGGAATAAATCCGAGGATGACCAATTACATCAAGAATCAATTGCAATAGCACTTGTCTATAAAAAGCAGGAGAACGCGCAATTTCTCAATTCGTTTCGAACCGGCTTGATATTTCTTCGACCCGAGCGACGGCGGCCTCTATTGCGCGGCCTGCAGCGCCGACCGTGTCATCATCGAGTTTATCGGCCGCGTTCTCATAATCTTTAGCGCGTGCTTTAGCTTCGAACAGTTCATCGCAAACCGTGAGCGCTGCGAGCAACATCAAGCGCGCGTCGCCAATCTGGCCAAGATCGTGCGTCAAATCAGTTACATGGCGATCGAAATAGGCGGCGAGATTTAATAGCCGATCTTCCTGCCCGTCCTCGCAGGTAATTTTATAGTCGCGTCCATTCACCTGAATTACGACATGGGCCATTACGCACTACTCGCTTTTTTGTCGTTATCGTCGGCGCCGGCGGGGTCGTCATCGGTCTCTAACAGCCGGTGCAACTCCTTGATTGAGATGGAAAGATCACGCGCTGCTTCTTCGGTGTGCTCGCGCGCTACGCGCGCCTGTTTGTGCGCGGCCATCAACTGGTCGGTTTTTGCGGCGCTTTTGTCAGCGCCGCCTTCTATTCGCCCTTCCAGATCATCAAGGGCTTCGGCAAGGTTCAAAATTGCTTTTTCAAGAACTGACATAGCGGTCTGCTTTTCAGAGAATCGGAATATCGGTGCGCAGTGTGAAGGGCTGCGTCGATTCTGTCCAGCATTGGCGTTGTCGATGCGGTTCGCCGCCCTTGACCCTGTGCGTCGCGCAATGCATGAAACGCCGGTAAATTTCCGGCTTTTTTTGAGCAAAACAGGAAAATTCCAGACATGACAGCAACCGGGGTCGGCACCGCAGAAATCCGCAAAATGGCGAATGCGATCCGCGCTCTTTCCATGGATGCTGTGGAAAAAGCAAAATCCGGTCACCCGGGCATGCCTATGGGCATGGCCGATGCGGCGACGGTTTTGTTTTCGCAGCACTTAAAATTCGACGCGAGCGATCCCGCCTGGCCAGATCGCGACCGGTTCGTTTTGTCCGCTGGTCACGGGTCGATGCTGATCTATTCGCTGGCCTATCTCCTCGGCTATGACGGCATGTCTGTCGACGAGATCAAGAATTTCCGACAGCTCGGCTCAAAAACGGCGGGCCACCCGGAATATGGTCACGCACCGGCGGTTGAAACGACGACGGGCCCCTTGGGGCAAGGGCTCGCGAACGCTGTCGGCATGGCCATGGCGGAAGCGCATTTGGCGGCAAGATACGGCGGCGAGCTCGTTGATCATTATACCTACGCAATAGCCGGCGATGGTTGCCTCATGGAGGGCCTAAGTCAGGAAGCGATTGCGCTTGCCGGGCACTTGAAGCTGAAAAAACTGATCGTCCTTTTTGACGATAATGAAATCTCCATCGATGGGCCGGTCTCACTCTCCGACAGCACCAACCAGATCATGCGATTTGAGGCGTCCGGCTGGGCGACGACGCGCGTTGACGGCCACGACCCTGAAGCCGTGTCTAACGCGATAGAGGCTGCGAAAAATTCTGATCGGCCGACATTGATTGCCTGCCGCACGGTGATCGGTTTTGGCGCCCCAACCAAAGCGGGCACGGCGTCAAGTCACGGCGCGCCCTTGGGCGCGGGCGAAATTGCCGGCGCCCGAAAAGCCATTGACTGGCCGCACGCGCCCTTTGAAATACCGGAAGACATTCTGATCGCCTGGCGCGATGCTGGCGTGCGCTGTCGCGCAGAACGCGAGGCTTGGGAAGACCGCCTCGCCGGAAATGGCAAATGCAAAGCAATTCGCAACGCATTCGCGGGTGATTATGCGGCTGACCTTTCTGCCGCGATCCGCAACTATTCAAATGAAACGGCGGCGTCTCCTCAAAAAGTTGCAACCAGAAAAGCCTCAGAGCTGGCGCTTAATATCGTCAATGAAGTTATCCCGGAAACAATCGGCGGTTCGGCGGATTTGACCGGTTCAAACAACACCCGCACAAAAGACCTGGGCGTTTATGACGCTGATAATTATGCGGGCCGATACGTCCATTACGGCATTCGCGAACATGGCATGGCGGCGGCCATGAATGGCATGGCGCTGCATGGCGGCGTCGTTCCCTATTCCGGCACATTTATGGCGTTCACGGATTATTGCCGGCCTGCTATCCGCTTATCGGCGCTGATGGGTCTGCGTGTCGTCTATGTGATGACACATGATTCTATTGGTCTTGGCGAAGACGGCCCGACGCACCAACCGGTTGAGCATCTGGCGAGTTTGCGCGCAATGCCGAATTTGAATGTCTTTCGGCCATGTGATGCAGTGGAGACAGCCGAGTGCTGGGAGCTTGCGCTGATCAATATAGCGACCCCATCTATTATTGCGTTAAGCCGCCAGGGCGTTGAGCAAATGCGCGTCGAACCGTCGTCCGAAAATAAATGCGCGAAGGGCGCCTATGTTTTGGCCGGTCAGGGCGACCACGACGCGACCATCTTTGCGACGGGAACAGAAGTTGAGATTGCGATGGCGGCGCGTGCTGCATTGGCGGATGACGGTGTGAAAGCACGCGTCGTGTCAGCGCCGTCTTTTGAGCTTTTTGCAGGGCAATCCGCTGACTACCAAAACAAAATTCTTGGCGACAAACCGCGCGTCGCCATTGAGGCGGCTGTCAGGCAAGGATGGGACACGTTCTTGCGTCCCGACGATTCGTTCATCGGCATGTCAGGTTTTGGCGCATCAGCGCCCGCTGGCGATCTTTACAAGCATTTTGGCATAACCGCGGCGAACGTCGCCTCGGAAGTTAAACGATTACTCGGTTAGGAGACGAAGAGATGGCGTTGAAAGTTGCAATTAATGGGTTTGGTCGCATCGGGCGATTGGCGCTTCGGTCTATGATCGAAACCGGCCGCAAGAATATCGATGTGGTTGCGATCAACGATCTCGGCCCGGTGGATACGAACGCGCATCTTGTCCAGTATGATTCTGTGCACGGTAAATTTCCGAATGAAGTCAAAACGACAACGGACACAATTGATGTTGGGTCAGGTCCGATCAAGGTATTCGCTGAGCGCGATCCAAAACAACTGCCTTGGGGCGATCTGGACGTTGACATTGTTTTTGAATGTACGGGCATTTTTGCGTCGAAAGAAAAAGCGTCAGCTCACCTCGACGCCGGCGCCAAGCGCGTTCTCGTTTCCGCGCCGGCATCGGGCGCTGACAAGACGATCGTCTACGGCGTTAATCACGGCAGCCTGACCTCGGCAGACACTGTTGTCTCAAACGCGTCATGCACCACCAACTGTCTCGCGCCCATGGCGAAAGTATTGCATGAGACCGTTGGCATTGAACGCGGCTATATGACTACGATCCACTCCTATACGGGTGATCAACCGACCCTCGATACCATGCATAAAGATCTTTATCGCGCGCGCGCCGCCGCGACGAACATGATCCCGACATCGACCGGCGCCGCCAAGGCTGTTGGTCTCGTGCTGCCGGACCTGAATGGGAAACTTGATGGTTCTTCCATCCGCGTTCCAACGGCAAACGTCTCTGTTGTCGATCTTGTCTTCACACCGGGCCGCGATACGACAGTCGAGGAGATCAATAACGCCGTCATCGAAGCAGCAAATGGCCCGTTGAAAGGTGTACTGGCATACACCGATAAACCGCTGGTCTCCTCAGACTTCAATCATGACCCGCACTCGTCGACCTTCGCGCTCGGTCAAACACAAATTCTCGAAGGCAAACTTGTGCGTGTTCTTTCGTGGTACGACAATGAATGGGGCTTCTCGACCCGCATGTCCGACACCGCCCTTGAAATGGCGAAACACATCTAACGAAGGCGATCATGGCGCGTTTCAAAACACTTGATGATCTTGATGTCGCCGGCAAGCGCGTCATCGTACGCGTTGATTTCAACGTGCCGATGAAGGACGGCGAAGTCACCGACAAAACGCGCATCAATCGCGCTTTGCCGACCATTCAGGAATTGTCAAAGCGCGGCGCCAAAGTTTTGGTGATGTCCCATTACGGACGACCTGGCGGCAAACATGATCCGGCGCTTTCGCTAAAGCCAGTCTCACAAGCCCTTAGCCACAAACTTGGCGGGCCCGTCGAATTCGCAGAAGATTGTATCGGCGACCCGGTGCGGATCGTCGCAAAGCAACTTGTCGATGGCGATGTAGCGGTGCTCGAGAACACCCGTTTTCACCATGGCGAGGAGCGCAATGATCGTTCATTCGCTAAGGCGCTCGCCGAATATGGCGATCTCTATGTGAATGACGCGTTTTCAGCCGCGCACCGCGCCCATGCTTCGACGGAAGGCATCACGGAGTTTCTTCCCGCCGCTGCCGGCCTGGCGCTGGAACGCGAACTTGATTATCTCGCTTCGGCATTATCTGAACCGGTGCGCCCATTGATGGCGGTCGTTGGCGGCGCCAAAGTCTCGACCAAGATTGCGCTTCTCTTAAACCTCGTAACAAAAGCTGACTTGCTTGTTGTCGGCGGCGGCATGGCCAACACGTTTTTGTTCGCACAAGGCCGCGATGTCGGAAAATCGCTTTGCGAACCAGACCTCGCTGATACGGCGAAAGAAATCATTGAACAGGCCGCCGCGCAGAATTGCGAACTTGTTCTCCCGGTCGATGTTGTCGTCGCAAAAGAATTCAAAGAGGGCGCCGAGCGCGAAGTTGTCGCCATTGACGCGGTAAAGTCTGACGACATGATCCTCGATTTGGGTCCAGACAGCGTCGATCTCATCGCCGAAAAAATTGAGGCCGCAAAAACAGTTGTCTGGAACGGGCCGCTTGGCGCGTTTGAGACGCCGCCTTTCGACACGGCGACGGTGGAGGCTGCCCAGTTTGCAGCAAAACGCGTCAAGGAAGATGAGCTTGTGGCAGTTGCTGGCGGCGGCGATACCGTTGCGGCGCTTAATCACGCAGGCGTCGTTGATGATTTTACCTATGTCTCGACCGCGGGCGGCGCGTTTCTCGAATGGCTAGAGGGCAAAACCTTGCCCGGCGTCGCGGCGCTCGAAGCGTCGGCGGCTAAACACAAAGAAGAAGACGAAGGATAAAAAATGGATCTCGTAGCTTTAAACAAAGTTGCAGTGGCGATGGCCGCGCCTGGCAAAGGCATTCTGGCTGCGGATGAATCATCAGGCACGATAAAGAAACGTTTTGATTCAATAAATGTCGAATCGACGCAAGATAACCGCCGCGACTATCGCGAATTGTTGTTCCGCACGACGGACGCCATGCGCGACAACATCTCCGGCGTTATTCTGTTCGACGAAACCATCCGCCAAAAGGCCGCTGATGGAACGCCGCTTGTCAAACTGATCGAAGATGCGGGCTCAATTCCGGGCATTAAGGTCGATAAGGGCGCGCAAGCGCTCGCCGGGGCCCCCGGCGAGAAAATAACTGAGGGTCTCGACGGGCTGCGTGATCGCCTCAACGAATATTACGATCTTGGCGCGCGCTTCGCAAAATGGCGTGCGGTCATCGACATTGCCGGCGCGGAGATCCCATCGAGTTACTGCATTTCAACAAACGCTCATGCGCTGGCGCGCTATGCGGCGCTTTGCCAGGAAGCAAACATTGTTCCGATCGTTGAGCCTGAAGTATTGATGGACGGCGACCATGATATCGACCGTTGCTATGACGTTACCGAGTACACGTTGAAAGCATTGTTTGACGAACTCTACGCGCAGGATGTTGCGCTGGAAGGGACGGTCCTGAAACCGAACATGGTGATCTCGGGCAAGAAGTGTAAAAAACAGGCAGGCGTTGAAGAAGTAGCCGAAAAAACCGTGCGGTGTTTTCGTGAGAGCGTGCCGGCTGCGTTGCCATCGATTGTTTTTCTATCCGGCGGCCAGTCCGATGAAGAGGCAACGGCCCACTTGAACGCGATGAATGCCAATTATAGCCAAATCATGCCGTGGGCGCTTTCATTCTCTTACGGCCGCGCGCTCCAAGCGGCGCCGCTGAAGGCCTGGGGCGGAAAAGCAGATAATGTCGATGCCGCGCAGGCTGCGTTCGCGCATCGCGCGAAGATGAACGGCCTCGCCACCAAAGGTGAGTGGAACGACGGCCTCGAAAAAGCGGCGTAACAAACACAAAAATGTTTAAAAACGAATTTTAGCCCGCACCGCGCGCCCCGGCGCGGCCTTTTTTCATTAAATCGAAAAAATTTTCGCCGACCCTCTTGTAAGCATCGCACGAGCGCGTACATTCAAGAGGTAAACTGGTCAGTGTAATATTGTAATATCACATCGACCGCCGAAATTGACAGGATTGTGTAATGGAAGCTGACGCTGCGAAATTTCTGGGCGATGTGGCGCCCGAAGACATGGTCTGGATTGACGGTTACGCGACGCCGCCTGATACGCCAATTCGGCCATTCCACGCATTGTTTTCGACCCTGAAGCTCGTCACCAATAAAGAAGACACCCGACAGGTTTTCGAGATCATCCAGGCGCTTTCCGGCAATTCCGGCAAAAAGCTTTTCAAGCGCTTTGTTTCAACGCCCTATGGCAAGAAAGTTATCGACCAGCCGGTTAGGCTCGAAGAAATTCTCGGCGACCGCGAGGCCTTGCGCAAATTGCCTGAGGGCAGCCTCGGCCGAGTCTATCTGAATTTCATGGAAGGTGAAGATCTGACGCCCGACGGTTTGCTCGACGCTGCCGAAGAAGCGGGCATCGATTTTCGCGGCGAAACTGACTTCGAAGATTTTCGTCGTTTGTTCCTGCACCTCGATGTCAGCCACGATCTCTGGCATGTGCTTACCGGTTACGGTCGCGACGCGCTTGGTGAGCTTTGCAATCTTGTCTACACGCGCCAGCAGACTGAAAACCCGGGCTTCAAATTAATCGTTATGATTGGCTTCGTTGCGCAAAAATTGGAGCAACCGCGCCAACCCATCCAGAAGGCGTTGGCCGAAGCCAAGCGCAATGCCAAAGCAACAAACTGGGTTCTGGAATATGACGTCGAGGAACTTCTACCGCTGCCGCTTGATGAAGTGCGTCGGCGCCTAAACATCGCGGAGCCAAAAATCTACAATGCGATCCCGCAAGAGATAAAAGACGCGCTCTTGCAGCCGAAAATTAAGAAAACGCAAAGCGAACGGGAAAACGGTCCCGCGATTGCAACAAGTTAAGCGCGGCTCGATTTTTTATCCGCGTACTATATAAAACGCGCGATGGATCACCGTTCACAATTATATCTGATCTCACCACCCGCTATCGACGATGTTGATGAGTTTGCAAAGGATTTTCGTCTGGCGCTCGGCGGCGGCGGTGTCGCTTGCTTTCAATTGCGATTGAAAAATGCTCAAGGCGTCCGGGCAACGCACGAGCACGTTTTGCGGATCGCCGGGGCGTTGTTGCCGATTGCTCGCGAGCATGATGTGGCATTCTTGATCAATGACGACCCAACTCTTGCGGCAAGCGCCGGCGCAGACGGCGTGCATATCGGCCAATCGGATACAGGTTACGAGGACGCGCGCGATCTCCTCGGCGCCGACGCGTCAATCGGGGTCACCTGTCACAATTCGAAACACCTCGCTTTGGAAGCTGGCGAAAAAGGCGCGGATTACGTTGCCTTTGGCGCCTTTTTTCCGACCCAAACCAAAGCGACCGAATATGAGGCGAGCCCGGCGCTGATCGAATGGTGGGTCAACGCTACGACCGTTCCTTGTGTCGCAATAGGCGGGATCGCGCCGGAGAACTGTGCGCCTTTGGTGCGGGCCGGGGCAGACTTTCTTGCGGTATCAAGCGCCGTCTGGCGGCGCGAGGGCGGCCCCGGCGAAGCGGTGAAAGCCTTTCACGACGCTATCGGCGCGGCTTAACCAAATAACGCATTGCGCCCCTTAGCAGCCCGGCGTCAGCGGTATGCGCTTTGCAACGGTTGGTCAGCGTAACGATTTTCGCTGATTTTAAGGAGCCCCCGCCAATGAAACCGACCATTCTCATCATTTTTGGCAGCGTCGCCATCGTCGCCGCCGTCTTTTCCGCCGCAATCCTTGAAGGCTCGGTCAACGCACACCAGAATGAGATTTTGAAATCTCGAGGCGAGGTCGCTCAAGCTCAATAATTGAGAGCTGGCGATAGGTGTGAGCATGTTGAACCGGTTACGGCAAACATCCATACTGACTGTGATTGTGACGTATGCTGCGCTGGTGTCGCTAGCGCATGCAAGCGATGTCCAACCATCCCTGCAGGAAGCAATTGAAAAACTTCTCGCGTCAGAATTTGCCGCCGCCCACAAGATTGCCGCGCCAATAGCCGCCGCAGGCGAACCGGACGCACAACATCTAATTGGATACATTTATGAACGCGGGCTTGGCGTCCAGAGGGATGTAATGCGCGCGATTGACTTATATGCGCGCGCGGCCGCCGGAGGCCATGCCGACTCGCAATTTGCCCTTGGCGAATTGGCTTTCACTGGGGCATTTGCAAAACAGGACGATGCGAAAGCCTTCGCCTGGTACAAGCGCGCCGCAGAAAATGGTCACACCCGCGGGCAGACCAGACTTGGTTTCATGTACGCAAACGGCCTCGGTGTCGATCCCGACCCGGCAAAGGCAAAAGAATTGTTCGAGACGGCAGGCGCTGCCGGCGACCCCGAAGCGCAATATAATCTCGGCGCAATCTATTTAAGCGGCGCCGGCGTCGCCGTTGACTACAAAAAGTCCGCTGCATGGTTTGAGCAGGCTGCAATTCAGGGTCACCCGGGGTCGCAATACAATTTAGCACTGCTCTATGATTCACCATTTCTCGGCGAGCCCGATATCCAGAAAACGGCAAAGTGGATGGGTGAAGCGGCAAAAGCCGGCATGCCGGCGGCGATGGTCGCGGTTGGTTTATTGACACACAACGGCGTCATTGAAGCAGACAGACATCCCGCCGACTGGTTTGAGGCGGCGGCGGAACTTGGCGACGCGCAAGGCAAGTTTCTCTATGCGGTTGCGCTTTCCAAAGGCGATGGTCGCCTGAAAGACAAGGCCGAGGCGAAGCGGCTCATCACTGAAGTGATCGCGCTTGGCGATGAACTGGATTCGGACCTGCGGACGAGTGCGGCGGCGCTCGCCAAAGAGCTCGGCGCCTGATCCTAATCCCAGACAGTTAAAGATTCCCGTTTCGTTCTCACGCGAACACCCTATCATGGCGCCATGAACGATGTGATTCGCATAATCGGGATCGATCCGGGCTCCGCCGTCACTGGCTGGGGCGTCGTCGACAGCGCCGGTTCGACCCTGACCTATGTGGCGTCCGGCGTCATCGATGCGCGCGCTGGCGCGGCCCACTCCGAAAAACTGGCGAAGATTTTTGTAGGGCTCAATGGCGTTATGGCTGAATATGGACCAGCAGAGGCTGCGGTCGAGGAGACTTTCGTCAATGCCAGCCCGCGCGACGCGCTGGTGCTGGGCCAGGCGCGCGGCGTCGCGCTGTTGGCGCCGGCGGCATTGGGGCTTGAGGTTGCAGAATACGCGGCAAATACCGTGAAAAAATCCGTCGTCGGGCGCGGTCACGCAGACAAGCGCCAGGTGCAGACCATGGTGAAAGTGCTCCTCCCGAAATGCGGGAGCCCGAAAGCGGACGAGGCCGACGCTCTCGCCGTCGCCATTTGCCACGCGCATCACCGTACGGTGCAAAAGAGGATTGCGTCATGATCGGACGTTTGAAAGGAACCGTCGCCGCTATCGGTGAGGAAACACTACTGATTGACGTTGGCGGCGTCGGTTACGAAATTTTCGGGTTTCCGCGACTGCTCGAACGGCTCGTCATCGATGAGCCGGCGACGCTCTCTATAGAGACTATTGTGCGCGAAGACTTCATCAAGCTTTATGGGTTTGAATCTGAAGCGGAACGCCAGTGCTTCCGGCTTTTGCAATCGGTGCAAGGGGTTGGCGCGAAGCATGCGTTAGCGCTTTTACAGATTTTGCCGCCAGCTGATCTTTATGATGCTGTCGCGGCGCAAGATGTTACCGCGCTTAGCCGCGCCCATGGCGTCGGCAAAAAAATTGCACAACGCATCGCGACAGAACTGGAATCAAAAGTCGGCTCGCTTGCCGCCGCCGGCATGGTCAATCCGTTCGTCAAGAAGGCGGCAAAAGTCGGCGCAGTCGCGCCGGGCGCCGATGCGCGCGCCGACGCAGTCTCTGCGCTTGCCAATCTCGGTTATGACGGGGTTGACGCGCGGCGCGCCGTGGCGCTGGCTGCGGAAAGCAAAGAGGCTTCAGCGGACGTTGAAGAACTGATCAAGACAGCCCTTAAAGAATTGGCGGCGGCGTGATGGCTGAACCTGCATTTAATGACGAGCGACTGATCGAGCCGGAGCGAAAGCCCGAAGACGCCGATGCGGCTTTGCGTCCGAAGCGCCTTGATGAATTTGTCGGCCAGCGCCAGGCGAAGGATAATTTACGCGTCTTTGTGGAGGCCGCGAAGGTCCGCGAAGAAGCGCTCGATCATGTGCTCTTTCACGGACCGCCGGGCCTCGGCAAGACGACGCTGGCGCAGATCGTCGCCAATGAATTAGGCGTCAATTTTAAGTCGACTTCCGGGCCGGTGATTACAAAGCCCGGCGATCTTGCGGCGCTCCTTACCAATCTTGAAGCCGGCGATGTCTTGTTCATCGATGAAATTCATCGCTTAACGCCCGCCGTTGAAGAAGTGCTCTATCCGGCGATGGAGGACTATGCGCTGGACCTCATGATCGGGGAGGGGCCGGCGGCGCGTTCGGTCAAGATTGATCTCCCGCGGTTTACGCTGATCGGCGCGACGACACGCTCTGGGCTCCTTGCAAAACCGTTGCTCGATCGCTTCGGCATTCCTGTGCGGCTTGATTTTTATACCCATGAAGATCTGCGCCGCATCGTCATGCGCGGCGCCAACAAACTTAACGCGGCCATGTCCGACGACGGCGCGATGGAAATTGCGCGGCGCTCGCGCGGAACGCCCCGGGTCGCCGGGCGATTGTTGCGCCGGGTGCGCGATGTCGCGACGGTCGAGGGCTCCGGCCGCATTGACGAGGGCGTTGCCGATAAGGCGTTAAAGCGCCTTGAAATTGACGCGTTGGGTCTCGATCCCCTCGACCGGCGCTATCTTCGTCTGATTGCGGAGCATTTTGGCGGCGGCCCCGTCGGCGTTGAAACCCTTGCCGCGTCCCTCGCTGAAGCGCGCGACGCCGTCGAAGATGTGGTCGAACCGTTCTTGTTGCAGTGCGGTCTTATTCAACGAACGCCGCGCGGGCGGGTGCTCTCCGCGACCGCCTGGACGCATCTGGGATTACAAGCGCCGAAGGGAACCGGCCCGGCGTTGTTTTGAGCAATCCGTTAACCATTCACCCCTTGTCAAAACCGAAAACGCACTCCAAACTCTAAGGTCATGTTCAACGAATTGAGAGGAGGTGATCTGATGTCGAGTGATTTCTTGGGGCCGAAAGGGTCTAGCGGATTGTCGGTCGCCTCGGAGCAGCCTTTGGGGCGCGGCTAACGCAACACTGAGTCTTTCGGCTTAAGGACTCACGGAAGGGCTGCGGCAATCCCGCAGCCCTTTTGTTTTTTTGAGGAATTCGAAACCACGATTCTTTTCGGTCATCCCCGTGCAGGCGTTGATCCAGCAAAGAAGATTTGACGGGCGTTGCCCGACTTTATTTAATTGAACTGAATTCCTGCTTTCGCGGGAATGAGCGGTTTAGAGCGAGCACTGATTATTGCCTGAAAAATTCATCCATCCCGTTCGCATCTATTATGAAGACACCGATTTTTCCGGCGTCGTCTATCATGCGGCGTATTTGAAATTTTTTGAACGCGGGCGCACGGAAGCGCTGCGCGCGGCGGGGGTGCATCATTCCAAAATGTTACAGCGAGACGAACCGCTCGTCTTCGCGGTTCGCAAGATGACAACCGAGTGGATCGTCCCGGCGCGTATTGACGATCTGATCGAGGTCCGAACCGAGTTCACCGGCGCGAAAGCCGCACGGTTTTTCCTCTCGCAGGAAATCTGGCGCGAAAAAACACTCCTGGCGCGCGCAGAAGTTGAGGCTGCCTGTATGAATATGTCGGGCCGGCCGCGCCGCCTTCCGCAAGATATCCTGAAACGCTTTTGAGCGGCGATTTCGTGTTAAAGCCTTGTTAACCGGCATTAAACTTTCGAAATTCCCCGAATTCGGGCGCCGCCGGGCCGTTTCTTCGCCCAATTTTCACATCATAGGGATTAAAGACCGGCCTATTCGGTGTTAACCATGCGTGGAACCCCGCGCGGCGCCTTGCCGGCGCGTGCGGGAGCATTTGCGCGTAAGCGCGCGTCTTTTAACTGTTGTGTCCGAAAGTACGGGCCGTTTCAGGGGATAGAAAAGAAAAATGGAAACTGAAATTGCGACAGCCGCCATTGGAGGCGAGTTCAGCCTCTGGGGCCTGTTTTTCCAAGCGGACCCGGTCGTCAAAGCTGTCATGGGGATCCTCGTCATTTCATCGCTCTGGTCCTGGGCGGTCATTATCGACAAGTCGATGACCTTCGGGCGCCTAAAGCGCAAAGCCAACAAATTCGAAGACCAATTCTGGTCGGGCAAGCCTCTCGACGATCTTTATCGCAAGATGGGCGACAAAGCCGATCATCCGATGGCGCGTGTCTTTACGTCCGGTATGGAAGAATGGTCGCGCTCGAAAGATACCGGTCGTACAGAAGCGCTGGTTGTCGGCGCCAAGTCGCGCATAGAAAAAGTCATGAACGTTGCAGTCTCGCGCGAACTTGAAAAAGCTGAAAGCAATCTCGGCGTTCTTGCAACGGTCGGTTCGGCAGCGCCGTTTATCGGCCTTCTCGGAACAGTCTGGGGCATCATGAACGCATTCCAGGCGATCGGCGTAACCAACGACACCAACCTTGCGGTTGTGGCGCCGGGCATCGCCGAGGCTTTGTTTGCGACAGCCCTTGGTCTTCTTGCCGCCATTCCGGCGGTTGTCGGGTACAACCGGTATTCTGCGGCGCTTAATTCGTATGCGGTGCGTCTGCAAGGGTTTGCCGATGAGTTCTCCGCAATCCTGTCGCGTCAGTTTGATGAGCGGGGCCGCTAATGGTTGGTTCAGTCGCCGGCGGCAGGCACAAGCCGGGCCGCACGAAACCGATGGCGGAAATCAACGTGACGCCAATGGTCGACGTCATGCTGGTGCTCCTGATCGTTTTCATGGTCGCCGCGCCTCTGTTAACTGCGGGCGTCGCTGTTGACCTGCCGGAAACCGCGGCTGAGCCGATCACGGACACGGGCGAGCCCCTGACGGTGACGGTGTCGGAGGACGGCACCATCTATGTGCAGGATACGGTCGTTGAATATGAGAACCTTGTCCCGCATCTCGAAGCGATTGCGACGGCGGGTTACGATCAACGCATATTCATTCGCGGCGATCAAAACCGCGCCTATGGCGACGTTGTTCGCGTCATGGGCCGGATCAACGCCGCCGGTTTTCGCAAGATCGGCCTCGTCACCGATCCTGAAATTAATTAGCGGCGCAACAACGAACGATTTGAGGGAAGGGCCGCCAGTACCATGCGTTTTGGCCTTTTAATTTCATTCCTGCTGCATATCGCAGTCGTCGGCGCGGCGTTTTTGGACCTGCTGCCGATCTGGCCGCGTCAGAATACGATTATTGAGCCATACATTCCGCTCGAGCTGATTGCCGAGGCCGAGCTAGATCTGATGACAAGCGTCCCGGCCGCAGCGCCGGCGCCGGTCGAGGAAGAACCGGAGCCGGAGCCCGATTTGCCGGAAGAGCCGGTTGAAGAAGAGCCGCCTGCGCCTGTTAAAGAACCGGAGCCGGAACCCGATCCTGCGCCCGTCGAACCAGAGCCTGAGCCCGCGCCTGTTGTCGAGGACGAGCTGGAAGAACCTGAACCGACGCCAAAGCCGGAGCCGGAAAAGCCGGAAGAGCTCGATCTAGCCGCGCTTTCCAAGCTCATCGACAAAGAGCGAGAGACCGAACAACAACAACAAAGACAAACGCCGAGCCAGGTCACCGAAGAAGCCGAAACGCCCCGCGAAGCCGTTGGCGCCGGCGACCGCCTGACCGCGAGTGATGAAGCGAAGATGCGCGCCGCAGTTGAGCGCTGCTGGAATGCGAGCGCGATTATCGGCGCGCCCGAACCGGAAAAACTTGTCGTCGTGATTGAAATGGAATTGAATCGCGACGGCACACTTGTTTCGGCGCCCAAGGTTGCCAATTCCCTGCAAATCAATTTGTCTGGAAACCGGTTCTGGAAAGTTGCCGAGCAGGCGGCGTTGCGCGCTGTGGTCAGCTGTGCGCCCTATGATTTTTTGCCGCCGGACCGATATGCGACGTGGCGTGAATTCAGATTGAATTTCGACCCCAGCCAGATGGCGGGATTTTAAGTTTTATTTTCGGGGGCCCCGAAAGAGAGTGACGACATGAAGAACTTGTTTGTTTTTATAGCTATTATCATCACGAGCTTGGCAAGCGCCAACGCGCGGGTCACGATCGATATCACCCAAGGCAATGTCGACCCAATGCCGATCGCGGTGCCCGATATTATCGGCGCGACGGAGCCAATGGCGTCCCTCGGCCGGGACATCACGAGCGTCCTCATTGACGATTTAAACCGTTCGGGGCTTTTCAAAGTCATTGATCAGCGCGCTTACATCGAAAAACCGGCGAGCGTGAATGTTCGCCCGACTTTCGCCAACTGGCGGATTATTAATTCGCAAGTGCTGGTCGTCGCCGAAATCGAAGAGTTGCCGGACGGGCGCATTCAGGTCGCAACCCGCGTCTGGGATATTTATTCCGACGAACAGCTCGGCGCTGTCGCCTACAAAACGCCCGCCGACAATTGGCGCCGGGCCGCGCACAAAGTCGCGGACTTTGTTTACAAAACACTGACCGGCGAGGAAGGCTATTTCGACACCCGCGTTGTCTTTGTCTATGAGTCGGGCCCGAAGGAGAAACGCGTTAAACGGCTGATGATCATGGATCAAGACGGCGCCAATCCGGTGCCGCTAACTGACGGGTTGAATTATCAGGCGCTGACGCCGCGCTTCTCACCGACGCAGCAGCAGATCACCTATATGGCGATGTTTGATGATCGTCCGGGTCAGGTTTATCTTTTCAATATTGAAACCGGCGAACAGGAGCAACTCGGCACGTTTCGCGGCATGACGTTCGCGCCGCGATTTTCGCCCGACGGCCGCGAAGTTTTGATGTCAGTAGAACGGGGCGGCAATTCCGACGTCTTTAAAATGGACCTCTCGACGCGCCGCCTCACTCGCCTCACGGATCACCCCGCGATCGATGTTTCGCCGTCTATGTCGCCGGACGGACGTCGGATCGCCTTTACGTCCGACCGCGGCGGCTCACAACAAATTTATACGATGAATGCCGACGGCTCGAACCAGAAGCGCATCACCTTTGGTGAGGGCCGTTACCAGACCCCGGTCTGGAGCCCGCGTGGCGATCTCATTGCTTTTACGCGCCAGTATAAAGGCCGCTTTTACATTGGCGTCATCCGGACTGACGGAACCGGCGAACGGCTTTTGACCGAAAGCTATCTCGATGAGGGGCCGACCTGGTCGCCTAATGGGCGGGTCTTGATGTTCTTCCGGGAAACACCCGCGCGCCGGGATGGCGCCGGCGGGACGGCGTCCCTGTGGTCGGTGGACCTCACAGGCCGAAATTTGAGAAAATTGCGCACTCCGGGAGACGCGTCTGACCCGGCGTGGTCGCCGTTACTGCCTTGATTTCTGGTGATTTCATCGGATTTTGTAACAGAAATTTCATTCTCGGCCCGTAACGGCCGCGCTTGATCGGGCGAACGGACAGGGTTACGAGAAAGGAACTGGTTAAATTTAATGGTTTAGCCACTACTGATTGGAAAGATCGGGCCTGTAATAATCCTCCCCGGATTTTCACGCGCCCGGGGCGCGCTGATCAGATCGAGGAAGAAAATGGCGTAGGCGGGGCCGCCGTGAATTTGCCCTGCGGAAAAACAAGACTTCTGAGCCGGATGATCCGGATAACTGGGGAAGTGGAGCAAGAGAGATTATGAAAACGTTGATCAAATTAGCGGGGGTTGCTGCGTCACTGGTGCTGTTGTCGGCCTGCGCCTCAAGCAATGGACCGGACCTTGATGCAACGGCTGGCGCCGATTCCGGCGTTGCTACCGGACCGGCGGGACCCGTACCGGGCAGCCAGGCAGATCTTGAAGAAAGCGCTGGACACCGCGTCTTCTTCGCAACTGATCAGTACACGTTGACGCCGCAAGCACAGTCAACATTGCAGCGTCAGGCCGCATGGCTTCAGGAATATCCTGAGACGCGCATCAAAATTGCCGGCAATTGCGACGAGCGCGGCACACGTGAATATAACTTTGCGCTTGGCGCACGCCGCGCGGAAGCAGCGCGCGCTTACCTCGTCAGTCTTGGCGTTGATGCATCGCGCATAGAAACGGTTTCTTACGGCAAGGAGCGTCCGCTCGATCCGCGCTCTACACAGGACGCATGGTCGCTGAACCGTAATGGCACGACGACAATAGCCGCTGTTGGTTCCTAACACCGACGGCGCTAAATCGTAAAAAATAATAAGCGCGCCGCATAAAACCGGCGCGCTTTTTTCGTGACAGGCAAGCGGCGCCACAGTTTGGTCGCGAAGTTGAGGCAGATTCAATGCTGGCGCCGTCTCTCAGGTTTGTTACATTAGCGGCGAAAAAAAGAATTCGTAAGGTGATGATTATGATGGGTCGAAAGTTTAAACTGATTGCCGCAGGCGGCATTGCCGTTTTCGCTGTTCAGGCGCCAGCTTTTGCCGGGACGAAAGACGATGTGCGTGACCTTCAGGCGCGAATGGCTGTCGTCGAACAGGCGGCGACGGCGCAAAGTCGATCGACTGTGAAGATCGCCGAGCTAGAAGCGCAGATTCAGGCGCTCACCGGGCAGATTGAAGAGCTGACCTTCCAATTGGATCAGGCGTCTTTGCGCCTCGATTCCATGAGCGCAGTGCTCGCTGGCGAATCGCCGACGAGCAATGCCGGCACGCCCTATCTCGATGCCAGAGGCGGGCCAGTTGACCTTACCCCGCGTGATCCTATAGCCGATGCACTGGCGCAATCGGACGCATCAAAACAAGGGCAAGCGCCGGGCCAGGCGCTGGGCAGATCGACAGGCGGCGCCGTTGAATTACCGCTCGATGCAAATGCTGCGTTTGATTACTCCATGGGGTTTCTTTTAAAGGGCGATTATCAGTCGGCGAAAAGTGCGTTCCAGCTTTATGTGGACGCATTCCCCAATCATTCGCGCACGCCGGACGCTCAATTCCGTCTTGGCGAAATACATCTTGCGTTAAAGGAAAATGCGGCGGCGGCAGACGCCTTTATCAAACACATTCAGCAATTCCCAAATGATCCGCGCTCACCGGAGGCCTATCTAAAATTGGGAACGGCGTTTTCCGGTCTCGATAAACCAAGCGAAGCTTGCACGGTTTTCAAGACGATGAAGTCGAAATTCCCAAATGCCGACAGTGCGGTGCGTGAGCGCGCTGACCTGGAAATGGCGCGCATCAATTGCTCGTAAGGCGACATTGAAACGCGCAGGCGACGTTCATCCGCTAACGGACGAAGAATTTGCGCGTGCTTGCGACGAAATAAATCTCAATGAACAATTTGCGGTTGCCGTTTCCGGGGGCCGTGACTCGATGGCCCTGGCGCAGCTCGCGGCGGCATTCGTGAAATCGCGCGGGCTAAAAGCAACAGCCTACACTGTTGATCATGGACTGCGAGCGCAATCGGCAGCAGAAGCAAGGCAGGTTGCTGAGTGGTGTAACTTAATTGGTCTTCGTCACCGGACGCTGAATTGGGTCGGCAAAAAACCAACGTCTGGCGTTCAGGAGGCGGCGCGGAACGCGCGGTATTTTCTGCTGGCGCGCGCCGCAGAAGAAGATGGGATCGGCGCCATCCTTACCGGCCATAGCGCCGATGATGTCGCAGAAACATATCTAATGCGGCGAGAGCGCAGTAACAGCGCGGCCAGTCTTGCCGCCATGCGGTCAGAAATTAGTATAGCGGCCGCTGCCGGCGAGCCCATCAGAATGTTGCGGCCGCTATTGAGTGTGTCGCGCGATGAGTTAACGGCGACAGTCAAAGCGCGCGGTCAGGGATTTATCGACGACCCGTCAAATGAGGATGCTTCCTATGAACGTGTTCGCATTCGTCAGCGATTGCGCGAGAAAGGCGCTAAGGAAACGACGTCACTGGTTGCGGATGCGACCGAAGCGCGCGGGTCGGCCGAAAAACACCGACAGTTTGAATTGAATTTGTTCAAACATACCGGCGGTTGTTTTTACGCCTGGGGCGGAGCGTCGATTAATGCGCGCTTGTTCGCTGAAGCGCGCCGTGATTTCGCCAATGCCATGTTTCGGCGTCTGCTACGTGCAGTGTCTGGCGAGGACCATCCGCCAGCTATGGATGCGACAATGCGCGCTGCGGCGGATATCCTGCGCGGCAAGACGGCAACGTTGAGCGGCGCAATCGCTGCGCCGAAAGGCGATAAAATATGGGTCTATCGCGAGCCCGCCGCATTACTAGGGCGTGCGGGCGTCGCGCCCATCCTCGCGCAGAATTTATCCGATGCAAAACCAATCTTCTGGGACCGGCGGTTTATTATTGCGGCGCGCGACCGGTCAGAAAACATGCGAGTTTTGCCGCTCGGCGCAAAAAATAAAGGCATTGAGAAATTGTTATTTTATGCGCCCCGAATGGCCCTCCAGTCTGTCCCCGGTATTTTCGACGAAACGACATTGATTGCCGGGCCAGCGCCCTTATCTCCTTGGGTCAATGGCATTAATATTCGAGCATTGGCGCAAGAGCGATTTTCGGGCGAAATTATCAGATTTTCTGAAGTTTAACGGGGATTTAGCGCCGGCGCCCATGGCGCTGCGCTTTCTTAACGCCTATTTGATAGAAATATCGCCGCCGTCATTTTCGTTATGGTGCGGCTGCGCTGGAAGGAACTTGGAATGAATAGACGCAATCTTCTCGTATGGGGCCTCGTAATTGCCTTCTTCCTCATTGCGCTGCAGATGTTTGAATTCCAGCCGGGCGGCGAGACAGAACCGACGGAGCTGAATTATTCAGAATTCGTCCAGAAAATTGATGCTGGCGCTGTCAAGGAAGCGACGGTTTCCAAAACCGAAGTGACCGGCACATTGGAAGACGGCGCTGAGTTTCTCACCAACATTACCGAAGACGGCCAGGCCGATGTCGCTGATCGCCTGAATGCAGCCGGGGTTTTGACGACCATCGAAAAGGAAGAGGAGCTGCCGCTTTTGGTTTCCTTCTTTTTCAACATTCTACCGCTTTTGATTTTCCTCGCCTTTTTCTTGATCGTCATGCGCCAGATGCAAGGCGCCGGCGGCAAGGCCATGGGTTTTGGCAAGTCGCGGGCGAAACTTTTGACCGAACGTCAAGGACGCGTTACATTTGATGACGTCGCTGGCATCGATGAGGCCAAAGAAGAACTCGAAGAAATTGTCGAGTACTTAAAAGACCCAATGAAATTCCAGCGCCTAGGCGGTAAAATTCCTAAAGGCGCTCTTCTCGTTGGCCCTCCAGGCACAGGCAAAACATTGCTTGCGCGCGCCATCGCCGGTGAGGCCAATGTTCCGTTCTTTACGATTTCAGGATCTGACTTCGTCGAAATGTTTGTCGGCGTTGGCGCAAGCCGCGTGCGCGACATGTTCGAACAGGCGAAGAAAAATGCGCCTTGCATCATTTTCATTGATGAGATTGATGCGGTCGGCCGCCACCGCGGCGCCGGACTAGGCGGCGGCAATGATGAGCGTGAGCAAACGCTCAACCAGTTGCTCGTTGAGATGGACGGTTTTGAATCCAACGAAGGCATCATTTTGATCGCTGCAACGAACCGCCCTGACGTTCTCGATCCCGCGCTGCTGCGCCCCGGCCGTTTTGACCGTCAGGTCGTTGTGCCAAACCCCGACGTGGTTGGCCGCGAGAAAATTCTGCAAGTTCATGTTCAAAAAGTCCCACTGGCGCCGGATGTAAATATTCGCACGATTGCACGCGGGACGCCCGGTTTCTCCGGCGCGGACCTTGCGAATCTCGTGAACGAAGCGGCGTTGCTCGCGGCGCGGCGCGGAAAGCGTTTCGTGACTGCGAAAGAATTCGATGACGCCAAAGATAAGGTCATGATGGGTTCGGAGCGCCGCTCCATGGTCATGACCGAAGAAGAAAAAATGCTGACCGCCTATCATGAGGCCGGTCATGCGCTCGTTGCGCTAAAGGTGCCAGGCAATGACCCGGTGCACAAAGCGACAATCATCCCGCGCGGGCGGGCCCTCGGCATGGTCCAATCGTTGCCTGAACGCGATCGCTATTCCATGAGCCTTGAGCAAATGAAAGCGCGCATCGCCATGGCCATGGGCGGGCGCGTCGCCGAAGAATTGAAATTCGGCAAGGAAAAAGTCACGTCCGGCGCGTCATCGGATATTGAGCATGCGACCAAAATCGCGCGCGCCATGGTGACGCAATATGGGCTTTCGGAAAAGCTGGGGCCCATCGCTTATGCCGAAGACGAGGGCGAGGTGTTCCTTGGACAATCTATTGCGCGGTCAAAATCGATTTCCGGCGATACCGCGAAAGTCATCGAGGAAGAAATCAGACGCTTTGTCGTCGACGGTCATGAACTGGCGCGCAAGATCCTGACGGACTTTAACGACGCCTGGGAAGCGATTGCGCAAGGGTTGCTTGAGTTTGAAACCCTCACTGGCGAGGAAATCGCGCAACTTATCAAAGGCGAGAAAGTCGTTCGCGAAGACCCGTCTGACAAGCCGGATCAAAAACCGCCTTCGTCCGTGCCGACAGCCGGCGCGCCAGCAAGCGGCAAAAAGCCGGGCGGAACCGGCGGTATGGAGCCTGAACCGGCATAAAGCCGCCGCTTTCTCGACAATAAATTCATGTTAAAAGCCTTCCCAAACGGGAAGGCTTTTTTTTATGAGATATTGTTTTGTACTGATAGCTTTTTTGTTGGCTGCTTGCTCGAGTGCGGGGCAAGCAAAAACCGCCATGGAGTCTACGATCGACAGGAAGGCTGCGGCGCTGGAAGCCGCTGAAGCATGGGCGGAGCGGCAGCCCCATTGGGTTGAGCCGTTTGAACCATTCCGCATTATCGGCAATCTTTATTATGTGGGCACGCAAGGATTGGCGGTTTATCTGATCACCGACTATATTGGGCATGCAATTAGTGGCGCGGAATACGCTGCGGTTGTTATCGACGGCGGCATGGCCGGTAATGAACAAATTATAATCGATAATATTGCCAAGCTCGGGTTTGACATTAAGGACGTAGTATACCTTCTGAATACCCACGCACACTTCGATCATTCAGGCGGTTTGGCGAAATTGAAAACGGCCAGCAATGCGGAGCTCACAGCAGCAGAGGGCGACGTGTCAGCGCTTGAGGGTGGTTTTTATTTAGGATTCGAACAACAAACCGAATATTTTGCGCCGCCGGTCACCGTAGATAAATCATTTAAGAACGACGAAGACCTCCTGATATTCCCGATTGGGAATGCTGCTTTAACGGGAGTAGTTACTCCCGGCCATTCGCGCGGCTGTACGTCATGGCGTCTCAGCATTGAGGATAATGGCGAAGAACACGAAGTTCTCATTTTCTGTAGCGCGACCGTCGCGCTAAACAGCCTTGTGCCCAAACAATATGACGGCATTGTCGGTGACTACCGCTATACGTTCGAAACAACCAAGGAATGGAAGCCAGACGTGTTTCTCGCAAACCATCCGGAAGTGTTTTACATGAAGGAAACCCGTGAGAAACAAAAAGCCGGCGACCCGCTTGCCTTTGTCAACCGCGGCGCGTTTCAAAGATATATCCGCGCGAAAGAGCGCGCGTTTGAACGCGCGCTCGTGGAACAACAGGCGGCGGCTTCCGACCAGGAGTGATTGGAAATAAAGTTAGTCGACATCAATGCCAGACCGGTCTTCTATGGCGCCGGCAAATGCCCAGCCGCCGAATGTTTCGGAGACAGCCGCGATGATTTCATTCTCGCCCTTTTCTAACTTAATACCTATCATATCCAGAAACCCGACTGTGCCGAGAAACCGATAATCACGCGCGCGCCAGCCTGCGTTTCCGGCGAACACAAGTTCATCATTCACGTACAACCGAACGCGGTCGCTGTATCCGAACTTCATTTCTTTGATCTGATCTTTATCAGATCGAATAATTTTTCGAACAAAAACCGTGTCTGCATTTTCAACGCTATCGGCGAGACGCGCGAGGTTTGCGATGCCGTTGGTTTCGGCGTTGAGGGGTTGCCACCCGATGTTTTTGGTTGATGATTTTCTAAGTGTGGTCACCCCTTGCAGGTCTGGCTCTGCGAACGGTTTAGATACTTGCCATGTATCAATGACGCCTTTGGGCAAAGATTTTGGATCCTCGGGGACGCCAACGATACCGTCGCCTTCGTTCAACGGTCGCACCGAGAAATTTGAAAAGCGCGCATCAGCGCCGCCTCGGCCTGACGCTCGCAGTCCGATGTAACCCTCTGAGATATCCGTTTTTAGGTCGGGAATGTGCAATACCGGTTCGTCGCTATTGAAATAAAAATCTGCGCGATCGTCGCTTACGACAATCTTGACGCGGTTCCATTCTCCGAATTTGTGGTCAATCGCGGCGCTCGCATTCGGCCCAGAAAATATCTGCCACGCGGATAGGTTGTTTTCGACCGGCGTGTACTGAACTGCATCCGGTTTTCCCGATAAGTGTGACCGAACGTAAAGTTCTTCAAAGCGCGTGTCGTTTTCGGCGCGCCACATAGGCCCGATAAATCCCTGACCATCGCCATAAGAGACATCAAATTCGATAACGCCGTCTTCGAAGGCGGCATCATCAAGCCAGACGCGGCCATTGATCAGAAGCAACGCTTCGCGGCCCATATGCTGCTCTACCTTTGCTTCGCGGGCGGCGACGCGCCAGTTTCGATCAGCAAATTGAATATATTGCGGCGATGCGTCGTCTTGTGCGTAAACCGGAATAGCCAAGGATAGTATGTAACAGAGCAACGAACATGCGAACATTCTCATGGAAAGAGGGCCTTTCAGAAATTGACGATGAGACCACCTTTCTAAGTGGTCTCAAGACGCCGTATTGGAAAAATCGGACAGGCTTTTGCGGTAGGCGTATGTTTCGCCAGGCGTCATGCCTGTTTGCAGCTTGAAGTCGGCGATCATGTGCGACTGGTCGTGATAACCGGCGGCGTGGGCGATCTGCGCCCAATTAGGGTTGGATGATTTCTCCGCGCGTAACAAAGCGCCAGTGACCCGCAATCGGCGCGCAAAAGTTTTGGGCGACATGCCAAGCACCGCTATGAAACGTCTTCGTAATGTTCGTTCACTGACGTCAAGGCGATTCGCAAGGCTCGCAACGGAGGGGCGGCCATTCGTCCGGCGTAACATGCGGGCGGCGATATGTTCGCATTTGCCGCTCTCCGGTTGAAATGCTGCCGCCGCGCATTCGAGGTCTTCAATCAGTTGCCTTCCTACCTGCGACGCGGTGGCGGACGCTGCCGACCGGCGTGTCCTATCAAAAAATTTTGTGACTGAATGTTCTACGTCAACGGCCCCGTGATCTGCATATTCCGCTGGTTTCAATGATAAGAATTGTTCAGCAAGTTCCGGCTTTACACGGACCGCGATCAGTTCGCTCCGGGGCGGCGCGAAATATGGTTTGGCGCGTCCATAGGCGCCGCATACGACCAAGCGAGCCTGTTCAGTATTGCCGTTTGGGTCAAAAAAACGCTGCACGCCGATACTGGATTCGCAATGGGGCATCACCAGTTGCGCCGAGCCTGCGTCAGTTTTCGCGTCATGTATCCAGAGCATGTCAAACGGCGCCCATGTTTGCTGTCGCAGCATCCAAGAGCGATACCCGCCAATCTTATGGTCGGGATGGTTTCTCGTTGCATCCCGGTTGGGTAAAGCCTCATTCATGGCTAATAGAGTAGGCGGAAAACGCGAAATCGAAAATATATCTGCGGCAAACCGAGTTGTATTAGTGGTCGATCGATCAATTGCGGGGCAAGTAAAGAGATGATGGAAAGTGCGCCTCTCATCATGGGCATTGTCAACGTAACGCCAGATTCGTTTTCCGATGGCGGCGCGCTTGGCGATTCGCAAGCCGCCATCGATCACGCTTTGCGGTTGGAAGATGACGGCGCCGCTATCCTCGATATTGGCGGGGAATCGACGCGCCCTGGCGCTGAACCTGTTTCTCTCGACGAAGAGCGTCGACGGGTTTTGCCGGTGATCGAAGGTCTTATAGGGCGAACCGATGCTTTACTTTCAATCGACACACGTAAAGCCGACATTGCAAAAGAAGCCGTCGCGGCCGGCTCTGCGATTTGGAATGATGTTTCTGCATTGAGCTATGACGAGGCAAGCGTCGAGACGGCTGCGTTTCTCGATTGCGAAATTGTGTTGATGCATGCGCAAGGCGATCCGCGCGTTATGCAAAAGCAGCCCGAATATGTCGATGTCATCGCGGAAGTGAAAGCCTATCTGGCGGCGCGGGTCGAGCTTTGTGTTGTAGCCGGCGTCAAACGCGAAAGACTAATCGTCGATCCGGGGATTGGCTTCGGCAAGACGCTGGATCATAACCTTGCGCTCCTTGCCAATCTGAATGAATTTTCATCGCTCGATTGCCGCGTCCTTATTGGGGCCTCGCGAAAACGGTTTATTGCTGCGCTCGATCGTGACGAACCCGCTATAGACCGGGTCGGCGGCTCCATTGCCGCAGCATTGTCCGGCGCCCGCCAGGGCGCGGACATAATCCGCGTCCATGATGTCGCAGCGACGCGCCAGGCATTGGCGGTGACGTCCGCGATTGATAAAGCCTAGAAATCACGGCGTTTCATAGGCGTTAAAGGATTTTCACGATCTTTGTGCTAGGGTTTATTGTTGAATACTTAACGGGGAGGTTGTCGCCATGCGCGGTGACGATCAGATGACGGGCAAACGAAAGATTTTTGGCACAGACGGGGTTCGCGGATTGGCGAATGCCGGCGCCATGAAGCCCGATGAAATATTGCGTCTCGGCATGGCCGTTGGCCGCGTCTTCAAGAACGGCGCTCACCGCCATCGCGTCGTGATCGGCAAGGACACGAGGCTTTCCGGCTATATGATTGAACCGGCGCTCACCGCCGGTTTTGCAGCGTCCGGTATGGATGTCTTTCTTCTGGGGCCATTGCCTACTCCGGCCATGGCAATGCTGACGCGATCATTGCGCGCGGACCTCGGCGTCATGATCTCAGCCTCTCATAATCCGTACCATGATAATGGCGTTAAATTTTTCGGTCCCGACGGGTATAAACTATCGGACGAGACGGAGCTTGAAATCGAAAGATTGATGTCTGCGCCGCTTGATGAGGGGCTTGCAAAATCGGCGGACCTCGGCCGTGTCAAACGCATTGATGACGCCGCTGCGCGGTACATCGAGTTTGCCAAGGCGGCGTTTCCCCGGCGGTATTCGCTCGACGGCATGCGTATTGTCGTCGATTGCGCCAATGGCGCCGGGTACAAAGTTGCGCCGACCGTTCTTTGGGAGTTGGGCGCCGAAGTTAAGGAAATTGGCGTTGAGCCCAACGGCTTCAATATCAACCGCGATGTCGGCTCGACCGCGACGAAAAAAATGGCGAACGCCGTGCGCGAATATCGCGCTGATATCGGCATTGCGCTGGATGGCGACGCCGACCGCGTCATCATCTGCGATGAAAAAGGCGAGATTGTCGATGGCGATCAGATCCTGGCGCTGATCGCGTCTTTCTGGAAGTCGCGTGGCCAATTGAAAGGCGACGGCGTGGTCGCGACGGTCATGTCCAATATGGGCCTGGAGAAATACCTGAAAAATGAAGGGTTAGACCTCATCCGCACCAAGGTTGGCGACCGATATGTTGTGGAGGAAATGCGAAATCGCGGCATGAATATAGGCGGTGAGCCGTCGGGCCATGTAATACTCAGCGATTATGCGACGACGGGCGACGGAATTGTCACGGCGCTGCAGGTGCTGGCGGTAGTTGCCGCAGAAAAGCGCAAAGTCAGCGAAGTCTGCAACAAATTCTCTCCCTATCCGCAGCTTTTAAAAAACGTACGCTGCGCCAAGGCGGGTGTCCTGGAAGATGCAAGCGTCATAGCAGCGATCGCAGGCGGCGAAAAGAAATTCGGCGATAAAGGTCGGCTTGTTATTCGCCCGTCAGGCACGGAACCATTGATCCGGGTTATGGCGGAGGGCGAGGACGAAAAGCTCGTCACGCAAGTTGTTGATGACATTTGCGTGGCCGTTGAAAAAGCCGGCAAATAATAAAACGCCGGCGGAAAAATCCGCCGGCGAACTCGTCCAAACAATTCAAGGCTTAGGTATAGACCCGAACCCGTGCCCGTGGTGAGCAGTCGCGGTTGGCGATGCGGCGCAGACGTTTTTTAGACACATAGTGCCGATCTCGTCCGCGCGCCTCAACCGTGCAATAGAGGCGCGGTCCGCGTCGTGTCCGCACAACTTCCTCAACCAAAACGATGCGAGCTCGGTGGCGCGTATCATATACCTGGCGGTTAATCACCCGGCCATCGCGCCCTCGGTATCCATTGCGGTATCCGCGGTCCCGATAGCGTCGGTCATTGTAGCGCCTGTCGCGATATCCGTCGTTGCCGACCGTGATCGATAAGCTGACGCCGGAGTCTCGGTATTTCCCGCCGCGATAATAGCGGTCAGCAGGATAATAGTCGTAATAGTTCGATGCGTGTGACCGGTGATCGTGATCGACCTTGCAGTAATCCGGCCGGTAGTCGCGTCGATCGCCGTGATCAGCGGACGCCGCGGTAAGTCCCAGAACGAATAGGGCGGTTGCGCCGGCTATCGCTGCCTTCAAAAGGTTTGTCATGAATGACCTCCTAGCTGCCCCAGCCGGTTGTCATGCATTATGAAATAACGTTCGTTTGCGGCGAGAATGTCGCGAAATGTGGACGAAATGGGGCCGTTGCACCTGCGGCCTACACAAAATTGTGAGGGCATTTTCATGACGGTAGGGAAATGGCCCTGTTGAAATTTGCGAATCCGGCAAATCAACATATAGGTGAGGCATGCCTTACGATGATCAACCAGCAGCTGCGTCCGATGTGGAAAACATAAACCCGCCTCTTGATGAATGCGGCATGGCGAAAGCGGCGCGTCTTTTAGAAGATCGCTGGACGATGCTCATAATCCGCGAGGCGCTCTACGGCGTCACGCGCTTTGACGCGATGCAGAGTGATTTACATATTCCGCGCACGGTGCTTGCCGATCGTTTGAAACGGCTTTGCGCCAACGGAATTCTGACTAAGCGCGATTATCGCGAACCGGGCCAGCGAACGCGCAGCCAGTATGTGCTAACGTCTCCGGGCGTAGAACTGGCCGTGCCGATGATTGCGCTAATGCAATGGGGCGATAAAAATCTTGGACAAAACCAGCCCGCCGTAGAGATTGTTGACCGTCATGACGAGAAGCCGTGCCGCGTTGGCTTTATCAATTTCAATGGAGAGCCGGTAAATGTCGGCGACATTCAATTGAAGAAATCAGGCTGATTCAATCTAGCGGCGCGTGCGCTCAGACCCGATTGCACTTATTGCGGCGCCGATAAGAATTAGAAAAACACCAAATCCGAACACGCGCCAGGAGGCGGCAAAATCAATGCCGGCATGGAAAGCCGCTTCCGGGAATAGCTGAACGCCGAGTCCAACAAGGCAGCAAATGAGCCCTACCCAAAGCAATTTGTTCTCTGTCACGAAATCTCTCCCTGCTGGTGGCTTGGCCCATTTCAAATTATCAACTTGACGCGGGCAATGCGATAATGCGCAATCATGGCGCTTGTTTGAAAAGACCAAGGCAATTTTAAAGAGAGCGAGACTGTCATGAAAGGCCGTATTCTGATTATCGCAGGTTCTGACCCATCGGGCGGCGCCGGCATTCAGGCGGACATCAAAGCGGTCACAGCACTCGGCGGCTATGCCGCGACCGCGATCACATCGCTGACAGTGCAAAATACGATGGGCGTAACCGCTGTTCACCCAGTCTCTCAACGCGTAATTGTCGATCAGATCAATGCTGTCGTTAGCGACATCGGCGTTGATGCAGTGAAGATCGGAATGATCGGAAACATCGATGCGGCGCGCGGCATTCTCGGCGCCCTCGAAAACATCACCGCGCCGATCATTCTGGATCCCGTACTGGCGGCGACAAGCGGTGATGCTCTTGCGTCAGGCGATCTCGCAGATTTTATTCTGCGCGAATTCATCCCAAAAGTATTTTTGGTTACACCGAATATTCCGGAGGCTGAAAAGCTGACGTCGCTAGCGATCAAAACCGAAGACCATCAATTGCAAGCCGGGCGTCGTCTCGTTGGTCTCGGCGCTCACGCCGCCCTTGTAAAAGGCGGACACCTCGTCGATCCGGTGATTGCAGACGTCCTTGTGAGCGGCGATCAAGAGGAACGGTTCGCCCATGACCGTATTGAAACGACATCAACGCACGGCACCGGCTGCACCCTGGCCTCGGCCATCGCGGCCGGCGTCGCGCAAGGCATGGATTTGCGCAGTGCTGTGACGCGCGCCATTTCCTATGTTGCGGAGGCAATAAAACAGGCGCCGGGATACGGCGAAGGCGCCGGGCCGCTTAATCACACCGTGTCCGTTTAACCAGGCAAGCCCTGTCTTCCGACATATTGTTGCGGGATTAGAAACTCTCAATTTTCGTGCGCCGGTGTGGCGAGATACCCAGATCTATTACGATGCAGCATTAAAGGTTTATCATGAAAACGTTTGAGTTCGAAACCTACGACGTCTTTACCGATCAGCGGTTCACCGGCAACCAGCTTGCAGTCGTGATGAACGCAGACGGACTTTCCACCGAAGACATGCAGATGATTACGCGTGAATTCAATCTCGCCGAATCGGCCTTCATCCTGCCGCCGGAAAATGTAGAGAATACCGCGAGGGTCCGGATCTTTACGCCGGCCTATGAGATGCCGTTCGCCGGGCACCCAACCGTCGGAACTGCGATTGCAATTGCGCGGGCGCGAAACCTCTCGGGCCTGTTGAAGCTGGAATTAAATGCGGGGCTCTTTCCTGTCACTGTCAATCTTTCCGGCGGCGCGGCTTTTGCGGAATTTCAAAATCCTAACCTGCCGTCGGAAACCGGCGCCGCGCCGCCGGCAGATAGGTTGGAGGCGGCTTTGTCATTGCCGGCCGGGTCGATTGAAATTGGCGACCATAAGCCCCGACTCGTCGGCGCCGGTGTTGATTTTGTTTACGCAAATGCACCACTTGATGCGGTGCGCCAGGCGCGCGTCAACAGCGCGGCGTTTGAGGCGCTCGGAATCACCGAACCGGTCGGCGTTTTGCTCTATGCGAAAGGCGTCGATGCGCCGGACATCGACTTTCATGTTCGCATGTTTGCGCCGGAAGCGGGCGTCGTCGAAGACGCCGCCACAGGATCAGCCGCGGCGGCGCTGCCCGGGCAGATAGTGTTGTGTGAAGATCTGACAGATGGCGAACATATATGGAAAATCAAACAAGGTGTTGAGATGGGCCGGCCGAGCCTGATCAACGCGCGCGTTCAAATCAAAAATGGCGCCGTCATATCTGTTCATATTGGGGGCTGCGCCGTCTTGGTGCAAAAAGGTCAGCTCTCATATTGATCCGCATCAACAGCCACCGGCGCCATCTCTCCCGTTGACGCTGTCGCCGCTTCGGACGTCGCGGTTGATCGCCCCTGACGTTGGCTGATGGCGACGCCAAGCAGAATTATCGGCAGCGCTATGAAGACGCTCGTTTCAAGACGCTCGTTAAACAGGGCCGCGCCGATAGCGACGGCCCATAACGGCACGAGATAATTTGCAAGCGCCATAAAGCCTGCGCCCGCGCGTTGAATGATAATTATAATGATAATTCCAGCGGCGCCTGTTGGCCCGAGGCCGAGGGCGACGACATTGATTAAGCCGCCAAGCGACCAGGTCGACGGGTCCAATTCCACAAAGAAAAGCGCCGGCGTTGACATGATTGCAGCGCAAAAAAGCGTTCCCGCTGCGAATGCCCGCGGTCTCACATAAGGGGCCCGGCGCGTCATCACTGCGCCGCCTGCGTAACAAAGCGTTGCGATTAGGACCGCTATCTGCGCGCCAAGCGCGCTATTTTCAATATCGCCAAGGATCTCCGGTCCCATCAAAATTAGAACACCGATGAGGCCCAGAATAAATCCGACGATTTTTTTTACGCCTAATGATTCGCTGGCGAAGAAATAAGCGAGCATCACCGTCCAGATCGGCATGAACGCCATGTAAACGCCGGCAAGCCCGCTCTCGATATGTTGCTGCGCCCATGGAAAGATGAAGAAAGGCGCGAAATACGCGACAGCGGCGATGGCGATAATCCAGCGCCATTCTTGGCTGACTGTAACGCTGGCTTTGCCGCGAACAAAAAAATCAGGAAATCGCCGACCGGCATGTTTCATCACAACGATCATCACCAGTGCGCCGACCCAGAGCCGTCCGACCGTCACAACAATTGGTGGTATTGTCTCAACCGCTACACGGATCATGGCGAAGGCAGATCCGCCGAGGCTCACCAGTAAAATGAGGAGCGCCCAGTCAGCCGCGCTGGCGCCCGGTTGTTGAGCCTTTGAAATTTCCTGCGATTGCGTCAATGGGGCCGACTCATGCGACTTCTAGCCAGTCAATAATCGAGGAACGGATATTGAACCACCCGAAAAACGCTATCGATCCGTTTTTCTACCTCGGCGCTGCTTTTAACCTGATCATCGCCTGGCAGTATTTTCGGTTATGGTCGTCGCCGGGACCGGATGACGGTGAATTGATCGTCAGCTTCGCGACACTCATGGCGTTCGAATTTGTAATGGTGCATTCAGGCGTCTTCATGGCGGTATTCCCGCGCAAGTGGTCTTTGCTTGTTTTCTTTCCTTTTTACGGATTATTCGCGCTCGCGTTTTCTGCGTCGATGCCGAACAACTTAATATTGTGGGTGTATCTGATCGCCGTTGCAGGGCGCATGCGTTTCGCGTTTCAGGACGTTCCAATCGGCGAACGGGTGCGATTGATTATTCGCAGTGCAATTGCGGCGTTTTTCTACCTCGTCCTGACTTTTGCCGTTGCAATCGGTGCGCCAACCGTTCCGGAATTGGGACTCACGCAGGAATTCCTCAATTCGATCGGGTATTTCGATATTTCTGACACGGGCGGATTGTTCATCGACGAGCCCAAGACCGCGCTGTCGCTAGGCGTATTTTATTTTATAGCCATTACTGTCATGGAATGGTTCGTTGCGCGAATCAAAACCGGCGCGCTGCAAGAAATGGCGCCAACTTAAGCGAATAGCTGATCAAATAATTAAATCAGAATTCATGGCTTGACCATGAAGCGCGCCATAGCCCATACCGTCGGTGGGCCACGCCTCCCCAACGGGGCGCGAGCCATCTGGAAGGATGGAGTAACATGACCAAACCAAAGCCGCCGGCGCGCCCGGCGCAACCCTCGTTCTCGTCGGGTCCCTGCGCCAAGCGTCCGGGCTGGACGTCATCAAACCTCGACAATGAAACTCTCGGTCGCTCGCACCGATCGAAAATTGGCAAAGCGCGGCTGAAGGAAGCCATCGACCGTACGCGAGCGTTGCTCGGCGTTCCCGATGATTATCGCATTGGCATCGTGCCGGCGTCGGACACAGGCGCTGTCGAGATGGCCATGTGGTCAATGCTGGGAACGCGGCCCGTCGATATGCTTGCCTGGGAAAGCTTTGGCGCAGGCTGGGTGAGCGACGCTAAAAACCAATTGAAACTTAAGGCCCGCATTCTCGACGCGCCCTATGGAGATATCGCGGACCTTTCCGCAGTGGATCCGGATCATGATGTTGTTTTCACCTGGAATGGTACGACATCGGGCGTACGCGTTCCCAATGCTGACTGGATTTCGCAAGACCGCAAGGGCGTCGTCATATGCGATGCAACGTCGGCGATATTCGCGCAACCGCTCGACTGGCCGAAGCTCGATGTGGTGACTTACTCTTGGCAGAAAGTATTAGGCGGGGAGGGCGGACACGGCGTTCTAGTCCTGTCGCCGCGTGCGGTGGAACGGCTTGAAAATTATGCGCCGCCGCGTCCCTTGCCGAAAATTTTCCGGCTTACCAAAGGCGGTAAACTGATCGAAGGGATATTCGAGGGCGCCACGATCAACACGCCGTCAATGCTGTGCGTCGAAGACTATATTGATGCGTTGAAATGGGCGGCGGGTCTTGGCGGTCTGGAGGCTTTGCACGGGCGCTGCGACGCGAATGCAGCGGCGCTCGATGAATGGGTCAGCAACACCTCCTGGATCGATTATCTTTGCATTGACCCGGAAAACCGCTCCAACACGTCGGTTTGCCTCAAGATTGTCGACAAAAAATTCGCAAAGCTCGATGAAGCCGAACAGCGCAAATTCGTTAAGGCAATGACCGACCGCCTCGACGCGGAGGGCGCTGCTTATGACATCGGCGGCTATCGCGACGCGCCGCCGGGCCTTCGCATCTGGTGTGGCGCAACGGTTGAACGCGGCGATATTGACGCGCTGACGCCATGGCTCGATTGGGCCTATGCCGTCGTCAAAAAAGAACTCAAATCCAACACTTAAAAAATTAGGGGCAACCCCATGCCGAAAGTACTCGTTTCTGATGCGCTTAGCGATACAGCTGTGCAAATATTTAAAGACCGCGGCGTCGAGGTCGATTTTGAACCAATGCTCGGCAAGGACAAGGATGCGCTTCTCGCAAAGATCGTCGACTATGACGGTCTCGCGATACGTTCAGCGACCAAGGCGACCGAGAAGTTGATTGCCGCAGGCAAAAACCTGAAAGTTATCGGCCGCGCCGGCATCGGCGTTGATAATGTCGATATTCGCGCAGCAACAGCGGCAGGCATTGTCGTCATGAACACGCCTTATGGCAATGCGATAACAACAGCCGAACACGCCATCGCCATGATCTTTTCGCTGATGCGAAAAATTCCGCAAGCCAATCAATCGACCCATGACGGCAAATGGGAAAAGTCGAAGTTTATGGGCGCCGAGGTCTTCGGAAAAACACTGGGATTGATTGGTTGCGGCAACATTGGATCAATCGTCGCCGACCGTGCTATCGGGTTGAAGATGCGCGTCGTTGCGTATGATCCATTCCTGACAGACGAACGAGCGTTGGAATTGGGTGTCGAAAAATCGGACCTCGACGGTCTGCTGGCAAGGGCTGATATCATTACGCTTCACACGCCTCTGACCGACCAGACTCGCAACATATTAAACGCAGATGCATTTAGAAAAATGAAAAAAGGCGTCTATGTCGTCAATTGCGCGCGCGGCGGGCTTGTCGACGAAGCGGCGCTCAAACAGGCGTTGGACGACGAACGCGTCGCTGGCGCGGCGTTGGATGTTTATGAATCCGAACCGGCAACGGATCATGCGCTATTTGGTCATCCTTCGGTTGTTGCGACGCCGCATCTTGGCGCCTCTACGAAAGAAGCCCAGGAAAATGTTGCGATCCAGATCGCCGAACAGATGTCAGATTACTTAATGCGCGGCGCGGTAACGAATGCGTTAAACTCGCCGTCTGTGACTGCGGAAGAGGCGCCGAGATTAAAACCATTCATTGCGCTCGCGGAAAATCTCGGCGCTTTTGCCGGGCAACTTAGCGAACACGCAATCGAAAAAATTGAAGTTAGTTATGAAGGCGACGTTGCAAAATTGAACACCAAACCGCTAACGGCGTCAGTCATAGCGGGCGTATTAAAACCAATGTTGGCCGAGGTGAATATTGTCAATGCGTCGGTGATCGCCAAAGAGCGCGGCATTTCAATTTCAGAAACTCTTACAGACGATGCGGATGCTTATGATAGCGTTATCCGGTTGAATATTGTTACCGAATTTCATGAACGCGGCGTGTCCGGCACGGTGTTTGGCGCCGCGTCGCGTATCATTGATATTAAAGGCGTTGCGATGGAAGCCGGTTTTGCACCATTCATGCTTTATACAACGAATTTCGATAAGCCGGGTTTTATCGGTTCTCTCGGCGCTGCCTTGGGCGAGGCAGGCGTTAACATTGCAACCTTTAACCTTGGTCGTTCGGGACCCGGTGAAGAGGCGATAGCCCTGGTCGCGGTTGATGATCCGATCAGCGATGCCGTTCTAGACAGGTTACGCGCTTTACCCCATGTGCAGCAGGCAAAGGCGCTGGAATTCTAGTGCTGCGCCGTCTAATTATCGGCACAAAGAGTTTGAACAATCTTTGGCGGTAAGTTGAAAGATAATGATCCATGTCCAAGACAATTGAATTTCTGTTCGATTTCGGAAGCCCGAATGCATATCTTTCCTATCCGCTGATCAAGGGCATCGCGGAGCGCCATGGGGCGTCGCTGGAGATCACGCCGATTCTTCTTGGCGGTCTTTTCAAAATCACTGGCAATCAGGCGCCCATGGTCGCCTTTGGCCGCATTCCGAACAAAATCGCATATGAAATGCTCGAGATGAAACGCTTCATCGAAAAGCACGGGCTTTCAAAATTCAAGATGAACCCTTTCTTTCCCGTCCATACCGTCTTGATCATGCGTGGGTTGATCGCCGCGAAAGAAGCTGGCGTTGATGAGTCTTATATCAACGCAGTGTTGACCGCTATTTGGGAAGACGAAAAAAACATGTCTGAAGAGGCAGTCGTGCGAGAGGTTCTTGAAAGCGCAGGCCTTGACGCCAATCGCCTGTTAATCGAGGCTGTCTCAAACCCGGTCAAAGAGAAACTAAAATCGAATACACAAGTCGCTGCTAACCGCGGCGCCTTTGGAATACCGACATTTTTTATTGGAAGTGAAATGTTTTTCGGCAAGGAACGCCTGGCGCAAGTTGAAGAGGCGCTGGGATAAAGATTTTTATTCGGCGTCGACAGGCTTCCGCTTATAAATGCCGGTAAACCAGCCGACCCATTCTTCTTTCGCAGCGTCAAATTGTTCGAAATGTTGGCGCACAGTTTCGTCGTCTCGCAGCGTCCATATGCCTTTGAATTTTTCGGTACTGCCGCCGCGATAGGAAATGTCGCCCTCCAGCACCATTTCGCCGTCTTCATTCAGACCGCCCGCGTAATCGATTGTGCCGAAACCGCTGACCCAGACTTGGCGCCATTTCTTCATGCCGGGGTCATAAAAATTATAACTCTGTCCGGTGCCGCCTTGAACATCGGTCCAGCGCTCGACGATAAGACAACCATTCTCTTCAACGGTGATGGAGTTGTCGCCGCTTTTGACTTCCTTGCCTTCCGGCGTTCTGCCAAACACCTCCCATTCGCCGAGCCAGAAATCAAAGGCGCGGTAGACCTCGTCCTGGCAAGGCGGCGGCGGGGCTTCGTCCTGAGCGACCGCAGCGCCAGTGGAGATTACGAGCGCAGCAATGGCGCCAATGGTTCGTGAATGCATGATGGTCCCCTTTGTTCAGCCATTTCCTTGCTCGCACAAAAGCCAATAAAATGCGCGTCGCATAGGGTCAAATCGATTAACTGTGCCCCGGCTGCGGCGCCCTGCTAGGGCGCGGGTAAAAATGTCGTCTCTACGCTCGGAGTTCGATTGACCGGTCATTTAAAGCGCTTATGGTGCGCCGCGAATTCCCGAATTTCCAGGAGAGATTTGATGGCCGACGCAACGGTGATCGGCGCCCAGTGGGGCGATGAGGGCAAGGGCAAGATCGTTGACTGGCTGTCGGCGCGTGCGGATGTCGTTGTACGTTTTCAGGGCGGCCACAATGCCGGTCATACGCTGGTGATCGACGGCGCCGTCTATAAGCTTTCGCTGTTGCCGTCCGGGGTTGTTCGAAAGGGCTGCAAGGGCGTTATCGGATCTGGTGTCGTCGTTGATCCATTCGCATTGATTGCTGAGATGGACCGGATCGCCGAGCAAGGCGTTGAAGTGACGCCGGAGAATTTGTCAATCGCTGAAAACGCAACGCTGATCCTGCCCGTACACCAGGAGCTTGATGCCTTGCGTGAGGGCGCCGCGACCGGCGTCAAGATCGGGACGACGAAGCGAGGTATCGGCCCGGCTTACGAAGACAAGGCCGGGCGCCGGGGTTTGCGCGTGATTGATCTGGCGCAGCCGGAAACCATTCGTGCAAAGATTGATAATCTTTTGACGCATCATAATGCACTGCGCCGCGGTTTCGGCGCCGATGATTATGACGCTGGTGCGCTTTTCGATGCCTTGATGGAAGTCGCGCCAAAGATCACGCCATTTGCACGGCCCGTCTGGCGCGATCTTGACGAGGCGCGAAAAGCCGGCAAACGGATTTTGTTCGAAGGCGCGCAAGGCGTGCTCCTAGACGTTGATCACGGCACCTATCCATTTGTGACTTCTTCCAACACCGTTGCAGGGCAAGCGGCGACGGGCTCCGGCTCCGGCCCGCGGGCTGTCGGCTATGTGCTCGGCATCGTCAAGGCCTATACGACGCGGGTCGGCGAGGGGCCGTTTCCAACCGAACTTCAGGACGAGATTGGCCAGCGCCTTGGAGAGCGCGGCCATGAATTCGGCACCGTTACCGGGCGCCAGCGCCGCTGCGGCTGGTTTGATGCAGCGCTTGTGCGCCAGACGTTGAAGATATCCGGCGTCGATGGAATTGCGCTCACCAAGCTCGACGTCCTCGATGGGTTTGATGAGCTGAAGGTGTGCGTTGCCTACGATATCAATGGGGAGCGCTATGATTACTTACCCGCCGGGATGGACAATCAGGCGGCGGCAAAACCAATCTATGAAACCATGAGCGGTTGGTCCGGCACAACGGAACGTGCACGCTCCTGGGCGGACCTGCCAGCTGAGGCTGTCAAATATGTCCGCCGCATTGAAGAATTAATTGAAACGCAAGTGGCGCTTGTCTCAACAAGCCCTGAGCGGGACGATGTAATTTTGATGAAGGATCCGTTTGAGGGGTAATCGGTCCTGCAAAACCGTTTGTCGCTCTCATTTATTTGAGGCGCGCCAGTCTGGCGAAAGGCGCGGTAATCGCCTAAAATTACCGTGTTACGGAGCGACAAAATGAAAAAGCGTCTGAAAAACCTTTTATTCCCGGCGATTGTGGTGATCGGCATTGGTGTTTTCGCCATGTCCGATCGCGGCTCGGCGAGTGATGCAGAATACACCTATCAGGGCGAACCAGAGGTCATCGCTGCGACGTTTGCGTCCGCCTGGTGTTCTTCCTGCAAGATTTTAAAACCGCGCCTCGCCGATGTGATTCCTGAGTTTTCCGATAAGCCGGTTAAATTTATCGAATTTGATTTTACCTTTGGCCAGCGCGACGAGATTGACGAGCAAGCCGCACAAGAAGGCGTCAGCGATCTTTATAAGGACTATAAAGGCGCCACAGGATTTACGTTGTTGATCGATAAAGACACTGGCGAAATCCTCGACAGTTTGACGATGAACCATTCTTCTAAAGCCATGCGCAGCGCCATTGCGCAATCGATCGCGATTGCATCGCGCGATGACGATAAATCTAATTAGTTTTTATACGGATCAATTTTATCCTAGCGCAAAATTTGATAAAATTCGCTCTTAATTCGACGTAACTTGATATTTGCGGCCGCCGATTTTTCTTGCCAAATTTTCTTTTTTGATGCAGAGTTTAACTGTTCCGAGGGGCGTCCCGCCTGTCGCCAGTGAGCGACGAACTTGTGCGACGCGCAACTCAAACGGACGCTGCAAACGGCCGCCCGCTGCCGGGTATGGCTAGCCGCGCCACGCGAGCAATGTGCGCCAGGAAGTAATGGGCAATGGGACTGAGAAGGACCCTTCGAACCTGATCCGGATCATGCCGGCGCAGGAACGGAACACTTATGGTTCAACGGTTTAGCGATTGACGCCGTTGGCCGTGGGTCGATTTTCTCATCGCCGGATCCCAAAGGCTTAAGCTGCGGTGAGGAGGCCGGCCCAAGCTTTAGAGCGTATGGTTGCGTATTTCAGGCGGCGTTATAGCGATTTTTTTTGGCCTCGCCGATATTGGCATTCGGCGGCAACGAGAATATGGCCATTTTGTCTGTTTCACATGGCGCCATCTGCTCGCTGATATTGAAAACTTTCTTCCCAAGCCTAAACTGACGCCAGCGCTTTGAGAGAGATGCGCGTTTTCACAATTTGGCAAAACCGCTTTTCGCAGGTATCGCGATGATTCATGCGTTGTGGCGGCCTTGGAGAGAGACATGGCGCAACCGCAGATTGATACTGCGCCGAAGGATTTGAACAAACGCCGCCGCAGTGCGTTTGCAGAAATTCGCCGCAATGCGGTAGTCGGCACTGGCAAAAGGCTCCGCCGTACATTCGATGCACTGATCGGGCGATATTCCGTAATTCCAAATGTGCCGGTATTGAGCCGCAAGGAATTTGACTGGGCGCCGGCGCTTGAAAATGAATGGGAAGCGATACGGGACGAAGCGATGGCGGTGCTCAACCATCGCAACAAAATTCCGCCGCTCAGCACTATCTCGCCGGACCATGCACGCATCGCCAAGGGTGACGACTGGCGATCATTTTTCCTGTGGGGTTACGGCTTTCGCATTGACGAGAATTGCGAGCGCTGTCCGAAAACCGCAGAAATTGTCGAGCGCATTCCGGGGCTGCAGACGGCGATGTTTTCGATCCTGGCGCCGGGCGCTCATATTCCGCCTCATCGCGGCGTCACAAAGGCGATCATCAATTGCCATCTTGCGCTAGTGACGCCGGCCGGCGCAGAGAATTGCTGGATCAGGATAGACCGCGATCGTTATGGCTGGCGTAACGGCGAAACGCTGATTTTTGACGATACGTTCGAACATGAAGTCCGAAATGCGACCGACGAGGACCGTATCGTTTTGTTGTTGCAGGTCTCGCGGCCGGTGCGGTTTCCAGGCAACCTTGCCGCAAAGCTTTTCTTTGGCGCGGTGCGGCGCAGCCCGTTTATCAGCGACGCGCGAGAAAACCTTCGCGATTGGCGCCTTTAGCGACTATAATGAAGCCCGTGAAAAAACTCGCGGTTCATTCTCTCGTCGCCCTCTTTATCGTTGGCTGCGCGACGGCGCAGCCAATTGAGGCCGCAAATGTTTCGGGTCCCTGCAAATCAGAAACCGTCAATGACGCCGATTATGTCGTCTGCCGGTTTGCGGGCGACGTTGATATCCGCCTGTTCCTGAATAACGCTGCGGGCGAACCCTACAAGCATTTCAACTGGGTGAATGATGCATTGGCGGAAGATGGCAAACGCCTCGTCTTCGCCATGAACGCCGGCATGTACCACGAGGACCGCTCGCCGGTGGGGCTATTCATCGAGGTTGGCGAAGCGATCTCGCACACGAACAATAATGACGGCCCGGGCAATTTCCATTTAAAGCCCAATGGCGTGTTTTTTGTGAGCGCCGGCGGGCAGCCGCAGGTGGTGGCGACGGAAGTATTTGTTCAGATCAAACAGGCGCCGCCTAAATACGCCACACAGTCTGGGCCCATGCTGGTGATCGACGGTGAATTGCATCCGAAGTTTTTGGCGGACTCAACTTCGCGCAAGCGGCGCAATGGCGTCGGCGTCGATGAATCCGGCGATGTCTGGTTCGTCCTCGCCGACACGCCGGTCACGTTCCACGAATTTGGATCGTACTTTCGCGATGTTCTGAAAACGCCGAATGCGCTTTACCTCGATGGAACAATCAGCCGTCTCTATGCGCCGGAGCTCGAACGAAACGATCCCGGCCTAGCCATGGGACCTATTGTCGGCGTCGTGGCGCAACAGAATTGAACGAAGGGCGACAATCATTGGCGATATCCGAAAGTCTGATTAAACAAATCAAGGCGCGGGGCCGCCGATCCTGAGACGCGGACCGATGCGCCCCCCATGACTGGGACGAGTTTCGGCGGCGTTGCGTTCAGAACCATCGTAACGGATAAGTATGGCAATCCGCCGCCAGCGCCCGCGCCGATGCTGATTAAAGCGACAATGGCCGATATTTGGGTTGCGGAAAAAGCGCTGGGATGAGATCTGCCTACAGACTTGAAACATCTCTATGGCGAAGTGGCCAATGGCGGCTTCGGGCCCCATGGCGGGCTGGCGCCGCTCGTTAAGATTGTTGAAAAGTTCAAACGCCTCACCGCTGAACCGCAAGGCGAAAATGGCGAGGCATGGCCGGCGCATTTATTACCGATAGTTTTATCAGATCCGGGGCTCGATGCGTATGATTTGACGTCGGGTAAAATTATTCAATGGAATGAGGAATTGCTGGATGAGGGCCCGGCGCATTGGGAGAATTCGTTCAGGACCGTTGCGAGCAGTCTGGAAACCCGGCTGTTGGATTGGGTCAAGTCACCCCGCCCGGCTGACAAGACGCGCGACATAACGACCAACGCCTCGCTTGAGCACTTGCGGCGCACGCTGCCTGTTTTGCGGGCGATGACCCGTGATGAACGCGAAGCGATTGGCGTAATGGGCAATGACTGGGAAGCGGAGATGCGCCGCGCGCATGGTATTGACCCCAATGATTTGACGGCCTGATATCCGAAAGAGTATTGCTTAAGCCTTGAGGAGGCGCTTTCATGATCACAACGTCATCTGTACTCACCCTTTCACTGGCCAAAGTGTTTGGCGCTTATATGATCGCCGGCGGGCTGTCTCATTTCATGCAGAGAAATCTGTGGGCGGATTTATTGGAAAACTTTCGCGCACAGCCGGGCGTCACTTTTCTTGCTGGGATCGTGACGTTCACGATCGGTTCAACAATCGTTATGGCGCACAACATCTGGACGGACCCGCTCGCCGGGTTTATCTCCCTCGTCGGCTGGGTGGCGCTGATCGAAGGGTTGATTATCATCGCCTGGCCAAAGCCTTTGATCGCCTTTTCCAAATCGTTGATGAAACCAGCGTTCATCAACGCCTTTGCGGTCTTGACGATCCTTGGCGGCGTTGTGCTAGTCGCGATGGGGTTCTTGGGTCAGGCCGGTCTATAATTTGAATACTCGCTTTGCATTGCCGGCGAGGAAGCGCGCCGCAACGTTTTCATCCAATCCAAGTCCATCCAGCCCTTTCAGGCATTTCTCCGGAGATAACATCGGCCAGTTCGTGCCAAACAGAATGCGTTGTTTACCGGACGTTTTTAGTAGCTTCACGAATGATGGCGGCAAACGGTGCAGGACATAGGCCGACGTATCGACATAAAAGTTTGGAAATTTATGGATCAAAGACGCGACTTCATCGATCCACGGGAAGCCAACGTGACCGCCGACGATGGAAAGCTCCGGAAAATCGATCAGCACGTCTTCCAGATAGGGAATTAGCCGTCCGTATTCTGATGTTTTTAGCGGCCCCGTGTGTCCGATCTGAGTGCAAAACGGCAGGCCTTGGTCAACGCATGCCGCGTAAATCGGATAAAAACGCCGGTCATTTGGCGGCAGCTCCCACAGCCATGGGAGGGCGCGAACGGCGACAAAGCCATCTTTCGCGCGTTGGCGTATATCGCGCACCGCGCCCATGGGGTCCGTCAAATCAACGCTCATGACGGGCCGCAACCGCCCGCCGGACGCGGCGGCGTTCTCGGCCGTTTCGTCATTGGTGATGAGCGCGCCCGCAGGCCCATGCCATGCGGAGATGAGCCCTGTCTCAACGTTGGCGGTGTCCATGGCCGCAAGCGTCGTTTCCACCGTCGGCAATGCCGTCTCAGCAGTTTGCCCGGTCCAGCGCATCAGTGATGCGAGCCATGGCTCCGCCGCCATACGCGGCGTCATGATTTGCATCCATGCATCGATGATACGTTGAGTCATTGAAAGCAAACTCGCGCTATTTCGTCAAAAATTATCTGCCCACAGGCGCGCTCGCGCAATCGATTTCAGCAGCTTGCGCTCCGTCCGCGGCGCGCGTAGCGTCGATGCAAACGGGAGGAGAAAATCCATGGCAAGATTAAACGGAAAAACGGCGCTCAAACGATATGGAACGAACGAAGAAATAGCTAACTTGACGTTGTTTCTTGCCAGCGATGAGGCGAGCTATTGCACCGGAGGCTATTACCTCGCCGATGGTGGGTATGTCGCCCAGTAAAACCGGCCCGCGTTCCTTGCGGGAGCGGCGGTCTGTTGCTATTTAACATCCATTCCGAGGGGCGCAGGCGCTACCTGCTGAGATCGTGGTTTGTCCCACGAGCACCCTTAGAACCTGATCGGTTAGAACCGGCGTAGGGACGGATCATTAAAACGACCAAATCTCAACGCCGGGCGCACAATGAAGGAGCGCCTCGCATGAACAAACACATCCCCCAATCTGATTTTAAAACGCCGGAAGTGACGACCGGGCCGCTGCCATCATCGCGCAAGACTTATGTCTCGGGCGATCTCTATCAGGATTTGAAAGTGCCGGTGCGCGAGATTGACCTGCACCCAAGCGCCAATGAGGCGCCCGTGCCGGTCTATGACACCTCCGGGCCCTACACCGATCCGGATGTGGTGATTGACGTCGAGAAAGGTCTCGCCCGCACGCGCACGGCGTGGGTCAAAGAACGTGGTCACGTCGAGGAATATGAGGGCCGCGACGTAAAACCGGAAGATAATGGCGGCGCCAAGGGCAAGCATCTCGCCCGTGAATTCCCGGTCAAGAACCGCCCCTTGCGCGGCACGGGCGATGGCCCGGTAACGCAGTATGAATTCGCGAAAGCGGGTATCATCACCAAAGAAATGGAGTTCGTCGCCATTCGCGAAAATCTCGGCCGCAAAAAAATGCTCGACGGCGCGGAGGAGCGCGTGGCGCTCGGCGAGAGCTTCGGCGCAACGATCCCGCCCTTCATCACGCCGGAATTTGTGCGCGACGAGATCGCCAAAGGCCGCGCGATTATCCCGTCCAACATCAACCACCCGGAGATTGAGCCGCAGATCATCGGGCGAAACTTCCTTGTGAAGATCAACGCCAATATCGGAAACTCGGCGGTGGCGTCATCCGTTGAAGAGGAAGTCGACAAGATGGTCTGGGCGACGCGCTGGGGCGCGGACAATGTCATGGACTTGTCCACGGGCCGCAATATTCACAACACCCGCGAATGGATTATCCGTAACTCGCCGGTCCCCATCGGGACGGTGCCGATCTATCAGGCGCTGGAAAAAGTGAACGGCGTTGCGGAAGACTTAACCTGGGAGGTCTATCGCGACACGCTTGTAGAGCAGGCCGAACAAGGCGTTGATTATTTCACCATTCACGCCGGCGTGCGCCTGCCTTACATTCACTTAACGGCCGACCGCGTCACGGGCATTGTCTCGCGCGGCGGGTCAATCATGGCGAAGTGGTGCCTTGCCCATCACCGCGAAAGCTTTCTCTATACGAACTTTGAAGAGATTTGCGACATCATGGCGAAATATGATGTCTCGTTCTCCTTGGGCGACGGCTTGCGCCCCGGCTCCATCGCTGACGCCAATGATCGCGCGCAGTTTGCCGAACTTGAAACTCTTGGTGAGCTAACGCAAATCGCTTGGGAGAAGGGGTGTCAGGTGATGATCGAAGGCCCCGGTCATGTGCCCATGCACAAGATCAAGATCAATATGGAAAAACAACTCGCCGAATGCGGCGAGGCGCCGTTCTATACGCTTGGGCCCCTCACGACCGACATCGCGCCGGGTTACGACCATATTACTTCGGGCATCGGCGCGGCGATGATCGGCTGGTTCGGCACGGCGATGCTTTGCTATGTGACGCCGAAGGAGCATCTGGGCCTGCCCGACCGCGACGATGTCAAAGTCGGCGTCGTCACCTACAAGCTCGCGGCCCACGCCGCCGACCTCGCCAAGGGGCACCCGGCGGCGCAATATCGCGACGACGCGCTTTCCCGCGCACGTTTCGAGTTCCGCTGGGAGGATCAGTTTAACCTTTCCCTCGACCCTGAAACCGCGCGCGACTTCCACGATCAAACGCTGCCGAAAGAGGCTCATAAAGTCGCGCATTTTTGTTCCATGTGCGGGCCGAAATTCTGTTCCATGAAAATCACCCAGGACGTGCGCGATTATGCGGATGGCCTCAGCGATAATGAGAAGAAGGATTTGGAGAAGTTATCTGAACAAGGCATGGCCGAAATGTCAGCGAAGTATAAGGAGATGGGCTCGGAGCTATATCTCGAAGCCGAGGCGGTGAAAAAGGCAAATGAGGGGTTGTGATTAGTGTCGGACGATATCGCTCCACAGTTTTCCAAAAATCGAGCGAATCGGGCGGGCGAAGCATTCCGACGCGGTACGCCGACCGATAATGACACAAAATCGTGGGAAATTCGCGGAGGCCCAACCTCATAGCGGTTCAGCGCGCCGTCGACAGTTTGACTCCATTTGCCGGTCATGGCGTTGCCGACCGCCCGGTTCCAGACGATTTCGATAATTGCGGGCTCGTCGCGATGTTCGAGCCAACGTCCTTCAAGAAAAGAAAGGTCGCGAAGCGCAAATTCTCCCGCATGGGCCGCCGGCGCCATGCAAAAGATCAAAAATGCGAAGCGTGTGTTTTTCATGAGCGCCATTCCTCGAATATGGCGCTGCCAACCAAAGAAAATCACGTGGCCGTGACAATACGGCGGTTTGTCGGCGTGCGGCGCTACTTCGGCGAGTTCATTCAAAAGATCGGTTCGGAATGCGCGACTGCAACAGACATTCTCTCAAACGCACATTCTGTGCTAATCCCACGCCATGACCAAAGATCAACGAAAATACGACGTTATCGTCTATGGCGCGAGCGGCTTCACCGGGCGGCTCGTGGCGGAA
>JABDJK010000028.1 GCA_013002535.1 Hyphococcus sp.
GCGCCATTGGTGATGGCGGGATCCTGCTTCGCCAACGCCTCGAGCCACGCTTTCAAATAGGCGTCCGCCCTCCCCGTCACCACCAAATATTCCCCGTCTGTTGCATTCGTGGTTTTTGTCCGGCCGATATGAATGCCGCGCGCTTTGCCTTCATCGAGGTCGAAGACATTCTCGATGCGCAGCGTTCCGAGCTCACTGCGCCGCCGGCCGCCGGTGCCGAAGCCAACCAGCAACAAGGTCCCATCGCGTATTTCCCGCAGGGAGAGGAGTTCTTGCGAGGGCTTTTCCTTCTCGCCAACAAGCTGGTAGAGCACATTCCGGGTGATCGCGGTTTCTGATTTCGGCCTCTTTTGATGAGTTGACGCTTTCGATGCAGCGTTGAGCGCCCGACGCAAAACTGACGACGACAAGGCGTCTTCATATCCCTTGACTTGCGCAACCCGTCGCCAGGAGGAAAGCCGCCGCGCCACGGTCGCCGGCGCATGGGGCAATGCCCCGCGAAGAATGCCCTGTTCACGCAAGGTGAATTCGACCGCCCTCGGCATGCCGTAATCATCAGTGTCTTCGCTGGCTTCGCGGCGTGCCTTGCGCTCCTCTGCCCGAAACAGATGATGCGCGATGAACTTCAACACATCCGCCTCCGCCGGCGGCCACGCCAAAGGCTCGCCCGTCGCCGCCCTCGCCCAAGCTTCAAGATAGCCGAGATCCGACGCCACGGCGCGTATTGTGTTGTCGGGCACGGCGGCGCGGACAAGATCGCGAAGCGTCTCGACGTCACCAGTGGTCAGATGCGTCGCCAAGCGTTCCGCCGCCTCAACCGGCATCAGCTCAGTCAGGGCGCCAGCGACGTTTTCGAAGCGATCAGAATCGAGCATCCTCATCCTTGCGGCTTTGAGTTTTTAAAAATCAGGCGACTCAAGGCTCTCTAGGGGTGTTCGGCGACCTTCGCGATCACGTTCGATAATGGATGATTATCGAATGTTAGGCTTACATCGCGAGCGAAATTTTTCTCTACGTCTGCTTTGGACGAAGAGTTCGATTTCTAAGCGAAATTCTAATGTCCCCTAATGCGCGCGTAGCGGACCTAACGCCCTCTTCCCTTCGACCAATCCCAGGTTATCCGTCCGTTTCTCGCGACGCCGACCATGTTGCGACCTCTCGCCCGCGTCATCGCGCGACGCCATGGGACGAGCGTCAGCTCGCGCCGCTTTTCGAGCAATGCAAATTTTCCACTGGCGAGTTCAACGTCACGGACATAATGACCTTCGACTTTCCCTGATTTCGGCGCCGATGCGACCGGCTTGCCGAATTCACGAATAAGGCGTTTGCCCTCGCTCGAAAGTTCCAGTTCTTGAAGCCGTTCAAATGAGGCACCGTCCAGACCGCGCGCTTTCAGAAAATGTCGGCGTTTTTCTACAGCGGTTTGGACTTCGCCGCCAAAACCATCATCAGACAATCGCGAATTCCCGTATTCCTTCGTTTCACGATCTATCCAGGTGGTGCCGACCACGCGCATCTGTTTCTCAAGCGACCATGTCGTCAACTCTCGAACATCAACGGGTCGGGTTTTTAATTGCGATTTCTGCGCCAACCGAACACGAGCCAGATAGTCGCCAGGAATTGCCCACGATCCGTCCGGCGATCGATCAACAACACCAAGCCGCCGCAGCGCCTCCAGGCGCCGTACATGCGAGCGGATGAACTCACGGCTAGCTTTGTCGTCATATTTCTCGTGACGCATTGGACTGTACACACCGTCATTTTGGCGCGCGACAGCTTCTATGACAGGGTCGGATTTTTTAACGCCGTCTCCTCGCCCTGAAATCTCGACAACGGCGCCGTGCGTTATTTCATCAACGTGATCGGCGTCGCCAAGGTCGACATGATGCACAGCGCCGTCGATGCCGTCTATCATGGTAAACGCTCTCTCATGAAAATCGCCGTGACGGCCAACAGAAATGACGCGGCCTGTGACGTTACGTTCGTCGTTCACCGAATCAAAAATCGATTCGGCCCCTGCAACGCGCCCATCGCCGCGGGAACGAAGCTCCTTATTCATCGCCTTGATGATGTCGCCGCGCTCACCGAGATCGCGGAGTTTCGACTCAATTTCCGTGTCCAGGCGCCATTGCCGTTTTCCGAGATTTTCAGCGAGGCCCAGCCGCTGCAGTTTATCGAGACGCAAGATATGCAGCCGCGCCTTCAAATTGCGGGCGTCCTTATCGACTGTCACAAAGCTGTCGCGGGCGAATGATTTCAACTCTCGGTCGAGACTTGTCCAACGCTCTTTACCGACTTCCCTTTCGGCACGCCGCTGCAGATCAAGCTCTGTGACCGGTCCGAGCTCAATCGACAAAAGCTCATTGACGCGCTCGCGCATGCCATGGGCGATGACGCGTTTTGGAATGACAAGATCTTTGCCATCGTCGCGCTCGCCTCTAATGACAATATGTGTGTGAGGGCGGCCAGTATCGTAGTGATCGGCAGCGATCCAATCGAGACGCGTATCGAGCTCTCGCTCCATCGACGCCATCAGATCTCGGGTCAACGGCTTTAACGATTCCAGACAGGCCCCATCTTCCGGCGCCACAATGATTCGAAACTGATGCCTGTCATCCTCCCCTCGCTCGATAAAGGCATCACGGTCCGCATCATCGCTTGTCCGATCATATAGAACGCCGCCTCTTTCTTTCTCGCCTGATTTTTCGCGGGCGGCATCGCGCTCAATGTATCGTAGATGCGCCCGCTGTTTTGCGGCCCCTGTTCCCGCCATTTTGACAATGCGCGTTTTGACAATCGAGCGACGCTGATAGCGGGCCGAATACCCCGCCGGTTTTGGCGCAGCGGAGACCCGCTGTTTGCCCCGTCTTCCGGACGCTGCGCGCAACAGCTTCTCGACATGGGTTTTCGCATTGGCGTCGCCGGCGCTGCGTATGCGACCAAGCTTCGGCTTGAACTCGTGGTCGCCGGTGCTCATCGCGCTGTCACACCTGGAATTATCCCATAACGGTCGCCAGTTGGCGCCATCAAATCACCAAGAAACTCAGAGGCTTTTGTCGATTGCGCGACTCGCGCCCTCTTCGACGCGACTCGCGTCAACGGGATGTGCAGACTGGATTGGCGCACCCCCTGGCGC
>JABDJK010000043.1 GCA_013002535.1 Hyphococcus sp.
CGACGTTGTGCCGGTTTTGTGAAACCCGATACAAAAGACTTTTGGGATGTTTTTCATCCGCGAATATTGCGCGCGGCCCGATTAAGTCCGAGTTAAGGAAGTTGCGGCCGCTGGGTAATCGCAAGCCTTCAATGGCGACATATTCGCGAAAACAGACAACGCGAGGATCAATCCAAACAATATGCGCGAACGCGTCATTGATGCTGCTCCGACCGGCGCTGCATTCCGGAGGCGAAAGTCGGCGATGAAGCCTAATTGCGCCTTAAAATGCTGGGTTAATGACCGGTAAATTCAACAACGTCATTCCATAGTCGGAATATCAGTCAATTCCGCTAACGCCTGATCGCCGCAGTGAATGGTGATTGAGCGGTAGCCGTGATCGGCGGCGTGTGAGACGTGGGTGAGGTGACGCGACGTAACGACCTGCGCAACCGGACCTTCCGGCGGTGTAAAATCGATGGCGAAATGGACGCCTGGCGGCATCGCTCTGTCGGAATGGGTTTCGCGCAACTGCGCGCGCCAATCCGGCGTTGGCAAATCAATAACGCCGCGCACCAGTAGTCGCGGCGCGTCGGGGTCCTGTTTAGCGTCGATTTTTGCTGACCAATCGCGGCTGTCGACGACGGGACATTCTTGCTTCTGGTCAGCGTTCTCTGCGTCGCCCATGCCTTGGTTGCAGGCTGTAAGCGGCAGGGCGGCGGCAAATAGAAAATATTTCATCGCGGCAATCTCCCTTTCGACGAGGCAGACAATATTGGAATTGACGCCCATCACAAACCGTCGCTGGCGGCTAAAAATATCCCGCCTGCATCAGGTCCTTCACATGAATAATGGCGATCGGTTTTTCGTCTTCGACGACGACGACTTGTGAAATCCGGCGCGTATTAAAGATCTCAACGGCTGCGCCAATCCGCTCATTCGGAGAAATCGTCAAAGGGTCTTTGCTTAAGAATTCGCCGGCCGTGAGTTTTTGCGGTGAAACATTGTCGCTAACGGCGCGACGAATATCACCGTCAGTTATGAAGCCGGCGATCGCGCCTTTTTCATCGACGACCGTTACGGCGCCGCAGCGCCCTTTCGAGATCTCCTTCAGCACATCGACAAAACTATCGGATATGCGTGATATCGGATTGGGGGCATCGTCGTTCGACGCAATCCATTCTGAAATCGGCTGGAGTTGCATGCCGAGGGCGCCGCCGGGGTGGCGCGCGCCAAAATCTTCGCGCGAGAAATTGCGCCGCTTCATCGCGGCCACAGCAATGGCGTCGCCGAGCGCCAGCGTCATTGTTGTTGTGCTTGTTGGCGCCAGTTCATTCGGGCAGGCTTCCGGCGCCGGGGGCAATACCAATGTGACAGTGGCGTTATCACCCAGAAAACTTTTGCGCCGCCCGGTGATCGCGATAACCGGTGTTTTTTCCCGACGACAAAAGATCAACAGATCGCGCAGTTCTCGCGTCTCGCCAGAATTTGAAATGGCGATGACGACAGCGTCTTTTTTGATCATGCCAAGATCGCCGTGGCTCGCCTCGGTCGGATGGACGAAGAAAGCCGGCGCGCCGGTTGACGCCAGGGTCGCAGCAATCTTGCGGCCAACGTGGCCGGATTTTCCAACGCCGGTGACGATCGCATAACCTTTACATTCAGCGATGAGATCAATGGCGCGAATAAATTCGTCGTTAAGGCTTTCGCTCAGTTTCGTGAGCGCGGCGACCTCGGCTTCGATAACGTTGCGCGCTGTCGCTAATTCGTTCGACTGATTTTCGCCGTCGCCTGCCATAATGCCACCTCACAAAATCGCTGATCGAACTACCATTTGTTCGATGCCGCAGCAAGAAAGCCGCCCTATCACGCGGTTGCGGACATGCGCAGATTGCGAGACAATAGGAAACACGCAACCGGAGAGCGAATTGAAAGCCGTCAAAATTTCCGAATTGACCGTCTCAAATGATTTGCCGTTCGCATTCATTTCAGGCCCTTGTCAGATTGAAAGCCGCGATCACGCATTGAAGGTCGCTGAAGCGCTTGAACGCATCTGCGACAAGCTCGAAGTTCCATTCATTTTCAAATCCTCTTTCGATAAGGCAAATCGCACATCCGTCGACGCCGCCCGCGGTGTGGGTATTGATGCAGGTCTGGAAATTCTCGAAGAGATTCGCCGTGAGCTTGATTGTCCGGTGTTGACGGACGTCCATTCAATCACTGACATTGAGGCGGCCGCGGAAGTCGTCGACATATTGCAGATCCCTGCGTTTTTGTGCCGGCAAACGGACCTATTATTAGCGGCGGGGAATTCCGGTGCGGCCATTAACGTCAAGAAGGGTCAATTCCTCGCACCGTGGGATATGGAGAATGTTGCTGCGAAGATTGCATCCACCGGCAACGAGAAAATCCTGCTTTGCGAACGCGGCGCTTCGTTCGGGTACAATACGCTTGTCAGTGATCTTCGATCTTTGCCGATCATGGCGCGCACTGGCTATCCCGTCGTCTATGATGCGACCCACTCTGTTCAGGAGCCGGGCGGCAAAGGCGCGGCGTCGGGCGGCAAGCGTGAATTTGCGACAGCGCTGGCGCGCGCGGCGGTCGCCGTCGGGGTTGCGGCTTTATTCGCTGAGGCTCATGACGATCCAGACAATGCGCCGAGCGATGGGCCGAACATGCTGCCGCTTGAATGGGTTGAGCCAACGCTATGCGAATTGAAACAGATCGATGAAATCGCGAAGTCCCACGATAATGCATACGGGCATTAGCTGCGACTAATCGTTACCGAAGTATTTTCGTTCAACCGCCGCTAGATCTTCCTGCGTATCGACGCTCGGCGGGATTTCTTCCACCACAGCGACCGTGATCTTGATGCCGTTCTCCAACGCCCGCAACTGTTCGAGGCGCTCGCGTTTTTCAAGCGGCGATTGCGGCAGGTTGCAAAACTCTCGCAGTGCGTCTCGTCGATAGGCGTAAAGCCCGGCGTGATGATAGACCGGTCCGTCGCCTGATGGCGCCGGCGCGCGGGTGAAATATAACGCCAGACCATTCTGCGCGATGATCGCTTTTACGATATTTGGATTGTCGGCAATCTCGCTTGCGATACACTCTTCAGCCAGCGTCGCAATATCCGCATCCGGATTATCGCGCAGGGCATTTACGCAAGCGACGAGCGGCGCCGGGTCAGTTCCCGGTGCGTCGCCTTGCAGATTAATCACCGTATCGAATTTTTCCGCCGGATCGAAGGAATGCAGCGCCGCATTGATCCGATCGGTTCCGGAGGCAAGATCCGCCTCGGTCATAACCGCTTCGAATCCTGCGCCACGCGCCGCTTCATGGATTTCCCTGTCTCCTGCCGCGATCAATACTGGGCCGAGATCAGCAGATTTCGCCAGGTCCGCAACGCGCAGGATCATCGCGCGTCCGGCAATCGGGGCGAGGGGTTTGCCGGGAAAGCGCGTTGACGCCATGCGCGCCGGAATGACAATGATCGGTTTCATGGGTTGAGACGTTACACGGCTGCGCCGTTGCGGCCAAAGGGAACAATTTTGTTGTCGGCGTCGTGGCCGATATCTGCGCGTCCAAGATAAGGAATGCCGGCGCGGGCGCACCAATATTGAACAATTTCTTCATCTGTCTGCCCGAATGGGCGATCATTTTCAGGCACGTCAGTAATGCGGCCGAGGCGTATTCCTGCGGCTTTACGAATGCCGGCGTTGGCGGTGATCGCCGACATGGCGCGATCAACGCGGTATAGATATTCGCCAATGTCTTCGATCATGATGACATGGCCGGAGAGGTCTGGCATCGCCGCCGTTTCAAGCATGTGCGCGAGGACCACAAGATTGAAAGCGACGACTGGTGTTTTCGCATCAATGCTTGATTCGAAACCGTCTGCCCTTCCGGTTGCAAAAAACTCAAGCGCACGACGGACCGCCGCTGCGCCATTTTCGCGACCAAGATCAGTCGGCATTGGTCCGTGAACAGCACGGCCGAGTTTGTTTTTGTAAAGATGGGCGAGGATAACGCCAGTGTCAGAATATCCGAGATAAGTTTTGTCACGCGCTGCTTCGTTCAGCCGGCCCCAAAGATCGTCACGCAATCGATTTGCGCCGTACCCACCACGAGCAAACCAAATCGCATCGAATTTTGGATCATTCGCCGCCTCCAAAAATGCATCGCTGCGCGCAGCATCGCCGCCGGCGAAATGCCCTGCTTCGAGGAAGCATTGATCGTGAAAATGTAAATTTGCGACGCCGCCGAATTCAGCGGCGGCAAGGGCCGTCACGTCGTTTGCGAGTTCTCGTGATATCGGTCCGCCAGGACAGACGAGAGCGATATTCTTGCATGCGCCGTTCATGGGCTAATTCTATCGGCCGGTTTTTAAGAAAATTCAAACGCCGGCGCCTGGCTAAAAGTCAAATCCGCCGCGAACAAGCGCTGTCGTCGCCGGCGCGATCCCGGCTTCGCCAAAAGTCTGGTGAATAAGATTGAAATCGATATCGCCAAGGGGGCCCGCCCGGAGCGTATATCCTGCCTGGAAATCCAGCTGGCGCCGTTCAGGGGCGAGCGGCGTGCGCCGTGATGAAAAGATTGTTTCTTCAGTGATCTTGTCGAAAC
>JABDJK010000046.1 GCA_013002535.1 Hyphococcus sp.
CTGGTTGAAAAACATCCCCGGTTAAAACTGGTTATGGCCGGCACAGACAACGGAATTCCGAATGAGGCCGGCGTCAATATCAAATTCGAAGAGTTCTTTGCCGCGAGATATTCATCCGAACTTCGAAAGCGGGTTGATTTTCTGGGCGCCGTGCCCTCGGCGGATCTCGCTGCTATGCGCCGCAATGCATTTGCCTGTGTGATTTCATCGAGGTTTGAATGTTTTCCCTATGCTGTTACTGAGGCGTTGGCGCTCGGCTGTCCCGTTGTTACGACGCCGACATTCGGGCCAGCTGAGATATTACAAAATGGCGTTGAACTGGTCGTGTGTAAAAGTGCGGATGGCGTGCAACTTGCGAGCGAACTCAGCCGTCTTATCAAAAATCCGGACAAAGCCGCATCCATAGGCGCTGCAGGGCGCCGGCAAATGATCGAAAAATTTTCCGCTGATGAGATCGCAACCCAAACATTAACATTCTATAATGAGGTGATTGCCGCCAAAAACGAAAACGGGGCTGGACAATGAACGTCAATATTGTCGCTATTGCCTGCGTATTCATGTCCGTATGCGCTGCAATTCCGTTTATTCCGCGCGGCGAGAAATTTGGGCAAGGCAGAATATTGCTTGTTTGGATGCTGGCCGGCGCCGTCGGTTTTCTTGTATCGAACACGCTAGCCGCTCTATTTCTGATTGCACTTTTATTTCTTGCGGTGTCGCAGATCGGCTCGGTAAAGCGGGTCTATTTGTACCTTGGCGTATTCACGGCGCTGCCGATCGGATTTCATGAGTATATCCCGTTTCCGGGTCTGAATTATCTGATTGATATGCAATACGCCAAGGTGGCGACGATCGTCATTCTTGGTCCTGTCTTTTTATCGGTGCTGATGAAACCGGCGCCAAAAACCTTTCGCGGCGTCGATCGATTTTTACTCGCCTTTGTTTTGATGACCGGCATCATGTCCATTCGCGACGTTTCGTTCACATCAATGTTGCGAACAACGCTTGACCAGTTTTTGCTGATTTACGTTCCCTATTTAGCCATCACTCGCACACTCACGAAGCAGGAACATTTCACTGGCGCAATCAAAGCGATATTCGTCAGTATTTTAGTTTATGCGATGATTGCGCTCATCTCCACCGCGCGGGACTGGAACTTCTACGCATCATTCGGTGGTGAAATGGGATATAAAGCGTATGCAGATTTCCGAAATGGGTTTCTGCGAATTACTGCGACGCTAAATCCCGCCTTGCTTGGATTAATGATGGGAATTGGCCTTTCATCGGCGATGTTCATGCAACGCCTAAAGGCTCACCCGCGGTATTTCCTCTACGGGTTCATGATCGTCTTCAGTTTTATACTATTCGTGACGGGCGCGCGCGGCGGCTGGCTTAGTGGTATAATTGCTGTAAGTTTTTATCTGCTGTTCTCGCGCTTGAATCGCGTTGGGCGCCGATTGCTCGTGGTCTCCTGTATCGCCGGTGTTGTCTCGATCATTACGCTCATTGCACAAGATTCATCGTTGATTTCTGATCAATACGGCACGGTAAATTATCGTGCTGAGCTCCTTAGAACGAGTTTTGGACAAATCGCGGAGCGGCCGCTGTTCGGATCGGTCGATTTTCTGGATTCACCGCGATATGCGCATCTCATTCAAGGCGAGGGAATTGTTGACCTCGTTAATGCTTATCTTCAGGTGACGCTGTATTACGGGTTGGTCGGGCTTGCGCTATTCTTGGGCGCACATCTGTCCTGCGTCCGCGGGGGCATGAAACTGATAAACGCTATGCAATCCAAAGGCGTGCGCGATGGCGGCAACGATGCAGCGTTCCGAATGATTTGCTTATTGTTGGCCGCTGAGCTTGCATATTTGGCGTTGCTGGCAACCATCAGCGCTGGAACTTACATTCCGCATTACGGTTATGTTCTGATGGGCCTTATCGTTGCGCAGGTTCGTGTGCAATTGCCGGTGTATTCGCCCAAAGCAAGGCGCGAAATTGGTTCGCTGGATTCAGATGAGCCTATTGGCGCAAATGCACAAGAGCCGGGTCTGGCCCCATTGCCTAATGCTTAGCGTATTTCGCAATGGCGCCGGTCTGCCGAGCCTCGACCCACAAAGCCTGAAAAGCTGGATCCGCCCTACACTCGGTGACGGTTCAACCGTGTTGATTGTTGTCCAAGTGTCGATGACATTTTTGCGGTTATTCAGCAATCTTATCATTACCCGCTTGCTTACGCCGGAAGCGTATGGGGTCGTCGGGATCATTACAGCAGTTTCCTATGTATTGACGATGGTGACGGATATGGGCCTGCGCGCCTTTATCGTGCGCCACGAAAACGCCAGTGACGAGCTCATACAAACAGTTTGGACGATACGGCTCATTCGCAACATTATCTTGGCGTCTATCATGTTTCTGGGTGCTGATTTTTTTGCGTCTTTGTACAATGCGCCAGAAGTAGCAACGGCGATTCGCGTGTCATCGGCGTTGTTTATTTTTGATGCGGTGAGTTCACTTGCGCATTTTACCGGCGAGCGAGAGCGGCGCGTCATCCGCCTTAGTCTTCTTGATTTCGCACAATTTATCTTCGTAACGACGACGACCATCGTTGCCGCGTATTTTTTGCGAAACTACTGGGCGATCATTATCGCGAGCTTTGCCGGTTCAACATTGAAAATATTGGCGAGCTATTTTCTGATACCGCACACGCCGGTTCGAATTCACTGGAACAAGGATTTGGCGCTGGAACTCTGGAATTTCTCGCGGATCATTATTCCCGCGAGCATGATTTCGATCATTTTAACGCAAACCGACAAGTTCTTTCTGGCTAATTTCTTTCCGCTCGAGGAGCTTGGCAAATTCATGCTCGCATCAACGATCGCATTCGCGATTTCCAGCCTGGCGATGCAATATTTTACGCGAGTTTTTTATCCAAGATTTGCGCAGGAACATCGTGCCGATGCAGAAGCTGCGAAGTTAAAATATTATGAGCCGAGACGGCCGCTGACCCTGCTCATTGCATTTGGACTTGGCGGGGTAATCGGCGGCGCTGACCTAATCGTCCGGATTTTGTTCAATGATCTGTATCTCGGGGCCGGAATTTATTTGTCGATCATTTGCCTTGGACCATTGGCGCAATTGTCTGTTTTTCCAGCCGAGCTTGCGATGGTGACGCGCGGGCGAATTTCTACCGCGCTCACCGCAAAGATCATCAGGCTTTGCTGGATCGCGCCGGCTGGTTTCGCGGCATTTCATTTTTTCGGACCGATTGCAGTTATCGTCGCGATTTTTCTGACCGAGGCGATCACGATCCCTTATTTTTGGCGATTGCTCAGCAAGGACGGCATATTAAATCTTCGTGAAGAAGCAGCGATATTCGGCCTGGCGGCGCTTGGCTGCGCCATTGGATGGGCCGGAACAATGTTCATTGAAGCGTTGATTGCAAAAGACATATTGCCGTCTTTCTAATTTCCGACTGCGCCACACCGCATTTATCTGCGTAAACGAATGTTAAAAATTCGGGCACGTGATTTTACTGATGTTTCACTTTTTTGCGACCGAAATAGGCGAGTTGCAACGGGGGCAATTAAGCCTTTGTCAGTGAACTTCGCCTATCAAATGTTTTGTTAACCTTAACGCGGCGCGTCACCAATTTCGCCTCGCCGCATGTTGGGTTCGGTGCGTGAAAGTGAGTGCGTTATGGCGGCAAAAAATCATAACAGTTTTCTCGGGGTTTGCGGCGCTGCCGTTTTGGCGTTTCAACCGGCGGCGGTTTTCGCGCAAGATGGGCTTCCGGGCTCGCTCTATCCCGACGATGTTGTGGCGCCATTAAAGGTCGCCGAGGCTGAACAAAACACCGGCAAGCAAAAATTATCTGTACCCGCCGCAAATGCTGTACCCGCTCAAACCGATAACCCACGGCTCGCGAAGGCGCTAGGCGCCGCGTCGTTTATCTTGAGCGGCGGCGCGTCCAGTACCGAATTCCAGTCGATGATCCGGCGCGCTGTCGGCCGGCAGCCGGTCTTGCATGCGCAAGCCTCAGCCCTTGATGAAATGCGTGCGGCGCGTCGCGGCGCCAAGTCCGCATTATATCCACAATTATCGACGCAGCTGCGCGGCGATTACGTGTTGTCGCGTGATTTTTCCCCGACGACAGACAATGTCGTTGAGTCATTGCGCCCGCGCGAGCAGTTTGCAGCGTCCGTGACGGCGTCACAATTGTTGTTTGACGGCGGCGCAACTTTCCAAAGGATAAAGGCGGCAAAGGCGCGCGAGTCTGAGTTCAAAAATTCACTGCACACGCGCATTAATCAAACGGCGATAAGCGCACTGACAACTTACCATGACCTATTGACGCATCAGGCGCTGGCGGCGCTTGGCGGCGCTTTTATCGAGCGCCACGAAACAATTTTGGAGAACGTCAAAGAGCGAGAAAATCTCGGCGCGGCTGCGACGGCGGACGTAACCCGCGCGGTTGCGCGACTGTCCGCAGCGCAGGCGCGCCTTGCAGAAATTCGCGAGAGCGAACGCCTGTCTGAATTGCGATTTGAAGAATATTTTGAAAATGCGCCGGCGCGTTTATCTCGCCCGCAATTGGAGCCGGATTTCAGCGAGAACCGGGATCAGGTAGTCGCATCATCGCTTTCCGCCAATCCGGAACTTGCCGTCGCGTCAGCGCGTGCAACGGCTTCCACCGCGGAATATAAAGCTGCAAAAGGCGCGCGTCTTCCGGAGGTCCGTGTTTCTGTTGACGCCGTTAAGTATGATGTCTTCGACAGTGGCGATGACTTTGATATCCGCGCTGGGCTCAATCTGAATTACAATATCTTCTCCGGCGGCGCTCGCGGCGCGACGATTGCGCAAGCGGCATCGCGTGCGCGCCAGGCGCGTTTTGGCGAGGACCAGGTGCGCCAGGAAATTGAGCGCGAAGCGGCGATCGCTTATGAGCGCGTTGAAGGCGCGAAAGCGCGCCTCGCTGCACTGGAAACTGCGGTCATAGCCCATAGCGAGACCCGTGATCTCGTCCTTGAACGTTACCGCTTGGCGCGCGGCGACTTGATCGATGTTCTGCAAGCCGAAAACGATTATTTCGAAGCCGGCGCCGCATACCTCATGGGCGTCGCCAATCTTGATCTCGCGAATTATGCGCTGATGCAGCACACAGGCGAGCTTTCTGCGCGTTTTTCTCCGCAAGAAGAATACGCAGATCAAATTGCCGGATTCGCGAATGACTAGCCGTTTAAATTTTATGCGTGAGGCAAGCGCGCGCGGCCATTGGCTGTTCGGACCCTTGCGCCAGAACAGCAAGATTTATGGCCAGACGATTATCGCCGCGATCATCGTGAACCTGCTCGGCCTGGTGTCGTCGTTTTTCATCATGACGGTATATGATCGCGTCCTTCCCAATCAGGCTATGGAATCGCTGGTCGTTTTGACCGTCGGCGTATTGATCGCCTATATATTTGACTTCACGCTAAAGTCTCTACGCGGATATTTTATCGATATTGCCGGCCAGCGGCTCGACGCCACTGTAGGGTCGCGGGTTTTCGATAATTTGATATCGATGCGTCTTGATTCGCGGGCTGGTTCCACAGGGGCTATCGCCGGGCTCGTCAAAGAATTTGAAAATTTGCGAGACTTTTTCTCGTCGGCAACGCTCGTCGCGATCGTCGATCTGCCGTTCATTTTCTTGTTTATTGGCGTCATCGCGCTTCTCGGCGGACCGATTGCGTTGGTCCCCTTGATCGGTGTTTTCGGCGCCCTAGTCGTCGGGCTTATTGTTCAGCCGGTGATTATGCGGCGGACGCGGGACGCCATGGCCGAGGGGCACTTGAAAAATTCGGTGCTCATTGAAACGCTTGCCGGGCTTGAAACCGTAAAAACAGTCGCGGCGGCGGATATGATGCGCCGGCGCTGGCGCGACGGCGTTCTGAAACAAGCGAAAATTTCGACGGTGGGTCGTTTCTTCAATCAATTTGCCGTTAACGCAGCGGCATTCGCGCAACAGTTTAGTCAGGCTGGCGTTGTGGTCATTGGGGTCATTCTCGTCAGCGCCAATCAAATCACCATGGGCGGTTTGATCGCAGCGGTAATTTTGACAGGCCGCGCTATGGCGCCGCTCGGTCAGGTCGCGTCGCTGTTAAGCCGGGTGAGCGGCGCATTTGAATCCTACCGGTCTCTTGATCGGTTGATGACGGCGCAATCCGAAGTAGAGCCGGACCGGGAATACCTTGCGCGGCCGAAACTCAAAGGCAAGATTGAGTTCCGTGAGGTAAGTTTCACCTATCCGGGCGAAACGAAACGGGCGCTGGACGAGGTCTCATTTACAATTGAACCGGGCGAGCGGGTCGCCGTTCTTGGAAAAAATGGCTCCGGCAAGAGTACAATCATCCGGCAGATCACTGGCATTTATCAGCCGACCGAAGGGTCTGTTCTGGTCGATGACACCGATATTCGGCAAATTCGCCCAACGGATCTGCGTTCCAATATCGGCGCTGTCCTGCAAGACGTGTGTCTTTTCTCCGGCAGTATCAAGGAAAATATAACGCTTGGCCTTGAGGGCATTTCTGATGAAGCTGTGCTGCACGCAGCAAAGATCGCGGGCGTGCATGATTTCGTCGGGTCGTCTTCTGCCGGATATGATCAACGTCTCGCAGAGCGAGGC
>JABDJK010000048.1 GCA_013002535.1 Hyphococcus sp.
AAACTGACACGCCAGGGCGTTACGAAACATCTGCAGGTGCTGAAGCAGGCCGGCATTGTCTCTTGTACGCGTGTCGGAAGGGAAAGCCGGTTTTCCATCGTGCCCGATCCGATCGCGAAAGCCAGAGACTACCTGACCCGCGCTTCCGCACAGTGGGACGAGGCGATCGAACGATTGAGGGCATCCGTCGAGGAATGATGGCGCAGACGAGAATTAAAACCACCGCTGCGCGGTACTCATACCGTCGCCGAGGGCAAGAAAATCAGACGCTCAATTCAAACACCAATAATACCTAAGTACGCTTTCGGAACCTGTCCCGTGACGAAACCCCTTTGAATGCAGCCACGAACAAGGAAACAAATGGATGCATTCAAAGGGGTTAGGTCAGTTTGAGCGGAGCTTTCTAACCGACGAGCTTTCCTTTATTCCAAGGTATATTGGGATTAAACGATTCACAATTTGACATATTGAGCTCCTGTTTTCTGGGAGCCGAAGAACTAGCAGATCAGGTGCTGAGCTTATTTTCGTGAGTATCAGATGAGGTTGACAGACTTAATTAAAATAGAAGGGCCAAAACGATGACCTCAGCCACCTGATTAAACTACCCAATTGAATATGCGCAAAAGTGCTTTGCGAATTGGGACCAAAATTCGACATTTATCGCCAGCTAGACTGACTACAAAGTCAGTGAAACACTGCTTTAAATTTCCACTATCGTCGAACTGGTCTTGTCATTTTTCGGCCGGCGTTCATCGATCCTGTCGCCAGTCAAAACATAGTGTATCGTTTCAGCGACATTGGTTGCATGATCGCCGACACGTTCCAGATTCTTTGCAACGAATGTCATCTGCGTGCAGGCGTTGATGTTTGAATTGTCGACCATCATACCTGACAGCAATTGCGTGAAAACCGTATTGCAGTAGTCATCGATTTCTTCATCGGCATTCCACACGGCAATAGCTTTTTCCACGTCGCGCGCTTGATAGGCGGCCATCACATCTTCGACGATCTTGATCGCGACTTCGCCCATCTTTGCGATTTCGTCCATGCCCTTGATCGGCTCTTCTTCCAGAATGACTTTGCTGCGTTTCGCTGTGTTACGTGCAAGATCGCCAATGCGTTCGAGCTCGCGTGCAATTTTTAAAGCGGCTATGGTTTCTCGCAGATCGACCGCGACAGGTTGGCGCAAAGCCAATATGTTCATTACGCGCTCTTCGATGTCGTCGTTGATCGCATCAACTTGCTTATCGTTTTTGCGGATGCGTTTGGCGAGGTCCGCATTGCGCGTTTCCAAGGCCTTCAAGGCGCCTTTCAACTGCTTTCTGACGAGCTGACCCATATGGACAAGTTCGTCGGAGAGCTCGTCCATGACGTCGTTGAATGAAGTGACGATATGTTCGTTCATGGTTTCCTCTTTGCCGGCCTAACCTGTTCGGCCGGTAATATAATCCTGTGTTCGTTGATCTTTCGGATTGGTGAATATTGCTTGCGTTTCATCATATTCGACGAGATAGCCAAGGTGGAAAAACGCCGTTTTTTGTGAAACGCGCGCCGCCTGGGCCATGGAATGCGTGACAATAACGATGCAGTATTTTTCCTTGAGCTCGTCAATTAACTCTTCGAGCTTTGCGGTTGCTATCGGGTCAAGGGCGGACGCCGGCTCGTCCATCAAGATAACTTCCGGGTTAACGGCAATGGCGCGGGCGATGACGAGGCGCTGCTGTTGTCCGCCCGATAGACCAGTGCCCGGATCTTTCAAACGGTCTTTGACTTCGTTCCACAGGCCGGCGCGCTTCAGACTTTTTTCAACGATCGCGTCAAGCTCATCATTGGTTGTGGCAAGACCATGTATGCGTGGACCATAAGCGACATTGTCATAGATGGATTTGGGGAACGGGTTCGGCTTTTGGAACACCATGCCGACACGTGCGCGCAACAGAACCGGGTCAACGTGTTTGGCGTATATATTCTCGCCGTCCATCAGAACTTCGCCCGTTACGCGGGCGGTCGGAATGGTGTCATTCATCCGGTTGAAAACGCGCAGAAAGGTTGACTTCCCGCAGCCAGATGGGCCGATCAACGCCGTGACGCCGGTTTTCGCAACCTCTATGTCAATGCCATGAAGCGCTTCATTGTCACCGTAGAATACCCGCACATCGCGGCACTGGAACTTCGGCTGAACAGCAATTGTTTCCTCGCGCTTCTCGGACATATTAATGACTTCTCCAACCGGCTTGAACCGCGCCATTGGCTCTTCATCAGATTGTGTATTGAGACTCATCATGGATCACCACCTGCGTTCAAGTTTGTTTCGTAAAAATATGGCGACGGCGTTCATGGTAATGAGCACCGTCAAGAGGACGATTATCGCCGCCGATGTACGTTCCGCCCAGGCGCGCTCTGCACTGTCGGACCATAAGAATATCTGCACTGGCAAAGCAGATGCAGGTTCCGTCAGGGTCGACGGGATCTCCGTTACAAACGCCACCATGCCGATCATCAGCAAAGGCGCCGTTTCGCCAAGGGCCTGCGCGATCCCGATAATGGAGCCAGTCAGAATGCCAGGCGCAGCGAGCGGCACTTTGTGATGAAATACAGCCTGCGTGTGCGAGGCGCCAAGGCTCAATGCCCCGTCAACGATTGAGGGCGAAACCGCCCGCAATGCCGAACGTGTTGCAATAATGATTGTCGGTAGGGTCATCAGCGCCAGCACAAGCCCGCCAACCAGCGGCGCCGAGCGCGGCATGCCGAAGAAATTGAGAAACACCGCAAGACCCAATAGGCCGAAGACAATCGACGGAACGGCAGCAAGATTGTTGATGTTGATTTCGACAAAATCTGTGAAGCGGTTTTGCGGCGCAAATTCTTCAAGATAGACCGCAGCGCCTACGCCCACTGGAACGGAAACGACAAACGCCACGAACAGGGCCATTAAGGAACCGACGACGGCGCCGGCAATGCCGGCAAGTTCAGGGTCGCGGCTGTCTGTTGCGGTGAAAAATGTCCAGTTGAATTTTGACTTGATTTCGCCGGTGGCCTTCAGCGCATCAACCCAGGCGATTTGCTGGTCTGTGACCTTGCGGCGCGCTTCCGGCGCATTGCGGTCGATGTATCCCTTCAAGAGCTGATCGACATCATCGGAAGTTGGCACTGAAAGCGTAAGTGTTTCCCCGACAAGCGAAGGATTTTGGTACACCATCTGACGCGCCTGATCCGTCGCGCCTGAAGCAGAAATTACTTTGAACAGCGCAATCTTCTCTTTGCGGTCTGTGACTTCGGGGAAGCGCGCATAAATTGCTTCCTGCATGATTTTCCGGAAGTTCGCTTTGCGTAGCTCGTCAGGATCGCGCACGCCGTCAGGGTCGACAATACTTTCTGTCAATTCAACATCGATCGTCATATAATGCTGATAAAATGCCGTGTAGCCTGTCCCAACAATGCTGTTGAGCAGCCAGCCGAGCATCAATACGGCGGCAAAAATAGCGCCGATCCCAAAAAACCGAAATCGCGATTCCGCGGACTTGCGCGCTTTCAATCTTTTCAACGCCTGATCGGAATTATGAACTGACGCGGCGCTCGTGCTTTGCGACATCCTATTCGTACCTTTCACGGTATTTGCGAACGATCAGCAGCGCCACGACGTTGAGCGCCAATGTAATGACAAAAAGCACAAGACCAAGCGCGAAGGCGGCGAGCGTCTTGGGGCTGTCAAACTCCTGGTCACCCGTCAGCAGCGAAACGATTTGCACCGTGACAGTCGTGACCGCCTCAAAAGGATTGCCCGTCAGATTTGCGGCGCGCCCCGCCGCCATGACGACGATCATGGTCTCGCCGACCGCCCGGCTGACCGCAAGTAATAGTGCCCCGATAATGCCGGGCAATGCCGCCGGGAAGATGACTTTTGTCATCGTCTCTGACTTCGTCGCGCCGAGAGCATACGAACCATCGCGCAATGTCTGGGGCACGGCGTTAATGACATCGTCAGAGAGCGAAGAGATGAACGGAATAATCATCACCCCCATCACCGATCCTGCGGCGATGGCGCTCTGTGTCGGCACCCCAAAGCCAAGGCTCTCCGCAAACCCGCGGATCGTCGGCCCGACGGTCAAGAGCGCAAAAAAGCCGTAAACAACCGTGGGCACGCCTGCGAGAATTTCAATCATGGGCTTCACAAGCGCACGCGTTCGCTTGCTGGCATATTCGGAAAGATAGATTGCGATCAACAGACCGATCGGCGCAGCGACAAACATTGCAACCAGCATAATCATGAAAGTGCCGGTAAAGATCGGAACGGCGCCAAAGGCGCCCGATTGACCGGCCTGATCTTCACGCAACGCGGTTTGGGGCGACCACTGCAGGCCGGTTAGAAAATCAAAAATCGGCACTTGTTCAAAAAATCGAAAGCTCTCGAAAACCAGCGACAGAACAATTCCTAAGGTTGTCAGAACAGCAACACCCGAACATAGGAGCAGCACCGCCTTCACAAATCCTTCAACAATATTGCGCGCGCGAAATCGCGGGCCAATTTTTCGGTAACTGAACGCGAATCCAAGACCAATCGTCGCCAGAATCAAAACCGCGATGACAGATGGTTCAATCTTGTCACGCAGCAGCCATCCAACAGCAACAGCAACAAAAGCCGCCAGACCAACGGACCAAGCGGCGAAATAGCCATGATAGGCCGGCAAGGAATGAGCCCGGTCTGAAAAAGAAGCCGAGACCGCAGCGCCAGTTCGCGCAACCGCCAAGTGGCGCCCAAAGAAAAACGCCGCCGCAATAGTTGCAAGGATGAGCGCCGTCAACACCAACGTCATGTGACTTCAAACCCCATTCCACCAACCCCTTTCAAACAAACAAGGAAGACGGCGCAATTGCAGTCTTCCTCTCCCCCAATGCAACGCCCGCTGGCGCCGCAAGTTACTGGCTGTATCCTGTCAACGTCTCGACAGCTTTCCGATATTTTGCACGTTCTTCATCAGGCAAAGGAACTAGACCGATTTCTTCAAGATAGCCGCCCGGCCCCCAAGCCTCTTCGGAGGTGAACTCCAATGCGTAATCTTTAAGACCGTCAGTCACATCGACATTGCCGGCTTTGAGATAGAAAAACAGCGATCGTGAAATCGGATAAGCGCCGCCAGCGATATTTTCAAATGTCGGCTCAACGGCGCCGATCAATGCACCTTTCACCATGTCCGCATTTTGATCAAGGAACGAATATCCAAATACGCCAATTGCGGTTGGTGTGTTGGTGAGCGTTTGGACAATCGCGTTGTCATTTTCGCCAGCGTCGATCCATTTTCCGTCTTCACGCAACGTATGGGAGACTTTCTTGAATTTGCCGCTGTCTTCGTCTTTCAGCGCAGCCAGGCAGGCGAATTTCTTGGCGCCGCCTTCCATGGCGATTTCAACAAAAGCGTCGCGTGTGCCAGAGGTCGGCGGCGGGCCATAGGCTTCGATCGTTGCGTCCGGCAGGCTCGCATCAATGTCAGACCATTTGGCATATGGGTTATCGCGCAAGGTGCAGTCATCGTCGCTCATAGGCACCTGCTTGGCAAAAGCCTGGAATACCTGCTTCAGGGTCAGATCAACAGCAGCGCCGTCGATCGCATTGGCGAGAACAATACCGTCAAAACCGATTTTGACCTCAACGACCTCGTCAGCGCCGTTTGCTACACACTTTTCAAACTCGCTTTTCTTCTGACGCCGCGAAGAATTAGTTACGTCCGGCGTATCACCGCCAGCGCCTTCGCAAAAGAGCTTGTGACCGCCGCCGGAACCGGTTGATTCCACAACAACGCTGTGGCCGGTTTTGTTTTTGAATTCCTGAGCAACCTTGGTTGAGAACGGATAGACAGTTGACGATCCGACAATACGAATTTCGTCCGCTGCTTCCGCCGTCGCTACTGGCGCCTTGATCTCCGCTTTGTCTTCGCCGCAGCCAAATGCCAGAGCAGCTCCAAATAAAATCGCCGTTGCTGATTTGATGTTCATTTTTGATTTTCCTTTCGAAATTCTGCAATCTTTAAAAATCGAATTGAGCGCGAAGGATGACGCCTTCAACGTCTTCGACCGGCGCGCCTGCCGTAACCAATGCTGCGAAGTTTGAGTCGAGGCCCGATGTTGAACTTCCAAGATCCGCGTCGACATTAAAATAGTTGATGCCGAGGCGAACATATTTCACTGGCCACCAATCTGCGCCCAAAATGTAGGAATCGTATGACCCGCCGTTGACGCCATTGTCCGTGAGGTCGATTGTGTCGAATCTGGCGACGAATGAAATTGCGCCTGTCCCGCCTTTCGTGACAGGGTTGTCTACTTTCGGTCGATTGAATTTTCCGTCTTTGTAGCCTTTCATGCCGCCAAAGAAGACACCGACTTCTGCATAGGCGCCGGTTAGCGTTGGACCGTCGACGCACGTTGTCGCCGCCATTGCCGCCGCTGAACAATCGGCAAACGAAGCGCCATATTCGCCGGCCGCCCAAAAGTTTTTGATGATGATAGCCGCCTCGCCGCCAACGAAGAGGTCAGACTCGGCGATGGCGCCCGTACTGATAATGCGTCCCGGTATGTGCGTCACCGGCCGCTGGCGGTAACGTATATCTCCTTGCGTATCGCCAATTGTACGATAGCGAATGGAAGCGCCGAAATGCGCGCGCATATTTTCAGGACCAATCGCCGGGCTAAACGTACCGCGCGCTGCAAGTGCGTAGCCCTCTTGTTGGCTCATTACATTCACATTGTCGCCGAATACGCCAGCAGAAAGCGTATAGTTGTCGCTTTTCGTATTGAGACTGACGCCGAGACGGCGATTGAACTGAAACGCATCTGTAAACGCCGAACGCTCCAGAACGGATATAAACCGGGACGATGTTTGTTCGTCCAACGAATTTGGCGTTTTGAATTGGCCACCTTTGATGTTCCAGGCGCCGCCAGTCGGCGACCATTGAACGTACCCGTCTTCCAGATTCACATCCCCGGACGAGTCAGTGTTGAGTTCGAATTTGTATTTGACATTGTCGCCGAATTTTCCGGATATGCCGAGGCGGAGCCGCCGTAATTCTCCAGCGCTCCAATTGATGTCTGCTACGTCAGCATCGGCGAAAGCATAGTCGAATTGCATCCGGCCGCCAACTTTAAACTCCCAACCGTCGCCTTTAAACACCGGCGCCGCATCCCACTTAGCGATTCGCCCCGCCGATTTCTCGTCATCCGCTAACGCAGGGCTTACCGCAAAAACGGCTGCAGCCGCCATCATCCCCAAATTGATTGTCATCTTTTCCTCTGACTACAAACGGCCCCTTTGGCCGCCTTCTATGAGGCGCTATTTGATGACGTTTGATGACACCAGTTTTTCAGGTTGATGACAGAACAATGAAAGTTTTTTCAACCTTTCATTTCACCCTCGCCGTAGTGCGTACACGGTGCGCGAAAATGCGCAATTGGTGCTCTCCGCAAGAGTCGAAGTGCAATCAGTAAGCGAATCGCCCGCGCAAGGTATCGCCTTATCCATTATCGTCTTTAAGTTTCTTAAATCTTGAAAGACCGTTGGATGCAGTTCTTGAAGCAAGCCAAGTAATGCACTTGATGGATGAAACTTTTATGTACGGTTCTGCGCGCACTTCAGACACTAACGTAGCGGCATGTATTGCTTCGTCGCCGACGATAAGACAGACTGACTAAAACGAGGGGTGATCGGTAAAGGAAATTCATTCTTCGATTATTGCGGCTTTCGTCATGGCGACTGGTGCATGTGGTTATGAGTCCAAAGAAGAAGCGCCAGCCGAAGCAAAGATTGAATCGCAAAGCGAAGTCGCGCCGCCGTCCGAGAATGAATACCTACGCGATCTAGCACGAAACGCTGACGAAGCCTGCGCGCCGGACGCAATTGCGCGCACAGGCCGGTTTCCTGCCTTAGCAACCGAATTGCTGGGCAAAAAGCCATCCTGCACGGCGTCTATATCAATAGAGCCCAATTCTAATGAAACTGCGGATGTCGATGACGCAGAGCGATTCACTTATCATTCGGTCACCACGCTCGAATGGCCAGGCGTAAAGTACGTGGATGACTATACCGGAAGCCTGGAAGCGGATGGATTTTGGTTTTCCATTGGTTCTCAAACCATGACAGCGGACGCGCCGAGCGTGTTTGCCGCCGACTGGTATCTCGAACAC
>JABDJK010000065.1 GCA_013002535.1 Hyphococcus sp.
CCGCCATACCGTCTTCGATAGAAACGATCGGGTACCGATTGACGAGGTCGTCGAGATAGGCAGCCATGCCGTCAGAATCGAGTGACTTGCCCTCACCTGCCAATTCGTATTTGCCGTTTTTGTAAAATTCCGTAGACGCAGCATCGAGTGCGATGAAAACATCATCGCCGGGCTTGTACCCGGCTTTCTCAATCGCGCTCATAATAAACGCAAGTGCATCGTCCGTCGAATTGAGGTTTGGCGCGAAACCGCCCTCATCGCCGACATTGGTATTGTGCCCGGCGGCGCTCAATTCTTTTTTCAGCGTATGGAATATTTCGGCGCCGGCGCGCAGCGCATCAGCGAACGTGTCCGCGCCAAGCGGCATAATCATGAATTCCTGAATGTCGATTGGGTTGTCTGCATGCTCGCCGCCATTGATGATATTCATCATCGGCGCCGGAAGCACTTTGGCGTTGACGCCGCCGATATACCGGTAAAGCGGTAGCGCCGCCGCATCCGCCGCCGCTTTGGCGGTGGCCATGGAAACGCCCAAAATCGCATTGGCCCCCAAACGCTTTTTGTTGTCCGTACCGTCCAGCGCGATCATGGTCTCATCGATATGCGCCTGGTCTTCGGCGTCGAAGCCTGAAAGCGCATCGAAGATTTCGCCGTTTACGGCCTCTACAGCGTTCTGGACGCCCTTGCCGCCATAGCGGTTGCCGCCATCGCGGAGCTCATGAGCTTCGTGGGCCCCGGTTGACGCGCCGGAAGGGACGGCGGCGCGGCCGACAGATCCGTCTTCCAGCGTAACGTCGACCTCGACAGTTGGATTGCCGCGGCTATCCAAAATTTCGCGGGCGTAGATATCGACAATGGCGGTCATTTGCGAGGCTCCGTAAGATGTCTTTGAACGAAGCCTCTATAGCGTCCAGGCGCTGGATCGCAACTGGCGCGTCAATCTATGTCGCCATCCGGGAAATCCTTGGTGCGCGGCGTTCTTGGCGGCGGATCGTTTCGCGGCGGCGGGGCAGAACTCGCAGGCGGCGCAGACCTTGGCGGCGCGCTTGTGCGCGGTTGCCGCGCTGGCGGCGACGTTCCTCCGCTACCGCCATTTCCGTCGCTTCCGCTTCCGCTTCTGCGGCGCTGATCGCGCCCTCGGCGTCCATCGCCGTCTCTGTAACGACCGCGCCGATCGCCATAGCGATGACGGTAGCCGCGATCATAATACCGATCCCGATATCCGTAGCGGCCGCCGTAGTAACCGCTGGAAAATGAGAAATAATATCCGGCTCCGGGTCGCCAATATCCGTAGTCGCCGTACCATGGCGACGGGCCATAGGCGCTGTATCCATAACGCGATGACGATGCGTAACGATAATCAGAATAAGCCTGGTCAAAGCAAATGCTGGCTTCCGCCTCGCAGGATTGATGGCAGGCGCCATAATCCGCCTCATCCTCGACCGGCTCGCATGACCGGTAACACGCGCCCGCAAGGTTGTCGCAGGCGGAAAACGCGGTCTCATATGGATATGTGACGCAACCCGCCGTGAAACCTGCCGCAATCGCGACTGGCGCAAGCTTTCCAAGCAAACCCATCTAAAAGTCCTTTATTCGGGCCCCTAACCCGCAACGAATATAAGGGTTGAGCCCAAAAATACAAACGCCGGCGCATAGGCCGGCGTTCTCAATTCCATCAAATTTGTTGAAAATTCGAATTAATCGTCCTGTGGCTCAAGCACCTGACGGCCGCGATATTTGCCTGTTTTCAGGTCAATATGATGCGGACGGCGCAATTCGCCGGAATCTTTGTCTTCGATATAAGCCGCGCTCGAAATCTTGTCGTGGCTGCGACGCATTCCGCGTTTCGCTGGCGTCACTTTTCTCTTTGGGACTGCCATGGGTAACCTCTATCAATAATCCTGACATGCGGCCGACAATCGCCGGGGCCGCGAAACGTGGTCGTCTAAGCCAGTCGATGGGCCTTGGCAAGCCCGCAACGCCCCATTTTCCTAATTTTCAGGGTTAATCGCGATAGCGCAAATTGCGCCGGTCGCTTTCAACGCCCGGAAACTCAACCACGCTATATGCGGGCGTTAGCGTATCCGGGGTTTCAATTGCGAAGACCAGTCCTGTTTTTGGCGTGTTTTACAGTCACGCTTTGCGGCTCATTCCAGGCGGCGGCCGAGAACGGCGCCTCTTATGAACCCGGCCAGATGGCGCTGATTGATCGAATGGCGGCGGACTTTTTTGAGACTGAGCTCCATCCCGCCCAATCCCGTACCATCGAGAACTCTATCGCCGATCAGTATCGCACCCTTTCCCTGACGGACCGAAAACGGTTTCGCGATAGACGGCGTCTTCAGTGGCGGGCGATGACCGATGCGGAGAGAAACGCTCTCCGCGGCGCCAAGTCGCCAACCTTTTCACACCTTAGCGAGGATCGGAAATCGACCTTCCGAAACATTGCGCTTGATCGCCTGACTGCCGGGGGCGATGAAACGCCGCGGTCCGCCGACACGGAAATCTAGATTTTACGCGTTGAAGGATGCGCGGTGTGTCGTCAGATAAGCGCGCGCCTGGCGTTGCGCCTCTGCAATCTCGTCTGATGTCATTTCTGCGGCTAATTCTGCGCGATAAGCACGCGCTTCCATGTTGCCTTGCATCGCTGCAAGATTGAACCACTTATGCGCCGTTATAAGATCGTGATCACCGGTCTCGCCGCCAATCGACGCTTCCAATCCCAATCTGTACATATCATCACCGCTCAATAATTGTTCGGCAGTATCGAGCGCTGCTGCTCCCATCAACATCGTCATGTGCGACCCCTTGTCTTTCCCTGTTTCGCCCCCGCCGCACCAACGCAACCGGGTTAACCATGGAAAGAAGAAAAGAGGTCGGGAACTAAAATCGCGTTAATGGCGAATTATAGATTCGTTTAGGTTTTAGAAACGCTCTGTTAACCTGAAGGAGAATTTACTCAGTATGCGCCTTGTATTGCGCATCTAATCAATAGTCATAAAATTCAATGCGTTCACGGCGCCGCTTAAATAAAAACGCCTCAAGCATTATTCGTGCTTGAAGCGTTTCTTGTTGCTAGCAGATACCGCTTAAGGCGCGGACGAATTATCTATTTTTGTTAGTGCTTCGAACTCGCCCAGACTGCAGGAACCGATCGAATTGCCGACCGGATCCGACACCGTAATGATGTCGCCGCGGCAAATACGGTTCTGTGTGGTCTTGTATGAGAACCGCTTATTGAGGCCGAGGCCGGCGCATACGCCGCGTAATTCATTGAGGTAAACATCGCCGCCGCGAACCTCAAACATGATCGCCTGATCGTCGAGGGGGTCGGTGTCTTTAACGCTTGGCAGCGACAGGCATGACACGCTCTCGCCGGTTTTTTCGTAACTCGCCAAGACCTCGGCGCCATAGTCTCCGGCAATGGCGGATGCGCCGAACGCAACTGCGCATGTCAATCCGCCGCCGACAATTAATTTCACAAAACGCATTGTAAGTTCTCCATCGAACAAAAGGAAAATTACGCTAACATGATTGGGGTAATGTTTAGTTCGCTTCACGCAATGGTGATTACTATCCGATCACGCTCGCTTGATCTAGCCGGCGTCAGACTCGTCCCCCTCATTGATTTTTTCGAGCTTCTCAAAAACCCCAAGCCCGCAGGACCCGCCGGTCAATCCGCTTGAATTATCGACGACCTGAACGATTTCATTGCGGCACAACATGCTGCCGGAAACCTTATATTGCAGGCGATTGAAAGCGCGATCAGCGCCGGCGCATCGGTTACGCGGTCGGTTCAGATAATAATCATTGACGCCGACACGCACGAGAAAATTGCGCTCGTCGAGCGGCGTAATCGAATTAATTCGGCGCACATTTATGCAAGTTTCGGTTTCACCAGTCTTTTCAAATTCCGCCAGCCTGGCGGCAACCGACTCACTCATCTCATAGCTTGAACCCGCGCTGGCGCAGGACGCCGCGGCCAGGGCAAATGGCGCGGCAAAAATAGCTTTTTTCATTTTTTCCTCCGTAGCCCCTCGCACCCGGCGTCTAATCTACGGTGCAGCACCAAGCTGGCCAAGACAAAGAGGCGCCGGCGAATGCCGTTCGCGCCCCAATTTTGATCAAATCTCTGCGAGGCGGCTCAGTCCTGCCCAAGTTGATATCCGGGCGTTGATTTCGCGATTTCGCGTTCTTCGCCGCTCATATCCGCTTCAATGTCCTCAAAAAGCGGCGTAGAAAGATAACGCTCGCCTGTATCCGGCAACATGCAAAGGATGTTCGTTCCTGGAGCCGCATTATTCGCAACCTCGATGCCCGCCGCAAACGTCGCCCCGGCGGAAATTCCCGTGAAAACCCCTTCCTTTTGTGCGAGTTCACGTGACCAGCGCATGGCGTCAGCATGCGGTGTCTTAATCAGCTTGTGGATGACATCGGCGTCCACGGCCTCTGACGTAATTTTTGGAATAAAGTCCGGGCTCCAGCCCTGTATTGGATGAGGCGTCCATGCCGGATGCGACGCTGCAGGCGACCCATCATCATTTCGTTCCTGCGTCACGCCGCTAGATAACATGGCTGCGTCCGGCGGCTCGCAAACAACGATCTTCGTTTCAGGACTTTCCTTGCGCAAGACCCGGCTGACGCCCGTCAAGGTTCCGCCGGTGCCGAAGCCGGTCACCCAATAATCGAGTTTTTCTCCCTTGAAGGCGTCCATAATTTCACGCGCAGTCGTGCGTTCGTGCATGTCCGGGTTCGCATCATTTTCAAACTGGCGCGTCAGGAACCATCCGTTCTTGGCGGCGAGCTCTTTGGCTTTTTCGACCATGCCGGTGCCTTTGTCTTCCTTCGGCGTCAATATGACTTTGGCGCCAAGAAAACGCATGAGCTTGCGACGCTCAATGGAAAACGTTTCCGCCATCGTCACGACGAGCGGATAACCCTTCGCCGCGCATACCATGGCGAGACCGATGCCGGTGTTGCCGGACGTCGCCTCGACTACCGTTTGACCGGGTTTTAAGTCGCCAGATTTTTCCGCGGCTTCAATAACGCCGAGCGCCAGCCGATCTTTCACCGACCCAAGGGGATTAAAGTATTCGCATTTCACATACATATTGACGCCTTCCGGCGCCAGGCGATTGATTTTTATGACTGGCGTATTGCCGACAGTACCGAGAATGGATTGGTATTTCATTTTCTCTCTCCTGATCTTCGTCGATATTGCGATTTATATGCGCCAATTAGATAAGTCAGTCTATTCCGAATGTCGTCATTGAGCTACGCTTTGACGAA
>JABDJK010000004.1 GCA_013002535.1 Hyphococcus sp.
ATGTCACCCGGTCCAACGAGCTCAGGATGCCTTCAAAATCTGACGCCTTCGTAAGTCCCGTCGGGACAACCGGCGTTACTACGCGAATGTGAATGCTCATGGCTCGTCAACGTTTCTTTTAGCGCCGTAAATTTTTTACGGTCGCCAGCGATGAAGTTGCAACTTGCCGACAGTTTCAAATCCAAGGTCGCCGAGGCCGCGTCGCGACCCTTCGGAATATGCATGGACAAACGCTTTTGTCCGACCGGCCTTCGCAGCATCAAACAGCCGCCGCGTAACCAGCGCACGGTAAGCGCCGTGACCACGGCTGCCCGCGTGGGTTGTTGAAACACGCAACAATACGGACGGACCATCGCCAATATAAGATAAATACCCGACGGCGACAGGCTCTTCATTGTCGGCAAGTGAAGCTGCATAGACTTGCGAATGCTGACGGGCGGTTCGGTTTAGATAAGCATTGTGAAAGACCTCACCGACATCGTCCGATACGTCAAACCCATTCGCCATTATGCCCCAAATCCGATGATCTTTGGGGTCTTCGACCTTCCAAACTTTAACGCCATCCGGCGGCGTCGCCTCGATCTCGGTTGAAATCTCGCGCGCCATCGCCGCAATATCCAGCGGCGGCCCGATAAATCCACGCTCCTTGAGAAGCGGAACAAGGTCATTCTCAGCACATCGCGGACCAGTCATCCAGTCAAATCCGCGGCCATCTTTCTTGAATCGCTCAACAAGCTGATCGAGCGCGTCGGCGGCCTTCTCCTTATCGGTGGTCGCCCACCGTGCAAGGCTCAGCGCCGGATGCGCGTTAGGGGATGTCCAACCGTCGGCGCCGTCAATATCAAACACCTCGATTGCCCCTGGCTGCGATACGAGGGTGAAGTGACTTTCTAGTATTTCCTGCGCAGTTACGCGGTTTGTCATTTTGCTACCCGCGCCGGTTGTGAGTGTCGAGATAAAGGAGCGAACGCCCCTCCTTGGTCAGTTCAGTTAGCTTCGGCAATTCATCTTCAAAATGCCCGAGTTCAATTTGCCAGAAAAATTTCGGTTGCGGCCCCGGGTAAATATCCAGCGTCGGCCCATTGCTATAATACGCGTACAACAACACCGGCACTTCACACAAAAAGAATTCCGCGAAACGCTCAAAGTCTTTATCGTCTTCCAGTGGCTTTACGGAGCTGACATGTTCGTACAGAAAATCGCGAACCTGGCCGCCTTTTTTGAACGCAGCGGTTAATTCTTCGCGATAGATTTTTGGCGTTGCTTCTTCAAGATCACACCATTTAACGATATCGACTTGCTCGGTGCGTTTGCCATTGATCGCCTTCTCCACCATGCGCGCGATGTCCGCAGACGTTCTGGCAATTTTTGCGACTTCCTCTTCCGGCAAATCATCGCGCTTCAATTCCGCCATTCGATTGTACCGATAAGGGTCATCGACCGGACAAACATGCCCTTTCAAACCGAGACCGTCGCAAAGATCGATGAATTTCATTATATAGGGCCGATTGAAACTCCGGTTTTTGATGCTGACGAACAACCACGCGTCGCGGCCTTCGAGATCAAAATCGCCCGTGCGGTTGGAAAGAACACCGCCGATACCAGGCAATGAACATTCTCGCGCCGGCAAATCTTTGACGATATTTAAGCCATTCGGAAAATTTACAGAGTTAACGACTCTGGCACTGTACATTTCGCTCTCCCCGAAAAAGTTAAACACGCGAAAGCACACGCGGGCGGCGCATTCGGTAATTCAACTTTCGTACCAAGTATGTATTGTGGACAATGCTCCCCATACCGCCCAATACATTGAAAAGTAAAGGAAAAAAGCCCAGTTAGTCAATGAGCAGTAATTGCGTCTGGGCGCATGAATCCTCGCGTTTCAAAAAATAATTCTCAATGCGTGCCCACATGGGAACCGACAGAGCACTTCGCAGCCACTTTTTCGCGGAATATTCATGGCTTTAGACGAGCGTCGGCCAGACAAAACGCGTCTAATGGTGGGCGGTGACGGGTTCGAACCGCCGACCCTCTCGGTGTAAACGAGATGCTCTACCAGCTGAGCTAACCGCCCTTAATGCGTACGCCTCTAGCAACGCGGGGGCGCATTCCCTAGCGCGTCAATGCTCGCCTCGCAAGCATAGAAAACCGCCGCGGACACAAAAAAACCGACGCATGCGAAACAGCAGCGCCGGCTTTGTTTGTTCGTCGTCAAGGACGCCTATCTGTTGTTTAAAGAGTCCTTCAGGCCCTTGCCAGCAGAGAATTTTGGCTGGATAGACGCCGGAATCTGAATTGTCTCGCCAGTGCGAGGGTTGCGGCCTTCACGCGCCTTGCGCTGTGCCGCTGAAAACGTGCCAAATCCGACAAGGCGGACATCGTCGCCTGCCTGCAGGGCGCGGGTGATGGAATCGAAAACCGCGTCCACAGCTTTCGAGGCCTCTGCCTTGCTCATATCCGCCATGTCCGCAACTTTATCGATAAATTCGTTCTTGTTCATTCCTCAGCCCTTTCTGCATTTGCTCGTGGCAATTGGGAGATTTCGGTGTGAACCTCAGTTTTACACCTGCAAAACCGGGCCCGGCCAAGGAAAAATGGCGTAAAATAAGGGCTTGCTTTCCCCAACCTACATAGTCGCTTGTTTTATATATGAAAATTTTTCCAGAAGCGGCCTTCATTCCAACGCGTTCGTTGGCCCAAAAACCGCGATTTTTCAGTGTTTCTGCCCAAATCCAGCCTTGGCGATTCGTTTTGACCGCACCATGTTCCCGGGTTCAATCGCCATGATTTTGGTATTCACGATACGCCGACGCATCGAAAAGTGGACATTTTGAGATAAAAAAGCGCGCCGGACGTCCAACCAGGGCCCGCTTTTTTCACTGAATTTTCGATCAATGGGTTACGACCGGCGCTGCGCCGTCGGTTTCGCTTTTCGGCGCAGATTCAACTGGCTCGGCCCACTCAATCGGTGACAACTTCTTGGTCAAGGCATGCGCCATGACTTCGTCGATCGTAGCGACGGGGATAATCTTAAGCCCGTCTTTGACGTTGTCCGGTATTTCCGCAAGGTCCTTCTCGTTTTCCTCCGGAATAAGCACCGTCTTGATACCAGCGCGAAGCGCCGCAAGCAGTTTTTCCTTCAAGCCGCCAATCGCAAGCACGCGGCCGCGCAACGAAATCTCGCCGGTCATTGCGATGTCTTTGTGGATCGGCGTCTCAGTTAGAACGGAAACAATCGCTGTCGCCATGGCGACGCCCGCAGACGGCCCGTCCTTCGGTGTTGCCCCTTCCGGCACGTGAATGTGTATATCTGTTTTCTCAAATAGCGGCGGCTCAATGCCAAATTCAGTCGCCCGGCTGCGCACGTAAGATGATGCCGCAGAAACTGATTCCTTCATGACATCTTTCAGATTGCCTGTTGGCGTCATACGACCCTTGCCCGGCATCTTTACAGCCTCAATCGTCAGGATATCCCCGCCGACTGAGGTCCATGCGAGACCTGTAACGATGCCAATGCGATCTTCGCCGTCAATTTCGCCGTAACGGAATTTCGGAACGCCCGAATAATCTTCGAGATTTTCAGCTGTAATCTCAATCGTCTTGGCGCCGCCGGTTTCCAGCGCGCGCACCGTTTTGCGAGCAAGACGCGCAAGTTCACGCTCAAGATTTCGAACACCGGCTTCGCGCGTATAGCGGCGGATCAAAAGCATCAGCCCATCATCGGCAAGTTTCATCTCGCCGCCTTTGAGACCGTGATCTTTCATCAGCTTCGGCAACAAGTGCCGGCGTGCAATCTCAACTTTTTCATCTTCCGTGTATCCCGGGATACGAATGATTTCCATTCGATCTAGAAGCGGCTGCGGCATGTTCAGGCTGTTCGCCGTGGTGATGAACATGACATCCGAAAGGTCATAATCGACCTCGAGATAGTGATCCTGGAATGTCGAGTTTTGCTCTGGATCCAATACTTCCAGCAGGGCGGACGCCGGATCGCCACGAAAGTCCTGACCCATCTTATCGATCTCATCGAGCAAGAACAGCGGGTTCGATTTCTTCGCTTTTTTCATGGACTGAATGATCTTGCCCGGCATCGACCCAATATAGGTGCGCCGGTGACCGCGAATTTCAGCCTCATCACGCACGCCGCCGAGGGAGACGCGTACAAATTCACGGCCAGTTGCATTGGCAATAGATTTACCGAGCGACGTTTTACCGACGCCGGGGGGGCCAACAAGACAAAGGATCGGCCCTTTGAGCTTATTCATCCGCTTTTGAACGGCGAGATATTCGACGATCCGTTCTTTGACTTTTTCCAAGCCATAGTGATCGGCATCGAGAATTTCTTCCGCTTTGGCGAGATCCGCCTTCACTTTTGACCGCGAGTTCCACGGGATCGCCGTCATCCAGTCAAGATAATTGCGCACGACCGTTGATTCCGCTGACATCGGGGACATCTGGCGCAGCTTTTTCAATTCGGCGTCAGCCTTTGTGCGCGCCTCTTTTGAGAGTTTTGTCTTTTTAATTTTTTCTTCCAGCTCGGAAAGCTCGTCCTTGCCGTCATCGCCCTCGCCGAGCTCTTTCTGGATCGCCTTCATCTGTTCATTCAGATAATATTCTCGCTGCGTCTTTTCCATTTGACGCTTGACGCGATTGCGGATTTTTTTCTCAACCTGAAGAACGCTCATCTCACCCTCCATAAGGGCGTAAACTTTCTCAAGGCGTTTTGAGACTTCGGTTATTTCCAAAAGCTCCTGCTTTTCGGAAATTTTGATGTTGAGATGCGAGGCAACTGTATCCGCAAGTTTTGCATGATCATCGATCTGATTGACGGAAACGATAACTTCAGGTGGAACGCGTTTGTTCAATTTTACATAGGCTTCGAACTGACCTACGACGGAGCGGGCAAGCGCTTCGTTCTCATCGTCATCATCGATGGTCAATTCCGCGTATTCCGCTTCGGCCTCAAAAAATTCATCTGTGCGCGTATATTCAACAACCTGCGCACGAGCTTCACCTTCGACCAGAACCTTTACGGTACCGTCTGGCAACTTCAGTAATTGAAGAACTGACGCCACAACACCCATGTCAAATATGTCATCAACACCAGGGTCGTCGTCACCAGCGTCTTTTTGCGCAACAAGAAGAATCTTCTTGTCATTCTGCATGACATTTTCGAGAGCGTTGACTGACTTTTCCCGGCCGACAAACAGCGGCACGATCATGCCGGGAAACACGACGATGTCGCGCAACGGCAATACGGGATAAACGATATTATTACTCATCTAAGGCTCCTGCGCGGGATCGCCCTCAAAAACAAAGCGGTACTCCCGAAGTCGAGTTAAACTATTACGCATTTGGCGTCGGTTCGCGAGGGGCCGCAAGTTGCGGTTTTCCCCGAAAAAAACCCGCGCCATTCGCGCAAAAAGCCGCTGATACGCAAGCGGCCGCTGACAAGATATGTGGCCTCAGCCGCCGTTAAATCAAGGCCTGACGGCAGCTTCACGCCAAGTTGCGGTATTCACTCAGAATATTAGCGCTGAAATATTGCTCGGAAATGAATGTTGCGGTTGTACGCGAATTCAGGTGTTTACGATAATCCCTAAATGAAAAACGCCGCCGCATGTTGCGACGGCGTTATAACTAACCATCACAATACGCGTGTCTATGCGCTGGCGTCAGCCTCTACTGCTTCATCTTTGCGATCTGCATAAATGTAAAGCGGCGTCGCATTGCCATCGACGACCTCTCCATTGACGACAACTTCAACGACGCCCTCAAGGGTTGGCAGTTCGAACATGGAATCAAGGAGAATGCCTTCCATGATCGACCGCAATCCGCGCGCGCCGGTTTTGCGCTTGATCGCCCGGCGAGCTATGGCTGTTTTCGCGTCATCGGAAAAGGTCAGTTTGACATCTTCCATCTCAAACAAACGTTGATACTGCTTTACCAGTGCGTTCTTCGGCGTCGTCAAAATTTGAGTCAGCGCGTCTTCATCAAGATCTTCCAGCGTTGCGATCACTGGCAAACGACCAACAAATTCTGGAATAAGGCCGAATTTTAATAGATCTTCTGGTTCGACTTCCTGCAGGATTGCACCAATTCTGCGGTCATCCTCGGATTTCACTTCCGCGCCAAAGCCGATGGAAGTGCCATCGCCGCGATTGGCAATGACTTTTTCCAGTCCCGCAAAAGCGCCGCCAACAATGAAAAGAATATTCGTCGTATCAACTTGCAGGAATTCCTGTTGCGGATGTTTGCGTCCGCCCTGCGGCGGCACGGAAGCAACGGTGCCTTCCATAATTTTCAACAGCGCCTGCTGAACGCCTTCGCCAGAAACATCGCGCGTGATCGAAGGATTATCCGACTTACGGGAAATCTTGTCGATCTCGTCGATGTAGACGATGCCGCGCTGGGCGCGCTCAACATTGTAGTCTGCAGATTGCAGAAGTTTCAGAACGATATTTTCAACGTCCTCGCCGACATAACCAGCCTCAGTAAGCGTCGTTGCGTCAGCCATCGTGAACGGCACGTCAAGAATGCGCGCCAGCGTTTGCGCCAGCAATGTCTTACCAGAGCCGGTTGGGCCGATCAGAAGAATGTTAGATTTCGCAAGCTCAACGTCATTGTTTTTCGTTGCGTGATTCAACCGCTTGAAGTGATTGTGCACCGCGACAGACAAGACACGTTTCGCTTGCGCCTGACCGATGACATAGTCATCGAGAACTTTATGAATTTGTTGCGGGCTCGGTACGCCGTCGCCTGCTTTTACCAGCGAAGATTTTGACTCTTCACGGATGATATCCATGCAAAGCTCAACGCATTCATCGCAGATGAATACCGTCGGCCCGGCAATAAGCTTTCGGACTTCATGCTGGCTTTTGCCGCAGAACGAACAATAGAGCGTGTTCTTCCCATCGCCCCCGCCGTTAGATTTTCCGCCGATTTTGCTCACAACCTATAAACTCCTTGTCAGCGCCGCCCTTAACTCAACACAACGTCGAAATCTATCGCGCTGAACCGGCATCTTCGCAGGGAAAAGTGCACATTCGGCGCCAGCCCGCTGCAAAATCACGCATATTCGAACATATTTCAACGAATTCTATCAAGCCGCTATTTCCTGTTTTGCCTAATAGAATTCGTTAACATCACTCAGATTCTGCATCCGGCACGCCGCGATCGGACAGCACTTTGTCGATTATGCCGAAATCTGCCGCCTCATCGGGCGTCATGAAGTGGTCTCTATCCAGCGTTTTCTCAATAGTTTCATAGGATTGACCGGTATGCTCGACGTAAATCTCGTTCAATCGGCGCTTCAATTTGATGATATCCTGGGCGTGTCGCTCAATATCCGAGGCCTGGCCTTGAAACCCGCCGGACGGCTGATGGACCATCACCCGGGAATTCGGCAAGGAAAACCGCATATCTTTTTCGCCTGCAGCCAACAGCAGCGAGCCCATTGACGCCGCCATCCCGATACACATGGTCGAGACCGCCGGACGGATGTAACGCATAGTGTCGTAAATCGCGAGCCCGGAGGTCACAACACCGCCGGGCGAGTTGATATAAAACGATATTTCCTTTTTTGGGTTCTCGGCTTCTAGAAACAGCAATTGCGCTACGATAAGGGTTGAAACGCCGTCGTGAACCGGCCCGGAAAGAAAGATAATCCGCTCTTTTAAGAGGCGTGAATAGATGTCATACGCGCGCTCGCCGCGGCTCGATTGCTCGACCACCATTGGGACCAGCGTGTTCATGAATACTTCGTTCGGGTCTTTCATCGACATCCTCGTTTGACTGCGCTTGGATAAGCCGCGCTGTAGTTAAATTTCTTCCTTAACATGGGGCTAAAAATTCACTTCGCCAGCCCCTTCAAAATGACCATATCGCGAGGCGCTTAAGCGAGGGTTATTCTTCTGAAAAAGCAATGATTTGTTTTGTTCCGGGGCTTGCCGCCATCCCGCGCCGTCCCGGAATGTTTCAAAAGCCATCTCGAATATGAAACGAGCCGGCTTTGCAGCGGCTCGAATTTCGGCGCAGTTTTGCAGGACGCCGGAAAGAAGCGCTATTCGCCGTCCGGGTCCTTCATCAACTCGTCCTTGGAAACGGTTTTGTCCTCGACTTCACATCGCTCGAGTATGTAATCGACGACTTTTTCCTCAAACAATGGCGCCCGCAATTGCTGAACCGCGGCCGGGTTGTTCTGGTAAAATTCCAGAACTTCCTTTTCCTGGCCCGGATACGCACGAGCCATATTGATCATTTCGCGCTGCAGGTCTTCCTGCGGTACGCTGACATCGGCGCGTTTGCCGATTTCCGCGAGGACGAGACCGAGACGAACACGGCGCTCGGCAATTTTGCGATACTCGTCTTTTAGCTCGTCCTCAGACTTTTCTTTGTCTTCGTCGTCTAATTCTGACGCTTGTACTTGTTCCCATATTTGCTTGAATTCAGCATCGACCATGCCATTTGGCAATTCAAACTCATGCGCCTCATCCAGCCGATCTAACAACGCTCGTTTAACGTGTGCGCGTGATTGCTGTTTGTAGTCGCCTTCCATTCGTTCGCGAAGGCGCGCCTTCAGATCGTCAAGGCTGTCGAGGCCGACTTTCTTGGCGAGCTCATCGTCAATCGCAACAGCTTCGGGTTCTTTGACCTCTTTCACGGTCACAGCGAAAATAGCGTCTTTACCGGCAAGATCTTCTGCATTGTAGTCTTCCGGGAAGGTCACTTTCACGTCGACCTGGTCGCCTTCCTTGACGTCAGTTAACTGGTCTTCAAATCCTGGAATAAATGTGCCGGAACCAAGCACAAGATCAACGCCCTCGCCTTTGCCGCCGGCAAATTCTTCGCCGTCAATCGTGCCGACATAATCAACATTGACCATGTCTTTCTTTTTGGATTTCTGTGTTGCCTTGCGCGGCGTATAAGACGTTTGTTGCTCGGCAATGCGTTCGATCGCTTCGTCAATTTCTTCCGCTGGAACTTCGGCAACTGGGCGCACAAGTTTCAACGTAGCGACATCCATCGGTTCAATTTCCGGCAGGATTTCAGCGTGTACATCATATTCAAGATCGGACTTGCCCGCGATCACGTCATCCATGTCAGAATGGAAGTGCGGATGCGGCGCCATCGCTGGCTGAAGGTCGCGATCCGTGAAGGCTTTTTGCGATGTCTCGGTAACGATCTCCTGAACGATCTCGCCCATGACGCCTTTGCCGTACATTTTCTTAAGAAATGAAACCGGCGCCTTGCCCTTGCGGAAACCTTTTAGATGGACCTGGCCCTTTAGCTCAGTCAGCCGTTCCGTGAGTTTCTCGTCCAGCTCTGTGGCGCTTACTTTGACCGCAAATTTGCGATCGAGACCTTCGGCGCTTACTTCAGTTACTTCCATGACCGATCCTGTCGTCCTGCCGGGCGCGATTTGATCGCGCGATAATTCCTATATCGGGTCGCCGGGCGCATCCCGGTTTGCCTAAACCAAAAGCCCTCAAAGCTGCGCCAGGCGAAGCCCAAAGGTCGAAGACTGGTGCGGATGAGAGGACTTGAACCTCCACGCCTCTCGGCGCCAGAACCTAAATCTGGTGCGTCTACCAATTCCGCCACATCCGCGAACCTAGCCTCGTCGCCGCGAAATCGCGCCGATCCTTGAAGCCAAGGCGCGTCTCTATAACAGACGATGCGCCGGTGTCGAGCCGCCTAAAGGCGTTTTTCGAACCACATGACGTCAAGATATCGGCCAAATTTCCGGCCAACTTCATTAAGCGTCGCCACATGGACAAAGCCGAAACGCTCGTGGAGCGTGACCGAGGCCGGATTGGGCGCGACAATCAGCCCGTAGGCGCGATGGACGACGTCTTTTGGCAAGGCCGCAAACAGCGCCTCGTAGAGCCGCTTTGCGAGCCCTTTTGCGTGGTGCTCCGGCGCGACAAAGACCGAGACTTTGACTGACGTTTCATATGCCCCGCGCGGATCGAACGCCGAGGCGCTGCAAAAGCCGCAAATCTCGCCTTTGTCGGCGGCGACGAAAACCGGCCACCTGGTCGAGCCCGCCCGCGCCGCCAACCATGCCTCGCGCCTTGCCCGGTCATAGAGCTGTGTTTCAAAGGTCGCGACGCTTTCACGGATAAATGGATTATAGACATCGTTGATGCCGTCGGCGTCGCAGAGGTTTGCCGCCCTTATCACAATTTCACTCAAAGTCCCGGCGACGCGGCAGCCGGGTTTTGCGCTTGATTTTGTTGTTGCGAATCTCGCTGCGTCGGCGGCGAGAGCAGCGTGCGCAATACGGCTGGGACAGCATTCGGTAAATCTTCCGCGATTAACCCCGGGCCAATTGTTTGCGCACAGGCGCCGTGAAACCAGACCCCCGCGCAAGCCGCGTCAAATCCCGACATCCCTTGCGCCAAAAATCCTGCGATAAAGCCCGCAAGCACATCGCCGGCGCCCGCGGTCGCAAGATCGCCCGGCGCATTCGTGTTAATCGCGCAACGCCCGTCCGGACTGGCGATCACTGTATCAGCGCCTTTAAACACGACTACGGCGCCGCAGCGGCGGCTGGCGGTTCGCGCCGCCGCCAAACGGCCTTCCCCCAAATCGATGATGGGAAAGACGCCGGCGAATTCGCCGGCATGGGGCGTCAGGACATCATTGCCGCGCAACGCTTGGAACAGGGTGTCGCGATCATCTGCAAAACTTGTCAATGCATCTGCATCAAGCACCGCCCCGGCGTTCGACCTCAACGCTGCCAATACATTTTCACGGGTCGCTTCGCCTACGCCATTGCCCGGCCCTAACAAGCAAATACGTTGGTAATTTTCCTTGGCGCCAAGTTGCTCGGAAATATGATCCGCGCCATCTATTGCACGCAGCATAATCGCGTTTAATTGCGCAGAATGAGCATCGATTGCGTCTTTAGGCGACAGCACCGTCACTAAACCGGCGCCCACTCGCAATGCGCCGGTAGCAGCCAGTCGAATAGCGCCCGACTGCGCCCGCTCTCCAGAAACTGCAAAGACGTGCCCGCGATGGTATTTATGGGCGCGCCAATCGGGACGCCGAAACTGACTACCCCACAAGGCCGGGTGGTTTTCAAATATGTCCGGCGTCAGATCACGAACGTGATCGGCTTCAATGCCGATATCGGCGACGTCAATCTGGCCGCAAAAGGCCCGACCCGGAAATAGAAGATGTCCAGGTTTTCTCTGAAAAAAAGTAATCGTACGGGTGGCGGAAACCGCTGCGCCCATCACAAATCCGGTGTCTGAATGAATGCCTGACGGCAAGTCGACAGCGACAACAGCTGCTGAGTGCGCGTTGATTGCATCGATAGCTTGTTTTGCGGCGCCGTCAACGTCGCGCGAAATCCCCGTGCCGAAAATCGCATCAACAATCAGCCCCGCACCCTCTAGGCTATCGTTCGCAAACGCAGCGCGTTCGCCCTGATAGAGATCGGCCATCAATTTTGCATCACCGGTAAGCTTTTGCGGATCGCCAATTTCAGCGACTTTGACCGGCCATTCCGCATCCGCCAATCGCCGCGCAACGACAAAGCCGTCGCCGCCATTATTGCCCGGACCGCAAATAACGACGACCGGACGCTTGGTCCAGGCGAGCATAATTGTTTCTGCAACTTTGCCGCCGGCCGTCTCCATCAAGCCCGCAGAACCGACGCCAGCGGCGATTGCCGCTTTCTCGGCGGCTTGCATCTGCGATGTCGATAAAACAATAAATCCGGACACGCTTGACACTTCTCCTCGGCGGCGCTCATTCATTATACGCCAAGCTCCGGAAAACCAAAGCGACAGGCGGGCATCGTGAAAAAAATAGAAGCAATTATCAAACCCTTCAAACTCGATGATGTGAAAGAAGCGCTGCACGACATTGGACTGCAAGGAATGACGGTAACAGATGTTAGAGGTTTTGGCCGCCAAAAAGGGCATACGGAACTTTATCGCGGCGCAGAATATGTCGTCGATTTTCTGCCAAAAGTGAAGATTGAGATGATTATAGACGACGACATTGTCGAGCGCGCAGTAGAAGCGATCTCCAAAGCCGCGCACTCCGGTCGGATTGGCGACGGAAAAATATTCATAATGCCTATAGACGATGCTGTCAGAATTCGCACCGGTGAATCCGGCCGCGATGCTATATTGTAAATGGCGAGTGAAACTTCGTTGAGCGATCCAAACCGGATAGTCATTTCGCTCCGCTCGGCGCTCTCAGCGGCGACGCCTTTTTCCATGCCCTATCGTCACTGGATGATTTCCGATCTCTTTCCCGGCGACATTGCGCGCGAATTAGCGGCGCTGGAATTTCCCGTCGCGGACCCTGGCGAGATGTCCGGCAAACGCGAACTCCACAACGAAACGCGGTGTTATTTCGATCAAAAGAACATTTGTAATATCGACTGCGCAGCGAAGGTCGCAAATGCGCTGCAATCGCCCGAAGCGATCACCTTATTGAACGAATTCTTCTCAATTGATTTATCCAGCACATATTTGCGTCTTGAATATGCACAAGATGTTTCAAATTTCTGGTTGGAACCGCACACGGACCTCGGCGTTAAAAAAATTACAATATTGATTTATCTGAACAACGAGCCTGCGGAACACGTCTGGGGTACAGATATCTTCAATGCCGACAAAACCCACGCTCTGCGCACGCCCTTTAAAGAGAATACTGCGTTAGCATTTGTCCCCGGCGCCGACACATATCACGGGTTCAAACAACGTGAATTTGACGGGGTGCGGAAGTCGCTGATCCTCAATTACGTGACTGAGGAATGGCGTGATCGCGCTCAACTCGCATTCCCTAATGATCCCGTGACCGCTGGCTAGGCAACGACAACTGACGGCGAATTTCATCGACAATTTCCTGCGTGGCGTCGATTTGCGCTGCATCGAAGGGAATTAGCCCGCCATCGATTTCATTTACAGCTCCGCGCGTCTTCAGCGCGGCCACGAAGCGATCGAGTTTCGCGGCATTCCCTTTTGGGCGGTAAACATAGACGCCGGCCCCAGTTGACACCGCCTCGCTCAACATGTTGTGCGAATCTGCCGTTACGAGCAGCGTGTCAGCGTTTGCGAGAATATCAATATACGGATTATCCCCATCACCATCCCATAGAAAATGCGATTGATGTGTAAGGCTGTTTTCTAGCGCGCTAACAAATTCTGAAGGCGTTCTGCGAGATGGCGTTATCGCAAGCGAAGCAAATTCAGTCGCCCGTTTATTCAAAGTCTCCGCGAGGTGCGAAGCCATTGCAGCGTCATAGTGGGCGCCTCCGCTCGGCCCGCCAATTATTACCCCTAAGATGGGACGAGGCATTCGCCAAATCGGTCCGCGCTGATTTTTGCGCGCTGTTGAAATTTGTCGTTCCAAATTATGCGGCGAAGTCAGCGTGGAGAAAACATTGTCGCCAGAAAGTCTATCATGATCCGGAGCCCAGATTAGGTCGAATTTTGACCGCTGACTGCGCGGGTCCTTCAGACAGACGATCTTTGTTTTGCCGTTGCTCGCTTGTTTCACATAGACGGCGTAAGGAACGGCGCGCCTGCCGGACGCAACTACGATATCAGGGTATGGAGGCGAAATCGGGCTTGTCGGATTCTCAGATTGATCGCGAGGGTCAGCAGGCCCCCACGGCGCTATCCAAGACCACGGCGCGCGCGGGCAAACGATCCGACGCTTGAAATCCGGCGATAAGCGCGACGCGACCGCTTCACACTGCACATCGTCCCCGATTTTGCCATCGGTAATCATCCAAACCGTTAAGGTTTCGCCGCTGGCGATATTCGATTGCTTATTCAAACACGATTGCTCCTGGATCGACCGCCTAACGCCGCAGTCGGTTGGCTGCAAGGTCGCGGATGCCTGGCCGCAGCGATAGTATGTTGCGCCGCGTTAGAATCTATACGCAATATCAGGCAAAATCTTTGCTGCAGTGCAATAATTTCTTGCGTGCAAAGCGAATCTTTGCGCTATTGCCCATGAAGCCTGACAGCCTGTTTGGGCAGAAAACCCGAAAAAGGGCGGCCCAGCCGCCGTGAGGAGCCTTACGCATGAGCGCCGACGACGTTCTCAAACGCATCAAAAAAGACGAAATCAAATATGTTGATCTCCGTTTCACCGATCCCAAGGGAAAGTGGCAGCACGTCACCTTCGACCAGTCCATGGTTGATGACGATTTCTTCGACGACGGCTCTATGTTCGATGGCTCATCCATTTCCGGTTGGAAGGCCATCAATGAGTCCGATATGGTTTTGATGCCTGACCCGGAAACCGCCATTGTCGATCCATTCTTCGCTGAAAAAACACTTGCAATCTTTTGTGACGTCTTGGAACCGGCAACGGGACAACCATACGCCCGTGACCCGCGCACGACCGCGAAAGCGGCCGAAGCATATCTCGCGTCAAGCGGTATCGGCGATACGGCGTTCTTTGGTCCGGAAGCTGAGTTTTTTGTCTTTGACGACGTTCGCTGGTCAACTGAACAAAATAATATTGGTTTTGTCGTCGACAGCGTTGAAGGGCCTTACAATTCATCCGCCGATTTGGATGGCGGAAACATGGCGCACCGTCCCGGTCCAAAGGGCGGATATTTTCCAACACCACCTGTCGACAGCGCACAGGATATGCGCTCCGAAATGCTCACCGTTATGAATGAGATGGGCATTGAGCCTGAAAAACATCACCATGAAGTGGCGCCATCTCAACATGAACTCGGGATGAAGTTTTCAACGCTGACGAAGATGGCCGACCGGCTGCAAATATATAAGTACATTGTACACCAAGTCGCACACGGCTACGGAAAAACCGCGACGTTCATGCCAAAACCGATATTTGGCGACAACGGCTCCGGCATGCATGTTCACCAATCGATTTGGTCCGACGGGCAACCGCTATTTGCCGGCGATCGATATGCAGATTTGTCCGAGACTTGCCTTCACTACATTGGCGGCATCATCAAACACGCTAAAGCTATCAATGCGTTCGCCAATGCTTCAACGAATAGCTACAAACGCCTTGTTCCCGGCTATGAGGCGCCGGTGTTGCTCGCCTATTCGGCGCGCAATCGCTCCGCATCAGTTCGTATCCCGTGGGTTTCCTCGCCAAAAGGCAAGCGCATTGAAACGCGTTTCCCGGACGCCGCGGGCAATCCGTATCTGACTTTCGCCGCACTGTTGATGGCTGGACTGGATGGGATTGAGAACAAAATTAATCCCGGCGACCCAATGGACAAAGATCTCTACGACCTTCCGCCAGAGGAGCTAAAAGATATACCAACCGTGTGCGCTTCCTTGCGCGATGCATTGTCTGCGCTCGATCGCGACCGTGACTTCCTCAAAAAAGGAAACGTTTTTAACGATGATCAGATCGACGCCTATATTGATCTGAAAAACGCCGAAGTTACGAGATTTGAAACGACCCCACACCCGGTCGAATTTTCTATGTACTACTCGGCATAATTCAATTATCTCAACGCCGTGAGATAAATTATGATCGAAAACATAGAACCCATGCGGCTATTCTAGGTGGGCGTGTAACGTTTGCGCCTGGATTTGCCGCATGATGACATAGCGAAGCATTGCATCGAAACGGTCGACCGCAGCGACACATATACTTCCTTTTTTTGCTAATGAATTTAACATTGGCTTAAAAGCTGGAATGCCGCATCGCGAACAATTTGAGCGCGATATTTTCAAGCCTTGTGATGCTTATGCAAAAGCAACACCTCGGGATCCGTTCTCAAAACACAGCGGACACAAAATCAATTATTGGTGCAGCGATTACCGGGAAACTGATTAGCATGTATCTCATATCCATCCACACTCTTTGATCTCTGGCACATATTATTCATTGGCGCCGGATGATTGCGCGCCCATCGCGCTTGAGGCGCCATGGATAAATCGCCTTATGCACGATACGATTGACGTTTAACGATCGGTCGTAAACTTCACGCCCATAACTGGCGACTGTTTAATGTCGCCCTCTTGGCTCAACCATCGGGTTATGCGGCAAGGCCCGACCGAAAATTCTCGGGTCACAGTTTTATTCAATGTCGACTACAAGGCTGATAATTAGCGCAGAACACTGACCGATCATCAAAATTTTGAAAGCCCGGACAATCATATCCGGGTTTTTCGTTTGTTGGGGGTACGGGCCGCAAGCGCTTGACAGCCTTGTGTTTATAGGTAACTATATGGTTACATGTTATGTGACATCGATATGGACGCCGTATTTCAGGCGCTCGCTCATGACGCAAGGCGCTTCATGCTTGATCTGATCAAGGATGAGCCCGGGATCAGCGTAGGCATTCTGGCGGCCGAATTTGATGTCAGCCGAATAGCCGTCATGAAGCATCTCGCCGTGCTGGAGGAGGCGAACCTCATCATCTCGCAAAAGGACGGCCGAACGCGAAAGCTCTATTTCAACGCTGCGCCTATTCGGATGATTTACGACCGTTGGACAACCGAATACAGCGCCTATTGGGCGGGAAAAATGACGCGCATCAAATATTTATCCGAGGCGAAAGAGGCCGAGGAGCAAGGCAAGCAACCGGGAAAAAGGGGTTAAAAAATGAGCAACGAAAAATACGCCGAAAAGCAAATTTATCGCGTGATGATCGACGCGCCAATCGATCGCGTATGGTCAGAGCTCGTAAACACAGAATCGCCGCGGCCATTTTTCTGGAATGGCTCCTGGGACGCAGCGGAATTTGCGCCTGACAATCCGTATCGGATTGCTGCGAACAATGGAAAATCCGTTGCTGTCATTGGCCGCATCATCGAGATGGACCCACCGAACAAGATGGTGACAAGTTTTCGGTTAACATCGCTGCCCGATCCGGCGTCGACCGTCACATATCTACTCAATGAAAAAGACGGCGGCACCGAATTCAGTCTGATTACAGAAAATATTATCGCCGGCTCAAAAAGCGAAAAATCTATGGCCGACGGTTCAAAATTCATTGTCGAGAATTTCAAGTCGTATGTCGAAACCGGAAAGGTGACATTTGGCGCACGGTTCATGCTGGCAATGTTCAGCCTGATGGCGCCGCTCACGCCGAAATCCATGAGCGCCGATAATTGGCCGTTCGACAAGGCGGAATAGGAGAGTTTGAAAATGGCGAAATCACCAGATGAAATGGCAGCGGCAATGATCGCCAATATGAAGGAGAAAACCGGAAAAACTCTGGAACAATGGGTGGCGATCGCAAAAAAGTCCGGCGAAGAAAAACACGGCGCTATCGTGAAACACCTAAAGGCCGATCACGGCATAACACACGGTTTTGCCAATCTCGTCGCCCATAAGACATTGAGAAGCGATGCGGGATCGAAAGCGGCCGGCGGGACTGATCTAGTCGCCGCACAATATTCGGGCCCGAAAGCTGAGCTTAAACCGATCTATGACGCTGTGATCAAGGCCGTGATAGGCTTTGGAAAAGACATCGAGATTTCGCCGAAAAAATCTTATGTCAGCCTGCGACGCACCAAACAATTCGCCCTCGTTCAACCATCGACAAAAACGCGCGTTGATCTCGGTATTAACTTGACGGACGTTCCCGCGAAAGGACGGCTTGAAAAATCAGGCAGCTTTAACGCAATGGTGTCTCATCGCGTACGGCTTGAAAATCCTGGTGACGTCGACAAAGACGTGAAAGCCTGGTTGAAAAAAGCATATTCGCAATCGTGAAATTTAATAAAAGAACTAAGGGAGAAAAATTATGTCAAACATAGAACCGCCCAAAATTCCTGTTTGGTTCTGGGTTATCGCCGGTGTTGCGCTGGTATGGAATCTCATGGGCGTCGCCGCTTTTTTTGCCGAGAACGGAAAAACGGCCGAAGACCTAGCCGCCATGGCGGAAGCCGAGCGCCAGTTATATGAGACTTATCCTGTCTGGGCGAAAATCGCTTTTGCGGCTGCCGTTTTTGGCGGTGCGATTGGGTCAGCTTTGTTGCTCGCTCGCAAGCAACTTGCCGTGCCGGTATTTGCAGTTTCCCTGGCGGGCATTTCAATTCAAATGATTCATTCTTTTTTCATCGCTAATTCGATGGCGGTTTATGGGCCCAGCGCAATGATCATGCCTATCATGGTAATTCTCATCGGCGTGTTTTTGCTTTGGTTTTCCAAAAATTCAGCTGGAAAAAACTGGTTGTCTTGATTTGACGCAAAACGCTCCGCCGCTGACTTCGGTTGGCCGCTTTCAATTTCGCTATTTCAAAGTTGATGGAAGCGGGAAGCAAAGAAATTCTTTCTTTGCTTCTTTGCCGTCGGCAGGCGAAAAATATTGATATAGAAGTATGCCATTGCGCTAAATGTTTTTTGTCGCGCAATGCTCGCCGTTTTGCCCAAGCTAACGATGTAGTCTGCGAATTCTTCTGCAGATAATGCACGCTGTTTCACGATCGGTCCGCCTGGTCGATTTATCGCATCCGCTGAAGGCGCCGTGGCCAGTGCAGCGGCGCTGTTGGGGGAGCGAGGTAAATTTGTATTGAGAAATGCTCATTTCGGGCAATGTCTTGGGGCGAAAGACGCAATCGTAACGGCGACGCGCGTAGTTTGCAGCTAAATTTTTTTGTTCCGAACCCGAACCGATAATGCTGCGCTCTGGGCCGGTGAAAAAGTTAACTACGCTACTGAAAATTTTCCAAAAAAATTAAGCTTATTAACCCCTTCGGCGATTTTTTCTGTTTTGTTTCGAGGTCTGTTGCGCCGCTTAACCTTAACGGCGCTGCTCGCATACTTCGGTAAATCGCGTGAAAATTTAAGGTATAGCGGGGATGAATATGAAACGAATAGTTGGCTACGCCATTTTACTGAATTTTGCTTTGGTAGTAAGCGCTCAAAGCGCGCTTGTGCGTCCGTCATCGCTCGCAATTCTCGATTCGGGCGAGTGCAGCAGGGACGGCCGAACTTGTACGATTACTCTGCCTAGAAACACTCCTGATAGCACGCTGGTCGCTATCGTCAGCGAGATCTTTGGCGAGAGACCAATAATGGCCTCTACAAAATCGATTAGTTTGCCGTCTTTGGGCCCGAATGCAGCAACAACAGTGTTAACTATTATTGATGGGGCGCCGCGCATCGCACCGCCGGCGCTTTCAGGGCTTAATATCGTTGGTGAATTTGCTGCACCGGCTGCACTTTCAAGCGCGACGGAGATCGAGACCGATGTGTTAAGCAGCGTGCCGGAAGTCGAAGAAGTCATTGAAACGCCGGTGCCGCCGGCAGCGCCGATTATGTTGCTGGGGCTTGCTGCGATCGCCGGGTTTGTCCGGAGACGGCTTTAAGTCGGTCACGACCGGGTCGCGTAGAAGCCGACGCAATCATATTTTTTCGCAGGGCTCACCGACGCGGTTTTCAGCAAAAGTTTCATAGCGCCTGACCGTGAATATTCTGGCGCAAGCGAGCTTGTCGGCCCGCTATTTTCAATAATTTTCTCACGAATGCGGTTTTCTGTTGCGCGCCATCCATTCTGGAAATGACGCACAAAGCCGAGATAATATTCACCCGTTACATCGAAACCGGCATGTTTGATCATTGCCGACAAACTTTTCGGCGTAAAGAAATGTAAGTGCCGTGGCGCATCATACATTTCAGAGAAAATGTTCGTTCGTTCAAAATGAAGGCAGGCGCAATTTGGCGTTTCGCAAATGAATATTCCGCCGGACGTTAAGAGCGAATGCGCTGTTTGCAGAGCCTTGACAGGATCAATGCAATGTTCAAGGGAATGCGTCATTGCAACGATATCAAATGTGCGATCTGTGAGGCTTTCCGGTGCGGCCTCACCGACGCCCTGATACCAATCAATGCCGGCGGCGGTCAGCGCGGCGCCAGCTTCCGGGTCGGGCTCCAATCCAGCGGCCGCGGCGCCAAGGGCTTTAAACTTTTTCAACAGCGAACCATGGCCGCAGCCGATATCCAGAACCGACAATTCGTTTGCTGGTTTTCCAGTCTTTGCAATAATAGAAGCGGGATCGAGCTCGTCGCCCTTATCGAAGCGCCAGGCAATGTTGTCGCGCACCCGATCGAAAAAATTCTGCTCAGCGCCCGCGGCAAAATGGGTTTCGCCATGAGTGTAATATGCGTCGAGCTTGTAAAAGCCGTCGAGTTCTTCGGGCGCGGGCAATGGATCAATACGGCCAAGGTCGCATATCTCGCATCGCTTTGCGTTTCCATAGGGCGTCGGTTCGAACGTCTTTGCGTCGATCGGACAAGCCAACCAGTCAACCATTTCGCCGCCACATAAAACGCAATTCGCCATTGTTTTCCCCGATTTCCACTTGGCCCTTTGCGGACAATTCAGAACCTTGCTAGATCGTGCGCCTGCCCTTTTGAGGGTTTAACAGTTTCAAAGAGTTGATGAACATCTAAATGGCCGCCAGCGCAAAAAAAATGGACAACGACGATCTATTCGGTGATTACTCCGCCAAAGACATCGAGGTTCTTGAGGGCCTTGAACCGGTGCGCAAGCGTCCGGGCATGTATATCGGCGGCACCGACGAAAAGGCGATGCACCATCTCTTCGCCGAGGTGCTGGACAACGCTATGGACGAGGCTGTCGCCGGCCACGCAAGCCGGATAGAAGTCGAGGTGTTTGAAGACGGCTATCTATCGGTGACGGACAATGGTCGCGGCATCCCGGTTGATCCTCATCCAAAGTTTAAAAAGAAATCCGCTCTAGAAGTCATTATGACTACACTGCACTCAGGCGGGAAGTTTGACGGCAAGGCTTACGTCACGTCGGGCGGCCTCCATGGTGTTGGCGTCTCTGTCGTGAACGCGTTATCTGACGACATGATTGTCGAAGTCTGCCGCGGGCGGACCATGTGGCGACAGTCCTATGGCGACGGCAAACCGCGCTCCAAACTGGAAAAAGTGGGCCCGGCGCCAAACAAGCGCGGCACCATGGTGATGTTTCACCCGGACCCGAAAATCTTTGGCCCGAAACTGAAATTTAAACCGGCGCGCCTGTTCAAGATGGCGCGCTCAAAAGCCTATCTCTTTGCCGGCGTTGAGATCCGCTGGAAATGCGCGCCGGAACTAATCGGCGATAAAGATACAACGCCGGAAAAAGCGGTTCTGCATTTCGAGCGCGGTCTCTCCGACTATCTGAAATCTCTCGCCGGAGCAAAACCGACGGTTACGGAAGATATCTTCACAGGTAAAGTCGAACGCAAGGAACAGGGCGGCCACGGCAATTGCGAATGGGCGGTGCTCTGGGGCGCAGCCGGTTTTGGCGATGCGGATGGGTTTGTTCAAAGCTATTGTAACACCATCCCAACTGCGGAAGGCGGCACCCACGAGGCTGGGATGCGCGCAGCGCTCACCAAAGGCCTCAAAGCCTATGGCGAGCTATCCGGGGTCAAGAAGGCCGCCAACGTCACCGCCGAAGACGTACTCGGAACCGCCGGCGCGCTATTGTCCGTATTCGTACGCAATCCGGAATTTCAAGGGCAAACAAAAGACAAGCTCGCAACCAACGAAGCGCAGAAAATTGTCGAGAATGCTGTCCGCCCGGCGTTCGACCATTGGCTCGCCTCAAACCCGAAGCAAGCGGGCCAGCTTGTCGAGTGGGTGGTCGATCGCTCCGAAGAACGCCAGCGCCGGCGTAAAGAAAAAGAAGTCAGCCGCGCCGCGGCGACGCGAAAACTCCGCCTGCCCGGAAAGCTCGCCGACTGCACCAATGCAAACCGTCTTGGTACAGAGATTTTTCTTGTTGAGGGTGACAGCGCTGGCGGCTCGGCCAAACAGGCGCGCAATAGGAAAACTCAAGCGATCCTGCCCTTGCGCGGTAAAATCCTGAACGTTGCTTCCGCCGCACGGGACAAAATACTGGCGAACCAGGAGATCGCCGACATGACCCAGGCCCTTGGCGCTGGTCTTGGCGCAAAATTTGACATTGAAAAACTTCGATATGACAAAGTCATCATCATGACCGACGCCGATGTCGACGGCGCACATATCGCGGCGCTCCTCATCACGTTCTTCCATCAAGAAATGCCGGACCTCATCCATGACGGGCGGCTTTATCTGGCGCAGCCGCCGCTCTTCAAGCTCGCAGCCGGCGGTCACTCGGTCTACGCCATGAGCGAAGAAGAACGCGACAAGCTGATGAAAGCCGAATTCAAGGCGAACCAGAAGGTGGACGTATCGCGCTTTAAGGGGCTCGGCGAGATGATGCCGGCGCAGCTTAAAGAAACCACCATGAACCCGGAAACGCGCACCCTCGCCCGTGTTGTGATTGCCGAGGACAAAGCAAAGGCGGCTGACGATCTCGTCTCGCGCCTGATGGGCAAAAAAGCTGAAGCGCGCTTCCAGTTTATTCAGGAGAACGCTGAATTTGCGCAAGATGCGCTCGATATTTAAGGAACCGAAATGGAAATCATCTGCGCCATTCTTCCCATTGACGACGGCGAAGCGGCGAAGAAATTTTATGTCGATGGCCTGGGGTTCACGGTCGAATTCGAGGCGCGTCACGAGCCCGGCTTCCCGGCGCATATCGGTATTCGCAGCGGAGATCTTTTCATGCACATTTCGGAGCATGGCAAAGGGCAAGAGCCCGGCGAAGTCTACGTATTCGTCGATGATATAGAGGCCTGGCATCAGCGCTGCCTGAAGAACAACGTCCCGGTCTCGCAGCCGCCTGAAAAACGTCCATGGGGCAACACCGAAATGAATTTGAATGACCCTTACGGCAATTTGCTCCGCGTCACCCAAATTGGAACCCATGAAATTGGCGACCAATACAGGTAACGTCCTGTCGAAAACAGCGGATCGACGGTGAGCGGCGTTCTCTATCTCGCTGCGCTTGCAGTAGTCGGGTTGGCATTCAGCGCCTTCTATTGGCGACGACGCCAACGCGTTGCTATGCTGCTCGCAACGCCGCTTAGCGATGGTCTTCGCCGAATTCTCAAGAAATCAATGCCGGTCTTCAACCGTCTTCCTACGGAGGAACGCAGCCGCCTTGAGGGGTTGATCAACCGGTTTCTCTCTGAGGTTAAATTTTTCGGCGGCGGTGACTTTGAGGTCACCGAGGAAATGCGCGTTCTTATTGCGGCGCAGGCTTGTCTTCTCATCGTCAATCAACCCGACCGCTGGTACAAAACCCTTGAGACCATCATCGTTTATCCCAGCGCCTTCAAGGCGCGCGAACGAACCTATGACGGGGCTCTGGAACTCGAACATGACAGCGTGCGCGCCGGCGAAAGTTGGGGCCGGGGGCCCGTCGTTCTTTCCTGGGATCATGCGGCATACGGCGCCTTTATCGATCATGACGGGCAGAATGTTGTGCTCCATGAATTTGCCCACCAGCTCGATGATCTCACCGGCTCCACGGACGGCTCGCCGCCGCTCGCGCGCGATCATCGCGTCAGCGACTGGGCTCGCGCCTTTCGAGCGAGCTATGAAAGGTTGCGAGAGGATGCGGGCGCTGGGCGCGAAACATTTCTCGATCCATACGGCGCGACCAACCCGGCGGAATTTTTTGCCGTGGCGACTGAAACGTTTTTCGAAAAGCCGGACGCCATGAAGCGCGAGGAGCCGGCGGTCCACGCCGAGCTTGTCCGCTACTTCCGCCTCGACCCGGCGCAATGGCGCTAGCCGGAAGCTGCCGCGACGGATGCCGCATCCTGACCATTCCGACCGATCCCTTGCCGCAACTTGATTTCCGGCGAATCTGGTCCGGTTCTCCCGAGGAGAACGGCGAAAGTTCTGGGCTGTAGCCGCGCGTATCGGCGGCGATTTTTCCGTGAACGGAATGCGCCAATTTGTGGTCTGGTGAAGCTTCGTGCACTCCATCGATCCGCGCCATCCTCCCCCATTTGTGGGGGAGGTGTTTTTGCGAATTGCAAAAACGGAGAGGGCTGTTTCCAGACTCACAGCCGGCCCCCTTCGTCTGCTGCGCAGACACTTCCCCCGTATACGGGGGAAGAAGGTGCATTACGATGTCGTGATCTTAAACTTCTCATGACACCCATCATAAGGCGCCAGGAACCTGTGAGGATAACTATCCACCGAATGCGGTATTGGTGAAAGAATACCCTCCCGGGGTTGTGTTCTGCTTGGCTAATTTAACCGAAAAACACAGGCGTCATCCCGTGTGCTGCTCGGTATGAAATGATGCGTTGCTAACACGGGATCGACACTAAAGCCTGAATTACTGCCTTCCCACGGCTCGACCGTGGGATCCAACTCCTGAAAGTTTTACGAGATCCGACATCTCCAGTGATCGGCCCCACGGTTGAACCGTGGGGAAGCAAAACTTCACTATCTCCACCAAAATAAAAAACCGCCGGTGAATGAACTCCGGCGGCTTTCTTGAGAACGAAATGTAATTCGCGCCTATCGCTTTGAGAACTGGAATGAACGACGCGCTTTTTTGCGGCCGTATTTCTTACGCTCAACAACACGGCTGTCGCGGGTCAGGAACCCGCCTTTTTTCAGAACGCCGCGAAGGCCCGGCTCGTAATAGGTAAGCGCTTTCGCGATACCGTGGCGCACGGCGCCAGCCTGACCGGACGGGCCGGAGCCAGTAACCGTTGCGTAAATATCAAACTGGTCATTGCGCTCAGCGGCGACCAAAGGCTGTTTGATGATCATTTGCAAAACCGCACGGCCGAAATATTCCGTGTGATCTTTTCTGTTGACCACAATAC
>JABDJK010000107.1 GCA_013002535.1 Hyphococcus sp.
GCCAAGAATATTCATCAAGGTCGATTTGCCAGAACCGGACTGGCCGACAATCGCCACGAACTCGCCCGCCTCGATGTTGAGACTGACGCCGTCCAGGGCGCGGACTTCCGCTTCGCCTTTACCGTAAATGCGGCTGACATTTTCTATGTCGATGAGTGCTGTCATGGCGGCGCGCCTTATCTCGGACCGCGCCGGCCCATGCCGGCGGGACGCCGCGAGCGGTCGCCGCTCTGGTTTGCTTGCGGGCGGAGAGCCTGAACCTCGCCTGTCACGACAACGTCGCCGGGCTCAAGACCGAACAGAATTTCAGCATTCAACCGGTTCTGTAAACCGACGAGAACCGGCTGCGGACGTGGGCTGTCATCGGCCATGACCAGCACCACCTTACGCTCTGCATCTGGGTGGGCTTTCATCGCTTCGCGCATTTCCTCGCGTCGCGCCTGTCGTTCTGGGTTCGCGCCTTCGCGAGCGTCGGCGCGGGTTTCGCTGGCTTGCGCCGCCATCAAACCGCCGCTGCTCTCTGTGTTTTCTTCGCGCTGGCGTCCTCGTGCGCGATCGCCGCGTTGACGCCCCTCTTGCAATGCTGCAACGGGCGCGAGAACAACGCCTTTAGCGGCGCCGGAAACAAAAAATACCTGCGCCGTCATTTCCGGTTTTAAGGCGCCGTCCGTGTTCTCGATGTCGAGCAGAACTTTATACAGGACAACGTCATTGAGAATTTCCGGCTGTGGAAGGACTTGCCGCACGCTCGTCCGCCATTCTTTCTTTCCGCCGCCAAGCGTCCGGAAGTAAGCTTCCTGCCCTTTCTTCACGCGCAGGACATCGGCCTCAGAGACTTCTGCTTCAACGGTCATCACCGACAGATCCGCAATGCGCAAAATCGTCGGGGTTGTCTGGTTGGCATTGAGGGTCTGGCCCTCAACAGCCGATTGCGAAACCACGGTGCCTGACATTGGCGCGAAAATCTTCGTAAATTCCAGCGTCGCAAGATCGGCTTCCAGCGTTGAATTCTGGCGCTCGATCTGCGCTTCAAGTTGGGTGAGCCGCGCGGTTGCAATCTTGCGGTCGGCGACCGCCGCCTGATATTCGGCCTGCGAAATTGCGTCAGCCTTATAGAGCATGTCGGCGCGAGCGGCGTTCGCCTTGGAGAGTTCCAACGAAGCTTCTTGCTGCGCGTAAGACGCTTGCGTCTCTTTCAACTGCGCCCGATCGGCCTCGACTTTCGCTGCCGCAAGTGTTTCGTCAATTTGGGCGAGCAATTGACCCTTTTCGACTTGATCGCCAACTTCAATCAGGAAGGCGTCCAACTGGCCGGAAACCTGCGCGCCGACATCAACAAAGTTTTTGGGTTGAATCTTGCCCGCGGCTGATATGGCAACCTCAATGTCACCGCGCGACACTTCTGCCGTTTGGTATTCAGGTTGGGCGTTGCGGTTCTTAACCATGAAATACCCTCCAAGCAGGGCAAGCAGAACCGTCGCAATCAATGCCGGTAAAAAACGCTTTTTATGTTGTTTTCCTAGTGTCATCATAATTCCAATAGATTGCATGCAACGGTCGGCGATCAGGTTTAGACGAAGAGCCAAACGGTCTACTGATTATTTGCCGTCGCACATATCATTACTCTTCTTTCTAGTAGGCAATTAATTTGACTGCGAGCAAGGCGATGCAGGGTGACTACGCTCAGGGCGCGGCCCCAGCCGCCGCGCCCTGATGAAACGTTGGCAAAACTTTCGCCGGCGTTTCTAACTCCTTTCATCACCGCGCTAGGCGTTAATTCTTACGCTCGCCCGGCGTGAACAATTGTTGATTGCGATTCGGCGCAGGCGCTTTTTCGGAACGAACCGGGCTTGCGGACCGCGTACATTCACCGTGCACACTTTTTGAAAGCCGCGCCGACTGCGGACGGTATTTTCGTTCAAGACAATGGTTGCACGATAGCGGGTTTGGAAAACCTGGCGTTTAGAACGGTCGCGCTGATCGCCACGACGGGCGTCATTTCGATCTCGTTGATTGTTTCGGGCGGTTTGATCATTCCGGTTCGATTGTTGAGAATAGGCGCGATCAGAATTTCGGGCATTATCACGACCCCGATCGCTTTGTGCGAATGCCGGAGCCGAAAGGCCCATGACAAGCCCAGCGCCGAGCAGGCTTAAAAGTAATTTATTGGCCATTGTCTTGTACTCCTATGTGAGCAAGAGCCCCGCAGCCAATTTGTCTCACGAGTATTAAACGCGTCCGCGCCGGAATAACCGTCGGGATTATTCAAGGTCTTTTGCCGGTCATTTTAGGGCGTAATTGAGGCCGATGCGGATCCACGCAGAGGATTGAGGTATTGCCTGGCAGTTAATCCCTTACAGGTTGGTACAGGCGCATTTGACCGAAAGTCGGTTTTTTGCCGACAATGCGACGTAGAGTTTCTCGAGCGAAATATTGAAATCGACGAAGGAGAACGAAAACCCGGCCACAAACAACATTATCGACGAAATCTTCACTCGTTGTAAGCCGCGAATAAATTTCCGTGCAATCGAAACCATAACTCATGAATATCGAATGCTATAGAAATATTGCACATCGAACTTTGTTGTTAGAGAACATCTGATGTCCGCTTTTGGATATTACCGGCAGACGATTGTAGATATTCTTATGCTCGATTATGCGCGCGACTCGGACTTCAGGAAGATCCTCAAACCGGACCTTAGGTGGCGGAATGTTCAGCCGAAACGACTTGGAAAAGCAGACATTAGACAACAGCAGCAACACATTCCAACCGCATATATGGGCAATTGGCCAAATTTGTATCAAAAGGACTGGTACGTTCCGATCAATGTTGGCTTGTACAAGAAGAGAACATCGAATTCTTAAAATTTGGGTCAGCCCATACCCCCCAATTATGGGGCATACATACCCGCCGTTTCACTGCGTCTGAGGCGATGAACGGCGGAACTACATCAGGCTGCATCCGTCAATGGATCCGGCAATTCAATGATGTTTACGCAGTCCCCGCAGACTTTTTTAGCGAGGTCGCATAAATGTTCATGATGCGTCAGATAGATCACCTGCCCTGCATTCGATAGATCGTTCAGCAATGAGAAGGTCTCTTTTGAGCGGGGGTTATCGAACGGCTCCAGTATGTCGTCTGCAAAGAACGGGAGTGGCTCACGATGTTTGGTGAATTCAGCGTGCCCCGCGAAACGCAACGCTAAATAGAGCTGAAACCTCGTGCCGCGGGACATTTTAGAAGCGACGAGGGAGGAGCCGTTTCTCTTAATGCCAACAAGCATCTCTTGATCACCGTCCGCAAGCGCTTTTAACTCGGAGAACCCGCCTCTCGTAATGAGTGAGAATGCCTTGCTCGCCTGGTCCATCATGGAGCTGCGGTGTGTATCACGGTATTGCGAAATAGCGTGTTGAACCATCCTGACACCCGCTGAAAGCCGAAGAAACGTTTCCGATTTCTCGACTATTTCGAGTTGGAGCGCCCGCTTCTGTTCTTCCAATCTTGCAACTTCCGCATCGCCGCCAATAGCGGCTAAATTCTTTTCGGCACTTTTCCACGCAGCATAAAGCTCTTGCACATTGTTATCCTCAACGTCCGCGGCTGAAGCAAGGAGTTGCTGTTCGGCTTTCATTTCGCTCACTGCGTCAGCTGAATCAGCAATTGGAGTCACTTTAGCCTCGACTGCCTCAATGTCCGGAAGAGAAAGCAGGCCGCACAGAATTTCTGCGTCTTTTTCCAACGCCTCGAGCAACGAAGACCGCTTCTCGGCACGCTTCATGGCGGAAATTAGTTCATCAAAATTTTCCGCCGGAAAAACCGCCGTAAACTCTTTGAACCGATCGTCTATCTCGGCC
>JABDJK010000041.1 GCA_013002535.1 Hyphococcus sp.
GCGTCGCTATCTATGCCTTTCTGAGTTTCGTGTGGACCCCATTCCACTATATCCATGCGATGTTCGTAACCCTGATTTGTTCAGTGCTCTTTTCGCTCATTTCAAACCGGCTTGCCTTCAATAAAACCGAGGAATTAGCGATCCGCCTCGGCGCAGTATAATTTTCAACATATCGGCCACGTCATGTCTGTAAACGGGCCTCGGTGCAATAGGAAAGAACGTAATAGGCATCAATTCGCCGAATAATTCTTGCCGGATGCGAATATGCTAATTTTCGTTAGGATTTACATTGAAAAAAGCTAAGGCTGTTTTGTTCCGATTGTTGTGACCAGGCGATGCTTTTACAATACCGAACGCTTGCACTTTTCTCTCGGGTATCGCCCCCCCGCGCCAGAAGCCGTCTTGCCTATAAAGACGTCCTTGCTTTACACTGAAAGCGTGGCCGGGCTCTAACTCTTAAGCTGGACCACGCAATGAACCTCGGTCAAAATCCTCAAATCGTCTCGGAATAGTAAGCGTTCAGGCCATTTCGCCGGGCTCGCGCTGGCGGCTGAAGTGGATTAATCTACGCTGGGCTGAGAGGGATGACGCGTGACGCAAGAAACGCCATCGAAACTAGATGAAACTGACGGAGGCGGTCGCAGGACGACCGTGTTTTTCAGCTATGCCCACGCTAATCGCGAGCGCGCGATTGAGATCATTCAGGCGCTCGAGAAGGCCGGTTACGCAGTCTGGTGGGACGGCGTCCTCGAAGGCGGCGTTAAATATTCTGAAAATATTGAACAGGCGCTGGAAAGCGCCAATGCCGTTGTCGTTTTATGGTCAGAAGATTCGATCAAATCCCATTGGGTTCGTGACGAAGCCTCGCGCGGCGTCGATCGCAACTGCCTTGTCCCCCTTACCATCGACGGCGTGAAGCCGCCGCTTGGATTTCGCCAGTTTCAGATCATTAACATGACAAACTGGCAAGGCGAGGCAGGCGCCATCGAAGCTATTCAAATGGTGCGCGCGGTGGCTGCATTTCACGGTGATGCTCAGTCGGCGCCGGCTCTGCCAACTGGTGCGACGACGGCCATTCAATCCATCAAACGGCGTCGATTGCTCATAGGCGGCGGCGCAGCGGCGGCGGCGTTTGCAATTGGGATCGCGATGTGGCGACCCGACTTTGGCGGGAGTAAGTTGCTGGCGGAAAACGGCATCGTGGTATTGCCTTTTGACAATGTCAGCGGCGATCCGCAGCAAAACTTTATGTCGGCGGGTCTGGCGGCGGAGTTGCGCGCGGCGCTTGCCCGGAATCACGCGTTGCGAGTAATCGCTGGGTCGTCATCGGAAGCGCTGAAAAACCGAAAGCTTGATGCGGTATCAATCGCGCGTGAATTGGGCGTCGCTTATGTGCTGGAAGGTTCGATCCGCGTTGCCGGCGAGGCGATCCGCGTTTCATCGGAATTAATAGATGGCAAGTCCGGCTTCAGTCGATGGTCCGATATTTTTGAGCAGACTTTGAATGATTCTCTGAACGTTCAACAAAATATCGCCAACGCTGTCTCGTCTGCGCTTTCCGTAGAATTGCCCACAGCACAAGCAGGTGTTGCGATTGGCGCGCCGACAAATTCAGCTGCATATATAGAATACTTAAAAGGCATCGATCTTTATAAGTCCGCCGTCAGTACAGAAACCGATCTGCGATCGCTTTCACACCTTGACTCGGCTACTCAACTTGATCCGAATTTCGCCGCGGCCCACGCCGCGCGGGCGCGCACGCTAACGGTTCTCGGCAATACTAGCGATAATGTTCGGCGAGCAAAACTATATTATGCGACAGCGCTTGAGGCGGCGCAAAAAGCAGCGAGTCTTGGCCCTGAACTGGACGACGCGCATTCGACCCTCGGATTTGTCCTGTTTCAAACGCAGCTAAAAGTAAAGGAAGCGCGCGAGCCATATGAACGCTCGCGCGAGCTCGGCGAAGGCTCGGCAACAGTGCTCGCGCGTTATTCGACGTACGCAGCGCTGACAGGACAAGACAAAGCGGCGATGGACGCCGCAACCCGCGCTGTTTCCCTCGACCCCTTAAATCCTGTCATTCATCGCGCACTCGGCCTTTCCCATTACGCAGCGGAACGCTATCGCGAAGCTATCGACGCTGTGGAAGACGCCCTGGCGCTAAACCCAAAACTTGGCGACGCCCACGCAATGATAGGCGCCGCGCTTCTCCAAATGGACAATCTGGATGACGCGATTGCCGCTTGCGAAAAAGAGACATTTCGGCTGACTCGCCACGCCTGCCTTGCTATCGCCCATTGGCAAAACGGCGATGAAGCGGCGGCAAAAACATCATTTGACGAATTAATCGATGAATATAGCGACGCTGGCCTCTATCAACAAGCGCAGGTTCTGGCCCAATGGCAACGACCCGATGACGCCATGGCCACGCTCAATGCGGCCTTTAACGCGGGTGATTCCGGGCTCGTCTATCTAAAAACAGACCCAATGCTGACGCAATTGCGGGAGCGCGCCGATTTTATCTCGTTGCAATCCACCCTCGGATTTGCGTAGAGTGATTTGAAATGAAAAACGGGAGGGACCCCATGTCATTGAAAGAAATTTTAGCTTTAACTGCTGCGTTCTCATTAACCGCGGCTTGCTCGCAAGCGCCTGAAGAAGAAGCGGCTGACGACGCCGAAGCGGCAGTCGAAGAAGTCGAAGAGGCTGCAAGCGACGCTGCCGACGCCGTTGAGGAGGCTGCGGGCGACGCCGCAGCGGCAACGGAAGAGGCTGTTGATGAAGCTGGCGAAGCTGCAGGCGACGCGGCTGAAGAAGTCGAGGACGCCATGGACGGCGACGCCGATTCGACTGCCGAAGACGAAGACGACGAGCCCCAAGGCGGCGGCCCGCGCGTCGACGAATAATTTCCTGATTACGGTGTATCGCTAACCCCTAGCGATACATCGTTTTCGCCTATTTCAGCATCTATCCAGTCAGCGTATTCGGAAACCCGGGTGTAAACGCCCGGGCGCCCGTCGCTTTCACATTGTTTTTTGCCCCAGCTGACAATGCCGACCAGCGTGTTATTGTGCACGACCGGTCCGCCGCTATCGCCCTTACAAGTTTTCTGAACCGGATCGCTGGCGCAAAAAACGCCGTCATGCACTTTTTCCGGTCCAAAGCCCGGCAAGCCCATGCATTCTTCCTGACTGAGAACGGTGAGATCGACCGTGAGCAACGATCCGAAAGGTTCATAGCCTTCGACGTTGCGTGTTTTGCCCCAGCCAAAAATATCGACCGTTGCGCCGGCGGACAGAACATAATCCGTAGGCGCATAATCGATATAAGCGACAAGCACTGGCTCGGTTTGATCAATATTTTTCGGATCAAACAGCGGCGCATCCGGCGGCGTGCGTTTGTGATCGAACAGCATCAATTGCTCAGCAGTCTTCGCGTCCCAAAGCCGCGCCGCGCCATCAACGCTCCAGGTCAGGAGTTGCTTTCCCCCTTTTACAAACGATGCGCCTTTGACAGCGCCGCTGTGATAAAACCGCTCTCGCTCAATGCCCGTATCGGTGTCCCAAAACCGTGCGGAACCGTCCTGACTCCAGGTCACCAGAATTTTTTCATCCGGCGAAAGTTCAGCGCCATTCGCCGCCAAATTATGATCGAACCGCGCTATCTCACGGCTTTCCGTCATATCCCAAAGAACGCCGCCAGCCCCGTCCGTACCCAGCACGCGAGCGCCGTTATCAAAGCTATAGACTTCGCCCATCAAGACTTTCTGATTGACCGACGCAAGTCGCTCGCCTGTCTGCAGATCCCAGATTTTCAAAATGCCGTAGCGCGAACGGGTCAAAAGGCGCGCATCATTGGCGATAAGCTTCGCCCACTCGACACGATCGCCGAGATGATCGTCGGAATGATCGATTTGCCGCAGGCGTTCGCCGTTTTGCGTATCAAAGACAAAAATCTCACCGCCGCCATATGCGTCCGTCCATCCAACTACGCGGCTATCATCGCTATTGAAGATTGCGCCTGTAAAGCGTCCGCCGCCGAGCACCTCTTCCTTTTCCATAAGCGCGCCAGGCATTCCTGTTTCGATATCCCATAGTTGCAGGATGTTCTCGCCGAGGCTTATGACGCTATTCCCGCGCGTTGAAAGCGATGCGCCGAAACTCATCGCTTTCGCATCAATGCGCACCAATTCTTCAAAATTTTCGCCGTCCCAGACCTGGATTAACCCGTGTCGGTCCTCGTCGCGCATGTCTCCGCTGACCGTCAAGATTTTCCTGTCGCCAGAAAAAACCGAACCACCACGTACGTATCCTTCAACGGACAGATTTGCGAGCACTTGGTTCGTTTCCATATCGGCGATGATTGCTTTGCTTTGATCCCAGAACAAGGCGTGTCTTTTTTCTTTGTACGGACTGAATCCAGCATAGTGGCGATTGAAATAAAGGTCGTCCTGACCGTCAGACAGAATGACATAGGGGTCATGTTCATCAGGCTCGCCGGCATCGCCCCCGAATACGATCTTCAGGACGTCTCCGCGCCATACATATCTGAGCCACTCGGTAAATGCCGGCGCGCCGTCGCCGAAAATCGACGCCCCGTCGGCAAATCGGGTCAGATATTCAAAGCCCCGGTATAGCTCGCGGCCGGTTGCAATTTCCCAAACGCGCTGCGTGCCGTCCCCGCTCCAGGTCATGATCCGATCGCCGCCGGCAATGGTTCTTGCGTCGAGGATCGGCGCGCCGGTGCCGGATTCCAGTTTGTTCCGATATTCGTTGAGCGCAGTTTCAGTAACCGCGTTCCCTTTGATCGCGTATCGAACGAGGGCGATATCGTCCTTGTATCCCGGCTTGCCAGGCGCCGGGTCGTATCCGGGGTGGACGACAACTTTTTCAATTTTGAATAACGGCGCTGAGTCTTGTGAAAGCTCGGCAACCCCTAGCCGAACGCCGAAACCCTCTTCGACCATTTTTTCATCAACGCAATGGGCGGCAGTTACGACCCAGCCAGGAGCGATAAGCGCGCCGCCGCAATAATGGCGCAATTCCCAGAGTGCTTTGCCCTTCCGAAAATCATCAGGCCAGGGATAATCGGCCGGGGCGGCAATTTGCGCTTGAAAAGGCGCCGCTTCAAAACTAATAGGCACGGCCGCGGTCGGTCGAATATTACATCTGCGTTTTAGAAACTCCTCCATCGCCAACCCGGGCGGGCACTTTGTCAGATAACTTTCCTCGTCAGCGATATAATATGCAAAATTTTGTTCTTCACTATACCGATAATTCAATGTTTCCGGCGCAGTATCCTCAACGCCAGCCAGCGCAATCGGCGCATCTTGCGCTGCTGGAACGCGCGCGCCTTGCGCGATGTCGTCGTGCGCCGGCGGCGCAAACCCTATATATTTGTTAAGGGTATAATACCCCGCGGCGGCCGTCGCTGTAACGGCCAATAATACCACAAGAACCCTGCCCATATGCGCCCTCACCCGATTACCGCGCCATTATTGCGCGGCGGCGCCGGGAAGTCACGTTGCAGGTGCGATGACCTCTTTGGTCTCGAAATCATCGAGGACAATATCGCTTTGCTGCTTTTCAAACGTCCGCGCATTAAACGGATATAGCGTTGAAATGCGTCCGTCCGGGAGTTGATACCACGCCTTGCACCCACCCGCGGCCCACACCGTTTCTGCGAGCGCCGCTTGAATTTCGCGGTTGTATTTATCCTGTGCTTCGCGTCTGACCGAGACCAGGCGACTTCTGGACGCTTTAATCATCGGAACAATCAGCTTCATTTGTTGTTCAAGCATGTAAACAACTGACGTAGTGCCGACGCCTGTGTTCGGCCCCGTCGCCAGATAATAGTTGGGATAACCGGCGACACAGGCGCCTTTGTAGGCCTCCGGCATATCCGCCCATTCTTCTGATAATCTGCGCCCGCGCTCTCCAACCACATCAATCGAAATCATATGAGAGTGGAAGTCGTAACCCGTTGCACAAACAACGATATCGAAATCGCGCGTTACGCCGTCCGCCGCGAGGAGACCGTCTTTTGTAAAGGCGTCAACAGCGCACGGGATCAGCTCAACATTTTTGCGGTTGAGCGTTTGGTAGAAATCATCGGAAACAAGAACGCGCTTACAGCCGAGATCGTAGGCGGGGATCAAACGCTCTTGCAGCGCCGGATCATCGACAACATCGCGCATATGCCTGATAATTTGTTTGGTCAAAAACGCACCGCGCGAGGAGCCCTTCTTAATCGCTGGGTAAATCATCAGCTCGAGGCGCATGAAAATGAACCAGCGATAAAGTTTCGCAAGTGCTGGAACAGCGGCGAATAAGTTCTTGGTGAAATTCGAATAAGCCCGGTCGCCTCGCTGAACGATATAATTTGGCGTTCGTTGAAAAATCGTGAGGTTATCCGCTTTCTTCGCAAGCTCAGGCGCAATCTGGATGGCGCTGGCGGCGCTGCCGATAATGGCAACGCGTTTGCCGGTGAAGTCTACATCGTGATCCCACCGCGCAGTGTGCATAATGATGCCGGGAAATTTCTCGCGACCTTTTAAGTCCGGCATGTTTGGTTCATGCAGCCCGCCGGAACAATTTATGATGTGGCGCGCGGAGAGGATTGCGCCGTCGTCAAAATGCACCCGCCACAGTCCAGACGCCTCATCAAGCCGCAATTCGTTGATGCGCCGGCCATTTTCAATAAACGGCCTTACGCCGTATTTATCCGCACAATGTTCAATATAGGTGCGGATTTCGGCTTGCGGCGAATAGACCCGCGACCAGTTCGGGTTCGGCTCAAACGAAAAGCAATAAAGATGTGAGGGAACGTCACAGACAGCGCCAGGATATGTATTGTCGTACCAGGTGCCGCCGACTCCCATGGACTTTTCAAAAATTCTGAAATTTTCAATTCCCGCTTCGCGTAGTTTGATAGCCGCGCAAACTCCGGCAAAGCCCGCGCCAATAATCAGGACATCGAGCGGGGTTTCATTTGGCGAACCGGCGTCAGGCATTTTCAAAGCCCCATCTGGCGTACGGCAAGATCGCGCATGATTTCTTCGGAGCCGCCGCCAATGGCGTTCACTTTGACTTCGCGATAAATCCGCTCAACCGGATTACCGCGCAAATAGGCCGCCCCGCCCCAAATTTGCATTGCTTCGGACGCACAAAACTCCAGCGCTTTTGACGCTGAAAATTTTCCCTTGCAGATTTCTGCGACGGGCATTTCGCCCTCATTCGCCTGATGGCAAATCTGATTGAGATAGGCCTCGACCATATCGATTCGCGCGGACATATCAGCGATCTTGTGTCGTATAACCTGCGACTTAATCAATAGTCTGCCGAAGGTTTCGCGTTCTTTCGCATAGTCAATAGAAGCATCGAGGCAAACTTTCATCATGCCGACCATACCGGCGATCATCGCGAGGCGTTCATAATTGAAGTTGTGCATGATCTGAATGAAGCCGAGGTTTTCATCACCCAGCATATTCTCCGCTGGGACGCGCACATCATCAAAATAAAGTGTCGCTGTATCCGACGCCCACCATCCCATCTTTCGTTCAATCTCTGTGCGCGAAAATCCGGGCGCATCCGCTTCAACGAAAAACAATGAAATTCCGGCAAGTCCTTCGTCGCCAGTGCGTGCGCCAACAACGAAATAGTCAGATTTCATACCACCGGTAATAAACGTCTTCGATCCGTTGATGACGTAGTGATTGCCGTCTTTCTTTGCGGTCGTTTTGAGCCGCGCAACGTCAGATCCGCCGGAGGGCTCAGTAATCGCAAGGCTCGAGCCTTTCGTGCCGGAAACTATGTCTTTCAGGCAGAGATCTTTGATGTCTTCCGACGCAAGTTTTTCAATCGGCCCGATGGAAATGCCGCGTCCGCCAAGCGCAGCGGGGACGCCGGTTGCGCCGCATTTTGCAAACTCCTCAGAAAACGCCGCACGCATGAAACAATCGTCAAAACCAAGCCCGCCATATTTTTCCGAAACGCCAAACCCGAAAGCGCCGAGGGCGCCGGCCTGTTCATGAATTTCCCAGGGCACGTCGCCCGCCTCATCCCAGGCGTCAGCGTTAGGCGTAATCTTATCCGCGACCCAGCGGCGCACAGTTTCGCGGAAGGCGGCGCGCTCCTCTGTTTCATATGGATTTTTCATGGCGGTTATGATCCTTGTTCAAGGAAACTCGTCAGCCCAACAATGAATTCATCAAACTTGTCATGATGCAGCCAGTGGCCGGCGTCTATAATTTCCGTTGTCTTAGCATTTTGAAAAATTTCAGCGCGGCCGTCTTTTTCAGGATTGGACGCCCAGCTAGTCTCGCCATAGACGAGCCATATCGGGCAAGTGATGTTGGATAGAAGTTTTTGAAAATGCTTGTAGCGAATATCCGATGGCGAGCGTCCCATGGCCGCCGGATCATATGCCCAAGATATTTTTCCGCGCTCCAGTTTTTTAACGCCGGTTTCAGTAAGATGCCGCAATTGATCCTCGCGCAGATGGCCGTGGGCGGCGCGCATGCGCCCATAAGCTTCGTCCATATCCGCCATCAAACGCGGGCTTCGATCAGATTTTTTTCGCCGGTCTTTGATCCATTGTTGCAGGCGTTCTTCGACTGGCATTGCGGTGCGCTCGGCCAGCATTTTCGGCGACGGCCCCATGCCTTCGATGGCGACGAGTTTTTTAACGCGCGCCGGAAACAACCCGGCGTACCGCAAGGCAATATTGCCGCCAAGGGAGTGGCCAACGAGCGTAACGGTCTCTGCATCCAGATGATCAACCAGCGAAGCGAGATCATAAACATGGTCCATGACGCCATAATCGCCATCGCTAGTCCATTCGCTCATGCCGTGTCCGCGCAAATCCGGGGCAACAACATAATAGCGATCTGCAAACTTTTCCGCTGTCCAGTCCCAAGAGCGTTTCTGGTCAAGCCCGCCATGCACGAGGATCAAGGTTGGGTTCGCCGGGTCGCCCCATGCCGCATAGGAAATTGTTAATCGCGAGGACTGAAATAGGTGTAGGGCTGGCGCATCATTTGGCATGGCGAATTGTTTATCGGCATCGCACTGCGCGCGCGAGAAAATATTGCAGTTGGCGGCAGATCAAGCCTTACGACCATTGTCGCCATTTATGGGCGAAAGCTTCAACAAGGCTGGCAGCACAATTAGCATACAAACAAGCGTTGCGCCAATGGCAATCGTCAAAAGCGCCCCGAGGCTGGAAAGCCCGCGATGGGAAAGAATAATGAGACTACCGAAAGACGCGACCGTCGTTAATGCGGAGAATAAAACCGCCCGCGACGTGGAAGTGCCATAAACGTCTTCACCCGCCGCAACCTGGCGTTGCCGCAGAACCAGATGGATGCCGCTGTCAACGCCAATCCCGATCAGGAGCGGCAAAACGATAACGTTGGCGAAATTTAGCGGCACGTTGAGATATGCGCCGACCGAAAGGGTCAGGATCATCGCAATGATGAGCGGGAACATGATAAAGAATACAAGCTTTGTTTGCCGGATCAGAATGAAGAGGACGACCAGAACAACGACAAGGGCGAGACCGGTTGCCTGATACATTGCACGCTGCACCTCGGCGCCGGCTTTCTTCGACTGAACGAGCCCGCCCGCAATATCCGGAAAAGCCGTTTCAACGTCGGCAATGAATTTATCTATGGCTTCATCGCTGCGAAGATCGTCAGCGGGCAACAAATCAACGCGGTAAAATCCGTTATTCGAGCGATATTTTTCGACAAGGACCTCTGGCAGGGCGCCGTCCTCAATATAATCGGCATTAAAGCTGGCGTCGATCCGACTGACAAAATCAGGCCAGTAGCGGAAAATAGCGCGATCAACGTCGCTAAGCGAAGGCGCGCGCGATGACAACAATGTTTTCAGCGCCGCACGCAACCGCACGCGCGTCGCATTGTCTTCGCCAGTTTCTAACTGCATCAAGAATGCTTTTGCCGCAGCAGCAGTGTCGCCGGGCGTCAATACAGGCGACCGATGGGCCTCAAGCGCAAACAATAATGGCGCCGCTGCAAAATCGATGAGTTCGAGTTTTTCATCCTGATTGTTAGGAATCAATTTTGGAAGCGAGCGCACTTCGCCGACGACTTCTAATCCTGATGCAACATCGGCCGTTTTCGTCGCCGCATCGCGGTTGGAGACAAGACGGGTCAACACGTATGGCGCACCGTCTTCTGACTCAAAAAGGAGATTATATCCGCGCACAGAAGGACTGCCCGGGTCGCGCAATGCCATTGGGTGTCCATCCAGCCGGATTTCCGGGATGGCGCGCAGCGAATAAACGGCGAGCCCTATCGCCAAAATAGCAACAGGCACAGAAACAAAATCGATGACGCGGAAGGCCCGACGAACATTGCCGCTCGGGCCTCGAGCTTTCAAACCTGGAAAAGTCTGAATTGCCGCCGGCAAAAATGTGATGGACACAAAAAATGCGATGATGACCCCGCCGCCGGCAATGAGCCCGAGATCAGCGATGCCACTAAAACTCGTCGGCAGGAAGGAGAAAAATGCGAGCGCCGTCGTGGGCGCCGCAATGGCAAGGGCCGGCCCTACCTCATGCACAGACCCGTTAAGGGCTATGCGCGCAGATTGGCCAGCGGCGAGGCGTTCCTCCACATGAAGCAGGAGATGGATCGCGAAATCGAGAGCCAGTCCGACCAGTAGCACCGTAAACGCGATAGATATCAGGTTTAGCTCGCCTACGGCAAATGCCGCGAAAGCCGATGTGAAGACGATTGTAATCCCGAGACTGGCTAAACTGAGCAGCGTCAAAAACACAGAGCGAAAAGCGAAGTATAAAAGCGCAGAAACAAAAAAAATGGACAGCACCAGTGAGAGTCCAACGCCGCGAATAACCGATCGTGTCTCCTCGCCGCGAAGCGCCGGCCCGCCTGTGATGTACCCGTCAACACGATTCTCAAACTGCGCATTCAATTCCGCAATCGACTCTCTGATTTCCGCAATGGCGCTTTCGGCCGGGTCAACTTTACCGTCCTCTAACACAGGCAGGACTTCGACAAACCGAAGATATGATGAACGCCCCTCTGTGCCATCGTCCTCAACAATACGTTCCCATGAGAATGGGCGGAACTGATTGTTGTTTTCGGCTTCAATAACCGCGGCAAGTTCTGCGTAAACAGTCTGCAGCGTGTCAGCGCCCAATTCGGACTGCCGGACAGGCTCATCAAACTCCGTCAGTTTTTTAAACAGCGTTTCCGCTGTCGGCGCAGCGGCAAGCGCTTCAATCAATCCTGTAGCTTTGGAAAGCTTAGCAAGCCGCGCTTCAAGCGTTGCTTGATCAAGATAAAGCAGCGCATTTTCTGAAATAAATTTGTCGCTTGTGGGAGAAAACACTCGTTGAAAATGATCTTTATCAGGCTCGAGTTTTTCCGCGAGCTGACGGGCAAACGCCCCCGCCTCATCTGCTACGCTCGCTTGAACAATGACCGTCAGACCAAATTTGGCATCCGGAAATGCATCGTTCAGCGCATCGGCCCGTTCCTGAAATTCCAGCTTCGCATCAAGCATGTCGGCGGTATCGGTATTGATGGTCAGGGTAGAGAAGGCGTAGCCCCAGGCGACATAAGCGCCAGCGAAAAAAGCGATCACTGCAAGCCATGAGCACCGGCGCGCGGCGCCCATCCACAATTGCAGGAATTTTTCTAAAAACGCCAACGTCTGTACTCGGCACCACACAGGGAAAACCGCCGAGCCAATACGCCCCCGGACAATTTTCAGTTACCCCAAACCCCTTGGGTTCGCCATTATTGGCCTGTAGCGTCCGAGGTCAAGCGAATGGCGATGCCGCCCTTAAATATCGAGTTCGGCGGTCAAGGCGTTCGCCTGGATAAATTCGCGGCGCGGCTCAACGACATCGCCCATAAGGCGAGCAAATATGCCGTCTGCGTCGTCGGCCTCTTTAACCTTAACCTGCAAAAGCAGGCGCGCATTGTCGTCCAGCGTTGTCTCCCAGAGCTGGTCTGGGTTCATCTCACCCAAACCTTTATAGCGCTGGATTTTGACGCCGCGCTCACCGTCAGCGCGGATCGCTGCAAGAAGGCCCTCGGGTCCAAATAGCATTTCGCTCTGATCTTTTCGGGTCCAATAGGGCGGCTCCGCAAAAATATCGATCATCTCGTCCATGCCGGCCTGCACTTTGGCGGCGTCGGCGCTGATCAGAACATCGCGCCCAAGGGCGCGCCGCTCCATAACACCGCGAACTTCGCGCTCAAACAGGAAACCGCCATCGCCGTCACCAGCGCCGGTCCATCCGCGTTCATATTCTTCGGAAATCAAATTGAGGCGCTTAGCGACTTTTCGCGCGACCTCATCTGCGTTGCTTTCATCAACTTCGCGCAAGGCCCCGGCTAGCGCGGCTTGAACGATTACATCGCGCGATAGTCGCTGCGGGAAGTCGGCGATGACTGCGTTAACGGCGCGCGCCCTATCAACAATCTCCGCAAGGTCGGCTCCGGCAATGACTTCGCCATTGGCGAGCGACAAATGCCCTTCGCCCAATCCTTCCCGGTATAGATAATTTTCGAGCGCCCGATCATCAAGCAAATATTGTTCGGATTTTCCGCGGGAAATTTTATAAAGCGGCGGTTGCGCAATATAGAGATGCCCGCGCGCAATCAGTTCCGGCATTTGCCGAAAGAAAAACGTCAAAAGCAGCGTTCTGATATGCGCGCCGTCGACGTCGGCGTCGGTCATGATGATGACTTTGTGATAGCGCAGTTTTTCAATGTCGAAATCATCGCGGCCAATTCCGGCGCCGAGCGCTGTAATGAGCGTGCCAATTTCCTGGCTCGATAGCATCTTGTCGAAACGCGCGCGTTCAACGTTCAGGATTTTACCTTTCAGCGGCAAGACGGCCTGGTTTTCACGATTGCGCGCCTGTTTCGCGGACCCTCCAGCGGAGTCACCCTCCACAATGAAGAGTTCTGATTTTGCCGGGTCACGTTCCTGGCAATCGGCAAGCTTTCCCGGCAATGATGCGACATCAAGCGCCGATTTGCGCCGCGTTAATTCGCGCGCTTTGCGCGCGGCCTCGCGGGCAGCGGCGGCTTCGACAATTTTCTGAACAATGCGTTTGGCCTCACCCGGGTTTTCTTCAAACCATTCGCCAAGCTTCTCATTGACGGCGCTCTCAACCACCGGTCGTACTTCTGACGAGACAAGTTTGTCCTTGGTTTGCGAGGAAAATTTCGGATCAGGCACTTTAACCGAGAGAACGCAGGTCAATCCCTCGCGGGCGTCATCGCCGGTCAGCGAAACCTTTTCCTTCTTCGCTATCCCGGACGATTGCGCATAGCCGTTGATCACACGGGTTAATCCCGCGCGGTAGCCGGCAAGGTGCGTACCGCCGTCGCGCTGCGGAATATTGTTGGTGAAGCACAAAACTTTTTCATGGTAGCCGTCATTCCACCACATCGCGACCTCAACAGTGAGGCCGTCATCGGTCGACGACGTAAAGGTCAATGGCGCGGGTATTAGCGCGCTCTTGGAGGTATCGAGATGGCGAACATAGGCCTCAAGTCCGCCGTCATATTTCATTACCTCTTCACGTTTTTCAACGTGACGGTTATCAACAAGGCGAATGGTGACGCCGGAGTTCAAAAAAGCGAGTTCCCGCAAGCGGTGCTCAAGCGTATCAAAATCAAATTCGGTGCCGGTGAAGATCGTATCCGACGGCAGGAACGTCACATGAGTGCCGGTTTGCTTTGTCTCACCAGTCACCTCTAGGTCGCCTTGTGGCTCGCCCATCAAAAATCGCATCTCGTGGATTTTGCCGTCGCGCAAAATTTTGAGATCGAGGTATTCTGACAACGCATTCACAACGGAAACGCCAACTCCGTGAAGGCCGCCGGATACTTTGTATGAATTTTGATCAAACTTACCGCCGGCGTGAAGCTGGGTCATGATGACTTGCGCCGCTGATACGCCTTCTTCGGTATGGATCGCCGTCGGGACGCCGCGGCCATTATCGGTGACCGATACCGAACCGTCCGGGTTCAAAATTACGTCAACCGTGTCGCAATAGCCGGCAAGCGCTTCGTCAATGGAATTGTCAACGACTTCATAAACCATGTGATGAAGCCCCGAACCGTCATCGGTGTCGCCTATATACATTCCCGGTCGCTTGCGTACTGCGTCGAGGCCCTTGAGGACCTTGATCGAGTCAGCGCCGTAGCCGCCGTCACCCGCTGCGCCAGCGCCTTCGTCATCCGGATTTTTCTTTACGGCGTCCGCCATTTTTTGTTGTCTTTCTTTACTCAAAAGTGGTTTCGCAAAGCGTGTTGTTTTCTGCGGCAAAACATTGAGCGCGACGCCCCCATGCCGTGAATAACGCTTCGTCGGTTCCTGTCATGAAAGCCTGAAGTCCAAGATTATCGATAATCGCAAAAAGTCCGGCCCGGCGTTCCGGGTCGAGATGTGCGGCGATTTCGTCAAGCAGCAATATAATGGGCGCGCCGCCGGGATGTTCCGCCAGGGCGCGCGCATTCGCCAGAACGAGACCGATCAACAGCGCTTTTTGTTCACCTGTTGAACAAAGCCGCGCCGCTTGGTTTTTCTCGCGATGCTGAACGATCAAATCACTACGATGCGGGCCTTTGAGACAACGCCCTGCATGAGCGTCAATGCCGCGATTGGCGCGCAGATTGTCGGCATGCTCACGCTCAACATCCGCAGGGTCATTTTCACCAAGCGCCGTTTCCAGATCGCCATCAAGAGCAATGTCGGCCGCCGGGAAAACCTCGCCGCTAATGTCGGCGCCGGCAAGCATCGTCACCATATTGCAGCGGGCCGATGCGATCGCAACGCCGGCCTCAGCCATTTGCGCCTCAAGTCCGGAAAGCCATTCATCATCGCTGCGGCCTTCGTCGAGCAAACGCTGACGCTGGCGCATCGCCTTTTCGTAGGCGCTCGATGCTTTAGCGTGGCCGCCATCATGGGCGAGCGTCATGCGGTCAAGGAATTTGCGCCGTTCGCCAGCGCCCTCCATGAATAAGCGATCCTGCGCCGGCGTCAGCCACAGACATCGCAAATGGTCGGCAAACGCCGATGGTCCGGAAGCCGAACTTTCTTCAATGCGGCAAACGCGGCGCTCCGGTTTCGCGCTGTGAGCGCCGACGCCAAGACTGATTTCATCCTCACCATCGTGAAGTCTTGCTGAAACCGCCCAGCCGCCGTCGCCGGCGTCCCGCGGCAATTCGTGCAGCCGCGCAGACCGCAACCCTCGGCCCGGACCGATCAACGAAATCGCTTCGATGAAATTGGTTTTGCCTGCGCCGTTGGCGCCCGCGATCGCCACCGGCCGGCCGTCTAGCGCAACATCAACGTGGCTGTAAGAGCGAAAATTAGTTAGCGATAAGCGGCGCAAGGCGACCCGCTGACCCGGCGCTTGCGCCTCGTCAGTTGCGAAACCATTATCAGTTCTGATCGCAGCTTGCGCCACCAGTTTAAGACCTTTTCATCAAGTCCAGCTTCATCAAACTCAGTTTCATCGGGCCGAGAATTGTCAAACCCTGAGCGGCATCAACACGTAAAGCGCGCGCGTGTCTTCGTCATCGACAATTACCGTCGGTGATGACGGGTCGGCGAGATGAAACGTCGCCGTATCGCCGTCGACCTGTTGCGCGACGTCAAGAAGGTAACGCGCGTTGAAACCGATCTCGATTGGATCGCCGCCATAATCGACGCTTAGCTCTTCAAGCGCGGAACCGGCTTCCGGATTGTTCACCGCAAGGCGCAAATTATCGGATTCCAGCGCCAGCTTGACTGAGCGCGTACGATCAGCGGAAACCGTAGAAACGCGATCAACCGCTTGCGCGAATTCTTTTGTCTCGACGCGCAAAGTGTTTTTATTACCCTTCGGGATCACCCGTTCATAATCGGGGAAAGTCCCATCTATCAGTTTTGATGTCAGACGCCCTGGCCCAAACCCGAACCGGATCTTTGACGTCGACACGCCAATTTCAACATTGTCTTCTGCGTCCTCCAGAAGGCGTGACAGCTCGGCGATGGCTTTGCGCGGCACGATAACGCCCGGCATATTTCCGGCGCCGTCAGGCAGCGGCGCATCAAGACGCGCTAGCCGGTGCCCGTCGGTCGCTGCAGCGCGCAGGAGGGGCGTGTCTTCTTCGGGGCAGGCGTGAAAATATACGCCGTTCAGATAATAACGCGTCTCTTCCTGCGACATGGCGAAACGCGTCTTTTGTAGCAGCCGGCGAAGGTCCGATGTCGCCATCGTAAACTTGGTGTCGAGGTCGTCGTGAGACAGGCTCGGGAAATCATCATCCGGCAACACCGCTAACGAGAACTCCGACCGGCCCGCGGAAACTTGAAGCCGCCCCTCTTCGCGCGACAAATCGAGACGAACCTGCGCGCCGTCCGGCAGGCGCTTCACGATTTCAAAGAGCGTCAGCGCCGAGACTGTCGTCGCGCCATCCTGCGCAACATCAGCAGGCGCCTCTTCCGAGATTTCAATATCGAGGTCTGTCGCTGTTAAAACCAGCGAGTGCTTTTGCGCCTGAATCAAAACATTCGACAATATCGGAATTGTATTGCGGCGTTCGACAACACTTTGGACGTGCCCCAGCGCTTTTGACAGGGCTGAACGTTCGATCGTGACCTTCATTTTTGTCTTGCTCTCTCGGAAAATTAAGACTGCGGAATTGCGGCGCACCCCTAAAAATCAAGCCGCTGGCGCCCTCAAAATGACACCGCCAGCGGCGGAGAATCGCCTGGCTGAAATTAGGTGTTTATTATAGCCGAAAAGCGCCCCGAAAAGCTAGCGCCGCAGCCCGTTTTCAGGGTGCGGCGCTGACCTTTAATCGGCTGTTTTCAAGCGTCTTTTTGAGGGCTTTTTCAGGCCGGAAAATTAATCCTCAAGGGCTTCGCGAATTCGCGCGACAGCGGCTTGAAAGACCTTGTCGCGCTCAAGCAATGCCTGCGCCCGGCGATAGCTGGACATGACCGTTGTATGGTCGCGTTTCAGCGCCTTACCGATGCGCGGAAAGGATTCTTTCAGGACCTCTCTTGCGCAGAATACAACGGCATGGCGCGCCCTCGCGATGCGCTGAGGCTGGGCCCGGCCGGTAATGTCGGCAAGCGTCAGGCCAAAGGCCTCAGCGCCAGCGGCAATCGCGTCGTCAATCGTGACGATCTTTTTGCGATCTTCCATGCGAGACTTCAGGATCGCTTTGGCTTCATCCAGCGTTACCGTCTTCTCCTCACCGCCATACATCAAGAAGAGCTGGTTAAGGGCGCCAATGGTTTCACGGGTGCTTTGGGTGAAAGTCCGAGCAATAAACTCAAGAACGTCATCTTCGATGAGGCAATGGGCGGCGCTGCGTCGAACGCGCTTTTTCAGAATCTCCAGACGAAGCGTTTCATCAGCTTCGTGGATCGGCACGCAAAGACCGCCAGCAAGCCGATCGGTCAGGCGTTTTTTAATGCCAGCTTCAGCGAGTTTTGCGGGCGGCAAATCGCCGGCGATGACAACTTGCTTTCCCCGATCAAGCGCTGCGTCAATGACCACGAGCAATTCCTCCTGTGTTCGTTCCTTGCCTTCCAAAAAATGAATATCATCCAAGATGATGAGATCGTAACCGAGAAGCATTTCATGAAAGCGCTGTGTGTCCCCCGATAAGACGGCGTTGACACAGGCGTTGATGAGATTTCGGTAAGTGATGTAAGCGACGTCGCTGTTTTCAAATTTAGCGCGCCATTCGTGCCCAACAGCTTGACCAAGGTGCGTCTTGCCCGATCCTGAAGGCCCGTAAAAATAGACAATATCGCGCGGTTTTTCAGCATCTAGCGCCTGGCGCGCGGCCGCCCAGGCAATCTGATTGGAGTGTCCGACGGCATATGTGTCAAACGTCCGGCGCGGATCGAGCGGCGCTGAAATTTCCGTTATCGACGCTGTGCGGAACGGGTTTTTTGCTGCGCCTGTTTCAATGGCGCCAACCTTCGCCGACGATTTCAGAAGGTTCTTGCGCACGGTAAGCCGGACTTTATCAACCGGCGCGACGGCATTGCTCCAGACTGCCGTTAATACTGGAAGATAACGATTATCAAGCATATCGCATTTCGCCTGCGAACCTGTTGAAAATGTCACAGAGCGATCACCACGCTCTGCAAGCCCCAGATCAAGAAACCACGATTTGTATTTCGCCTCGCCAACCTTTGATCGCAACGCGCTTTGGAAGCGCGCAAACGCCGCAGCGTTGTCCTTGTTTTGATCTCCCCCCTTGCCCGAAAATTCAGCTTCGCCGTCTTTGGCAAATAGTTTGTTTTGCATCCCGCAAACTTCCCGAAGTTCTAGTCGCTGCTGTCACAGCGAAAGCGTCCCACTACGCGCGGCGAAAACCCACGCGACCCATTCTTCAATTTTGTACTTGACCGGACTTCGCCGGAATTTGATTTACGCGTTGAGTTAGAGAAGCAAGACAATCGTCTCGCCGGCGTCAATGAGGAATCGCTTGGAGGAACTTAAATTATCATCAACGATAAAAATTTTATCGAACATTCCTCTGATCACCGCGTTATCCTCGCCATCTCTGAATTTAAACAAAGTAATAGTGTGGCCGCAAATCGGTTTCTCGATAAACGACCGCCCCGATACTCATACTGGACTTGATTTTACGGAATTAATCCGTGCCCGTCATATTGACAATAAGAGTTTAGTTAAAATGAACGTCGATCGTCAATAGTGATTCGAAAAATGATGTGAGATTTTGACACTTTTTTTTCGCTTCGAAGCAAAAACAAAAACTTAAGAGCAACAAACTTTAAAAATAAAAAACGCGCAATAAATGCCAGGGCATTGATTGCGCGTTTTATAATTCAAGAAACGAAATTTTGCGAGAAAAACTTTTTGGTATTACGCAAATATACTTGAAGAAACTTATGCGGACAGCGCTTTAATGCGCGTCGTTAAACGTGAAAGTTTTCGCGATGCCGTTTTCTTGTGAAAAACACCTTTTGAAACAGCGCGGTGCAACTCCGGTTGTGCATTTTTAAATGCTGTATCCGCCGCCGCTTTATCACCAGATGCAATCGCTTCTTCAACTTTGCGCAAGAATGTTCTAACGCGCGAACGACGAGCTGTATTTACGGCCGTGCGGCGCTCGATTTTGCGCACCATTTTTTTTGCTGAAGATGTATTCGCCATGGCTTCTATTCACTCAAAAAGATTAAAGTTGTTCAACTGGTTGCGCTCGACCAAGCGCCGACGCGAGCGCGGGTATATAGCCGTGGGGAATGAGCCCGTCAACAACATGAAACCGCTTATTTACAAGGCGTATTCGCGCGATTGCAAAGAGCCCGAAGCACAACCGTCATTAACGCTGGCAGCGCCTGCAAAAGAACGTCGATCGCCCACTTTGAACGATCCTCTCGATAGTAGCGCCGCATTGGCCACAAGGCTCTCCTTCTCGGCCATAGACAGCAAAATGATGCTGAAAATAGCCCAATTCACCCGAAGTATTGGCGAAATCTTTTAACGACGATCCGCCGGCTTCGATCGCATCCCGCAAGACATCGACGATCGCGCGGTGAAGGCGGTCTGATCTTTTGCCCACCGTGGTCCCTGCTTTTCGCCGCGGAGACACGCCGGCGCGATAAAGCGCCTCGCAAACATAAATGTTGCCGAGACCGGCGACCACGCGCTGATCGAGGAGCGCCGCCTTTATCGGCGCTGTCTTTCCACGCAACGCTTCAGCGAAGACCGGCGCCGAAAATAGGTTTGACATGGGCTCAGGCCCCATGCCCTTGAAATGGCGGCTCGATTCCAGAGCGTCTTGCTCTGCGAGGTCCATAAAGCCAAACCGGCGTGCATCATTGTATATGATCTTTACGCGATCCCCGTTTGCCCCCTGGTTCATTTCGAACATTACATGGTCGTGCTTTTCAGAGGCAACATCGGTTTGGCCGCTATGAATGGTGAAACGCCCAGACATGCCGAGATGCATGATGAGATGCTCACCGGTATCAAGGGCGCAAATCATATATTTGCCACGCCGATCAAGGCGTTCGAGCATTGCGCCCTCGAGCCGCGCGCGAAACCGCGCCGGCAGGGGAAAACGCAAATCCTTCCGCCGCGTTGTCACCCGCGCGAAACGCCAGCCCTCCATAACCGGCGCCAGCCCGCGGCGAACCGTTTCAACTTCTGGCAATTCCGGCAATTTATCCTCATTTCCGCGAAAAACTACGGTCCGCTGCATTAGCGCCCACGCGGCCGATATAGTATATAGTCGGGTCGGGGAAGAACCATGGTCGAAAACCGATACCGTGCGTTTATCAGCTATTCCCATCGCGATCGCGAATGGGCGGACTGGCTGCACCGCCGTCTGGAAAGCTATCGCGTGCCGAAAAAGCTGGTTGGCGCATTAACCCTCGAAGGATCGGTGCCACGCCGGTTGACGCCAATTTTTCGCGACCGTGAGGATTTGCCCACATCCGGCGATTTGACAACAACGGTAGAGCGCGCGCTGCGCAACAGCCATTTCCTGATTGTCATCTGTTCGCCCGCCGCAGCACAGTCAGAATGGGTTTCCGAGGAAATCCGCCGTTTCAAGGCGCTCCACGGCGAGACCCGAATTCTTGGCCTTATCGTCGACGGCGTACCGTTCGCCAGCGAAGACGGAAACGATAGCGACCCGGCGCTTGAATGTTTCCCCCTCGCCTTTCGCCGCCATATCGGATCCGACGGCGCCCTTACCGAGAACAAAGCCGAACCCCTTGCCGCTGATCTGCGTGACGAGGCCGACGGGCGCGACAACGCTGCCCTCAAAATTGTCGCGGGGCTTATCGGCGTCAATCTTGACGATCTCATTCAACGCGAGGCGCACAAACGCACAACCCGGCTGGCGATTACGGCCGGCGTCTTTGGCGGGATCGCGATTGCGATGGGAGCGCTCGCCCTCTTCGCCTTTGACGCGCGCAAAGACGCGGAGCGTCAGCGCGCTGACGCTGAGGACGTGATCGAATTCATGCTGACAGACCTCAAAGGTCGCCTGGAAGCCGTCGGCCGCCTCGACGTCATGGACGCCGTTGGCCAGAAAGCGCTCGACTATTACGCCTCTAAATCCGCCGACGATATGGACGCCGACAGCCTCGGCCGCCGCGCCCGGGCGCAACTCTTGCTGGGTGAAGTCGAAAACCTAAAAGGCGATCTCGATGCGGCACTTGCGGCCTATACCGAGGCTGCCGCAACGACGGAAGAACAGCTCCGCCGCGACCCGAATAATGAACAACGTATCTTCGACCACGCGCAGTCAGTATTTTGGGTCGGGTATTATGCTTGGCAGAAAGGCGATCATGTTCAGGCGGAAGAACAACTTACTAAATATCTGCGTCATGCCCAACGACTTGTAGAAATTGATCCCGATAATCCGGACTGGCAAGCCGAGTTAGGTTATGGATATTCGAATATTGGTACATTGTTGATTGACGAAGAAAAATGGCAAGCCGCCGCTGATAATTTCAGAAAAGCGATTCAGGTCGCCAAGAACTCGATGGTTGGCTCCCCCAATGATGCCAGCAGACTTTTCGACTTAGGGCAGTTGCACTCGTGGCTCGCCCGGGCCGAGCGCGAGAGCGGTAACTACCGCCAGGCGGCGAACTCACTCAATAATGAATTTGATATTTATTTGGAGATCCTAAGTTTTGATCCGCTCAATATGGAAACGAAACGCGCATTGGCAACGGCCTACGGCGCACGTGCGCGGATTGCGTTATCATTAGGCGAGTTGGCGGCGGCGGATAAAGATTATCGAAAGGCCACGGATACAATCTCAAGCGTCCTTGATAGTGAACCGACCGACACATTTTCAAGATATGTCTCGGTATCTCAAAATCTTCACGCGACGCGATATTTTCTTTTCATCGACGATTTGCCATCAGCAAACCTTGCTTTTAACAATGGAAAGTCCTCTCTGGATTACCTAGCCGAACGCGACATAAACGCCAGCCGAGCAACTACTTTCCTTACTTCATATGACGCTTTGGCTGCCGAAATGCAGTACCGTGCCTATGGGAGCGGTGCGGCAACATACATTTCTGCACTGCTTGATAAGCATAGTGAAACAATGGTTGTTGCGACCGACAATTCAGGCTGGGAATACGATCTAGCTACGATCAATTATTTTGCCGGCCTAGCAGCCCTAGATAACGGTATTAGCCTAGACGCGACTAAATATTTCACCCGAGGGCTTCAGTTATTGTCTGGGCAAGAAACGCAAAATTTCGACCGATTACTTCTGAAGGCGAAAATTTTTATAGAAGACAATCAGAGCGTGCAATTTGAAAAGGTGCTGAAACAACTGGAAGAATTGAACCCACAACATCCCGCACTAATGCGCATGCAGAGAAAAAATTGAGCAAATACGCTTTATGCTCCATTTCCGAAGTTCATGTATTAGCATATCATTTTTCGGAAGCAGTAGGTGGAGGAATTTGTGACAACAAACGTACCGATAACGGTGACGGCCATTCCGGGAGCTGATCCGAAAATAAAAGCAGATTATTTGTTTGAATTTTCGGGACCAAATAATCTAGTTGATATTGCCGGAAATATTACTTTGGATAGAATTCCGAGAGATGACGCAAGAATAACATTTCGTGCAGCGCTAGATCAAAGTGCGCCGCAAGGTTCTAAAATCAAATTCGTTAGCCCGGCCAAGAGTGCAATTTCTGTCGGCGATACAAAATGCCCAAAATCCTTCAGCAATATGTGCGACTCAAATGGACAAAATTGTCAATTTGAAGACCCTAGTCTTTCGAACAATAAGAAGCGGTTGACGATAAAGGACTTAAATACAGACTCAGGAGAATATTTATACGCGCTGCATTTTAAAGTGACGTTTAGCGACAACACTTCAATTACGCCAACAGCCGATCCAATGATTAAGAATGGCGGCGGCAATAGCGGTGTTCCGCCAAAAGGTTTTTGGGAATCGGGTGAAGCAATCGTCTGTAAGACCGAAACCGGCAAAAAGATTACGATCAAGATACCAATCAAAATCACGATAGAATAGTTGAAGCCGAACTTCGTACCGAATTTGAAACCCGGCGCACCATTAGCGCCGGGTGTTTCTTTGCGCGAAATTCCAGTTGAATTAACTACTTTCGATTCAACCCCCAGATGGTAATTTTTCTTGAAACCCGCATTTGGTGGATAGTTATCCTCACGCCTCGTGGAGGCCTTAAAGTGGTCTCCATGAAAAATTATAGAATCGAAAACAACGAATTCTGTCATTCCGGCGGACGCCGGAATCCATGGCGGCAAAATGCGGCCATTGCGATGTTATTAATGCCTGGCCATGGATCCCGAATTAAATCCGGGATGACGAAGGTAAGCGCTTCGCATCAATCTGGCCGCCCCGCGGTGCAATCGCAGGGCCCATCACCTGCCTCATTAAACTGCACCGCGTTTGCGGGAGATAGATCGCGACTTTCGTCGGGAAGACGGAATTTGATTTCGCGATGACACACCAGACCACAAAATGGAATGATCACCGACGTGAACGTCACCCCAGCTAACACCATCCCAACGCCTCAATGTTTCCGCCATTCTCCTCCCGAGAACCAGACCAGATTCGCCGGAAACCAAGACAGAGCAAGGGGTGAAACGGATTTAAAAGTCGCGATAAGCGTCACATCGATTTGCGCCACCGTCCCGCAAAAAGAAAACCCCCGGCGCGCGGCCGGGGGCTCCTTCGAGAAAACGAATAGTTTCGGTCTAGTCGTCTTCTTTTTCTTTCAGCGCGGCGCCGAGAATGTCGCCGAGCGATGCGCCGCTATCGGCCGAACCAAACTGTTCGACCGCTTCTTTTTCTTCAGCGACTTCGCGCGCCTTGATCGAGACATTGATGCGCCGCGTTTTTGTATCGATCGTTGTGACACGTGCGTCGATTTTGTCGCCGACAGCGAAACGCTCCGGGCGCTGTTCCGAGCGCTCTTTGGAGAGGTCGGATTTGCGAATGAAGGCTTTGGGGCCGTCATCGCCGGAAAGCTGGACTTCAATACCGCCGGTTTCAATCGCTGTGACCGTACAGGTAACGTCGTCGCCGCGTTTCAATTCGCCAATGGCTTCGATTGGATCAGAACCGACCTGTTTGACGCCAAGAGAAATGCGTTCCTTCTCCGGATCGACATCTAGGATTTTCGCTTTGACCATCTGGCCTTTTTCATAATCCTTGATCGCTTCTTCGCCGGAACGATTCCAGTCGAGGTCGGACAAGTGGACCATGCCGTCCATCTCTTCATTGAGACCGACAAACAAACCAAACTCGGTGATGTTTTTGATTTCGCCTTCAATGACAGAGCCAATTGGGAATTCTTCTGAGAAGCGCTCCCACGGATTATCGAGGCACTGTTTCAGGCCAAGAGAAATCCGGCGTTTGGTCTCGTCAACTTCGAGCACCATCACATCGACTTCCTGAGAGGTCGAAACGATTTTGCCCGGATGGACGTTTTTCTTGACCCAGCTCATTTCGGAAACATGGACGAGGCCTTCGATGCCGTCTTCTAGCTCAACAAATGCGCCGTAATCGGTGATGTTGGTAACCTTGCCGCGGAAACGCCCATCGATCGGATATTTCGCTGCAACGCCTTCCCAGGGATCAGGCTGAAGCTGTTTGATGCCGAGAGAAATACGGTGAGTTTCCGGATTGATCTTGATGATCTTGACGCGAACTGTGTCGTTGACACCCAGGACTTCCGACGGATGATTGACGCGGCTCCAGGACATATCGGTGACGTGCAAGAGGCCATCAACGCCCGGCGCCAATTCGACGAACGCGCCGTAATCGGTGATGTTTTTAACAACGCCTTCGCGTTCATCGCCCTCGTTCAGTTCCTTGACGACTTCCTGGCGATGTTCCGCGCGATCTTCTTCCAGAATGGCGCGGCGCGAGACAACGATATTACCGCGGCGCTTGTCCATCTTCAGTATACGGAAAGGTTGCGCGATATTCATCAACGGACCGGCGTCACGCACCGGGCGGATATCAACCTGGCTGCCCGGCAGGAATGCGACAGCGCCGCCGAGGTCAACGGTAAATCCGCCTTTGACGCGGTTGAAGATTTCGCCGTCGACGCGCTCGCTGTCGGCATAAACTTTTTCAAGGCGATCCCACGCCTCTTCGCGGCGCGCTTTTTCACGGCTGATTACTGCTTCGCCGAGCGCGTTTTCGACGCGCTCAACATAGACCTCGACTTCGTCGCCGACCGTCAGGTCAGCGGGTTTTCCAGCGAGGGCGAATTCTTTTAAGGGAACCCGGCCTTCAGTTTTGAGGCCGACATCAATCACTGCGACGTCTTTTTCGATGGCGGTGACTTTGCCTTTGACGACCGTTTCTTCAAAATCCTGACGGTCAACTAGTGAGGCTTCGAGCATTTCCGCGAAATCGTCGCGGGACGGGTTAAGGGTTTCAGTTGCAGACACCTGTCTTACAATCTCCAGTTTGGATCAGCGAAATGCCAGCCCGTTTTTCGAGCGGTCTTTCCGGGCGATTGGCGAACTTATGTTTTGCGCCGCGCCGGACCGTTGAACCTGGTTTTCAATTTAGCGGCGCTACAAGCGATTTGGCGGACACACAAAAACCGCAACCCGAGGCTAGTTTATTTATTCGCCTTCGCATGTGCGCGGGCAAATATCCTAACTGCAACGCCGGGTTACGCCGTCAATCACGCGGCGCGCCGCCGCGAAGGCCGCGTCTATAGACAAATGAGTCGTATCAAGCAACTCCGCGTCGTCGGCCCTTGTCATCGGCGCGTCATCGCGGGCGGCGTCCCGCGCGTCCCTTTCGACCAAGTCCTTGTAAACAGTCGCTTCTTCAAGGGTTGGCCGCGACGGCGACAGCTCCAGCCAGCGACGGCGGGCGCGCACATCCGCACTCGCCGTTACAAAGAATTTCACCGTGGCGTCGGGACAGACAACCGTGCCAATATCCCGTCCGTCAAGAACTGCGCCCTTCAGGCCTGGCTTTGGCTCATTGGCGAAGCGCCGCTGAAATTCAAGAAGCGCCGCGCGAACGTCGGCGTTAGCCGCTACGACGCTCGCTGCCGCGCCAACTTTACGGGTGCGGATGTCTGCGTTTTCAATTTTCTCGATGTCGAAATTCTTCGCCGCTTTAGCGGCAAGCGCCGCGTCGTTCGGATCATTCCCGTCTTCGAGAAGGAGCCAGGCAACGCCGCGATAAAGTACGCCGGTGTCGAGATAGGCGAGCGCATATTGATCAGCGATCAATCGCGCCAGCGTTCCCTTCCCCGATGCGGCCGGGCCGTCAAGAGCAATGACAATCGGCTTTTCCATCGGGACGCCACTATGGGCGCCGTCACTCGGAAGGCAAGTTCAAATTATATGCTTTGGCGAATATTGCCGCCGAGCATTGCGATTGTTTCCGCGAAATCCGGAAAACTGGTCGCAATCATGCGCGTATCATCAACCGTAACTGGTTCTTTTGTGGCGAGACCCATTGTCAGAAAACTCATGGCGATGCGGTGGTCGTTATGCGTCGCGACACATGCGCCGCCGCGGGGCGCACCGCCGGTTACGCGCATCCAATCGTCGCCTGTTTCAACGTTAACGCCGCACGCCCTCAGCCCTGTTTCCATCGACGCCAGGCGATCACTTTCTTTTACACGCAACTCGCCAACCCCGGCGAATCTCGTCTCCCCCTTTGCAAACGAAGCAACAACACTGAGAATTGGGTATTCGTCGATCATCGACGCTGCTCGCTCTGGCGGCACATTGACGCCATTCAGTTTTGAATGACGCACCCGGACATCGGCGATCGGCTCACCGCCGGATACGCGCTCGTTCTCAAACGTGACGTCAGCGCCCATGTCTTCGAGGGTATTGTAGAAGCCGGTTCGATGCGGGTTTACCAGAACGTTCTCAATGGTGATATCGGAGCCCGGCATGATCAACGCCGCAGCGGCGAGAAACGCGGCGGAAGATGGATCGCCTGGTACGATTATTTCTGTCGCCGAAAGTCGCTGTCCGCCTTTAAACGTAACGACCCGGCCGCCGCCGGTAGCGTCTGACACATCAATCGAGGCGCCAAACGCCGCTAACATGCGTTCTGTATGATCGCGCGTCGGCGTGGGCTCGTGGAAGGTCGTCACTCCCGAAGCAAAAAGACCCGCAATTAAAACCGCCGACTTGACTTGCGCCGATGCTACCGGCGACCGGTACTCAATGCCCTTCAATTGACCATTCGGCACAATCGAAACCGGCAGCCGCCCATCTTGGGAAATCGCTGATGCGCCCATCATTTCAAGCGGCTCCAGGACCCGGCCCATAGGCCGGCTTCGCAGCGAAAGATCGCCATCCAATGATGCGGCCAATCCGCCGCCAGCCAGCAAACCCATGATAAGGCGCGCCCCAGTGCCCGAATTTCCAAGATAAAGAGGCTTTTCCGGGGCTGACAGTTTTCCGCCAGCAACTCGCCAAACTTCTTTTTCGCGCTCGATTTCGACGCCCAGAGCCCGCAATGCGCCGGCGGTTCGCAAAACGTCCTCGCCCTCCAAGAGGCCTCGTATTTTCGTTTCACCTTCGGCCAACGCGCCAAAAATCAAGGCCCGATGAGAAATTGATTTGTCGCCCGGCGCCGTCACTTTGCCGGTCAATGCGGACATTGATACATCTTTTTGCGCTTTCTCGACCGCCATTTCCCGTCCCTAAAAATCCCGCTTTGTAAGCCTTATTCCTTTTGACAGCGCCTCGTCATCGTGGCAACAGAACCGCCGATCAAGGGTCCACTCCAAGCGGTAGAAATATGAGCAAACCAGAATTAGGCGAAAAACGCGATTGCCCGGAATGCGGCGCACGCTTTTACGATCTCACAAAATCACCAGCGCATTGCCCGAAATGCCACCATGAATTTGTCCCCGAGCCATTGCTTAAACCGCGCAAAACTGCGCGCGACGACGAGGCCGCCAAGGACGCCGACACAACCGAAAAGAAACCAGAAGCTGAAGCTTCACTTGAAGATGCTGACAAAGAGAAAAAAGCGCCCAAATCAAATAAGCGTCCGGCGCTCGACGACGATAGTGACGATGATGATGACGACGAAGATGATGAATTAAGTGATATCGACGACATTGATGTCGATTTGGATGATGACGACGACGAAGACGATGACAGCTTGCTTGAAGACGACGATGACAGTGATGTCTCTTCGATCATCAAGCCTGCGAAAGACGATGATTAGTAAGGCCGCGCTTGGGTGATATTTGAACTACATTGTGCGCGGTGAGTATTGAATAACCTATTTTGCCTTAGCGTTAATTTTGCGAATAATTGCAAATTGACGAATTGGAAAAAAAGAATGGGGCTATAGCTCAGTTGGGAGAGCGCTTGCATGGCATGCAAGAGGTCGGCGGTTCGATTCCGCCTAGCTCCACCATTCTTTGATTGTTATTTGATTATAAAATTCACTCTCTATTGAACGCAAAAAATGCTATTAAGCTGACCAGGCGGCGGCGCAGCGTGCAACGACTTTTGGGCGGAGACAGCAAGATGAAACTGATTGTGACAGGAGGCGCTGGTTTCATAGGCTCGGCTGTTGTTAGACAAGCTATCGCTGCCGGACACATTGTTCACAACGTCGATAAGCTGACTTACGCCGCAAATTTGGCAAACTTGGCCAATGTTGATGACCATGAAAACTACCATTTTCATCGACATGATATCTGCGACCAAGCGGCACTAACAGAAATATTTGAATCTGCACAGCCCGACGCCCTCATGCATCTTGCCGCGGAAACTCATGTCGACAGGTCGATCGACGGCCCTCGTGATTTTATTGAAACAAATATAGTAGGCACTTATTCACTCCTTGAAGCCGCACGCTGTTACATTGCGAACACAAGCGCAGAGAATTTCAGATTTCATCATGTTTCGACCGACGAGGTTTATGGCTCGCTCGGTCCAACTGGTGAGTTTACGGAGACATCCCCTTACCAGCCAAATTCTCCCTATTCGGCCGCCAAAGCATCATCCGACATGTTGGTGCGCGCTTGGGGCGAAACATTCGGATTGCCAGTCGTCATTACTAATTGCTCAAACAACTACGGTCCGTATCAATTCCCGGAAAAACTCATCCCTGTGGTAATCCTAAACGCACTCGCTGGTAAAAAAATACCGGTTTACGGCAAAGGCGAAAATGTTCGAGATTGGCTCTACGTAGAAGACCATGCCGCCGCGTTGCTGCTCGTTTCTGAAAAAGGAAAAATCGGCGAACTCTACAATATTGGCGGGCGCGCTGAAGAATCGAATATCAATCTTGTGAAAACAATCTGCCGGATTTTGGATGAAGAACTCGCGGATTCTCCGCACAGACCGCATGAGAATTTGATCGAATTCGTTTCGGACCGGCCGGGCCACGACCTTCGCTATGCGATCAATTGCGATAAGATCGAAAAAGATCTTGGCTGGTCACCCAATACGAATATTGATAACGGCCTTCGACACACCGTTCGGTGGTATCTTCAAAACGAACAGTGGTGGCGCGATATTCAAAACCGGGGTTTCGACGCAGGCAAGCGAATTGGCCTGGCAAACCGCAAATAAGCGATAACCCATGCGCTATTTGATTTTTGGGAAGAATGGCCAGGTCGCACGCGCGCTGCGGGCGGTCCTTTACGACAACAAAAATGCGCGGTTCCTTGGAAGTGCAGATTGCAATTTGTTAAACGCCAGCGCTGCTGCCGCGGCAATTCAAAATTACATGCCGGATTGCGTGATCAATGCTGCGGCCTTTACGGCGGTCGACAAAGCTGAAACCGACCGCGATGCGGCTTTCCAGTTGAATGCAACTGCACCTGCAGAAATGGCGGACACAGCACGAGATGTTGGCGCGAAATTTATTCACATATCTACTGACTATGTTTTCGATGGCGAAAGCGAAACGCCATATTCGGAGGAAACGCCAACAAATCCCATAAACACCTATGGCGCATCGAAACTGCGCGGCGAAGAATTGCTCCTCAAGGCAAATCCAGCTTCTATAATACTGCGAACGTCTTGGGTATTTTCAGCTACCGGAACAAATTTTGTAAAAACCATGCTGCGAATGGCGGCGAGCAACGAAACCGTGACAGTCGTTGATGACCAATTTGGCGGCCCCACTAGCGCTGCCGACATTACCAATACAATCCTCGATATAGCTTATGCTAAACCAGGACCCGCCGGAATATTTCATTACCAGGGTTCGCCAGGCGTTTGCTGGGCGGACTTTGCGCGTGAAATATTTTCTGCCTCAGGAAACCGCACAGAAGTCATTGGAATTTCGACCTCCGAATTTGAAACGTCGGCGCAACGACCGCTCAACTCGCTGCTCGATTGTTCAAAATTACATAAAGTTTTTGGAATTAGCCAACCGGATTGGCGCAAATCATTGCGTAAAACCATCAAGGAATTGGGCGCGCCGATTTAGAACAAACACTTACAAAGATTTAAAAAAAACTGGCGGAGAGAGAGGGATTCGAACCCTCGGTACAGTTGCCTGCACAACGGTTTTCGAGACCGCCCCGTTCGACCACTCCGGCACCTCTCCATGGGGCAGAGCGTCTAGCGCGTAGCTGCCTTTTACGCAATATCACCGGCTCAATGATTCTCGCAAAGAAAAACGCAGCCACACCCTCTGGCGTCTCATTTCATTACTGCATCGCGCGATGGCGCAGTACGATGCGCCTTATTCTCGAACACCATAAAAATTTAGAAAGTCAATTGCGCCGCAGGAAACGCCGATAATTTCTGAGAGAATTCCTATTTCAGTATGCCGCGGAATGAAACTTCACCTGCTTGAGATGGCTTCAACGCGCTTGCAAGAGTCCATTTTATATGCGTGATCTCATCGCCTTTAGCGGCGCGTGGGCGCCCATCTTCGACCACTGTTAAACGGCCGCGCGCTACAAATGTTTCGCCGCCATCCGCGGAGAATAAGATATTCAAGTTTTCACCTGTTGCGGAACCTTCGACATAGGTAATTTCATCCGGCACCGGAATCACCAATACGACAGCTTCTGCTGCATCAGCTGCTTTATTCGAATAGCTAAGCGAGTAAATAACCTCTTCACCAGGTTGCACGGTGTCCGCCGCCACGCGTGCAAGTCTTACTTCCCCGTTTGGGCCTTTTTCCACGATCTCTTTTTCGATCCGTTGTTCCGCTGAAATTTCCGCCCATGCTGGCGCAGCAGCGAGCAAGGCGCACATTGCAATCATTAGTCGCGGCGTCATTACTGAACTCCTATAAAAAATATTTCCGACAAATTCGTCTGTTAGGGTAAATCTTCAGTTAAGCTTTTGCATGCGCCGGCAATTAATCTAACGCTCGCAGGCCAATCTGTTTCATACCGAAACAAGAAGATTGGGTTTCCGCAAATTTCGCGACGCATACATACTTACTAATTCAGTGAAATTTGCGCTTTTTTTACCCGCTAATGGGATGTTTCCTGCGCTTTAGGTGAAGGGAAGCAGAAATGAAGTCTCTATTAACTCGCGCGCGTATCGCGGCGGTGGCGGCTGGCGTATTTATCAGCCTGCCAGTCATGTCCGCCAATGCGCAAAATAATTACACCGATGCCGGTGAAGTAGTCTCGAATACATTCACGCTCGACTACCAAGTCGGCACTGTGCCTCAAACGACAATTACGAATGACGGTGTTGGCGGAAACCCGCCGCCGACGACGTTCACTGTCGACCGAAAGGTTGATGTTTTTGTAGAAAGTCTCGGCGACGTCTCCGTTGTTCCGGGCGCTACCGGCCAAGATCTTGTGTTCCGCGTCCGCAACGACGGTAACGATACTCAAGCGTATTCGTTTGCATTGGAAGATCTTGCAGGCGATGATTTCGACACCACAGTTACGATGCGATATTACGTCGATGCAGGCGGCGACGACGCATATGTTGACGGCGTCGATAATGTCGGCGGCGCCGCATACACGGCAGGTTCCGGCGCAGCCTCTTCCGACCTCGCACCAGACGCGACCCTTTGGGTTGTTATTTCGGGCGATATTGCAGGTACAGTAACTAACGGCCAGGCAGACGGCCACATATTATATGCGGACAGCCTTGACCCTACAGCTTGGATAAACTCGGCATCTGCGACGCCAGGCAACGAAACGCTGGGTGAAGCTGGCGCTAATAATGAAGACGGCGCTGCGCAAAACGTTCTTGCAGATGGCCAAGGCACGGCCGCAGCAGACGCCGCGACACCGGATGGCGGTCACTCTGATACGGCAAGCTTTACCGTTTCGGCCGCGAACCTCTCGGCTAGCAAAACTGTTGCGATTATTGCAACCGATTCAACAGCGATCGATTGTTCGGTCGATCCGGCTGTCGCAGGCAATCAATTCTATATTCCAGGCGCATGCCTAGAGTATTTGATTTCCGTATCGAACGGCGCCGGCGCAGCCACGGCGACTGATATCGATATAGCTGACGTATTGCCTGACGAAGTCAGCTATGTCGGCGCCACTCAATCCGGCTTCTCGACGGCGGGAACAATAACGCCGCCTGGCGGCGGTTGCACGACGTCATGTTCAGTTGCCCTCGACAACGCCGAACTTGCAGCGGGCGCCACCGGTGAACTCCGTATCCGAGCGACAGTACGGTAAGCCGAGAGACTTCCCTAGCCATGGAACGCCGCTGCGCTGACATTTCAGCGCGGCGGCATTTCCACAATTAAGGGCGGTTTTTATCGGGCCGATTTGAAAGTAAACGGTGTGAGTTGCGTAAGTAAAAGCTTCAGCATTTGGGCAAGAATTGCCCTGTTATTCCCGGTTATTTTGGGAATGCTGATCGCTAATGCAAATTCCGCTACGCTCGGCGAAACCGTTACCAATATCGCAACCGTTTCCTTTGGCCCAACCGCGTCACGGGTGCAAATTCAGTCGCCGCCCGCTGCGTTTGTGGTTGAGGCTGCACGAACGCCTTCTACGGTCGAGTTTTTTAGACATTCGCCGAACGCACCCGACGGAATTCTAACCGACATCAATGGCAGCGATTACGTATCCGGATTTAATCCGGACGGATCGCCGATATTTCAATCCGTCGGTCCACCAGTGAACGCCGGCGGCAATGTGCTCGATTTCTCCAGCGCCACAATGCTGGCAACCGCTGAAAACTACTTTGCTGGTGAGCTCATCATCATATCCGTTACTGACTTAGGTCAAAACGGCGATCCCTCTCGAATTGAAACTGTCGTTGTTACGTTAGATGCTGATGGCGTCGATCAAATGACACTGCGTTTATACGAGACCGGTGTAAACACTGGTGTCTTCGCTGGTTACGTGTCGAGCGTCCAGGACCCGGCGGACGATTCTGATGTGACCGTTCTGCTCGGCGCAAGTTCGGTGCTGACGACGACATATCAGGATCCATTTGATGGCGACGAAGTGTCAACCGACATCGCCGGTGTTGATCCCTACGGGCGTTTGTTTGACAGCGCCACTGGCGATCTTGTCGATGGCGCGGTTGTTACAATCATTGATGTTGCGACGGGCGCACCAGCGCAAGTATTCGGCATCGACGGCGTATCAGCCTACCCTTCAACGGTCACAACTGGCGGATCGGTCACAGACGCCGGTGGTTTCTTTTATGACCTTGGGTCGGGAGAATTTTTATTCCCAATTATGTTTCCAGGGGAATACCGCCTCGAAATCGAAGCACCTGACGGATATTCAGCCCCGTCGGCAGCAACGTCGGAAGATATTGCAACACTGCCCGGCGGCCCGTTCACAATTATCGATGCATCGTTTTTGGGCAGTTTTGTCCTGGACGGCACCGGCGACGTCAGCTTCGATGTGCCCCTCGATCCATCATCAGAATTGGTTGTAACGAAATCGACTGCAATGCAAACTGCATCGATCGGTGACTTCATTCGATATGAGGTCACGGTTGAAAACACCGGCGCCAATGCAGTTTTGTTGCCAATTCTCGATATTCTCCCGCAAGGATTTCGATACCAAGCAGGCTCGGCGCGCCGGGGCGGGGCTCCAATTGATGACCCGGAAATAAGCAACGACGGCCAGGAAATACTTTTCAATGGCGGCGCGCTAGCTGCTGGAGCAACTGCTTCTTTCACATACGTGGCCGAGGTAAGTTCCGGCGCGCAAATGGGCGACGCTGTAAACACAGTGTCCGTCATCAATAGCGCTGGCGACAACGTTTCGAACTTCGCTCGCGCTAATGTGTACATCAAAGAAGACTTGCTTCGGAGTAATCTGACCATCATCGGCCGAGTCGCCGCTAATGCATGCACGCCTGATGACAAGTGGCCGCGAGAGAATATACGCGGCGACGGCGTTGAAGGTATCCGCCTTTATATGGAAACCGGCGCCTATGTTTCGACTGACGAAGATGGACTGTACCATTTCGAAGATGTCGAAGCTGGCGTTCATGTCGTGCAAATCGATACGACGACGATCCCGGATGGATATGAAATTGTCGCCTGTGAAGAGAACACTCGATACGCCGGTAGCGCAATTTCTAAGTTTGTCGATGCGCAAGGCGGTTCAATTTGGCGCGCGAACTTTTACTTGAAGGGCGAAAACGAAAACAAATCAACGCATAGTGACAATCAGTTCGCACAAAGCGATGCAAAGGAATATACCCAGTACGATATTGCTTGGCTTGATGGACAGTCCCCAGACCCGGCCTGGGCATATCCGACGCTTGGTTCGAACCCGACATCGCGCTCAATTAATCTCGGAATAAAGCATCCTGCGGGTCAGCGAGTCGCGCTTTTGCTGAATGGTTCCAAAGCGCCCGCATTGAATTTTGCTGGACGTGAAGTCAATAAAGCGCGATCTGCCGCCATCTCCAGGTGGCGAGGGCTAGATCTCGTTGATGGCGAAAATCACCTCATCGCAATCATTCAAACCATGGATGGAACCGAAATCTCTCGTCTGGAACGCACCTTTGTTTTTGTATCTGACGCGGCGCAAGCGACGCTCGCCCCGGCGCAATCAAATCTCGTTGCGGACGGAACGACATCACCAGTTATAGCCGTACGCATGACTGACGGAGCGGGCCGCGTCGTAAAGGCCGGTCAAATCTTTGATGTTGAAATTGCACCGCCTTATCGAGCAAAAGATTTAAATAAGCTCGAAGACACCATTCCACTTACCGAACCGTTGACCACGAAATCATCATTCGCGGTCGGGCGCGATGGCATTCTCGCTGTTGAGTTGGAGCCAACGCTGCAAACCGGAAACGCGCGAATTACGGTTTATCTGGATGAACAACGCAGCGAGACCTTTGTCGCATATCTAAAGCCACAATTGCGGGAATGGATTATTATCGGGCTTGCAGAAGGAAGCGCGCAGCACCAAAAAAATAAACCAGGAAGCGCTGGCTCTACTGCTCGGAAAATGATGGAGCGCGGCCGCGTTGCGGTATTCGCCAAAGGAACTGTAAAAGGCGGATGGCTTGTTACTGCTGCGGTAGATACAGACAAGGGACGTGGCGACGAAGACGACGCACTCTTTGATGATATTGATCCTGATGCGCGATATTCGGTTTATGGTGACCGTTCGATACAACAATTTGAGGCCCAAAGCAGGTACCCAGTCTATTTCAAAGCGGAGAAGAGCGGGTTTCAAGCGCTTTTTGGAGACTACGATACCGGGCTCAGTGAAACGAAGCTTGGCAGATATTCGCGGCGCCTGTCTGGCTTCCAATCAACGTATGAGGGCGAAAGATTTCGTTTTACGGGGTTCGCCGCCGAAACAAATCAAGTTTTCATGCGCGACGAAATCGCCGCCGACGGAACATCTGGTCCGTTTAACTTAACGACGGCGCCGCTGGTCCGAAACTCCGAAACAATCTACGTTGAAACCCGCAACCGATTCCGACCTGATGAAGTTGTCGCAACCGCAAAGTTTGTTCGATATTTTGATTATGACATTGATTTTCGAACCGGCGAAGTAATATTTCGCTTGCCTGTTCCGGCAGCGACGGATCCCGAACATTTCAATGTCATCGTCGCGGAATATGAGACGTCTGCGCCTGTGCATCGCAATGCGGTCGGTGGCGGTCGCGGCGCCATCTTGTTTGCTGACGGTCGTATTGAAACCGGCGTAACACTCATTCACGAAGACGGCGCGCCAGGCGTGGTTGAATCAACGAACCAGCTCGCAGCAATTGATCTTCGTGCAGACGTAACAGACACAACACGATTGCGCTTGGAATATGGCGTTTCCAAGAGCCGGATTGATGGCGATAGCGAATCCTTCGACGCAATTTCAGCGGAGATTAAACATGTAAGTGAAGGCATTTCAGCTCGCGCTTATTATGATGATGTCAAATCGGGATTTGGGTTGAGCCAACAATCATCCGGCGTCAGTGGCGTGAGGCGATATGGCATAGAAGCAAACGTCCGGCTGGATCAATTCAATAGCGCGGCCAGTGGCGCGCGGGGCGAACGCTATCTTGATGCAGCAGTTTACCGTGAGGAAAATCTTCGCACCGGCGCAAATCGATCTGTATCCGAAATCGCCATACGGCAAGAAGCAGAAGCCGCTTCTGGCAAAGCCGGTTTTCGGCGGGTTGTCGAAAATACTTTCGGCGGCGAGCGTCGTAAATCGCTTCTGGCGACTGCCGAAGTTCGCAAAACCTTCAAGAAAATCGGCCTGACACTACGCGCCGCGAGAGATCAGGCTATCGATGGCCGCAACGATTCATCACTTTTTCCGCAACGAACGGTATTTGGATTTGATCAGAAACTTTCAAACCGCGTAACGCTAAGCGCCAGCCATGAAATTCAAAATGGCGACGACACAAAAGCGTCGAGTACAATTGTTGGTGTCGCCGCGGAGCCATGGACTGGCGCGCGCATAACCGCGTCTGCTGACAAGCTAACACAAGATTCCGGACGACGCCTCGGTGCAACGTTTGGTCTCGATCAACAAGTACAGCTCAATGACAAATGGTCGGCGTCTTTCGGTGTTAGTCGCCGCGAAGAGCTAGCCAATGACGGTTCAGTGACCCCTTTGGAAGACATTGTATCTGACGACCCGCTCTCACCGTTGGAAAACAATGCTGACTTCACATCCGGTTATATCGGCGCTGGTTATCGTTCTGAGAAATCACAAGGTTCAGCGCGTGTGGAAATGAAAAAATCTGCGCTTTCCGATCGATATACAATTGCTGCGGCGGCGGCGCGTGAAGTGAGCGAGAAATTATCGTTTGCTGGCGCTGCACGCATCGAAGAAACAGACAATCAAGATCAACCCGATGAACATCGGATCGACGCGCGGGTCGGATTTGCCCTACGCCCCCGTGACGATGACTTGGTCATATTCAATCGCTTCGATATAAAACAACACAAAATAGACGGTGAGTTGTATAATTGGAAAGCGATAAACAATTTAGCCGTAAACGCGATGTTGAATGAGCGCTGGCAATTATCAATCAATCACGGACTAAAATACTCATTCCTCGAAACTGACGGCGCCGAGTTCAGCGGGTATACGCAGCTCTTCGGCCTGGAGACACGTTTCGACGTAACCAAGAAGATTGATTTCGGATTTCGCGGCACGATGCTGTATTCACATAATGCGGGAACAATCGATTATTCCTACGGCCCGAGTCTCGGCGTCAATCCGGCTGATAATGTATGGCTTGGCGCCGGTTGGAATTTTGCAGGTTTTGTGGACGATGATTTTATCGGCGCCGAATACACGCGCAATGGTCCATTCATCCAGTTGCGTATCAAGTTTGATCAAAACACCGCTGCGGGATTGTTGAACTCAATTTCGCCATCAGCAAACTAAAAACTCGTTTTCGTAGCGCCTAACGACCAAATGCATCATAGAAATGTTTGCGGCATAATGCTGTGTATCGGTCATTGCCGCCAATTTCGATTTTGTCGCCGTGTGTGACGGCATTCCCATGCTGATCAATCCGCAAATTCATGGTCGCTTTGCGGCCGCAACGACAAATTGTCTTGAGCTCTCGAATCTCGTCAGCAAGCGCCAATAGCCGCGCGCTGCCCTCAAATAGTTCACCGCGAAAATCTGTTCTCAGCCCATAGCAGATTACGGGGACTTCATATTCATCAACTATCCTAACGAGCTGATCCACCTGATTAGCTGTCAAAAACTGCGCCTCGTCGACAAAGATACAATTTATCTTCGCATTTTCGTTCGCCGTTTGCACAACTTTCAAAAGATCCGTTTCCGCCCCAAACATGTGCGCGCTACTTTTCAAACCAATTCTCGACTGGATACTCCCTCTTTCATCTCGGTCGTCTATCTCGGCAGTAAACAAAAACGTGTTCATGCCGGTTTCGCGATAATTAAAACTCGCTTGCAGAAGCGTTGTAGATTTCCCGGCATTCATCGCTGCATAATTGAAAAAAAGCTTCGCCATTATTCAAGTTCCGGCAGGACGCCGTCTCCATCGTAAGAATATTCACCAGTCATGGTAATATGATTGTCCTCACGCCACTCGATCGCCAAATCGCCGCCATCCAGCGTTACCGTCGCTTTTCTGGCTGCGAGGCGCCTGCGATGCGCCGAAACAAGCGCCGCGCACGCTGCCGTCCCGCAAGCTTTGGTGACGCCGACGCCGCGTTCCCAAACTCGCACGCGAATTGAGTGTTTGCTGTTCACTTCGGCGATGGAAACATTGGCGCGCTCAGGGAAAAGCGGGTGGTTCTCTACCAACGGTCCAAATTTATCGATTGCGTGATCATCAACATTCGCAACAAAAAATACGCAATGAGGGTTCCCAACATTTACGGCTGAGGGCCCCCACAATACCGGATTGTCGATTGGTCCCAATTTAATATCAATGAACCTTGTGTCGTCCATTTGTTCGGCAAGCGGTATTTTTCGCCAGGATAATTCCGGCTCTCCCATATCAATGCATATTCTGCGTTCGCCGACAGCAGACGCCGTCAAAACATTGGACAAGGTATTGAACGTTGCGTTCTCTTCGCCGGTCTCTTGCATCAAAATTGATGCAACGCATCGCGCCGCATTTCCACACGCAGCAACTTCTGCGCCGTCAGCATTCCAGATTCCCATAAAAACGCCGCCAAAACCTGACCGGTGCTCAATGGTTATGACTTGATCGCATCCCGGTCCGATATTTGGATCAGCAATTTGACGGGCCGTTTCTGGGCTCATGCATTTTTCAGAATTCCGCAGATCGAAGATCGCGAATTTATTGCCAAGACCATTCATCAGTTTATAGGGCGCGCCCGAGAATTCATTCATTGGCGAGTGCACTCCAAATCGTCTCTACGAGGAATGGAGTATCACTCAGCCGCAGAAAGCTGAAGCGCCAATTTTCGATTTTCTTTAGCTTTCGCGCTTATCATGTGATGGGTCTTTTCCCAGTAAAACGGAAGGGTTATTAGTTGGAAAAGCGCTGTGTACGACGCTACGGATGCTAATAACCAGTAGATTGGCGCAGTAACGCCAAAAAAGGATATTCCGAATTTTTACGTTTCAGCGGCGCAATAATCGCCAGCGATATAAAAAATAGATTGCCCACATCCATGGCAAACACATTCATACACCGCGGATATCATTGTCGATTGCGTTGCAACCCCGAGCGCAAGCACACTCGACAAAACCGGAAACAATAGGGCGCTAACGCCATTTCCCAATATGAAAAGCTGGACTGATAGAAAGCCCATATAGCCAGAATTTTCGATTATTATTCCGGGTTCCCGCATGTGAACCAACCACGTTTGCATGTAGCCTTTCATCCACCGCGAACAACGGCGAATCCAATTCTTTCGATCGCAATTTGCATTTTCAAAAGTCGTTGAGTCTAAGCTGCCAACTCGAAAACCGAGCTTTGAGAGCCTGATCCCGAGATCCGCAT
>JABDJK010000042.1 GCA_013002535.1 Hyphococcus sp.
GCGTCGCTATCTATGCCTTTCTGAGTTTCGTGTGGACCCCATTCCACTATATCCATGCGATGTTCGTAACCCTGATTTGTTCAGTGCTCTTTTCGCTCATTTCAAACCGGCTTGCCTTCAATAAAACAGAGGAATTGGCGATCCGTCTCAGCGCAGTATGATTTTCAATGCGTTCAAGACCACAAAGCGGGTTGGCGCTTTGATGAATGGGGTCATGGAATGTGTTTTGGCGGCAAGTCTCGTTTATTGATCGAACGTCTGCATAAATAAGCCGGTGGATGCCCGCTTTAGACCGCGTTTCGGACTTCGGGAAGATATCCTCAAACCGAACATAAGCGCCGCTATCGTTAACCGGCAAATTTTGTCAATTATAGCCGTTAGAATCGTTCGGATGAGCGAGGTCTACCGACAAAATGAACTGACCCGCTGAACCGTTTTGCCGCAGCGCCGAAGCGAGGTTTTTATGTTTGACTCTCCCGTAAGGGGAGGCCCTATCATGCCTTCATGCAGAAAGTGATGCGTATAGGAAAATTCGCAAAACTCGGTGGCGTGTCGATAAAGGCCTTGCGATTTTACGACCAGCAGCGGATTTTGCGGCCGGCCTTCGTCGATGGGCGCAACGGATATCGTTATTATGAACTCGATCAGCTTGAAACGCTCGCGGCGATCACTAATCTGCGCGCTGCCGGCTTTTCAATTACCGAGATCGGGCCGCTCCTTGATACGGGTGCAAGCGCGAGTATGCATCACGACGCGATTATCGAGCGAAAAAACGCTTTGGAGACCGAACGAGCGGCCATCGACAAAAAGCTCTTGATTGTTGAGGCGTTGGCCCGTGCCGTCGAAGTTACTGGCGGTCCGAACTCGTCTGTATTTAAACTAACTTCCATTAAAGCTGAGTTAGTCTATTCCCGACGCACGAAAGTTTCAGGGCTCGGCCCGCCAGTGACAGAATTGTTCGAAACATCGGAAGCGAAGGTGTCGCGGGAAACAGCTCGTGGCGACAGACCGCCATTTTTGATTTTTCACGATAGTCCGGATCAACAATCTGATATCGATCTGGAAATATGCATTCCGCTTACGCATGATCCTGGTCCGTCCTGCGCCGCCGTGCGAAGTCTGTCTCATGAATTCGCTAGCAGTGCAATCTATGCCGGAGGTTACGATTTCACGTCAAAACTTTACGGAGATATGCATGCATGGATTACGGAATCCGGCTTAGTGCCCAATGGGCCCTTACGGGAAGTGTATCATTGTTTTGGCGCCGACGAATATGACTACCGGCTGCCGGTACATATGACTGTTTCATCGCCTGACGCCTACATTACTGAATTACAATTGCCAATTGATCTGTATACAAAAAAGTAAGGAGCCGATTATGATCAGAATTTTCTACATTGCCGCTTGCGCATTGTGCACCTTGACGATGATCACGCCGACAATAGCTAAAGCACAGGGTGGCGAAGGCATTATTGTCGCCGGCCTTGAACGACCAGCCGACCGGCCGCTCGAAAGAATCGTGGGATTCTCCTCGCACTATGGTGTTGTTGAGGCACGTGACGGGGCGAAGTTGCGTACAATCGTTACCACGCCTGACGGCACTCATGGCCCATTGCGCCCTATCCTTTTTACTCAATGGGTCTCTTGCGGAACGATCGAATTCCGAAATGCAGAAAATATCCTCGCAACCCTAGCAAAAGAGTCGGGTCTCGCGCTCATCCGCGTCGAGCGCGCCTCCGACGGTGATAGTATCGGGGCGACTTGCGGAACACTGGATTACGACACGGAAGTGGCGCACTACATTGAGGCATTTGCGGCGGTTCTCGCTGACAGCCGGATCGATCCGTCAGAGATATTTATATATGGCTCCAGTCTGGGTTCGACTACTGCGCCGCTCGTAGGCAAAGAGCTGCAGGACATGGGTTTTGACATCGCCGGCGTCGCGGTACAAGGCGGCGGGGCGGAAACCTATTATGAACGAATGTTGACTTTTGATCGACATTATCTTGAACGCCGCCCTGACGATGTCGCACCAGAAGACATTCACAGTGAGATGATTTCCCGCGCGCGTTTTCATTACGAATACCTTATCAATGACCGGCATCCGGATGATATTGCTAGTGATAGCGCCGCGATGGCCAACGTGCGGGATGATATTCTAGGCCTTGGCGAAACCGAGCATTATGGGCGGCCTTTTGCTTGGCACCAGCAAGCCGCAAAAAAGAATTTTCTCGCGGCTTGGGCCGCGATCGACGCTCCGGTGATGGTAATATTCAATGAATTTGACCAATTTGAAGCGGAATATGGTCACAAAGTCATCGTTGAAATGGTCAACCGCTTGCGTCCAGAAACCGCAACCTTAATCGTGCAAGAAAATATCGGTCACAGTAATTTTCGGTATCAAGATATCGTCTCAGCCTATCCGCGCAAGGGAGGCGAGACGGCCTGGGCCCAGACTGCAAAAATTCTAGTCGATTGGTTTAAATCGTTGTCTGAATGAGCGATTGGCTTAGGTCACAGCAATGCTAAAGGCAAAGCCACGTATGCGTCGTGAAACACGTCAGCGATCGTAAGATGATTTGCTGTAATTTTATAATGAAGAATTTTAGGGACTACCCTCGCCATTAGCGCTTACATAGTGCGGTTCGTTTATCTGGCGTGAATATGCACCTTGCTATCTTGACTATGTTGCAAACAATCCTTCTTTCCATTCGAAGATTACGTTTAGTTACGACCGATTGGCGTCACCGCGAAAAAAAGCAATTTCAGCAACCCTCGCCTCCATTTAATTCGTCAAAATCATGGCAATAGAGGTGTTGTTCGGTATGGGTGAATATAGACTTATAAAAGCGGAAGTAATTACGTACGTCCACGCTAATATGGCGAGGGCGGGATTGGGAATAACTATACGTCGACTTGCTAGTGACGCCGGGTTAGATAAGGCTACCATAGTGAAATTTGAGGCGGGCTTTTTCGTTCGTGAAAATACCGCTCAAAAGATACGGAGAGCGCTTGAGGCTTACGGCGCTGAGTTTTTGTTATCTGAAAATTCGGATAAAATAGCCGTCTGTGTACATCCTAAACAGAACTGCTCAAGGCCAATAACCTAACTCTGACCCGAACAATAACTTGTAAAACGTTTATTGGAGCTGTAGCGGCGTACAGAATGGCGCCCGCTGGTCGGCGCGCTTGGTTGTCAAGGATAACCGACCGCTTGAAACCAAGGGATAAGCCTGCCATTCCATTTGCGCTGACCGTATCTCCAAAAGGGGGCCAGAAATGCCGTGTTCGCCAGTAATTCTAATGTCTGTGTGCTGTGTTGAGCTTGGGATCTTGGCAAAGCTGATTTGTACAAATTCCAACACGCTGACCTCACGCGGGTTAAGCCGATGGAATATGCAAAAAACACTTCTATAGATCAGGAATTAGGTGGCGTTCGAAAATGCGTTGGGAAAATGGTAAATAGGTTTTTTGAACTAAGCATTGACCTCGACCTAAGCCGAATGCACAGGAACCGATTCGCGCAGCGCCTTGCGCGCTACTCTAAAATCGCCGCCGTATCGACAAGCTCAAATCCTCGCGCTTCGCGGAAGAATTGGCGAAGGAGATAAAGATGCCCAGCCCCGACAATGATCAATATTTTCTCGCCCGGTTCGGAATATTGCGCCGAACGAGCGAATATTACCAAGTTTCGCTCCCACCACTTTATTATTTGTAGCGCTCCTTGTGGATTACTGACAGAGCCCATTTGTGCGATCGTCAGGTAACCATAATGGTCAGAGTCAGCGTCGGTAGAATTCAACCGCCGCAATCGCTGCAGAAGTGGCCGCTGTCGGTCGCCTTTGCTTGCTGCGATGATCTCGTCAATCATCGCCGCACGCTCCTCGACCAGCCGGAGTTGCCCAAGTTGTTCGGCAGCAGCGAGCGCTGGTCGGTAATCAAGCCCATTAGAGTAATCGACCCCATAAAGCTTTTTATGATTGAGCCGCGCGGCCAGACGCATCCCGAGTTGTTGGCGCTCGTTCACGCTGAGCTCGTGTTCGCCGTCTAGATACGCTTCATATATCGCATTAAATTTGGGTTCGTGTTCGGGCGGCATCTCGAGCAATATTTTGTCAGGAGCGAAAATTTCTAGCCGGGAAACCAGTGTATCGATTTCTGCCTGACGCGACCGTGATAACATGTTGTCCACATCAGAATTAACTTCGTCGTTCCCGCCGCCTGTGAAATGAAACACGCCAAGGATTAAAATTTTTACTGTTTCATCCTGCTTTTCCAGATCGTTCGTTTCGAAATCAACTGGCTGTGCAGAGACGTAAGAGACAGTGAGAAGACCAAGTACAACTAAATTGAGTATACTCACAGAACAAATCCCATCTTGTTTGATTATAATCATGCAACACCGTAAGAGGTGGTCGATGATTTCTCGTTCCCCATCGGACCGAAAGCATATCAAACAAAACGGCGCCGCAGATAGAGAGTTTAACTTTTTCGCAATACCTGCAACGCATCGGCCACGTCATGTCTGTAAGCGGGCCTCGGCGCAATGGGAAAGAACGTAATGGGCATCAATCCGCCGGACATTTCTTGTCGGATGCGAATGTGCTAATTTTCGTTAGGATTTATGTTGAAAGAAGGTAAGGGCGTTTTGTTTCGTTTGTTGTGACCAGGCGATTCTTTTACAATACCGAACGCTCCTGCCAGAAGCCGTCTTGCCTATAAAGCCGTCTTTGCTTTACACTGAAAGCGTTGCCGGGCTCTAACTCTCAAGCTCGAACACGCAATGAACCTCGGTCAAAATCCTCAAATCGTCTCGGAATAGTAAGCGTTCAGGCCATTTCGCCGGGCTCGCGCTGGCGGCTGAAGTGGATTAATCTACGC
>JABDJK010000052.1 GCA_013002535.1 Hyphococcus sp.
ATATGCTCCCAAAACAACTTTGAAGAAATTAAAATTGTAATGTAAACTTCTAATTAATTCTCACGGTAAAGAATTGTTGAATTCCCGAATGAGAAACGCGCTTTTTTCCGTATATCCGGAGAAGGAATTTTGTAAACTTGTGCGCAAATGTGCGTAAGTTTAGGCTTTGCATTTTAACCTCTTTGTTTCATCGGCAGTTTCGGTCAAGCTAGAGTTTGAAACTTTCCATCAATTTGAACTTTTGTTCTTGGCGGTGCTCGTATACTAACCGCCAATTATGGCCCGATTATACAATTGTCCGTATCGGGCCAGAAATATCCGATCGATCCTCCGATTTTTAATGTCCGGAAATGCACGCAGTCCAACCGTCGCATGGCCAAGACCTCATGTTGATGTCCGGATTAAACCTCTGCCTGTCCGACCTCTTAATCAAGGCTTCCCGTCGCGACCGGACGTCTCTGGCTCTACCTCACCAGGACCCGCCGCTGCGAACATGCAAGAATTTCGAAACGCTTGCGTTGAAACCTGCGTTGGTTCGGTTCGGCTGAAATGAAACCCTTTATCTCCGCGAAGGAAAGAATTCGGAATACTCGTTAAAGTCCTTAAAGCTCGCTTTCCGAAAGGCCGCAACTGCTCTCTTCACACTGTCTATTACAGTTCCAAACCCGCCCGCGGCGCCGTAAGCTAACTGCGGCAAAGCCGGGAGAATTGGATGGGCTTTAAAGTCGAACCAACAGGGGCTGCATGCGGCGCAGTCGTCGCGGGGCTTGATTTGCGAGAAGAATTGTCCGCCGATTGCGTTGCGGAATTGCGCGCCCACTGGGTGACGAACAAGGTGCTTGTCTTTCCTGAACAAAAACTCAGTGATGACGACCTCGAGAGGTTCACGCTCTACTTTGGCGCATTCGGCGAAGACCCGTTTTTCGGGTCGATTGACGGCCACGACCATATTGCCGCAATTGAGCGAAAGGCCAATGAGAAAACGCCGATTTTCGCAGAATTTCTGCATACGGATTGGAGCTTCCTGGAAATCCCGCCTGCGGGCACAGTGCTTTACAGCCTCATTATCCCGCCCCATGGCGGCAATACATTGTTTGCCGATCAGGTCGCCGCCTATGAGCGGTTGCCCGATCATTTGCGGGACAAAGCCGATGGGCTGACGGCTATTCATTCCGCTGAACTCGGCTATGCGCCAGACGGCGTATACGGCGAGAATGACAAAAACGCAGGGCGCAGTATGAAAATCATAGCAAGCGAACGGGCGCGCGAGAAACGCGAACATCCATTTGTGCGCACCCATCGTGAGACGGGTGAAAAGGCGCTATACGGATCAATGTCCTATATTCAGCAATTTGTCGGGATGTCGCGAGAAGAAAGTTTCGCGCTACTTGGCGAGTATCACGCGCATCAAAGCGATGAGGTGCTGGTTTATTCTCATCCCTGGCAAAAGGAAATGCTGGTGATGTGGGACAATCGTTCGGTGTTGCATGCCGCGACCGGCGGGTATGACGGCTATGATCGATTGCTTCACAGAACTACGATCGCCGACACCGTATTTTAACAGGATAAATGTGCGCCATGAAAAAAGTCTGTTTGGTCATTGGCGCGGGCGCCGGCATCGGCGGCAATGTCGGTAAGAAATTCGCAAAGGAAGGATACCACGCAGCGCTTTGCCGCCGGAGCGATAAGGACGGGTTACAACGCCTTGTTTCGAAAATCGAAGCCGATGGCGGTTCGGCGAGCGGGCATTTGCTCAATGCCGTAGAAGAAGATGCAATCGAAGACTGCGTCGCGAATATCGAATCCGGTATCGGCCCAATTGAAGTCGCTCTCTATAATCTCGGTGCGCAAATCGGCAGCCGGTCTTTGGAAGATACGCCTTACAAAACATTCGAACTGGGTTGGCGCATGGCGACGTTCGGTTTGTTCCGCCTGGCGGCGGCGGTCTGCCCTTTAATGGAATTGCGTGGGCGCGGAACAATACTCGTAACATCAGCGACAGCATCGGTGCGCGGAAACGCCGGACAACATTCTCACGCGGCGGCCATGGGCGGGCGGCGCATGCTGTGTCAGACACTAAATGCCGAATACGCGCCCAAAGGCGTTCACATCGCGCATATTCTTGTGGACGGCGCCGTGGACGCACCGGATACCCTCGGCAAAATGCTGGGGCCTGAGGCGTTTTTAAAACTTCGCGAGGCGCGCGGTCTGGAGAACGACGGATTATTGCTGCCCGAGAAAATGGCGGAGACATATTTTCATATCGCGCATCAGCATCGCTCGGCCTGGACGCACGAGCTGGATTTGCGATCCTTTTCTGACCTCGCCTGGTGGAATCACCCTCCGTAGAGGCCGAGGCGTTGGCGG
>JABDJK010000059.1 GCA_013002535.1 Hyphococcus sp.
GGCTTGAAGGTTCCGCCGTGCGAGTGCCCGCAGCCAATGTGTCGCTCGTTGATCTGACCGTGATGACCCGCAAAAAGGCCAGCGTTGACGCGGTACATGCCGCGATGAAGGCCGCAGCCGAGGGTCCGATGAAGGGCGTGCTGGGATACGAGGATGCGCCGCTGGTGTCGGTGGATTTCAACCATGACCCCCATTCATCGACCTATGCGGCGGGCCAGACGAAAGTCACGAATGGTGGCATGCTGCGCGTGGTAAGCTGGTATGACAACGAATGGGGCTTTTCGAACCGCATGAACGATACCGCGCGGGCCATGGCACAGCTGATGGAGGCATAGATGCTTAACGATACCGTCGCAAAGGTCACTGACCGGATCATCGAGCGCAGCGCTTCAGGGCGCGCGGCCTATCTCGGGCGGATGCGAAAGGCTGCGCAGGACGGACCCGCCCGCGCGCATCTGTCCTGCAGCGGGCAGGCACATGCCTATGCGGCTGCCGGGCCAGACCAGTCGAAACTGGCGACTCAGTCGGCGGGCAATATCGGGATCGTCACCGCCTACAACGACATGCTGTCCGCGCACCAGCCGCTCGGCGCATATCCCGATATTATCAAGGAGACGCTCGGCGAGATTGGCGCCACGGCGCAGATCGCAGGGGGCGTTCCCGCCATGTGCGACGGCGTCACGCAAGGCCAGCCCGGCATGGATCTGTCGCTATTTTCCCGCGACGTCATCGCCATGGCGTGCGCCGTATCACTTTCGCATAATGTGTTTGACGGCGCTTTGATGCTTGGCGTTTGCGACAAGATCGTGCCGGGATTGTTTATTGGTGCGGCGCGGTTTGGGCATTTGCCGATCCTATTTTTACCAGCGGGGCCCATGCGGTCGGGGATGACCAATGACGAAAAAGCGCGCATCCGCCAGCTTTATGCAGAAGGCAAAGTCGATCGCGATGAACTCATGCGCGCCGAAAGCGAAAGTTATCATTCGCCCGGGACCTGCACGTTTTACGGCACGGCCAACTCAAACCAGATGATGATGGAGGCGATGGGGCTACACATTCCGGGTTCGGCTTTTGTCAATCCGGGTACGCCCTTGCGCGAAGCGATTGTAAAAAAAACGGCGAGGCGCGTCGCGTCGACGACAGCGCTGGGCGACGAATATATTCCATTCTGCGATGTCATTGGTGAGCGCGCCATCGTGAATGCGATTGTCGGTCTGCACGCAACCGGCGGATCAACCAATCATCTGATCCATCTCATCGCCATGGCGCGCTCCTGCGGTGTTATAATCGACTGGGACGACTTCTCCAGCTTGTCAGACGTAACGCCATTGCTCTCGCGGATTTATCCGAACGGCTCGGCCGATGTGAACCATTTCCATCACGCCGGAGGGCTCGGGTTTGTTATCCGTGAGCTAATCGATGCTGGCGTCATGCATGGCGGCGTCAACACGGTGATGGGCGAGGGGCTCGGCGTCTTCGCCGCAGAACCCTATCTGGCTGGCGAGACACTCGGCTGGCGTGAGTCGCCGAAGGTTTCCGGGAATGAAGATATCTTGCGCCCGGCAAACGATCCATTCTCGGCATCCGGCGGACTGGCGCTGCTAAAAGGCAATATCGGACGCGCCTGTATCAAGGTCTCGGCGGTGAAGTCGGAAAACCGTGTAGTTGAAGCCCCGGCGATTGTGTTTCAAACGCAGCAGGCGCTTATGGAATGCTTCAAGGCTGGCGAATTGAACAGGGACTTCATCGCCGTCGTCCCGTTCCAGGGTCCGAAAGCCAACGGCATGCCGGAACTGCACAAACTGACGCCGCCGCTCGGCGTGTTGCAGGACAAAGGCTTCAGGGTTGCGCTCGTCACTGACGGGCGCATGTCCGGCGCCAGCGGCAAGGTTCCGGCGGCAATTCATGTGACGCCCGAAGCGCTCGACGGCGGCGCAATCGGAAAAATCCGCGACGGCGACATCATCCGCCTCGATGCAGAGGCCGGCGTCCTTGAATGCGACGCTGAACTGGGCGCCCGCGAAACGCCGTCCCATGATCTGGGCGCCGATCGATGGGGAACAGGCAGAGAACTGTTCGCAGGGTTCCGCCAGCTAGTCGGTCTGGCTGAAGAGGGGGCGATGACCTTTGCTTTGAAAGAGCAAGATGACTGATACGATCCTCGTAGCTGATATTGGCGGCACCAATGCGCGCTTCGCGATTGCTGAAGCAAAAGACGACGCAGTATCCATACGTGACTCGCAAACTTTTCGCGCTGAAGATTTTGAAACCATTCGCGATGCGGCGGACGCTTATCTAGAATCCGTCGCTGAGAAGCCGAAACGCGCCTGTTTCGCCGCCGCCGGTCCAATCGTCGATGACGAGGTCAACTTTACTAATTCGCACTGGACGCTGCGTGCGCTTGAAATCACCGGCCCGCTGAATCTCGATCAATTCAGGATTGTCAATGATTTTTATTCTCTTGCAGCAGGCGTCGCCCATCTCCCGGAGGACGCGCTTGTCGAGGTAAAGCCAGGAACGCCGATATCGGACGCACCGCAACTCGTCATCGGTCCTGGAACAGGGCTTGGTCAGGCGCTGATCGTCCCGACGCGGTTCGGGGCCAGAGTCATAGCGACAGAAGGAGGCCATGTCTCTTTCGCGCCGCGCACCGACGAAGAATTTGAGATTAAGAAATTTATCGCCCGCGAACATCCGCGCGTTTCCGTTGAGCGGTTGTTATCGGGTCGGGGCCTGGTCAATATCCATCGTGCGCTCTGCGCCATCGAAGGTGAGCAACGGGTATCGCTGCAAGCGAATGAAATTACCGCCGCCGCAATCACCGGCGATTACCCAATTGCAGTGAAAGCCGTGGACATGTTCTGCGCCATTCTCGGCCGCGTTGCCGGCGACGCCGTACTCGCCGCCGGCGCGCGCGGCGGCGTGGTGCTCGGCGGCGGCATATTGCCGAAGATCAAAGACGTATTTTTGAAAAGTGATTTTATTGAACGCTTTACCGAAAAGGGCCGCATGTCCGACTATGTCGGCGCCGTGCCGGTTCGGCTCATTGTGAAGGATGGCGCTGCGCTTCTTGGCGCTGCGGCGTCGCTGGAGAATGTCGAATGACTATTGGTGAAATACTCAGAGCGGCGACCGTTATTCCCGTTCTTGAAATTCCGTCATTGGACAAAGCCGCGCCGCTCGCCAAAGCATTGTCGGCAGGCGGCTTGCGCGTTATCGAACTGACGTTGCGAACGCCGTGCGCTCTAGATGCGGTGAAGGTCATGCGGGATGCTGCATCGGAACTGATCGTTGGCATGGGGACGATCCGTACAAGTGAAGATGTCAAACAGTCAATAGACGCGGGCGCGGCCTTCCTTATTAGTCCTGGCGCCGGTCCGGCTTTATTAGAAGCCATGGCGGCGTCCGGCGCGCCTTCATTGCCCGGTATTGCGACAGCGTCTGAAGCGATCATCGCCTATGAAGCAGGGTTTAGCGCCCAGAAATTCTTTCCGGCAGGACCGGCTGGCGGGATCGCCTATCTTAAATCATTCACCGGGCCGCTGCCGGATATCACCTTCTGTCCGACCGGCGGCATCAGCGCTGAACATGCAGAAGAATATCTTGCATTGCCTAACGTCGCCTGCGTCGGCGGATCGTGGATCGCCACAAAGCAGATGATCGAGAACGAAGAATGGCGCGAAATTGAATCTAATGCGCGCCGCGCCGCAACACTGCTACATGCATAAAGCTTTCCTTAGCTTTAAACTAGGCTGTTAATCCTGCGCCAGTCAGTACAATCTGAATGTGACGATATTGTTGTTTTCGTTTGCCCCGACCACTATTGAAAGCATCGCTTCGCCTTAATTCGTGGCTCGATACTTTTCAAACCACGCCAATGTGTAATCCGTTTTCGCGTTAAGGCGCGACGGGCGTCCAGCGATGCCATGGTTGGTTCCAGGAATTCTGACCATAACGCTCGGAACGCGCCTTAGCTGTAACGCCTGATAAAACTGCTCTGTTTCTGAAATTGGCGTGCGGTAGTCTAATTCACCCGTGATTAACATGGTTGGCGTCTCGACGTTTCCGACCAGCGAAAGTGGAGAACGTTCCCAATAGTGCTCAAGTTCTTCCCATGGAGGGCCGGGAAATTGGTTTGCGATTTGATCAATATAACTATCTGCGGTCAAAACTTTCGAAACCCAATTGATCACTGGTTTGGCCGCGACAGCGGCATTAAAACGGTCGGTTAGACCAATTGCGTACGCGGTCGCGATGCCCCCTGCGGAGCCGCCAGCGATAAACAAATTATTTTCGTCCGCAAAACCGTTGTCGATAGCCCAATCCACCGCCGACATGTGATCGGCAAAATCATCCGGACTCGAATATTTGAACTTAAGGAGGTTAGCGAATTCACTGCCATATCCGATGGATCCGCGGTGGTTGTCGTAGATCACGATATATCCGGCCGCCGCCATTCGTTGAAGCTCGGCAGAAAAATGGGGACCATAGGCAAGGTGTGGTCCGCCGTGAATTTCTATGATCATGGGATAGACTTTGCCTTCTTCATATCCCGGCGGCGTAATCATCCATCCCTGGACTTCAAGACCATCCAGCGACGATTCATACGTAAACGAACGAAGTTTGCCAAGATTACGGTGGGCAAGAAGATCTTCATTGAGACTGGTTAGGCTGCGGGTCCGCCCGTTTTTCGTAGAATAGATATCGGCGGGACGATAAGCGCTCCCTTTGGTATAAACCAACGCGCCATTATTAGCGTGATAAGCGCCGCTAACATAAGGACGGCCAATTGTCGTGCCGCCAATGCCCTCAACCGCGACTCTTCGCTTGCCGTTTACATCTACGACGCCAATCATGTTCTCCCCGCGGTTTTGATAGGTGAAGGCAATCTCGCTACCGGATATCCATTGCAGATTGCCTGCTCGCCTATCGAGGTTTTCGGTCAGGTTTCTGGCGTTGCCGCCATCGCGGTCCATGACAAAAACAGCAGTTGCGATGAAAGGCTGCGGTTCGAGATTGGTACGAAGATAGGCGATGCGGCGGCCATTAGGCGACACCCTGGGGCTTGCCTCTACGCCGGACGCATCTGTGAGCTGAGTGAGTTCGCTTGAGTTAACGTTTATCGAAAATATGTCGGATTCACGGGTCTGGAGTTCCCATTCCTCGTTACGATTAGCGGAGAAAAAGATTTCCTGTCCATCTGGCGTAAATGAAAGGGGACCGTTGTGCTGAAAATCGCCCGCTGTCAGGCGCCGCTCGGTGCCGCCGTCGGCGGGGATTGCAAATATGTGAGTGTACGCCAACTCAAGAAAGCCTTCGCTGTTGGTGCGATAACGCGCACGATCGATGACTTTCGCCGGATCTGCCCATTCGGCGCCCTCCGGCATTTTTGGTTTGTCAACGAGGCTCTCCGCTTCAGCTTTCACCGCCATCGTAAATGCAAGTATCTCACCGTCCGGCGACCAGGTTAAGTGATCGATATTTTCTTCAAAGTCCCCGATGAAAGCGTTTCGGCCAGACTCGAGATAATGAACATAAAGACCCGTACGGTCGTCGTTACCTTTTAAGTAGGCAATGCGTCTGCCATCTGGCGACCAGCGCGGCGATCTGAAGGAGGACGCATCATCGGCCAAAAGCGGCTCGTGCGAGCTGCCGTCAAGATTGACGAGCCAAACATGGGATCGTGTTCGATCAGTCATCACATCGTTTGACCGACGGGTATAAATGGCCTGGCGTCCGTTTGGCGAAATTTGCGGCTCGTCCGCCCATTCAAGTTCAAAGACATCTTCTGCCGTGAATAGCCGAAGCGTGTCCTCCGCCGATGCGTGAGTGCCTATGCTTATCGCAAGCGCCGCCAGCCCGAATGCCAATCGCATAATGCCCCTCCGAATTCTCGTAACCTAACAAACAAGTTGCGAGATATGGCGACATTGGGCAAGCGCAAAAAAACGAATTTCGTTCAAAATATTGACGTGTTCGATTGGCTATTTGGCACTCTATACAATTGACGGCGTCTGCGACTGAATTGAATTCATAGCAACGCCATTTGAGCAATGAATTGAAACTTGATAATGTGCGTGAGCGAAAACTGACGATGTGCCGATGAAGATTGATGCAATAAAAGTCTATCAGGTCGACTTACCGCTGAAAGAAGGCAGGTACACATGGTCGGATGGACGGTTCGTTGAAGTTTTTGATAGCACCGTGATCGAACTCATTACTGACAGCGGCCTCTCAGGTTTTGGCGAAGTCTGCCCGCTTGGTCCCTTTTACTTGCCCGCATTCGGCGAGGGCGCCCGCGCTGGAATTGGCGAGTTGTCATCTGTGTTACTGGGGCAGGACCCAACGGCGATTTCAATCGTCAATGATTTGATGGACCGCGCGCTGTTGGGCCATCCATATGTAAAATCCGTCATCGACATGGCGTGCTGGGACCTACTCGGTAAGACAGCTGAGAAATCTGTTTGCGCGTTGATGGGTGGTGCGTTTGGTGAAAGCGTCGCGCTTTACCGCGCTATCAGTCAAACATCGCCCGATGCGATGACCGAATGTGTCGCAGCGTATCGTGCGGAAGGGTATAAAAAGTTTCAATTGAAAGTCGGCGGCGATCCGGCAACAGATATCGAGCGGATAAAACAAACCGCCGCTCTATTTGATAGCGGTGAAACATTGGTGGCGGACGCCAATACGGGCTGGCGGGTCGACAATGCAATTCGCATATCGAATGCGGTCCGAGAATGCGACATTTATATCGAACAGCCCTGTCGAACTTATGAGCAGTGCCTGGCGGTGCGACGCAAAACGGATTTGCCATTCATCCTCGATGAATCTGTCAATTGCCTTCATGCACTTTTACGCGCTCATCAAGATGGCGCAATGGATGCAATGAATTTGAAAATTTCAAAAGTTGGCGGTTTGACCAAAGCGCGCCAACTTCGTGACCTATGTGTTTCCCTGGATATTCCTATGACAATCGAAGACAGTTGGGGCGGGGACATAACAACAGCTGCAATTGCGCATCTCGCGCATTCTACGCCGGAAAAGCTCCGATTTTCGGCGACTGATTTCAACAGCTATGTCACCGTTAAGAATGCCTTTGGAGCACCGGTTCGCAAAAATGGAAATATGAGCGCTTCTGATTCGCCGGGCCTTGGCATTCAACCCAATATGGATGCGCTAGGCGAACCCGTGTCTGAATATAGAGTATGAGAGCGAAATGACTTCCATTAAAGATAAAATCCATTCCGTAGTTGAATATAGAATATGTGCAATCGCCCCGATACATTTGTTCAAGGCTGCATCGCTGGTTTTTGCCCTCGCGACTTTTTCTCCAGAAGCGGCCGCCGCAAATGCGACTGAGATATTGGAAAAACCGGGCGTTGAGAATAATGAAGACGCACGCCTGAATGCGTTTGTCGATAGCGTTTTTGAACGGGATGTTCGCGAGAGCCCAATTCGCCAATCGTATTTGGGGCGGAAGGCAGCGGGTGGAATCGGAAAATGGGATAATTTTTCAGATGCGCATGCAAAGAAGCAATTCAAAAAACGATCTGCTGATTTAAGAAAGTTACGCGCCAAGTTTGATCGCGACGCATTGAGCGATGATGGACGCATTAGCTATGATTTATTTGAATTTAACGCCCAGTCGTCAATTGACGCCTATCAGTTCCGGCAAAATTTCTATGTTGTTGATCAGTTTAATGGCCAACTGTCCGGGCTATTGACTGTCCTTCAAAACAATCACGCGATCGATAATATTGATGATGCAAAGGCATACATAAAGCGCGTTGCGGGTTTAGAAGATGTCTTGAAAACGTTTGCGGCGCAGCTGCGCCATCGAGCGGCGGAAGGTATCATCGCGCCAGCTTTCGCTTTTCCCGCTGTGATTGCTGATGCACGCACGATGGCCGGCGGTTCGCCTCTCGAAGTCGGTGACTACGAAAATCCCCTTTATACCGATTTTTTGAAAAAGACCGCACAGTTAGATTTATCAGACGGCGAACGCCAGACCTTGATTGCTGAAATTGAGGACGCCTTAAGAGGGCCATATCGTGATGGCTTCCAATTGTTAATCGCAGAACTGGAACGACTGGAACCCTTGGCTGCGAACAATGGCGACAAAGGCGTCTGGTCTTTGCCCCACGGCGGCGCCTACTACCAAAACCGAATACGGGCTCAAACAACTTTAGATATTACAGCCCATGAAATCCATCAAATCGGCCTCGCCGATATCGAGCGAATACACGCTGAAATGCGTGAAATCATAAATGAAGTTGAATTCGAGGGAGACTTGCAAGATTTTTTCGAATTCATCCGTAATGATCCAAATAACTATTATGAGAATTCGAATGCTGGCCGCGAACGGTTTCTCGACGACGCGCGTTTTTTGATTGCCGATATATACAAGGTTGTCGGGGATTATTTTCAGCGGATTCCGAAAGCTGATCTCGAAGTTCGGCGCGTGGAGCCTTGGCGTGAAAACTCGACTAGCATCGCTTTTTATAACAGACCGTCGGAGGACGGAACGCGGCCAGGTATTTATTATGCAAACCTTGCAGACATGCGCAGTGTGCAGAAATATGTCTTTTCGGCGATTACATATCATGAGTCCGCCCCAGGCCACCATTTTCAAATAGCGATGGCGCAAGAACTTCCAGCATTGCCGAAATTCAGGCGCTTCGGTGGCTACGGCGCATTCACCGAAGGGTGGGCGCTCTACGCAGAAAAACTAGCGAAAGAAATGGGATTTTATTCCGATCCTTACCATAATTTTGGACGCCTACAGAATGAATTATGGCGTTCCGTGCGCCTCGTGGTCGATACCGGTATACATGAAAAGCGATGGACGCGAGAACAAAGCATTCAATACTTCCTTTTAAACACACCATTGTCGGAGGGCGACATTGTTACAGAGGTTGAGCGTTTCTTTGTTAATCCGGCGCAAGCGCTTTCCTACAAAATGGGAATGATGAAAATTCTTGAGCTGCGCGAAAAGGCAAAGTCGGCGTTGGGCGACGCCTTCGATATTCGATTGTTCCATGATGCTGTGATCGGGGCAGGCCCGATGCCATTATCGGTGCTTGAAAGAAGAGTAGACGGATACATTGAGGCCGCTAGCTCTAACTACAGTATTGAGGACTGAATAGTCGTCCGCTTCGCCACAAAATGTATTTCTAAGGTGGTGCCGATTTTGGGGCAAGTCACATGGAGACGGTTTGGTTTCCGATTCTCTACTGTCATTCGAATTCAACTGGTGACAGCATCTCAATTCTCATGACCAAGACAGGCCAGAGGTGAGGATTGTGGTTGGAAAGTAGTGGCGACATTTTTGCAAAAATAACTTAAACTTGGTCCAAAGATTTAGAGAAAGTGGGTCGTTATGCTGAGAGCCCTTATTCTTGTTTTTGCTGCAATCTTAACTGCACTTGCAGTCGTAATTGGTTGGAATTGGTGGCGACATATACGCCTTCATGGAGTCAAGTCACCGATTGAGTTTGTAAGTGCTGACCAAACAACGTTGCATGGTGATATCTATTTGCCGCAAGCGTCCGGACCATTTCCCGCTATCGTTATTCTGCTTGGATCAGGTCGTGACGCGCCGCAAATGATCGACTACCAAGTTCACGCAAACGCGTTTCTCAAAAAAAATGTTGCTGTATTGATGTACGATAAACGAGGCCTTGGTCGTTCTGAGGGCGATTTCGAAACGGCCAGTTACGCTAATTTCGTAGAAGATGGATTACATGCAGTCAAAGCACTGCGAACGCGACCAGAAATTGATAGCGATAAGATTGGTTTGTTCGGTTTTAGCGAAGGGGGATGGTTCACTCCTGAAATAGCAGTTCGTGATGGTGGTATAAAATATATCATCAACCGAGCGGGATCGCCGTTCGCTGGCGGCGAAACATATCTTTGGGAGATTAGAAACGAGCTCATAGATGGCGGCTTCACTGATGAAGCGATCATTGAAAAGATCTTGGATCTGCGAGTGAGAATTTGGAATTATTACCGTGATGCGGCGGAAGCCGAAGACCCATTACAGACACGCCGTAATGAGTTAGAGGCAGAGCTCGAGGCATTGGATGGGCCATGGCGTGAATTTTACGCGATGGGTATCGCTGAGTATGATGTTGAGAAGTATAGACGATGGCTCATCGATATAGATTATGATCCAAATCCATATTTGCAGCAGATGACATCGCCGCTATATGCAATCTTTGCCGGTAATGATCAGAATACGCCAACAGCGCATTCCGTTGCCGCGCTCGAGGCGCTTCGCGTTGCAACGCAACTCGATGTTACCATTAAAATATACCCGGAGCGGCGTCACAGCTTCTTCAAATGGTATAATGTATTCACTTACTTTCACCCTGCCGATTACATGGATTCAATAGGGAATTGGGCTGCTGAACGCTCAAAGGAATTAGATAGCCAGTAGGCGCTATCAATACCGAGGTTGTATCAGATAGGGGGTGACAACAAGTCCGTGACGCGTTCAAGCGATTTCAAGCTGGGCTTTATCGTGAATGAAATTCTATTAGTGGCTTAGATGGTGGTTGCAATCTGATAGCTCCAGATAAAAACAAATAAAATCAATCATTTGCACAGATTATCTGGCGGAGGGGGAGGGATTCGAACCCCCGGGACCGTGAAGCCCAACGGTTTTCAAGACCGCCGCATTCGACCACTCTGCCACCCCTCCGGTGACCGCGACGCATCTAGCGATTTTATCAAGGGAGCGCAATGTCTGCGCAGGAGAATGTGGTCAAATGCCGGTTTTGCGCGCGGACGACGGATTCACCGCCGCACGTTGCTGGTTGCGACCGAGTCGCTTACCTTCAAGCGAAGTTGCGGATCGCGCCAATTCCCTAGCTCGCGCGCCATGCGTATTATGGAGATATTATGTTCGGCAGGCTGTTAATTCTGGCGTTGGTTTGTGCTGTCGCGGCCTGCGCGACACCGCGCCAATCCATCCCCCGCGGAGACCCGTCGCCCCATTACAAGGTCGGCAAACCCTATAAGGTCAACGGCAAATGGTACCGACCGGCGATCGACGATAATTACAACAAAGTTGGGATGGCGTCTTGGTACGGTAAGCAATTTCACGGTCGGCAAACCGCGAATGGCGAAATCTTCGATATGAACAAGATGACCGCCGCGCATCCGACCCTGCCGATGCCATCGCTGGTCGAGGTCACCAACCTCAAAAACGGCCGCCAAATCGTTGTTCGCGTTAATGACAGGGGGCCGTTTGCCCATAACCGGATCATCGATCTTTCACGCGCGGCGGCGCGACGGCTCGGCTTTGAGATGAATGGCGTTGCGAAAGTGCGGGTTAAATTCATCGGCCCTGCCGGGCTCGGCGATAGGCCGCCGTCAGGACGGTGGCGCGCTGCGCGTATCAGCCCGGCAACACCCAGTCCGGCGCCGTGGCGCGCGCCCGCGCCCACGCCGGAACCAGCTGAGAATGAATCCCGTAGCGCTGATATCACTTCAATTCTGCGAGAAGTTGAAGATTCGCCGGCGCTAACACCTGGAGGCGAAGAGATCGCCCTGGCGCCCGCGGACCGGAAATCGCGGGAAACGCTGTCAGTATTGTATGTCATCCGGGTGGCTGCACTGGCCTCCCTCGCCAATATCGACATTCTGGAGCGCCAACTTTCATCGATTGGACCTTTGCGCATCAGCCGACAAGACCAGCCGGGCGGTAACTATTTCTACCGTATCAGCATGGGGCCGTTTTACGATGCGGCATCCGCTGATCTAGCCCTTGGGTCCGTTCGCGACGCAGGTTATCCTGATGCGGCTTTGGTAACGATTGACCCCAGTGAGGGATAAGAGACAATGAAACCGCCATTTTCCTCAAAAATATTCGGCCTGCTCGCGGGCGCATTCACGCTCATGGGAACCGTGCTGGCGCAACCGCTGGATACGCCCGCCGAATACGCCATAATCATGGACTATAAATCCGGCGAAATTCTTTACGAAAAGAATTCCCGCACACCGACGGCGCCAGCCTCGATGTCCAAATTGATGACCGTCGCCGTCGTTTTCGAGCGGCTAAAAAACGGGTCTTTGAGCCTCGATGATATGTTTTCCGTCAGCGAGCGGGCCTGGCGCGAGCGCGAAGGCTCAACCATGTGGGTGCGCGTCGATACAGAAATTTCGGTCGAAAATCTCTTGCGCGGCATCATCGTTCAATCGGGCAATGACGCGTGCATAGTCGTCGCAGAAAATATTTCCGGATCGGAAGGCGCCTTCGCTGAGTTGATGAACCAAAAGGCGCGCGAGTGGGGAATGATGGATTCAACATTTGCCAACGCCAGCGGCCTGCCTCACGAAAATCACAAAATGTCCATGCGTGACCTTGCGCTTTTGACTCGGAAAATCATTAGCGACTACGGCGACTATTACGGCATGTTTGCGGAACGCGAATTCACGTGGGAGAAAATTCGCCAGCCTAATCGCAATCCGATTTTAGATATGGTTGACGGCGCTGACGGTTTAAAGACCGGTCAAACGGAGGAGTCTGGATACGGGCTTGTCGGATCGGCGATTCAAAATGGCGAACGCCGCATAGTCGTGGTGAATGGCTTGACGTCCTCGCGCGAGCGAGCAACAGAATCCGCGCGGCTGATCCGGGCAGCATTCAATGACTTTACCAACAAAGTATTTTTTGAGCCCGGCGCGAAAGTCGCCGAGGCGGTCGTGTTCAAAGGTAAAAACAAGACCGTTCCGCTATATGTTAAGAGTCAGGTCGACCTTTTGCTCCATCGCTCAATGACCGACACTACAAAGGCAAGCGTTGTATATACCGGCCCAGTTGCAGCGCCAATTCGTGAAGGTCAACAGATTGGATTCTTGCGCGTCCAGAGTGAGGCAGGCGAGGGTAAGGAATATCCGCTATATGCGTTGAGCGCCGTCGGAGAACTCGGCGTTCTTGGCAAGATCGGGCTCGCTGCGAAAACCCTATTGGCCAAACCCGAAAAACCGCGAGCAGAATCCACGCAGTGAATGACGCTGACAATAACAACCTATACGGACGATTTATCAGCTTTGAGGGCGGTGACGGCGTCGGTAAATCGACGCAAATCAAACACTTGGCAAAACGGCTAAAGGCAAGCGGCGCCAATGTCGTCGTGACCCGCGAGCCGGGCGGCTCTATTGGAGCAGAGGCCATCCGTGAATTGCTTGTGACAGGCGACAAAAATCGCTGGTCGCCGCTCACAGAAGCTTTGCTAATGAACGCGGCGCGACGCGATCACGTTGAGACGACCATAATACCGGCGCTTGAACGCGGTGATACTGTAATAACGGATCGCTTCGCCGACTCGACCATGGCGTACCAGGGTTACGCCGGCGAAATCGGCGTCGATACGGTTGCCACACTGGAAACGATTTCCATTGGCGACTGCCGCCCGGATTTGACCTTGATCCTGAACGCACCGGTCAAAACAGCGCTGGAGCGTGCAGACACAGGCGGCGGGGAAGGGCGCTTTGAGGCAAAGGGTCAGGAATTTCAGGAAACGGTTCGGAACGCATTTCTTGAGATCGCGAAAAACAATCCAGACCGTTGTGTTGTGATCAATGCCGCCGGCACAATAGACGAAGTGGCAGAGCGAATTTGGGCCGCGGTTTGTGTCCGATGGAGCAGTATGTGAGTGATGGCAATTTCATCGATCCGCGTGAGCGCCAGACGCAAATCGGCCGCGCGGAAATTGAACAAAAGCTGCGCCAAACTATGGCCGACGGCGCATTGTCCAGCGGTTGGATAATTGGCGGCCCGAAGGGCGCCGGCAAGGCAACGTTGGCTTACCGGATCGCGCGGGGACTTCTTGACCCCGGCGCGCTCAAAGACGATCGGTCCTTCGATGCCTCCAAAACATCCCAAGGCGTCAATTTGATCGCAAATGCGGCGCACCCGGACCTATTTATCCTGGAGCGCGAGTGGGACGAGAAGAAATCGAAGTACAAGACTGAAATTTCAGTGGATTCTGTTCGTGAGTTAATTTCTTTTATGAATCGCACAGCAGCATTCGCCGGCGCACGCGTAGCGATTGTCGATACGGCGGACGATCTCAACCGAAATGGCGCCAACGCGTTGTTGAAAATTTTGGAAGAACCACCCAAAAATTCCGTCATATTATTATTATCGTCGACCCCTGGACGACTGCTCGCAACGATCCGATCGCGCTGCAAGACTATTGAATTGCGGCCGGTGGTCGACGAATTGGTTGCTGATTTGGTGCAATCGGAAACAAACGTCAATAAGGATGATGCGCGCACTATCGCCGCCCATGCTGGCGGGCGTCCGGGATATGCATTGACGCTCGCTATGGAAGAGGGCGCAATTGCCATCAATCTCGCCCATGAATTCCTGCGCGCGTCGGCGGCGGGAGATGCGTCCTCGAAAGTTGCGGTGACGCTGGCCAGCAAAGCTGGCGAACAGCATTGGCCGATATTCACTGAAACCGTCCTCAGCGGACTGGTTGATGCGGCTCGCAAAGGCGCACGCGGGAACAGGGTCGATGGACCGCTAAGCGGCGCTGATCCTGCGTCATTGATCGCTGGATGGCGCGCCTTGAGTGATGTTACAGGTCGCGGCGCGGCGCTAAACCTCGATAAAGCGCAAATCCTCCATGCCATGTCGTATGATTTGCGCGCGGCGTTGCGTGAAGGCGCATAGGAAAGTCTCCATGCTTGTAGACAGTCACGCGAACCTGCATGCTGAAGCTTTTGCCGAAGATCTGAATTCGGTCATCGGCAACGCAAGGGAAGCCGGCGTTGCTTACATGCTGACGATTTCAGACAAATTGTCTTCGATAGACGCTATTAAAGCGATTAGCGCTGAACATGAATTCATTTGGCGCAGCGTCGGCGTTCATCCGCATTACGCGGCGGATTACAAAGATTTGACGGCGGCCAAGCTGATCGAATTGTCCACGGATGCGGATGTCGTCGGTTTTGGCGAGTGCGGCCTAGATTTCCATTACGAATATTCCGATCGCGCCGTGCAGATTCCGGTTTTCGAAGAGCACATTACCGCGTCGCAGGAAACGCACCTGCCTCTCATCATTCACACTCGAAACGCCGATGACGAAACGCAATCGCTTCTCACCAGGCGATTTAATGAACGAGAATTTCCACCGCTGCTGCATTGTTATACCGGCGAGAAACCGCTGGCCGAAGCGGTCCTTGATATCGGCGGGTACATTTCATTTTCGGGGATTATTACCTTCAAGAACGCGGGCGATTTACGCGATCTGGTAAAATGGGCGCCGATGGACCGGATAATCGTAGAAACAGACTGCCCGTATCTGGCTCCTGTGCCGATGCGCGGGCGGCGTTGCGAGCCGGCGCATGTTGCCTATGTCGCTGAGAAAGTCGCGGAGTTAAAAGGCGTTACCGCCGAGAAAATCGCCTCAGTAACCACCGGGAATTTCTTTCGATTGTTCAGCCGCGCAAAGCGCGATGAGACTTCTTCGTGAACGGATCCGACGAACTTCGTACAACGATACTGGGATGCGGCTCGTCGGGTGGCGTGCCGCGGTTTGGCGGCGCTGACGGGAAGGGCGAGTGGGGCGCTTGCGACCCAGATGAACCGAAGAACCGGCGCTCGCGTTGTTCGATTCTTGTAAGCCGGGTTTCAGCCGCCGCCGACAAAACCAATGTTTTGATCGACACATCTCCCGATATGCGCGAACAATTGTTGGCGGCGCAGTGCGCGGCGCTTGATGCGGTTTTATTTACCCACGACCACGCTGACCAATGTCACGGTATTGATGATTTGCGGGTTTTTGCGCTGAATATGCGCAAGCGCATGCCTGTTTATCTTGACGAAGAAACCTCGGGCTTCATCGCAAAGCGTTTTCAATATTGCTTCGAGCAAACGCCCGGCAGTATGTATCCGGCAATACTCGACCGCCGTGAAATTCCGCCAAACGGCGAAGCATTCTCTATTGACGGAAATGCCGGCGCGATATCGATCATTCCATTCTTGCAATATCACGGCGGCGTCAATTCACTTGGGTTTCGCATCGGTGATATGGCGTATTCCAGCGATGTCGTTGATTTGCCGGACAAGAGTTTTGAAATCTTGGAGGGCGTTAACACCTGGATTGTAGATGCGCTTCAATACAAGCCGCACAAAACCCATGCGCACCTTGAAAAGACGTTGGAATGGATAGCACGTGTAAAACCAGAACTAGCGGTGCTGACGAATTTACACATTCACATGGATTATCAGACACTCAAGCGTGAATTGCCCGAAGGCGTTATTCCAGCCTATGACGGTATGGTTTTGATGGGAAACACTGAACTGCGCGGAGATTACCAATGAAATTGGCGTTATTCATCTTGCGGCTGACTTTGACGATATTCTTCGCACTTTGGGCGGCGGAGAAATTCATCAAACCGGAGACGACGGTCAAAATTTGGGATGCGTTTTATTTGGTCGGAAATTTACCGCTGGAGGCTTCTTATGCAATCGGCGTCATCCAATCCATTGTCATCGTGTTATTTTTCTTCGGGATTTTGAAATTTTGGACCTATGGATTTTTAATGGTGACCCACGGGCTTAGCACGTTTTCGACCTATGAGCGCATCTTTGATCCATTCTCCGGCTCCAATCATTTGTTTTTGGCTGCAATACCGGTGCTCGGCGCCTTGATCGCGCTCTTTATGCTGCGCCATGAAGATACGATGCTTACGCTATCGAGCAAGATCCGGGCGCTTAGGTAGCTTAAAGCTTGCCGAGAGCGACAAATTTCAACCAGTCTCGATATGCGTAAAATTTGCGACAATATAAATTGTGCAACTTTTGTTTTACCAATCAGTGGCAGTAATAAGCCGTCCAGATATCCCCTAAACAGGATCAAGCCAACCATATTTGTCTTCGGTCTCACCGTTGAACAATCCGAAAAATTTCTGCTGAAGTTTTTTCGTAATCGGCAAATCCAAGTGATTGATTTTGATGCCGTCAACGGAACGCACAGGCGTTACTTCCGCGGCTGTGCCCGTCATAAAAATTTCGTCGGCGCCGTAAAGAAATTCGCGCGGAAAGGATTTTTCCTGCACATCGATACCAAGATCATTCAACAGCGTTATAACCGTATCACGCGTAATTCCATTCAAAATCGAATCTGATGCTGGCGGCGTCACAACTTTGCCGTCGTTGATAACAAACAAATTTTCGCCCGCCCCTTCACTAACAGTGCCGTTGTGCGCAAGGCCAATACCTTCTGCATATCCATGCTTTTTTGCTTCGACGCTGATCAGGCGACTCGATAAGTAATTCCCGCCCGCCTTCACACCTGCCGGAACGGTTCCCGGCGCCATTCGCCGCCAACTGGAGATGGCGACATCGACGCCGTTCTTCATGCCGTCTTCGCCGAGATAAGCGCCCCATGGAAATGCAGAAATTACAACATCTGTCGGCGCGGCTAGCGACGAAGGGCCCATTTCGCCATATCCAAGAAATGCGATTGGGCGAATATACGCGGACTTCAGACCATTTTCGCGAACGATATCGCGACACGCCGCCATGATTTCGTCTTGTGAATACGGCAAATCAAAATGATATACCGATGCAGAATAAAAGAACCGTTTGATATGCTCCGGATTACGGAACACGCATACGCCTTTGTTTGGTGTTTCATAGGCGCGCATGCCTTCGAACACAGAGGTGCCGTAATGGAGGCCATGGGTCAAAACGTGCGTTGTCGCTTCCGCCCATGGAATCATCTTTCCGTTGCGCCAGATTAGTTCGGTTTCCTGAATCGCCATACCAACATATCCTTGATTTGAAGGAGAGATTTTAATTCCAATTCATCGGCTGATACAATCCGGCCGACAGCACGATATGCAATTTAGCAGGAAGCATTGTGCATTCGTGGTAAGACCGTCAGAATCGCCGAACTAGCGCCTAAAATGATATTAAATTCTAATCCCGCGGTGCTTATGAAACGCAATCAGGAACAGAAATTGCCCAATTACCTTAACCACGATCATGCTCGAATTGATGCATTACTAGAGCTGATGGCTCGATTGCGAAACCCGGTCAGCGGTTGTCCGTGGGATCTGGATCAGGATTTCAAGTCAGTCGCACCACACACTATTGAAGAAGCCTATGAGGTCGCTGATGCAATTGAGCGCGGCGAATATGATGAACTGAAGTCGGAGCTTGGCGACCTTCTGTTTCAAGTCGTTTTTCATTCGCAAATTGCAACCGAACAGAAATTGTTTTCATTCGGCGACGTTGTCCGTTCGGTAACCGAAAAAATGATAGACCGGCATCCGCACGTTTTTGCTGACGATAATGCCTTCAATAAAGAAACCCATCATCAAATATGGGAAACGCGAAAATCGGATGAGCGAAAAGCTTCCGGTCACACCAGCCTTATGGATGATATCCCGGTTGCGCTCCCAGCTGTTTCACGATCGGTCAAAATACAAAAACGTGCAGCGACCATTGGTTTTGACTGGACAGAATTAAAGGATGTCTGCGGCAAAATTTCAGAAGAAATTGATGAGCTTCATACCGCAGTGAATGGCGATCAGATCGATGAAATCGAAGACGAAATTGGCGACGCGTTGTTCGCCATCATTAATCTGGCGAGGCACAAGCGACTGGATCCCGAGCGAGCGCTGCGACGAACAAACGATAAATTTATGCGTCGTTTCCGGTATATCGAACAACAATTGACGGCACGAAACGAAGATTTATCCAAGACCAGTTTGGAGGAGATGGAGGAGTTATGGCAGGACGCAAAACAATTGGAACGAGAGGCATAAGGTCTTCTCTTGCCCTCGCAATGTTTGCAATGCTGTCGGCGTGCGCAACTATCCGCAATGCGGCAACGGTAGATATCCGCAGTGAGCCAACTGGTGCGCTTGTGACCGTTGACGGTGTTGGCGAGTGCGAAACCCCCTGCTCTATTCGTGTCGATGTGCAGCGTTCCGCGACGGTGGCGAAAGCTGGATATTTACCGGTAAGGATCCGCCTGTCACCGGGATTGCGAGAATACCAAATCAAGATGGAATTAGCTGCTGCATCTGAGGACGTCGATGCCGTCATGCTCGGCGATATTGATGAGTGAAAATTGGCGACCCCGGTAGGACTCGAACCTACAACCCTCGGCTTCGAAGGCCGATGCTCTATCCAATTGAGCTACGGAGCCGTTTGTTTATCCTTTAGCCTAGCGATCATTGTTTGGCGACCCCGGCAGGACTCGAACCTGCAACCGTCGGCTTAGAAGGCCGGTGCTCTATCCAATTGAGCTACGGGGCCGTGAAAATGCTAATGCGTCCAGGGTTGGCGTCTTTTGAACGCAAAATTGTCTGAATACGTTTTCGGTTCCCGCACGGGCTCTTGTGATTCGACCACATAAAAAGGAATGCCATTCTTTTCGGCATAACGAACGGCCGCATCCTTCGATTCAAATTTTAGTGCGTTACTGGCGTCGCCGCCCTCGGCGCTAGTCCATCCCATGAGCGGGTCACCTGATCGGCGTTTGGTCTCGTCGAATTCCAATAACCACACATTTTTTCGGCTGCGACCGGATTGCATTGCGCTCTTTTTGGGCGAGTATATTTTTGCAAACATATTATCTCAGCTCAAAATCGACGCCGGGCCGGCATTTCATAGTGGTCGGGGCGGCAAGATTCGAACTTGCGACCCTCTGGTCCCAAACCAGATGCGCTACCAGGCTGCGCTACGCCCCGAACGGTACGGCATTCTTGCATTTGGCGTAATTTGTAAAGCGCTTTATTGAAAATATGCGTTGAATTTTTGAATTTTTCCGCAAAACCGAGAAAAATGTCTAATTCTCTTGCGCTGGCCTTAGCTCGATCGCGAGCAATCCTTTGGGGCCCTCCGCAAAAGATACCTGCACAGGCTGCCCCTGGACAAGTTCGCCCATACCGCACCGTCGCGCAGTTTCCATGTGTACGAAAATGTCCGAGCTTTTGTCACCGCAGGTCAAAAATCCGTATCCTTTTGCGCGGTTAAACCACTTTACTTCAGCTAGACTGAACTCTCCCGCCGGCGTCTGACTGGGGATCGGCGCATCAACCGGTATGGAATTCGCCGTGGACTCGTCGATTTCAAGAAGCTTCAACGCTTGAAGACCCTTCGATCGCCGCACGACTTCGCATTCAACGGTAGCGCCCTCGCGCGCTGAACTTAGCCCTGCAGCTTTCAAACATGAAAGATGGATGAGAATGTCGCCCTCGCCGCTTTCGGAAATCGCGAACCCGTATCCTTTAGCGGGATCGAACCATTTCACGACGCCGGAAAGCGTGAAGACTTCTTCATCCGTACCCGGCGTTTCGAGGGGCTCAGATAAATCCTTCGTCTCTTGCGCCATGTCTCGTTACTGCCCCCGGGCCCTCAATATTTATTTATGCAAACGCATGAATTTTTATCTCGACGCAAACTTACTGCATTACGAGAGGGCAACAATACATCGTTTTCGATAATTTCATACAATTTTTCGCCGGAAAGTTGTGGTGATTAGATAACATTACCTAACAACCATTGTGCGGCCAAAGAGATAATTATTGGTCAGGCGATCGTTTGAGATTCGAGATCGGACAGGAATTTTGCAATTAACAACAAAAACACGTCGAAGTCAGACTCAATATTTTCAGCCGAAACACCGCCTGCAGAGTTTCGATCCATCTGGATTGCTACGTCACCATCGCTGTCGATGTACGCCCGACCAAACTTTACTTCGTTATTAAAGCTATTCAAAAAATCATAGCCGATATCGCCAGAGCTAACACCCGGAACGAAAGTTATATAACTGATGTCGCTGTCAGCGCCAGCAACTCCGATGATAATGCTGTACTCGCCGACCGTGACAACGATTTTCGTACTATCGAAATCGCGAACAGCGTAGCCCTGTTCAGTCAATATTTTTGAAACTTCGCTCTTGGAGATGCTGCCAGCCAATGCGGCGGTCATCGAACCAAATGTCAACGCCGCTACAGCCGCTAGAGAAAGAATTACGCGCATTTACCCCTCCGGACACTTACCCTCTATTAACCTTACGTTAACAAAGCCCGAATTCTCGTGCAATTCAATTATCCTCCCAAACCTGCAGGATTCAGCCATTTTTCGACCGGATGGCGCGGGTTGATGAGGGAATATTAGATGGAATGGCAGGCCCTAGGGGAATCGAACCCCTCTTTCCAGGTTGAAAACCTGGCGTCCTAACCGATAGACGAAGGGCCCGCACAATACGCTGCCGAGGCAGCGAACGCGGTGTATATGCGACGACTCCCCATCAATGCAAGTCCAAATTTCGCCCCAGAACTTCAATTTGCGACGGCGGCGTCGACGATCTGAAACTGGCCCGCGTTTCCGCCGCGCCAGTCGTCTTTGGTAACGCGGCCGGCGACGTGGATGTGCTTACCGCGCACTAGCATTTCGCCCAATGGGCTATTGGCGCTTCGGAATGAAATTGCGCGAAACTGCATTCCATCCGGAGATGAAAGCGTCGCCGCAATATGGTCATTGCCGACAATTTTTGAATGAACCGAACGCACGTTTAGCAGGGCGAACACCGGCTCGGGATTACCAGGACCAAATGGCCCTGCGCTGGATATCAACTCGGCAAATGAAGCCGTTATCGCCGCGGGCGATATGACGCCATCTATTTCAATCTTTCGATTGACCCTCGCATCATCAATTTTGAGCGTTAGCTCGTCATTCAGATAATCACGAAGTTGCGAAACTTTGTCCGCATCAATGGTAAGCCCCGCCGCCATGGCGTGCCCCCCTCCGGCAATAAGGATTCCCTGAGCGTAAGCGTTAGAAATAACCGATCCCAAATCGATGTTTTCGATTGACCGTGCAGACCCCTTTCCTATGCCATTCTCGATTGCGATAACGACCGCGGGTCTATCGAACCGTTCTTTAATGCGCCCCGCGACGATCCCGACGACGCCGGCATGCCAATTATTGTTTGCAACAACGATAACCCCATTATCAGCAAGGCGTTCGTTCTCAATTTTCGCGATGGCTTCTTCGCAAACCTGTTGCTCGATTGCGCGCCGCTGCTTGTTCAGATCGTCCAATTTCAGCGCAAGAGCATGACGCTTATCACCATCGTCAGTTGTCAATAACTCGAACGCCAATTGCGCATGGCCTATACGCCCCGCGGCGTTGATGCGCGGCCCTAGAACAAACCCTAAATCATAGGTCGATTGCAATTCCTTTGCGCCGGCCGCCTCTCCCAATGCGACGAGCCCCGGATTTCCGTTTATGCGCAATTTCTTTAGACCTTGAGCGACAATTGCGCGTGTGACGCCAGACATTTCCATCACGTCTGCGACAAGTCCTAGGGCCGCCAAATCGAGATATTTTAAAGTGTCTGGCTCAGGGCGTTCCTCGAAAAAACCTTTGGAACGCAAAACCCGGTTAAGCGCGATGATCGCGAGAAATACTACACCCGCCGCTGATAAATTTTTCAACCCGGATTTGTCGCCGGGCGCATTCGGATTCACAACGGCCGCAGCGCTTGCCGGCGGCGAGCCTTGTATTAAGTGATGGTCAAAAACAATCGATGAGGCGCCCTTTGCCTTGAATTCAGCAAAAAGTTCGTCCGAGCTAGACCCGCAATCGACAGTCAAAACCAGCTCGACGCCTTGTTCGACGAGCACCCCGAACCCAGCCGCGCTTGGCCCGTATCCTTCCGTAAACCGATCCGGCAGGTGAACCCGAATATCGACGCCTATGGCATCGAAATAGAGTTTCAAAATTGAGGCGGCGGAAGTTCCGTCAACGTCGTAGTCGCCGAAGACGCCAATTTTTTTCTTCGCGCGTATCGCCTCCACGATAATTGCGGTCGCTTTTTCCATGTCGCATAGAACATATGGATCGGGTAAAATATCGCGTAGTTTTGGGTTCAGATATTGAACAGCACCATCGGGGCTAACGCCACGGCTCGCCAAAATACGCGCTAACAGCCGATCGATCTTGGCGTTCGATACGATAAATGCGACGTCGCTGTCAGATGCTTTTCGATTGACCCAGCTTGCGCCTGAAGCTGTTTGCGCGACCGGCGAGGGCAGCAAGACAGCGCTGCCCAAATCTTCGTTCGGCTGAACAGCCGCCTCGACTATCAGATCAGGCGCCACTACCTTTTAGATTTCGCGCGAATATATCGAATTGTGTTGGTCTTTGAACGCATAACCACTGTGTGCGTGTTGACGTATCCGGGCTCCCAGTAGACGCCATCAAGCATGGTCCCATTGGTAACGCCGGTCGCCGCAAAGATCACATCGCCAGACGCCAGCTCCATGAGGGTGTACTTCTTATCGAGGTCCTTAATGCCAATACGTTCTGCGCGTGCACGCTCCTCATCTGTTCGGAAAAATAACCGCCCCTGCATCTGACCGCCGACGCATCTAAGCGCCGCTGCTGCGAGAACGCCTTCTGGGGCGCCGCCCTGACCGACATAGAGATCAATCCCGGTCGATTTTTCCGCTGTATGGAAAACGCCAGCAACATCACCATCAGGGATCAGAAAAACGCGCGATCCCATTTTTCGGGCGCCGTCAATCAGCGGCTGGTGCCGCTCGCGATCGAGAATACACAGCGTAATTTCCGACGTTGGCGTGCCTTTTTCTTTGGCGAGCGCCTCAATATTTTCTTCTACCGGCGCATCAAGATTGATTATTCCATCTGGATATCCTGGCCCACAAGCTATCTTGTCCATGTAAACATCGGGGGCGTGGAGCAAAGTTCCGCCTTGCGCCATTGCAACGACGGCAAGTGCGTTTGACATGGCCTTTGCAGTCAGCGTCGTTCCTTCCAGCGGATCGAGCGCAATATCGACTTTTGGACCGTTGCCGCGCCCGACTTTCTCGCCAATATACAGCATTGGCGCTTCGTCTCGCTCGCCCTCTCCGATCACAACTGTGCCATCGATTTCCAGCTTGTTGAACGCTTCGCGCAGCGCCGAAACCGCTGCTTCGTCGGCGCCCTCCTTATCTCCGCGGCCGATCATTGTTGAGGCGGCAACGGCCGCGGCTTCCGTGCACCGACCGACTTCCATAGTTAGCACGCGATCCAGAAATTCTTCGTCATTCATCATATTCAGAATACTCTTTGTCTATTTTTCCTGAGGTGATCGTAATGGTTCTGTTCGTTCACCTTGCGCAGATAGCTCGTCACGTTCCAATTGCTCCAGCAAATCGTCTGTTCGCTTCTCTAAATCCGTGACAGCTTGGCGTTCTTCTTGCGACGCCTTTCGATCTGCATCAATTGCGGACGTCAACTCATCTCTGGCATAAATTATGATATCGGATTGCCGCTGCGCTTCTGATTTATCCGGCCTTTCCAAAATCAAACCCGCTGTAGGCGTTTCGGATAAAATGGGAAATTTTTCGTCAACGCGCTCTCCCCGTGCAGCAACAATTTCCTCAATTTTCGGGTTTGGCTCTTTTTCAGAGGCAATTTCCTCATATTTGAAAATACCCGGCGGGACGAACCGTTGCAGACTGGAATTTGCACATGCCGTAGAAAGGAAGAAAATCGGTATTATTATCAACTCAATCGAACGACGCATCTTACAGTCCAACTCTTGAAAGCCTATAAAGGTTTGTGTTCTCTCGTTAAACCCTTAACCGGCGTTGGCGCGCAAGGCGCTCAACAATATCAAATGGCAAAAAATAGCAAACCCTCAGAAAAAAAAGCCTCAAAGGGCAAGAAATCGAACAAAAGCGCGACCAGCGCTGCTTCGACCTGTGTGAACGCGGCTGAAAAATCCGAAAAAACAACGCCAGCCGACGCCGGCAAATACGAAAAAGACGAGCGCATATTCCAGGATTTTGACTCACTCACCGAATATTTGACGGAAGTTTCGGGCCGCAGTCAGGATATCATTTCCAAGTTTTTCAACCGAAGCCCAGACGTTAGCGATTTTGCGAAAGGAAATAAATCGGCGGACCCGCTGAATATTGGAAATGCGTATCAGGAAATGGTGAAAGGCTTTTCAGCCGATCCAGGCACAGTCGTGCAACGGCAATTCGTCCTGTGGGGCGAGTACGCCCGCTTAATGGCGAATATGCAAAAACGGATTACTGGCGAAACAGTCAAGCCCGCGGCAGCGCCGACCAGCGACGATAAAAGGTTTAGGCATCCGGCATGGGATGAAAACCCAATGCTTGATTTCACCAAACAAAGTTACCTCGTTTTGGCGAAGTGGCTTGAGGAAACCATGGAGTCGATTGAGGGCCTGGACGAGCACGAAAAAGCAAAAGCAATATTCTATACGAAGCAGTTCATTGACGCCTGTTCACCGACAAATGTGCCGATATTGAATCCCGAAGTCGTCGAGGCGACCATCGAAAGCAAAGGCGAAAATCTTCTAAAGGGCCTCAACAACTTCCTCGAAGATGTCGACCGCGGTGATGGCAATATTGCAATTCGTCAGGCCGATCTTGAGTTCTTTGAGCTGGGAAAGAATATAGCGACGACACCCGGCAAAGTGGTGTTTCGAAACGATCTAATAGAGCTCATTCAGTATGCGCCTGTTACTGACGAAGTCGCCGAAACGCCGCTCCTCATAATACCGCCATGGATCAACAAGTTTTACATCCTCGATCTTCAGCCGCAAAACTCATTTATCAAATGGGCGACGGAACAGGGGCGAACAGTTTTCGTGATTTCGTGGGTGAACCCTGGTCCAGAACTTAAAGAAAAGACGTTTGAAGACTACATTGCAGAGGGGCTGTTTGAGGCTCTCGACGCCGTTAAGGCGGCAACCGGAGCGCCCAAGGCCGACACAATTGGCTATTGTATTGGCGGTACCATGCTCTCTACCGCCCTCGCCCTGATGGCGAAGCGCGGCGATGACCGGATCAATTCGGCGACTTTTTTTACAGCGCAGGCGGATTTTGAGGAAGCCGGCGATCTCCTTCTTTTTGTCGATGACGAACAGCTGGATTCGATTGAAAAACAGATGGACGCTGCCGGCGGCGTTTTAGAAGGCCGCTCTATGGCGACCACCTTCAACATGTTGCGGTCAAACGATCTGATCTGGTCATTCGTGATCGACAACTACATGAAGGGTAAGGATCCCGCGCGGTTCGACCTGTTATTCTGGAATTCTGACGCGACACGAATGCCGAAGAAAGTTCATTTGTTTTATTTGCGTGAATTCTATCAGTATAATCGCCTCGCCGAAGGCGAGATGGTGATGGGCGGCGAAACACTCGACCTCTCGAAAGTGAATATTCCCATATACATGCAGGCCGGTGAGACGGATCACATAGCGCCGCACAACTCGGTTTATCGCACGGCTAAATTATATGCTTCAGGCGACAACCAAAACGTAACCTACATGCTTGCTGGCTCCGGACACATTGCCGGCGTTATCAATCATCCGGACAAAAAGAAATATCACCACTCGACCTATTCTGGATTGCCCGACTCGATTGCCGAGTGGAAAGCGAAAGCCAAAAAACATCCGGGAAGCTGGTGGCCGCATTGGCTGAATTGGATCAATAAACAAAGCTCTGGAACGACGGCAGCGCGAATTCCCGGCGACGGCGAATTGCCGGTATTATGCGACGCGCCCGGAACCTATGTCCGCGTTAAATCATAGCGGTACAGGCAGCGACAAAAATTAAATTAACGTTTCGTTAACCAGTTCGAATCAAGTTTTGACGGTTCGAAATCCGGGGCGGGCATGAGTAAAATCGATATAACCACACGGGATTTGTACAAGCGTCTCGGATCAGACAGCAGATCGCGTAGTGTCCGCGCTGATGCCCTGTTTCGACGCTTGCGAGCGGAGACCCAACCTACCGCAGAGGAATTGTTGTCCGGCGCGCCGCGCAAGCTTTTTGTCGCCGATAAAAACCCGATAGTTAAGACCGTTAGGAAAATTCGCCATCCGAAGAACGCTGTTTAAGCAGCCAGCGGAATTCCCTTTTCCGCGAGCATCGTTTTCAGCTCGCCTTTTTCAAACATCTCTTTGACAATGTCACAGCCGCCAACAAACTCCCCTTTGACGTAAAGCTGCGGAATTGTTGGCCAATCGGAAAATTCCTTAATGCCCTGGCGTATTTCGTCGGATTCAAGAACGTTCTGCGATCCGAAAGTAACGCCCAAATAATCCAAAATCTGAACGACCACAGATGAAAACCCGCATTGCGGAAATTGTGGTGTTCCCTTCATGAAGAGAACAACATCGTTTTCTTTGATAATATTTTCAATTTCGGCGGTCACTGATTTCTCGCTTATCGTCTGTTGCAACTCATCATAGCTAGGCGCCGCGCTCGGTTGCGTCAAGGGACGCCGCGAGGCTTTTCAGGCCATTTTCCAGGGTCGTTGAACCCAGTTGAACTACGGCGCCAATAGGGATCTTGTCTGTTTCCGCCCGGGCGATCTGAGCGGTGGACAAAGGAGCATTTACGCCAATCTTCTCAATTGCGCGAACCGCTGGCCTAACAAGGCTTAAAGGTGCGCCAATGGCTATCGCGCGAACGCAAGTCGCCTTCACTACCTCAAGATGCAGCTGCTTTAGCGACACCGCATCAGGTCCGCCAACCGCGACCAATTCCGATTTTCGATGGCCGTTAAGTAAAGCATCAACGGCGACGCCTGCAAGATCGCGATAGAATACCGGCTGCTGCAGTGCTTCGCCTGAACCGAAAATAGGCGAAAATCGAAACCGCTTAACGAACGTCATGAGCCGGCTCAAATTGCCATCGCCGGGATAACCGTAGATCATCGTCGGACGGAGAATTGTCGCTTGCGGGGCAATTTGGCTGATACCACGCTCGGCTTGCAATAGCGCCGCGTAAACGGGCGCCTCCGGATCGATGGTGACGTTATTGCTGGAAAAGAAGATTGCGCGCGCATCCTTCCGCAGCGACTTTGCAGATTTCTCGCATACGGTAAGTATCGGTGTAAAAATGACGCCATCAGCGCGGGCAATCATCGCCTCTGCGGCTGTTCCGTCATTAAGATCAAGCTGCTCAATCTTCAGGTTATCGTCAGTCAGCTCAAGTAATCGCGCGGAATCGGAATGACGATAGGTGGCGACGACGGAAAAACCTTTCGCTAATAGGCGTTTTACGATTTCGAGCCCAAGCGGTTTCGCGGCGCCGACAACCAAAATGTTCTTCATCAATCAACGCAAATTGCCGGATCGACCGATCCATTTGTTATCGTCGCGTAACAGCCAAACGGGCTATTGTTAACCTGACAGATGCCTTTGGCCTCTCCGGGGGCCGCGTTATAATCCGTCATCCGATCATCGGCGCGGCATTCTCCTTCGCAATCGCCGCCATCGGTGCAAACTGTGCTGGCATCGCCATAGGGTATGACGCACATAGGCAACCCAAGCATCCCTTCTGCGCGCACCTCACCGCCGTTTTCGAGACACGCCTCTTTGTCGATTTTCGCCCAGGCGTCTTCGCGCATTTCTTCCATGGTTTTCGTGTCCGAAGCGGTATCGTCCTCCGTGACTTCCGCCGTCGAACAGGCAACGATCATCGTTAAACTTAACAATGAAAACAATAGCTTTTGCATGGCGTTCTTTCCGGTCATTGTGCCGACCAGAATTGTGTACGATAAATCGCTAAAGCCGAACAGCCCGAAAAGCCTTGGCGGACGCAACGAGCGATTTAATATGAACAAACTGACAATCATCTTCGCGACCCTATTCCTCGCAGCTCTAGGCTGGGTTCTCAGCCACTCAATTCCGCTTTCTGGCGCCTTTGCAACTCTTGAACCAAAACTCGTTAAACAATGCCGCAAAGTTGAGATTGCGCCAGGAACCGAAGACGTCACCATTGATGAGGGCCGCAACGGCGCTTTCGTTTCCGCTGCCGATCGGCGCGCCTGGTATAATGACAACGGCGCGAGCGATGTTAATCCCTCAAACGGCATCTACTTTCTAAGCTTCGACCAAGACAATTCTGTCCGGAAAGTTTCACCTGAGATGAACGGCTTTCTTCCCCACGGATTATATTTGTGGAAAGGCGGCGAGCAGGACCGAATGTTTGTCGTCAATCATCCGCCTTCCGGCGAAGAAATTATCGAGATTTTTGACGTCGCCGCGAATGGCGATCTGACGCACGCAGATAGCATCTCGTTTACAGAAATGCATTCACCGAATGATGTCGTTGGCGTCGGTTCGCGTTCATTCTATGCAACAAATGATCGCGGATTTGAGACCGGGATCATGGCTACGCTCGAGGCTTACCTGACGCTGCCATTTTCCAGCATTGTCTATTTCGACGGCGAAAACGGCGAAGTCATCAAAGACGGCATGTTCTACGCTAATGGAATCAATCAATCAGCAGACGGTTCCGAAATCTATATTGCAGAAATTTTAAAGCGTCGGATCGGCATATTTGATCGCGATATAGAATCAGGCGCCCTCACCCGATCTAAAACGATCCGTGTAGCAACGGCACCGGATAATATTGAAGTTGCTAATGACGGCGCCCTGTGGACTGCGGGTCATTCAAAAATATTCGATTTTATCGCCCACGCAAAAGACCCCGCGGCGATCGCGCCGTCCCACGCCATTCGCATTGACCCAGAAACCGGCGCCACGAGCGACGAGTTTATATCCATCAGAGGTGAAATTAACGGCTCATCCGTTGCCGCCGCTAATGACACGACACTGTTAGTTGGAGCGGTGTTCGACAGTCACGTGATGATTTGCCCGCGTGGCTAAGTTCACGCTACGCCCACCCGATAGGCTTTGGCCCTATCCGCGGCTCCTGAAATCCGGCGACGTGACGTAAATAGTCTTTATGCGTCGGAAGGCGCTGCGGAGCCGCTTGCACCCGCTTGCTCACGCGCTGTTGTATCATTGAACGTGGCCGACCGGCGAGGTCTGGAGGGCTCGCCCCACCATCGAATGGAACATAATCCATGCCGTACATAATGCATTCGTAACTGTAATGACTCCATAGCTTTGCGGTATCGACGGGCGGTCTGCGATCCTCCAACGAGCTGTTCGCAGCGCTGAGCGATTGCGCCTGCGCCGGAAAGAACTGATCTTCCAAATCAGCCGAAGACGGATGCTTGTATTGCCAGAAATCAAGCTTTGCTTTGATTCGATCTGTGATACGTTCCGGTTTTTGAACTTCGCGCCAGAATTCGGTATCCTCGCGTTTAGTCAGGCAATAATGCAAATTGATAAAGTCAAGAATTTCGTAATATCGGTTCTGCAAAATGCGATTGTATCGAAACGCTAGTTTATCCATATGTTCATCACTATACGGAAAGTGTTCCGCGAGCATCACGGCGCCCAATTCGCTCAAATATAATCCTGTTGATTCTAGCGGTTCTATAAATCCGCCGGCCAAGCCGATAGCGATGCAATTGCCTTCCCAATGTTTGCGCCGCCAGCCAACGCGAAAATCGACAATGCGCGTTTCGCAATTGTCGGCGTGGGCGCCTTCATATGCGCGCAGCTCGCGCTCCGCACTTTCGTCGCTGATGAATTCGCTTGAATGCACATACCCGATGGCCCGGCGCGATTGCAGCGGAATATCCCATATCCAGCCCGCCGACAGCGCCGTCGACGTCGTATAGGATCGCATTTCGCCAGGATAAGCGACATCATAAGGGATAGGCATAACTGTCGCTCGGTCGCAGAGCAGAAACTGCGATTGGTCCAGATAGTCGACATTAAGTTTCTTCGCCATCAGGATCGAGGCAAAACCTGTGCAATCAATGAAGATGTCCGCTTTCAGCCGTTTATCGTTATCGATAGCGAGGGCGCTAATTCGTTTGTCGTCCTTCATTTCAACATCCGTAACGTTAGCGCGTAAGTGTTTGACTCCGCGAACGACGGAAAAATCTCTCAGATAGTCCGCGAACAATTCTGCGTTCATGTGAAACGCGTAATGCAATGGGGCGCCAAAATTCCAGGGATCAAGCATTTTCGGCGCCAGTCCCATTTCGCAAAGCGCCGGCTGAGCAGAAACCGTTTCCATATACGGTATTGTGCGATCCGACAGCGCCCAGTCATATCCCGAGCGATCAATTGGTCCAAACGGCGCGCGTGTGAACGGATGATAATAAGATGATCCGTTATTTCCCACCCAATTGCGATATTTGATCGCCTGCTTATATGTTGCATCGGTCGCCCGAACAAATTCGGCCTCATCGATCCCAGCGACTTCCAACACGTGTAAAATAGACGGAATCGTTGCTTCCCCCACGGAAATGCGCGGCACATCCAGTGACTCAACTAGCGTGATATCGATGTTGGGTTGGCGGCCCTGGTCATTCAAAGCACCGTTCAGATACGCTGCGGCAATCCAGCCCGACGACCCCCCCCCGACAATGACAACGGATCGTTTATTTGTATCGTTCATGCTCATGTGCGCTCACTTGTGTTCAGTATAACGTTTTATAACCATTTGTTCTTAAATATAAATTATCGTCAACAATCGCGCATCTCACGCAGAACATGGGCACTGACGTGTACGGTCTGGGTCGCGATCCGAATTTCCGCCAAAAAACTAAAGATGCCAACAATCATTGCCGCCATGGCAATTATATACAGCGTTGCAATTAAACCGGACGCATCCCAGCGGGCGAAATCGCTGACAAATAATATCGCCACCAGCACCGCAGTGATCAGCGCTGGTGCCGAACAAAAATTGATCGACCAGTGATTATATGTCATGCGCTTTTCCAGCGCAGACAATTCTGAACGACAAAGATTTTTCTTTCCCGGATCTTCGATCGCATCAAAAGATTGCTCCTGATGCCTCGCGCGATCGACAACGCACATTCAAGAAAGATGCAATTGCGACTAGAAGAAATACCGGCGCGAGCGGCAATTGAATGACTTTCGCAACATTTTCCGCGCTGGTAATCATTTCCCCGATCAGCCTTCAAAAATCGCATCAATTCGGCGCTGGGCAATCGGGTGATAGCCGGGCCGCGCGCGATCGTAAACGCTTCGTCCCCACTCGGCCCGACCATTTTCAACGAGCGCCTGATAGAGCCGATAGATGAACTTACCGCGGCCAACCCGCAACAGAAATTCCTCCAGCGGCTGGAACGCGGGTTCATAGCCGCCTGTGATCGCCTTCATGTACCATGCATACGCAATCTCGGCGTTCGAGCTGTTCGATAGACCGAACGTCTCATCAAGGTCATCATACTGTTCTGTAAACATCTCATCAGGCAGCGAATTGAGGAAATGAAGCCATTCATGGGTTGTCCAAGCCGACGTTTCGAGGCCATCGGCGTCGATCTCGCCGCCAAGCCATAGCCGCTGTTGTGCCGACACGTTATCGAATGCGTCGCTCACCGGCGCTTCTATAGTGTCCGGCAGACCGGGCTCGTAAACCCAGGCGCGGATTTCTGCCTCCGTTACGGCATTCGGGTTATCCGTCCAAAGATTATCCTCAAAATAGGCCAGGAACTCCTCCGTGGTGATCGACTTGAACGCATAAGCGTCAAAATATCCGCGTAAAAACGGATCAAACTTCTCGCGGCCGAAGCGCTCCTCCAGAAACTTCAAAAAGAACATGCCGCCCGCATAAGATACTTGCGTAAAGGCGTCATCGGGATGGGCCAAATCCTCCGGCATTTTCAACGAGGTCAGCTCCGGGCGATCAGCGTCATCCACGTCTTGCTTCAATTTTTCGAGGTCCAGCGCGCGCTCCATGACAGCGCGTTCGTTGCCATAGAGTTTTTCCATGACGCGGTTTTCGACATAGGACGTGAAGCCTTCATTGAGCCACGCATCCTGCCACGTCGCATTCGTGACAAGATTCCCGGACCAGGAATGCGCTAATTCATGAGCGACGACATTGGTAAGGCTTTTGTCGCCAGCGACAAGCGTCGGAGTCAAAAATGACAATCGCGGGTTCTCCATACCGCCAAACGGAAAGCTCGGCGGCAACACGATCATGTCATAGCGCCCCCAAAGATAGGGACCGTAAAGCTCATCAATCGCTTCTTTCATTAGCGGCGTGTCTTCAAATTCTTTCGCCGACGCATCGAGAATGTAATCTTCCGCGTAAACGCCGATGTGTTCATTGATCGCCTTGAAACCGAAATCGCCAGCCGCTATCGCCAGTAAATAAGCGGGGATCGGTTGCGGCATGTCGAAACTATATTCGCCGTCGCGAGTTCCATCAGGGTCTTGCGACGCGCTCATCACCACAATGATTTCTGGCGGCGTATTAACCCGCGCCGTATAAGTCATCCGCACAGCCGGCGTATCCTGCAGCGGCGCCATGGTCCGCGCAAACAGCGGCTGGAATTGCGTAAACAGAAATGGATATTCTTTCCCGGCCGTCTGCTCGGGCGAGAGCCATTGAACGCCCTCAGCAGTGGGGCTTGTTCGGTACGTCACGCGAACACTGTCGGCCTGATCCGGCAGGTCGATTTCAAGGCTGGCGCCAGTTACCGGATCATCCTGTCCGAGCCGGTAAGCCGCGCTGATATAATCGCCATTGTCGCGCGCCTCGACCGAGATGATGTCGAGATCGTTTGTATCAAGAACAACCTTGATGGCGTTTGTGTTCAGGTATTCCAACGACAGCGTTGCCACACCGTCAATTACCTTCTCGTCAAAGTTCAGTGTCAGCTCAAGGTCAACATGGGTGACACGAACGTCCTGATAATTCGCATAAGTGAATTCATCGCGCGGAGTTTCGGCGGGTGCGCTGAAGACGGCTTCGTGCTCAACGCCTGCAACCTCGAGTTCGTCGGGCGCATTGCTCCCCTCTTTCTTGCCGCATCCGGCGGCGGCGATAGTCAAAGCAAAAATACTTGCGGTGAGAATTCGTCTGCGCATCAAAAACTCCTGAGCGATGAAAAACGCGGTCGACCGTAGGCGGCGCCACAGCGCGCGGCAAGACGCGCCAGAACTGCGACCAATGTAACACCCGAAGGAACCGGTCCAACCGTTACCGCGCCTTGCCTTCCGGCGAATCTGGTCAGGTTTTCCGTGGCTGAGTTGCGGAGATACTGGGGTTGTGGTTGGCTCATTTCACGGCTCGGATTAACGTCGTTAGAGTCTCTTAATTGTGGTCTGTTGCCGGTTCTCTATATTCGATCCACTCGCCTTCCCGGCGAAAGCCGGGATCTATCTCACAATGCCGAATGACCTCTTGAAGGATCATATGTTGGGCCCCGGCCCGGCCGCAAATGCGGCCAAGTAAATTAACAGCGCGCCTTCGCGCGCGGGCGTCGGGAATCACGTGGGACCTTCGATATCTAAAATTTTCATCTCGCCTTTTAAACGGCGCCCTGAACCCATTAGGATAACTATCTACCAATCCGTTCCGCGCGAATTCGGTATGGGACCCGAATTCCCGAAAACAAACGAGATTCACGATGCTGAGATTCGCCCCGTGAGCGAGCAACGCAACCGACATTCGCTCGCGGATTGAAAAGTGTAACGTGCGACGTAACATCTCACGGAATATTTTGAAGAATGTAATTCATTTTCTATAGAACCCGGCCTACGCCGGGATGAGCGGATGTCAGTCAGTTCAATCGAACTGGTTAATTTAACCGAATATCGCGCTAATCGAAAATCGCTGCTACCGCCTCGGCATCGCCGGCGCCGACGACGGATATCGACAGCCCGCCTGAAAGGGCGCGGGCAGCACAACGCTTCACATCGTCGGCCGATACAGCATCGAGGCGCGAGGAAAGCTCCGCAATCGGAATAACGCGGTCGTGGACAAAGAGCTGACCCGCTCCCGCTTCAATCCGAGACGATGGGTTTTCAAGGCTCATCATCAAAGACGAGCGCAACATGGCTCGGGCGCGATCAACCTCCGTCCGACCAACATCGCTCGCCATCGCCTCAATCTCGTCGCGGATCAAACCCGCCGCCGTCACGATTTGCCCGTGATCGGCGCCAACATAGGCCCCTGTCAGGCCGCATTCTTCGTACCCGTCGGCGAAGGCATAAACCGAATAGGCGAGCCCCCGCTCCTCTCTTATTTTCTGGAACAACCGAGAGGACATGCCGCCCCCCAGAACATCGGCAAAGACGCGCGTTGCAAAGAAATCTTCGTCTCGCACCGATACGCCCGGCAGCGCAATAGCAAGATGAGTTTGCTCAATATCGCGCACGTCATGTGAAACGCCCCCGGCGAATTCCGCCGCTGAGATTGGCTCCGCCGCCTCGCGCGCTTTCATATCGCCAAATGCATCACCCGCTCGTCGCACGAAATCCTCTATATCAACGTTGCCCGCGACCGCGACGACCATATTCTCCGGATGATACCACCGGCTCATGAACTCACGCAACGAGCTCGGTGTTTGCGCCCGCACACTATCCGGCGTTCCAAGAATCGGTCGCGCCAATGGATGTTTATTCCAGGAAGCGGCCTGCAACATTTCAAATACGACGTCGTCGGGCGTGTCGGCAGCCTCGCCGATTTCCTGAACTACCACTTCTTTTTCTTTTTCGAGCTCTTCGTTAGCGATCGTTGGGCAGAGCAAAATGTCCGAAAGGATATCAAGCCCAAGGACGATATCGTCCTTCAAGAGCCGCACGTAATATCCCGTGCGCTGATGGCTGGTGGCGGCATTGAGATAGCCGCCAACGCCTTCAATTTCTTCGGCGATGTCGCGAGCCGATCGCGTAGTGGTGCCTTTAAACGCCATGTGTTCGAGTAAGTGCGCAATGCCGTGTTCGGCCTCCTGCTCGTTAACGGACCCCGCATGCGACCAAACACCGAGCGCGACGGTCTCAAGGCTCGGCATTGGATCAACAAAAACCCGTAAGCTATTCTTTAGCGTATGAACTTCGCTCATTCTCTATGGTTTCCTTGCGGCGAAATCGCCCACCATCTGCTTGATTACGTCCGTGTCTGCGGGCGCCGTCTTCATATGTTCTTTGGATGACATCAAATCGATATGGGCCGTCGGTAATTTTGGACGAACGCCGCAGGCCGCTGTCACGGCGTCAGGGAATTTTGCCGGATGTGCCGTCGAGAGTGTGATCACTTTCCCTGTAAGATGCCCAGCCCCGCGCAACGCCCTCGCCGCCGAGCGAGCAACCGCCGTATGCGGATCGATCAGCGCACCGGTCTCGCGCTGATGGCGAATAATTTCATCGCGGGTTTCATCTTCGCTAGTCGTCGCCGAAATGAAATCCGCGGCAATCCTTGCGCGCTGTTCATCGGACAGGCGCAATGCGCGCGTCTTGGCGAGATCGTTCATGAGCGCCCGCAACCGTTCCGAATCACGATCAACGACATCGAACAATAGGCGCTCGAAGTTACTGGCGACTTCGATATCCATGGACGGAGAGATTGTTGGTTTAACGCCGCGGGGTGAATAATCACCCTCGGCTAACGCACGGTGCAAAATATCGTTAGCATTTACCGCGACGACTAATCGGTTGATGTTAAGCCCCATGCACCTTGCAACATAGCCCGCGTAAATGTCGCCGAAATTGCCGGTCGGGGCGACGTAGTTCACCGGCCCACCGCCGACCGCGGCGCTCGCAGTGAAATAGTAGACCGTCTGTGCTGCGATACGCGCCCAGTTGATTGAATTGACGCCGCCGAGATCAACGGCTCTTGCAAACGCTTCATCGGCGAACAGCTGTTTCACGATTGCCTGGCAATCGTCGAAGGAGCCCTCGACCGCGATGTTCATTACGTTTGGCGCATCTACGCTGGTCATCATTAGGCGCTGAACCTCAGACACCCTGCCCCTGGGATGAAGGACAACAATGTTAACGTTAGCGCATGCTTTCAGCGCGTCGATAGCAGCGGCGCCGGTATCGCCGGACGTCGCTGCGAGAATTGTCAGGCGTTGGTCATCGCGCCCAAGGACATCATCGAACATAGCGCCAAGGAGCTGCATAGCGAAATCCTTGAACGCTAGCGTCGGCCCGTGAAAGAGCTCCAGGATCCAGTCCTCGTCGCCGACCTTCGTCAGCGGCGCCGTCTCCGGCGCATCGAACCTGCCGTAGACATCGCGCGCCATCTTTTCGAGCTTTGCGCGATCGAACGCCGCGCCTGTAAATTTGGAAATGACTAAAGCCGCCGTCCGCCAATAGGGCGCATCGGCGATCGCTGCGAAGTCTTCATCCGTCAGGCGCGGCGTCTCAGCCGGCACATAAAGCCCGCCATCGGGTGCAAGCCCGGCGAGGAGCGCGCCCTCGAAATCGACTGGTTGCGCCAGTCCTCGTGTCGAAATGTATTTCATATGAAAAACGACTTAGGCCGGATCGTTGTCCGGCGGCAATCTGCAAATTAAAAACTTCGCATCATATAGACCGCCGATCAACATAGTGCGACCTGACTTTGCGGCGACCGTTGCGGCTGATATTTCAGCGCCGGAATCGCGATAGATTAGTTCCGGCGTATCGTTGCCGCCAATTCGGATCACGGCAGACGGCGAATGCACCGCCGGGTTTTTACCATGCGACGGCGCCGATAATGGCTTCGGCAAAGCGGCGATCCAGATGTGGCCCTCAGTATCGATCGATAAATTGTCTGGCGCGGCATCAATTTTGATGGTGCGCGACAGTGCGAGAACGTCTGTTTCCAGATCTCTCGAATACACCCGCACAGTGTTGCTCGCAGTTTCAGCCACATAAATCTTGGCGCCGTCATCGCTCGCGGTAATGCCATTGGCAAAGCGAAGGCCCTCAGCGGCGAGACGCCATGTGTCGCCGTCTACGAAAAAGACCTCGCCAGATGTCGCGCGAAAAAGAAAATGCAGACCGCCCGCCCGGGTTGTGCGACCAGGCTTCACATCATTAGTCACATAAAACTGGCGCGGGCCAACAGCGACAATGTTGTTCGGGCTCGTCAGGCGGCGTTCTGCAAAAGTTTCAATATGCACAAGCGCGCCATCTTCGTCTACATCAAAGAGCTCGACGGAATTCGCCGCCGAATTCACGACAAACAACCGGCGCACTTCATCGTCTTCATAATAAGCGATACCGAACGGCTTGAACGCCTCTGGCTCTCCGCCAGTCCGGTCTACGAAACCGGCTCCGTCAAGCGGCTCATCAAGATTAACCAAATGGATGGCGCCGCGGGGCCCGTCCGCCCGGCGATCCAATGATGAAATGAATGCGAGGCCGCGTTCGTGATCGATTTCGATATCTTCCGGCCCGGCGATGCCGGTAAATGGCGTACACTGGCCGGCAAATTCCCGCTCGATTTCGTCGAAATGGTTGAACGAACGAAGGCCAAAATAACCGGCGGCGCCAATAAACCCGGCGAGAACCGCTAGAAACAAGAAAAAACGCATGGATATACCGGCATCTGAAGACGGGAATGGCGATGACATTACCGTATAATTCGCGGCTTTGCGACCAATATGCGGCGAGGTGTTGCTTTTTAGATTTCGAAGGGTTGCGAAGCAGAACCATCCGCCGTATATGCGCCGATCTTGAGGCGCGCAATGCGCCCGGAAATTGCTATTTCGTGCATAAGGTTTAAACGATGAAAAAAGAAGGCCACCCCGATTATCATACGATCAAGGTCGTCATGACTGACGGATCGACCTTCGAGACCCGTTCGACCTATGGCAAAGAAGGCGCTTCGCTAAACCTCGACATTGATCCGTTGAGCCACCCGGCCTGGACCGGCGGACCGGCGCGCGCAACCGAGCGTGGACGCGTTTCGAAATTCAATCAGAAATTCGGCGCTTTCGGCCTCAAAAAACAGTCTTAAGTCAGATTTATCGCGACGCCGCAAATGCGTTCCTCAGGGCGCGTTGCTGGCCCATTGCGTCGGATTCCCGCACTGTCCCGTTCTCGGTGAAAAGATCGCGGTCCAGTCGGGCTATGCGCTCAAACAACTGATGCGCATTCTCAATCAAACCGATCAAATCGGTCGGAAGTCCCTCATCGTAAGGTGGGCGTTTTTCATCGGAATTGGACTGAATGCGATATTTCTTGTCCGCCGCTTCCGTCAGTTCCATTTCGCCTTCGCGCACAGCACGCAGAACAAGAAGCCATGATGCGATCTGCATTAACTCCGTTGTCAGTCGCATGGATGAACCTGCATAGGCCAAGGCCGACTCGCGGCCCAAGTTTTGCGATGCGTCCCGCCCCTGCCCGTCAAGATAATTCGCGGATTCTTCGACGAGCTTCATGCCCTCGCGAAAGGTCCGTGCAAACAATTCCGAATTCACAAAAGAAGCTGCACCCGAATGAATTTCATCGCTACTGAACAACGCCATACCCCGTTATTTTTCTCGTCATCGACACCAGCCGTCCCAAACCCGAACTGGCAGGCTTTTAATCGCAGCAAGTCCTCGAAAACGCGGCGTTGCTCCCCGTCCGGAGCAATGGCCATGCCAAGGTCGGCTGAAACGACCCTAAACAGTATAGGTCAGCAGTCGAACAAAACGAAGAAATAAAGTGTTAACCAATTAAGCGCCGGTTTTAAGCCGTCTGTAGATAACGCCGGCGACGCCAAACTGCACCGCATAGGCAAATGCCTGAAACACGAACAGCATTGTTAACTGGATAACCATTGCGACAATCGCAATCACGCCGAGCGCACCGCCGCCGCTTAATGCGGCGATCGTTTCGAATATAGCGGCAACCAGTTGAACGATGGTGCTCGCGATGGCCAAGGCGAGGAATGTTAGAACCAATATGCCGAAAACGCTCCAGGCATGACCGGTGGTGATTCTAAATGCGCCGAAAAGAAAAAGTCGATTTTCCACCGCAGACCCCGGCGGAAACGGCACAAGCTTAATATTGACATACATCATTGGCAGCGCTGCGAACAAAATCCCAAGCCCTATTCCAGCGAACGGTTTTAACAATTCCCAGCTTTCTTCGTCTGAGGGCGTGTAATTTGGATTCTCTGCGGCGAGCCGGAATATCTCACCAAAAACGCCGAATAATTCAGCAAAGGATGATCCCACCATCGGCATCGCGATTGCCATGCCAATAAACAAAAGGCCATAGTTGATGATTTGCAAAATGACGTGCGACCAGAAAACGCGCCACGCCGGTCCGTCCAGACGCAACTGAAATAACCCCGGTCGTTCTTCGCCAAGCGCCACAAGCCGATAGATCGACGCCATGAATCCCGAAAACAAAATCCACGAGATTATTGCCGCAACAATAAACAACATCCCGAGGGTTTTGAGCGGCATGGCGAAGAGTTCATCCCAACCGGGAAATTCACCACCGTTCTCGACATTTTCCAGCGTTTCAAAAGCTTCGAAATTTAATCCAGCTGCCGCAATCGATCCAAACATCGCAATCGTTATCAAGAACGGAACCCAGACATAGCGAAAGACCGTGCCCCATCGTTTCAAACCAAAACGAAATGCTTCGTTCAGCGTATCGGCGACTGGCAATCGGTCGGACATCGATCTTCTCCCTCGCGGCGTTAACGGTAGAGCTTAGCCGCGCTCCCAGACCTCGCGTTGGCGCGGTTTGCGTTCAACGTTTATCTCGCGTTCGCTCTCGCGAAACAACCGCCCATAAAGCCCGGCGATGACGCCGCTGGTGAAAAACAGCCAGAAAATGTTGATAAAAATCTTGATGGCGTTCCAGACGGAAACAAACACCGGGGTGACCCATTCGCCGGTTACACCGCTATTGACGAGGCGCGTAGAGACTTGGGCGGCTTGAAACAGGACGCCAAGGGACGAGATAATCCAGGCCAAGATATGTTGATTGATAATGAAGCTGACAAACGAAAGAAACAGCCCGAGGGTCAAAAACACAACGAATAAACGGATCAGGTTCCAACCGCGCGAGACCTTCAGTGTTCCCGCCGGCGCCATCGACCGATTGCAAACGACAACCCCCGGATAAGCGGCGATGCGCAAATTGAAATACAGCGCGATCAGGTAGACGATTACGAAAATGAACAACAGCGCATTCACCGGCGTCCCGGCGAGGCTGCTAACCAAGTCCGGATTCACTCTCAGAAAATTGCCAAGGTTTTGCGCCATTTGCTGTCGCAATAGAAAGTAGGCGCCGACCGAAACCCCGCCCGCGGCAATCAGCGCCAAAATTGCCCGCAGAATGAAATTGCCGCCTTCGGGCGCGAAAGGGCGATTGCGCGGATGAAAATGCATCACGAGCAATAACCAGAATACGAGCCCCAACGGCGCTGCGGCCGCCAGCGGAATTGCGATCGTTCCAATCCAGTTCAGTCCTTGCGCAACGAGGCTGTCGCCGTAAGACGACAACTGGATGGTATGGAGGCTTTCAGGATTTGGAAACGTAACAACGACCGCGTTCATTATTTCCAATACATATCCAACGATAAAAAAAGACGCGATCGCAGCCGGGATAAGAACCAGTGCGGTAATCGTGAATGCGCTCGCCAGCATCGCGGCGAGCAAGCGTAACTGGTCCGGCCCGAACGGCGCCCGGACGACCCCTGGCGCCGGTTTTTCGCCGAAGCCCGCATAGCGGATCAACGGCGCCATAAATGATGAAAGCAGAATTGCCTGCAGAATGAATGACACGCCGGTAATCTGCATCATCGCAGAGGCATTTTCTGACCAGCCCTTCAGCGCAAATTGCGTCAAATGCCGTTCAGCGCGCGCAAACGAACCAGCATCACCAAAGGTGATCAGCCGACCCTCGATTACGGAGACGTATGCGAAAACGGTCGCCATGTTGAGGATCAAAAGGAGCGCCACCGGCAACCATGCGACCCGGACAATCGTCTCCATTTTGCGGCCGCCAAAATTCAGCGCCTCGCCGACGATTGAAAATACATTCAACGACATGCGGCCTTGCCCCTCGATACCCCGATTACACAACCAAACCGTGGGACCCTACCGCGACCGATGAAAATCGGCAAATTCGGGAAGTTTTAGCGATTGCAAGCCGGTTTCTTTGCGCTAGAAGCGCACAATGGCAAATGAGAACGAAATCCATATCATCGGCGCTGGGCTCGCGGGGTCCGAGGCGGCCTGGCAGGCGGCTGAGGCCGGTGCGAAGGTAGTCATTCACGAAATGCGCCCCCATCGCGGCACAGATGCGCATCAAACTGATGGGTGCGCCGAACTTGTTTGTTCAAATTCATTCCGATCCGACGATGCGACGTCAAACGCTGTCGGCGTCCTGCACGAAGAGATGCGCCGGGCTGGGTCGCTAATTATGCGCGCGGCTGACGCCAACAAGGTGCCGGCAGGCGGCGCCCTCGCCGTAGATCGCGACGCTTTTTCAGACGCGGTGACGAAGGCGCTTCACGAACATCCGAATATCGAAATCATACGCGAAGAGATTGACGGGTTGCCCCCCAAAGAATGGCAGAATGTGATCATCGCGACCGGCCCGCTCACGTCATCAGGTTTGGCAACAGCCATCCATAGCGTTACCGGCGAAGACGCCCTCGCCTTTTTCGACGCCATCGCACCGATCATCTACAAGGAAAGCATCAATTTTGACGTCGCCTGGTTTCAATCGCGCTACGACAAAGTTGGCCCGGATGGCGACGGAGCAGACTATATCAACTGCCCCATGGATGAGGCGCAGTACAAAGCCTTTATCCAAGCGCTCCTCGACGGTGAAAAAACCGAATTCAAGGACTGGGAGAAATCTACACCCTATTTCGAAGGGTGCCTGCCGATTGAAGTGATGGCGGAACGAGGGCCGGAAACTTTACGGTTTGGTCCCATGAAACCAGTCGGCCTCACAAATTCGCGCACCGGTAAAGGCGCCTATGCGGTTGTTCAACTGCGGCAAGACAATGCCCTCGGCACGCTCTACAATATGGTCGGCTTCCAGACGAAACTGAAATACGGCGCGCAATCAGAAATCTTTCGGATGATCCCCGGATTGGAGAAAGCCGAGTTCGCCCGCCTCGGCGGCATTCACCGCAACACCTTTATAAATTCACCAGCGCTGCTTGATGAAACGCTTCGGTGGAAACAGCATCCTTCAATTCGGTTTGCCGGACAGATCACCGGCGTTGAAGGCTATCTGGAAAGCGCCGCAATCGGATTGTTAACCGGGCGCTTTGCTGCGGCGGATGCGATAGGCGCTGAGATAAACATACCACCTACAACAACTGGCCTTGGCGCGCTTGTCGGGCACATCACTGGCGGCCATCTCAATAAAAATGGCGCCAAATCCTTTCAACCAATGAACGTGAATTTTGGCCTATTTCCCGATGTTGAAATTCCGCGAACGGATGGAGATGGGAAACGCATCAAGGGCAAAAAGAAAGGATTTGTGCGAAAACGCACAATGGCCGCTCGGGCGTTATCGGACGTCGACCACTGGCTCGCACAGAAGGCGAACGCATAGACATATTGAATGCTAATCTATTTTCAGAATTGGTCTGTAAATCAGAATTGGACTGTAAAAAAGGGTGGGCCGCAGCGGGTTGCCCCACCGCGGCCCGCCCGACGTGCAGCAGGGGGAGATCGCCGCACAGCCGGGTAACTTGTTGCATTCAATCCGATATTGGCCTCTATTCAGGTCCGTTGTCTATACCGAATTGCCCGCTAGGACGATCGTCCTAGACAAGGAAACGGCTTGTAATTGGACCTACGCGGCGCGTCAATATGTTTATGGGCAAAAAGTAACGACATGGGGGATTTGCGAAAAAACGCTGAAAAAGCGAAGGCGTTGACGGCGATTCGCGGGCATTTGTTGGCGCTGCGCGATGAAATGCCAAATTCCGCCGATGACACCGGTGTTGCAGCGCAAACAATTCGCAAAATTCTGGATTCAGCTCGCGATAATTTTACCGCGTTCGGTTATTCCGGCCTTTCAATGCGAAAAGTGGCCAGCGACGCAAACATATCTGTCGGGAACCTGACCTATCACTTTCCGACCAAGCGCAAACTCATTGACGCCATTCTGAAAGATGCGCTCGGCGATTTTATCGCCGCGCATCTAGAGCAAATTGATGAGGTGGAAGACGAGCCCCTCGATATGTTGCTAAACGTCGTTGAGTTCTACGTAACGAACGCACATTCATCGCATAAGTTTTTTTACCAGTTGTGGGGCTATGCCGGGTTTGACGATGACTCACGGGAGACTGTGCGTGCATTATACAAACCGATCGGACGCTTTGTTTATTATCTTGTTCGCGCCGCAAATCCAAAACTGAACGACGCGGAAATTCGACGTGCCACGCTGCAAATATTTAGCCTCGAAGAAGGCTATAAGCTATTTATTGGTTTGACGCCGGAGGGCGGCGGCGCACTGGATAACGCAACCGAAGATTTTCGGATGCTCGCAAAACGCCTCATCATGGATCCGTGACCGGCGCTCAAATATTAAACAGTTTCTCGGCTTCTGACTTTGAAGAACCGCGATCGTATTTTGCGGCCTCGCAGCGGGCAATCTCAGCTTTTAATGCTTCGATGCGTTCATCTAGATCGCCGACTGATAAAGTATAGAGATCCTGTTTCGCGAGATAGGAAAGCATCATATCCGGTTTTTTGTTTAATGGTTCTTCATCCATGCGCCGTCTCCGCAAATTGTCCTTGCCGTCAGTTTGCGAAATTGCTGCGAGGCGTTCAAGAATAAGTTGGATAGAAAAACGACAAAAGGAACGCGCCCATGACCGCTGACAATCATCCGATTCCCCAGACGATGCGCGCCGTTGAGATCACCGAACCCGGTGGGCCTGATGTCCTGAAAGTGACTGAATATGCGGTTCCCGCGCCCGGCGATTTCGAAGTTCTCATCAAAATCGCCGCCGCCGGCGTCAACCGCCCGGACGTTTTTCAGCGCATGGGGCTGTACCCGCCCCCGCCCGGCGCCAGTGATTTACCCGGGCTCGAGGTCTCGGGAGAAATCGTCGCGTTGGGTGACAGCGCCAAGGCCTGGAATATCGGTGACAAAGTTTGCGCGCTGCTGCCCGGCGGCGGCTATGCGGAGTTCGCAACGGTTCATGAGGGCGCAGTCTTGCCGGTCCCACGTGGCCTTCCCATGGAAAAGGCGGCGGGCCTTCCGGAAACTTATTTCACCGTTTGGGCCAATGTTTTTGACGATGCAAATCTGCAAGCTGGCGAAACTTTCCTTGTTCACGGCGGGACCAGCGGCATCGGCGTTACCGCTATTGCGATGGCGAAGGCCATGGGCGCGAAAGTATTCGCCACAGCGTCGAGCGATGAAAAATGCGACGCCATAAAAGCCCTCGGCGCCGACGCCGCCTATCGTTACGATCAGGACGATTGGGAGAAACAAATTCAGGATAAAGGCGGCGCAGACGTCATTCTCGATATGACCGGCGGTGATTTCGTGCCGCGCAATCTGGAAGCCCTTGCCTTTGGCGGGCGCCATGTTTCGATTGCGACCCTTCGCGGTATGGAGGCGACAATCAATATTTTCGCAATCATGCGCAAACAATTGCGGTTGTCGGGATCCACGATGAAAGCCCGCGGTCCAGACGAAAAAGCTCGCCTCGCCGCCGGGCTCAAAGAGACTATCTGGCCATTGATCGAGGCCAGTACGATCAAGCCCGTAATGGACGAGATCTTTGACCTCGTGGACGCCGCCGAAGCTCATAAACGCATGGAATCTGGCGCTCATATCGGAAAAATTGTCCTACAAGTCGCGTGATTATCCTTGGCTCACGGGCTCAATCGCCCTATATGGACGCCAATTCGCGTCGCTGACGCGAGCGCTTTCCCCGAAAAATCCCGGCGGTTAGCGCGGCGCTCCTAGAGATAGGGCCGCCGTAAGCGAAATTGTTTGCATTGAGCAAAAACTGGAGACTGATATGGCCGACCGCCCGCTAATGCCGATTGCAACCGCTGTCTGGTTGATCGACAACACCGCTTTGACCTTTGACCAGATCGCAGAATTCTGCGGCTTGCATCCGCTTCAAGTCAAAGGCGTCGCCGACGGCGATGTTGGCGCCAGCGTTCGCGGCATCGATCCGATTACTACACATCAACTTACGCGCGATGAGATCGAAAAAGCTCAAGAAGATCCTGAATATCGGATGAAATTGTCGCGCCCAAAAACAATTGTTGCAGAGCGGACAAAAAAAGGCCCGAAATATACGCCGATTTCCAAACGTCAAAATCGTCCGGACGCCATCGCATGGATGGTGCGCAATCATCCGGAAGTCTCGGACGCCCAAATCGCGAAATTGCTAGGCACGACCAAGACGACAATCATGTCAATCCGTGATCGAACGCACTGGAACGCTGCTAACCTGCAACCGCAGGACCCGGTCGGTCTCGGCCTATGCACGCAAACGGATCTCGACGCGATAGTTCGCAAAGCCGCTGCAAAACGCGAGCGCATGGCCGCCGCTGCCGCCAAGGACGGACGAACACTAGAACCGGTTGCGGAAACGACTGCGCCGACGCCTGCGCCCGCCGAAACGGCTGAAGAAGCCAGCGAGAAAGTCGATCTCGACAAGGTTTTCGCAAATTTGTCGTCAGGCGACAGTTCCGAGAATTAAGCCTTTGCGTCCTTGTCCTTCGGCAACACAGCCGACGACTGGTAGTTCTTTGCAAGCTGGCCGCCATCCACATAAATGCTCTGGCCAGTGATAAATGACGCAGCGTCGCTGGCGAGGAACCGTACAACTTCGGCAACCTCATCGGGATCGCCAACACGATTCAACGGAGTTATTTTTCGCAGCGCTGCTTTGTCCTCATTGGCCTCGCCCTCGCCCTTAATCGCGCCGAGACCGATGATATTCGCGCGCGAATTATATGGTGAAAGCGCCATGGCGATTGCTTTGGTCATCTGCAAAAGCCCGCCCTGCGACGCCGCAAAAGCGACGTGATCTCCGGCGGCAGTCACCGCCTCTATTGATCCAATATTAACGATGGACGTATCCGGCGCGCGCGTTGTTTCATCTTGCTTTGCCTGTTTGATGAATTGTTTCGCCGCCGCCTGGTTGATCAAAAACGACCCGCGCAAATTCGCGGCGATGACGCGTTCAAAGTCTTCTTCCGAGGTTTCGAGAAAGCCGGCGGTAAATCGATGCATAACCATGTGCGCCAAAACATCGACGCGATCGTAAACGTCAAGGGTCTCCGCAACGATATTATGGACGTCGAGCCGATTGGCGACATCAGCGTGAACGAAGGTCACAATAGCGCCAGTTTCTTTCAACTCAGCCGTGAACGCCGCGCCTCGCTCTTCATTGATATCAGCAAGAACCAGCTTGTCGCCATTCGCCGCGAACATCCGAGCGCACGCTGCGCCGACGCCCTGAGCGGCGCCGGTGATAATGATTGATCTTCCGCTCATGGCTTATCCTACATTCGTACTGTTCACATTCGAGTCTTCGGCAAATAAATAGGCGGCGCAAGATCCCTTATGCGCCGCCATTTCAATTTTGGATGCATCATCCTCGGTCTGGTGAATACTCACCGACACAATACTCTAATTTTGTTTTCCGCCGCGCTTAATGCGGCTTCATCTTGGCCCTGAGCGTCTCAAGCTCGTCTTTGATTTTCAACTTCTGGCGTTTTAATTCAACGACTTTCAACTCATCGAAACCGGGGTGTTTGGTCTCTGTTGTTATAGCCGCTTCAAGCTCTTGGTGTCGCACATTTAGCGTTTCCATGTGAGCCTTTATCGCCATATTCGGCCTCCTTTTGGTGTTTTGAAGGGTTATATCTAAGCATGAAATCGCCCCGTTTGTCACGTGCAAAGGTGTAAACGAAAATAAACCATAGGGCTTTGCAAATCCTTATGGCAATCACTATGTATTGGTTTGCAAATACCTGAGTTTCCTATGGAATCGCCCAAGCGGATCATCGTTGGCGTAACCGGCGCTTCCGGTTCAATTTTTGGTGTGCGGGCGCTAGAAGCGCTGCGTGAATGTGGCGTTGAAACGCATCTTATTGTCTCGCGCGCTGCAGAGATGACCCTTCGTTATGAACTCGATATGTCATCGGCAGATTTGGAAGCCAAAGCTGATGTTCGACACGCGGTTGGCGATATCGGCGCAGCAATTTCCTCTGGGTCTTTTGAAACACTCGGCATGCTGATTGCTCCATGCTCCGTCAAAACCATGTCGGAAATTGCGACCGGCGTCACCACCAGCCTCATGTCGCGTGCGGCGGATGTCGCCCTGAAAGAACAACGTATATTAGTGTTGATGGTGCGTGAGACGCCGTTTCATCTGGGTCACCTGCGCACCATGACCAGCCTTGCGGAGATGGGCGCTGTTATCGCACCACCCCTGCCCGCGTTTTATGCCGAACCGCAAAGTGTTGATGATCTTGTCGATCAGTCAGTCGGACGGGCGCTTGACCAGTTCGGTCTGTCGTCCTCCCGCACCCGCCGTTGGGGCGAAGACATTGAAAGAGGCAATCGCAAATCGTGAGCGGAAACGACGCACGGAACTTCACGCCCTGGTCAATCGAAACTTACAAAAAACCCGGCGTCGAAACAGCATTGCTCGAATTGCAGGACAAATGCGATTTCAATGTGAACATAGCCCTTTGGGCGTGCTGGTGCGCAGAATATTACGGCGCGATCGAAGAGTTGCTGTTACGCAAAGCGATTGACATGACAGCGCGCTGGAACCGTGATGTTACCGTATCGCTTCGCCGCGCTCGGCGGGCGGTAAAGGCGGCGGACGGCGACGACAAACTCTATGAGGATATCAAATCGGCAGAATTGGCCGCGGAATTCGCCGAACAAGAAATTCTCATCAAGCTCATTGAAGCGGCGCTGTCCGAGGCGTCAACTGAGGACAATTCCCGCCGACGCGCTGCAAAAAACCTAACTACTTACGCCAGCCTAATCGGAGCGCCGTCGAGGCCTGGATTTTCAATCCATCTACTGGAAACGTTAATCGAAGGCGTTTACCAATCAGACGAAACAGCAGGTACGGATTCCGACGCATGACTGAGGGCGAACCGCCAATTGACGACGAGTTGGAAAAAACCAATTTCAAAGTCATCGAAACCAAAAAGTTTGAAGCCCACGATATTGATTTCGACGGCGCCAATGATGAAGCTCGGGCGATCAAACTCGCCGCCTTGGAAGAAGAACACCGCGATCTTGACGCAGCGATTTTCGCCATGGAACAAACGTCGCCTTATGAACGCCTGACCATTGCCCGGCTTAAAAAGAAGAAACTGCAGCTGAAAGACCAAATCGAAAAGATCAAAGACGCAATGCTGCCTGATATTATTGCTTAGCTAGTCTCACTAATTCTCTCCCAGTTCCAAGAAAGGGCATCCCAAGCAAAAGATTTGTTTGTGACTCATCCTCGGGTTTGTCCCGAGGATTTCAGGCAATTTTGTATGCATCCGGAGATCCTCGGAATAATTCCGAGGATGACGTTGGCAATTAATTCAACCAAAGAACCCGAAAGCCATTCTTCCCAATAGAAAAAATCACTTTTCCTTCTTTGCGCCGTACATAGCATTGTCCGCCGCTTCCATTGCTTCCTTTGAAGAACCGCCAGCGGCAATTTCAACAACGCCGCAAGAAATTGAAACATCAAAACTAACGCCGCCCCAATTTACCTTCGCGCTTGCTACTTTGTCGGCGAGATCATCGGCTTTTTTATCGGCCAACTCTTTGCCGGCTTGCGTTAACAAAACGCCGAATTCATCACCCCCCAGGCGACCGACGATATCGGTCTGGCGAACATTGGCGGAGAGAATTTCTGCGACATGCCCGATTGCGGCATCGCCGGCGGAGTGACCCATGGTGTCGTTGATGGTTTTTAACCCGTTCAAGTCAATGAAGATCAAGCTCGCCTGAACGCCATAGCGTTCGATCATCGCCATGGCGCGCTCCAGTTCACGCACGAAAGCGCGCCGGTTAAAGAGATCAACCAGCGGATCGCGGTCCGCAAGCTCTTCCAACTCGTTCATGCGCTTGCGCGTATCGACGAGTTCGCGGCGCAGTCCTTTGACTTCCTCCATCAACGTGATCAGCGCTTCGCGCACTTTCGGCGTCAGCTCATTTTCGGGAACGCCAAGCAACACAATCTGATCACTTGGTTCAATATGTTGCAGCGATTGCGCAGAACGCGCGCCAGACGTCTCGGCGGCGCCGGTTTTCTCCGCCGGGCGCGTGGTGGTTTTCGTCGTCTGTTTTGGCGTTTCGCCAATTTTCATCGCGTTCTATCCATGCGCAAAAAAAATGTTACACGTTGGTAATCGAGTCACGCCCTTGTGAGAATAGCAGATCGCAAATTCCATCATCGCGACTTGGCCTTTGTTGCTGAATTTCCGGTATAAAATTGGGTCATTCGTTTCAACGCTGCGCTCGAACGTTTCACCGCTTGGCCCTTGCCGCGACGTCCGTAACAGCCCACTTTGAATTTGCGGATTTGGTCGTGCAAAGGTCCCCTTCTGTAGCATGGCCACCTCCCGCGTCCGGTGAGAGGAGGCGTCGGCACTCGCGCCCCCGTCTGTAGGCTGGCGTCTCCTCGTTCCGTTTTTCTGCCTATTCTAATGGACGTTTCGCTTCCCAATCGAAGCGCCTTACCCGTTCTTTCTTGCCGGGCCTATGAAGCCTGCTATAAGCGCCGTTTTCCTTCGCGAGAGGCGTCGATATTCAATGGCTGGCGACAAAGACAACCCAATCGTTGGGGTCATTATGGGCTCACGCTCGGACTGGCCGGTCATGGAACGCGCAGCGTCGAAGCTGGATACGCTCGGCGTTCCTTATGAAACACGCGTTGTGTCCGCCCACCGAACGCCAGACCGTCTTGTCGAATACGCCAAGACAGCGAAATCCCGCGGGTTGAAAGTGATCATCGCTGGCGCGGGCGGCGCGGCGCATCTGCCCGGAATGACAGCGTCCATGACGCCGCTTCCAGTGATTGGCGTGCCGGTTCAATCAAAGGCGCTTCAAGGCATCGACAGTCTCCTTTCCATTGTACAGATGCCGGCTGGCATTCCGGTTGCAACCGTAGCAATTGGCGAAGCGGGCGCGGCGAATGCCGGGTTGCTGGCGGCGGCTATTGTGGCGACAGGCAACGAAAAGATCGCCGAGGCACTGGATAAGTGGCGCGACGCACAAACCGACGGCGTCGCCATCACTGTTGCTGACTAGTGCGAATAGCGACTTCATTAGCATCCAGTTCCGTCCTCGCACCGGGCGGCGTGATTGGCATTCTTGGCGGCGGCCAATTGGGACGCATGCTCGCAAAAGCGGCCGCGCGGTTGGGCTTCAAAACGTATATATATGCGCCGGAGGCGGTGGCGCCCGCCGGCGATGTCTCCGCCGCGCGCTATGTAGCGTATTATACGGATGAAACGTCACTCGCGCACTTTGCTGAGCGCGTAGATGTCATCACTTATGAATTCGAAAATGTTCCGGCTGAGACCGTGGAAATTCTTGCCAAACTTGGCGCCACGGTTCGCCCTGGCGCCAAAGCGCTTGAAAAAGCGCAAGATCGCCTGGTTGAGAAACAGTTTCTGCAGGAAATCGGCGCCGGCACCGCTGCATTTCATGGCGTTGACAGCATCACCGACCTCGAAGCAGGCCTAAACCGCGTCGGCCGCCCGGCAATCCTGAAAACCAGGCGGCTCGGTTATGACGGTAAAGGCCAGACGCGCCTGACCGATAAAGATACCGATCTACCGGGCGCCTATGAAAAAGCGATTGAATTCGCCTGGGCCGAGGTTGGCGCGGCGCCGTCCATTCTCGAAGCCTTCGTCCCGTTTGAGCGCGAGATATCAATCATCGCCGCGCGCGGTGCGAATGGCGACATCGCCATGTACGATCCGGCGGAGAACGTTCATCGCGAAGGGATATTAAAGTCTTCTACCCTGCCCGCGAAAATTTCTTCTGAGACCGAGAAGAAAGCGCGCGAGATAACGATGGCGCTAATGAACGCCCTTGAATATGTTGGAGCCGCGGGCGTTGAATTCTTTGTGCTGAAAGGGGGCGATCTTGTCGTCAATGAATTCGCCCCGCGGGTTCATAATTCCGGACACTGGACCCAAGACGCCTGCGCGGTCTGCCAGTTCGAGCAACACATTCGCGCTGTTGCCGGCTGGCCGCTGGGAAATCCGAATCGTCACTCGGACGTTGTTATGGAAAACCTTATCGGCGACGAAGCAAATGCGTGGCTTGAAATTTTAAGAGAGAAAAACGCCGCGCTTCATCTTTACGGCAAGCGCGAGGCCCGCACTGGCCGAAAGATGGGCCATGTGAACAGGTTAAAATGAAGACGACAGGCTAAGGCCGAACCAAAAGCCGCTGCTTTTGGTCGTCCCCGCAATTGAATCATCGATCAGGCTGCCGCCAGCGATATCTGAACCGCCATAACGCGCACCGACTGATGCACTCGCGTTATCTGTGAATGCGTATGAAACATCAGCAGAGGCCGCCCCGTAGAGATAGTCTGCGCCGGCGTCATCGTCGATCACATAGCCAACGGCGCCGCCAAAATCGAAACTGGTGTTTTCAGATATTGGATAGGAATGGCTGACCCCACCTTCAAAGGTTGTCGTATCGAACATGAAGTCTCGGTAAATGTAAAATGACGGCGATAAAACTGTATCGAATGAAATGCCGCCGAATATTTCCAAGGTGTTCGCGCCTAGCCCATCGCCGTCTTCTTCGAAGATGTCGAAAAAACCGCTCATTAAATCCGGAAAGGTGTAATAGGTTACGCCGATGTCAAAGGACGTAACCCCATCGAGTGATGCGGAATATCCAGCGAACAGGTCCAATTCTTCTCCGCCGGGCGTTGCAATAAAGTCATCGTCGCCAACCGGCAGGTTTAACCACGCGCCGCCGTAGAAATTGCCGTAGCTCAAATCGATCCCCGGCTGAAAACTCGTTTCAGCGAACTGAATGCCGCGAAACACATAGCGGGATTCAAAAGCGACTGTTGTTGTAACGCTAAACTCTTCAGCGGATGCCGATGGCGCGCATGCTAGGCATACCGGCAGCGAAACAAGGATTGATAACACAAGTTTTTTCACGAATTTCTCCAGGCTCAAGATACGGATTTATTCCGTACACACATTGAATCGATCGATTTTCAGCCTGTCGTAATTTTGTGCGTCGCACAAACAAAATTCCAAAAATTAGCCTATTTCGCGTCTAGATGACGCATTTCTAGCGTATTACGCCAACAATTTCGACAATTTAGCCAAACCTGCGACAAATGTTGTGCGGCGCCAAAATTTTATCTTGCGCTGCACAAATTCTGCCCTTAGCGTTTTGAGGAAAGATTCGGCTTCGGTCGACAATCGCCAAAAGGAAAAATCCCGCCTATGAAATTCGTTATCGCGATTATCAAACCGCAGATGCTCGACGATGTGCGCGAAGCCCTGACGCGTATCGGTATCGAGGGCATGACTGCTTCAGAGGTAAAAGGGTTTGGGCGCCAGAAAGGCCACGTCGAGATTTATCGCGGCGCTGAATACAACGTCGATTTCATCCCGAAAGTAAAACTCGAAATCGCCCTGCGCGATGAGCTACTGGATCTCGTGGTGGAGGCGATCGCTAAAGTCGCGAAGACCGGGCGCATTGGCGACGGCAAAATATTCGTCCTCGACCTTCAAGATGTCGTTCGGATCCGTACCGGCGATATGGGCCCTGACGCGCTTTAATTCAGCTAACAACCTCGAAGGCATTCTCTTCAATGACCAAGAAATCTTTATTACTATTTTTTACTGTATTGCTTGCGATTGCCGCGGGCCCGACATTTGCGCAGGATGCGCCCGCCTATCCCGCAGCCACTGACGCTTCGGTATTTGTATTCAATACAACGTTGTTTCTAATCTCCGGTATGGTCGTCATGTTCATGGCCGCTGGCTTTTGCATGCTGGAAGTGGGGCTCGTGCGCGCCAAGAATGCGGCAACTATCTGCGTGAAGAATATCGCACTTTTTTCCATCGCCGGCATTATGGTCTGGCTGCTTGGCTACAATCTCATTTACGGCGTTGCTGAAGGCGGGTTTATCGGCAAATTCGGTATATGGGGCGCAGACGACGCTGACTGGGCGCAAACAGGGTATGCCGCAAGTTCCGACTGGTATTTTCAAATGGTGTTTGTCGCAACCGCTGCGTCGATTGTTTCCGGCACTGTCGCAGAACGCGTGAAACTTTGGCCGTTCCTTATTTTTGTCGCAGCCCTCACGGGCGTCATCTATCCTATACAAGCATCCTGGGAATGGGGCGGCGGATGGCTCGACGCCAAGTTCGCTTTTGCAGATTTCGCTGGCTCAACCCTTGTTCATTCCACCGGCGGCTGGGCGGCGCTCGCCGGCGCCCTCGTTATCGGCGCGCGCGATGGAAAATACGACCAGACCGGCCGCGTGCACGCCATGCCCGGGTCGTCCCTACCCCTCGCAACGCTCGGCACCTTCATATTGTGGCTCGGCTGGTTCGGTTTTAACGGCGGGTCGCAACTTGCGCTTGGCTCCATTGACAACGCCATCGCTGTTGCGAAAATATTTGTGAACACAAATATGGCGGCGGCAGCAGGCGTTGTAACGGCGCTGGTGCTGACGCAACTTCTCTACAAAAAAGTTGATCTGACTATCACTTTGAACGGCGCCATCGGCGGTCTCGTTTCCATCACCGCATCGCCGCTTGAACCATCGATCGGCCTTGCCGTTCTTATCGGCTCTATCGGCGGCGTAATTGTAACGCTTGCCGTCCCGCTCCTCGACAAGCTCAAAATCGACGACGTTGTAGGCGCGATCCCGGCGCATTTATTCTGCGGAATCTGGGGCACGCTGGTTGTTCCGCTTTCGGACAAGTCCGCGAGCCTCATCGGTCAACTTGTCGGCGTAGTCTCGATCGGCGTCTTTGTCTTCACGATCAGTTTCGCGCTTTGGTACCTACTGAAACTTACCACTGGTGTCCGCGCCAGCGAACCAGACGAGCAAATCGGCCTCGATAAAGCGGAGCTTGGAATGGAAGCCTACCCTGAATTCTCACCGGCTTAACAAGTCGGCAGGGGGACGTCGCGCGCTGGTGACCAAAAATCGTCAGCGCGCGCCGTATCTTAACTTGGCGAAAAACCCGATCGGCGCAGTCGGATCAATCCCGAGCTTCTTCGCCCTGGATTTCACTTTTTCAATCTGCATGACGTTTTCGATGCGCGCATCGAGAAACGCTTTCGTCGCCGCCTGATCCTCACTGTCGTCGGCAAGCCAGCGCGCGAAGGTCGATGTCCACACGCCAGACAGAATTGTGCGCTTTGAATAGTAATTGAAGTCCGTAGATTTATCGCCGAGACCGCGCCAAATCGTGTCGGCAATGTTCCAGGTGAGTTCCGCTGCAAGCTTACCATTTAACGGCAACGCCAGAAACGCTGCCGCCCGGCGCACCGCCTCTTTATGGGGACGCAATTTATAAAGGCGGGTTTGAACGCCGAATGCGACCTTCTCGCGGATTTTAAGCGCATCGAACTCCTCGTCATTCATGGCGGCAAGAACAACCGCATCCGTCTCGCTAGACCAGTATCGCAGAACATCCGAAACACCTTTCGGAAAAGCCGCTTTCAGCGTCGCCGAATCAACGCCGACGTCGCGGGCTGCGTCGTTCAATGCGCGACGCGACCATCCGTCAAACACCGCTTTTTTGAGCATTTCATCAAGAATCTTCGCGCGGGGTTCGGAAAAGCCGTCGTAATCGTCTGTTTTTTCATTGTTTTTTTCGGAATGCGTCATATAAATCAGGCTCGCGAACTTTGTTCGGGTAATATAGACACTGCCGGAAGCCTTTGGTATACGCCGCATCGTCTCACCTGCAGATGATGATGGTCGGCGGTGCGAACAGGTTTTTTTGCGCGTCGCGGATCTACGAGGCCCGTGGCGTTTTTATTTGATCCAAAAGGAGGCGGATCGCCTTGGTACAGATTTTCGTTCGCGACAACAATGTCGAACAGGCCCTGAAAGCGCTGAAGAAGAAGATGCAGCGTGAAGGAACGTTCCGGGAAATGAAACGCCGGAAATTCTATGAAAAACCGTCGGAAAAGCGCGCTCGCCAAAAGGCTGAAGCTGTGCGCCGCGCGCGTAAACTGGTGCGCAAGCGCCAGCAGCGCGAAGGCCTGATCTAGGCGCCTTTGCCAATACTCCTCAGGCGCTTCCCGCCTCGCGAGTTTGAATCAAATACGGCCGCTGCTGCAAGCGGCCGTTTGTTGTTTTGAATTGCGGATATTTGAGCTCGGCCCTATTTCATTTCGGCAAGGATTTCGTCGATGATCGCAAATCCTTTGCTCCAGCCGCCATCCATGTTTGCCATGGTTGCTGCGAAGGCGGCTTCTTCCTCCTTGGTGGCGTTTAGCGGAACCTGGCTCAGCCGCACTTTGGTTTTGCCATGCTCCTCCGTGAAAGTCACCGTCGTCAATAACGTCTTCGGCCATTCCGGCATCATCGAATTAGAAACAACATTCCAGTCCGCGTCGGATGATGAATGACGCCAAACCATTTTTTCCGGCGGCGTAACCTCTTCAAATTCCATTATCGAAAACATGCTTTTGTCGCCAAAGCGCATCTCATTTTTCCAGGCACCGCCCGTCTTCAACGTGTATTCATGGATAATAGTTTCAACGCCCGGCCCGTACCACCGGCTGACTAATTCCGGATCCGTCCAGGCGCGCCAGACGAAGTCGCGCGGCGCATCAAACACGCGATCGAGAACAAATTCAGGGGTTTGCGTCATGATCGGCGTCCTTTTCGGTTTTGGATGTAAGTTGGGTCAGTAAGTCGTCGAGTTGATCGAAACTCTTGGTCCAGAATTGACTAAAAAAGCTTAGCCAATCGACCGCCGCCGCCATATTATCAGCATGCAGTTTCGCCGGCCGACGTTGTTCATCGACCGTGCGGTCCACAAGCCCCGCGTTTTCAAGAACCTTTAAATGGCGTGAGATCGCCGGCTGGCTGATGTCGAACGGCGCGGCAATTTCATTCACAGTCGCTTCACCGGCGGCCAGCCGGGTCAAAATCGCCCGCCGCGTTGGATCGGCCAGCGCAGCAAATACAGCGTCGAGCTCAGAATCAGGTTTAGGCAAGGGTGCATTATTCATAATACAATTGTTATATAATGGATATATTATAGTCAAGTATTAAGCGCCGCAGCAAAAAATTATTCGCGTTGTCTACAGCGGGAATTCGCGCATAATGGCATCGTAATTAATTGTGAGACGAAACATGCGCTGGATATCCGCCATTTTGGCTTTTGGCTTTTTGCTGGCTTCTTGTGAGACTGTTAAGGGCGTTGGTCGCGACATTGAAAGTGCCGGCGAGGCCGTCGACGACGTCATCGACGACGAATAGACAATCGCATTTCCTCAACAATATAAGGCAATTAGCGCCGCGCCTGATGGGTTCGCATGCAATCAGCGCACGCGGAATCGCCTGTCGCCCGAAAGCGACACAAAGCATTCAATTGAACTTAAATTGGAACCAGTTGTTGGGAATCCTGCCATATTGTATTTGGCTTAAATGGTTAAAGCGGCCAAGACGGGATAGAGGTTGCTACGTTGGGAGGACGTCATAATGGGGGCGATAAAACAGTATGCCAGCCGGACGTCGAGTAACAAAGAGTACGGGTAACGTGATCGGAAAAAGACAGCAAATATTGTTGGGGACGGCAGGCGTTAGCTTGCTATTGTCGGGATCAGCTTTGGCGCAGCAACATGCGGACGAACCACAGCTTAGCCCCATGCTTTTCGGGGAAACCGAAAAGGAACGCAGAGAAAAAATCCAGAGGGAGCGTGAAGCGCAAGAAGAAGCCCAGCGCATTTCTGTGGAACAAAGCCGCGATCGGCAGCGCCTGGACGAACCGCGCCTGCGGCCCTTAATGTTTGGCAGTGACGCCGACGACGCCGAAAATGAGGTCGGGACGCGAATAACGCTTGGTGAGGAAGACAACAATCGCGGCTTTTTTGGCGGCTTCCGATTTTTGATCCCGGAAGAAACCAACCTCAGCTTAGGCGTCGGCCCAATATACAAGCCCGATTATTTCGGTTCCGACGATTATGAGTTTGACGCTGACCCGCAGGTTTTCATTCGCGTCAGGAACTTCGTTTTCTTCGATGACGATGGCGCTGATTTTGCGTTGTTCGGATTTTCAGGATTTCGCATTGGTCCGACGCTGCGCATTCAGAGCAAGCGCGATCAGGACGATAACCCCGCCCTCGCCGGCCTCGGCGATGTTGGCGAAACGTTCGAATTCGGCGCTTTTGGCGCAACGACTTTTGCGAACCGTTTCTCATTCAAAGCCAAAGCCCGCCATGGCATAAAAACGGGGCACAGAGGCACAATTGTCGATGGTTATTTGACAATGCTACTTTTTCGGACGGACCGATTGTCCTTGTCCGCCACCGGCCAAGCGACCTGGGTCGGCGACAAATACGCCGACGCCTACTTCTCAATCACACCGGAACAATCGGCGCGCTCAGGCGTGTTGCCCATACACGATGCGGACGCCGGTTTCCGTGATGTCGGCGGTAGTGTCACCGCCTATATCAACATTGGCGATCGCTGGTCGCTAAATCCGTATGCGACCTATAGCTACATCATGAATGATATTTCGAAATCGCCAATTATTGACCAATTCGGCGACCGAAATCAGTTCTCAGTTGGTTTTCATCTGATGCGCCAGTTCAGCTTCGGCGGCAGACGGTGATAAAAAACCCGGCCGCCAAGGCGGCCGGGCTATTTTACATTTTATTGCTTTTTATTGTTTGCGGAACTTCAGCGTCATCCGGTCGGATTCGCCAATAGCCTGCATTTCCGCGCGCAGTTCTTCGTTATCGCGGCTTGTGCCAAGGGTCGGCGGCAAACGCCAGACGATGTCGCTGTCGCTTGGCGCATCTTTCGGGTTCGCATTGATTTCAGAAGATTCAACGAGCTCAAATCCGGCCGCCTCAACGAACGTAATAATGCGTGACTGTTTTACATAGCCATTATCGCCTTCTGACGCTTCATCGGAGTTTCCTTCCGGGGCGCGGTGCTGGACGATGCCGAGCGTACCGCCGTCTTTGAGGACGTTTGATACGTCAGTGAGCGCTTGCGTAAAGAACCCACCCTCGTCTTCAAAGCGGTTAAAGTGATGCGCAGCGCGAACCATCAAGACTGCATCGGCGGTGCCGTGCATGTCTTCCGGCAGGGAGCCATAGACGAAGGCGTCAACCGGCGCATCGTCAGCGTCAACGCCTTCTGCCATATCGGCGAGCCAGGTTGATTTCCAGTCCGCCCTTTTGGCAAGCCATTCTTCCGTAGCGAACCCGCCAAAGAGCGGCCACATCTCCATGGAGTAATCAACGCCAATGACTTTGCCTTTCGGACCCAAATAGTCGGAGAGGATGCCAGCGTACCAGACCTTGCCCGGCAGCGAATCGACAACTGTCATGCCCGGTTCAATGCCAAAAAATTCCAGCGTTGCCTGCGGATTGCGATACTGGTAGCGCGCTTTCGCGTCATCGTCTTGCGCTTCCAGAACGGCGGCGAGTTTCGCGCTGTTAGCGGCTGCGGCTTCAGCGGCCTTTGCCGCAGCGTCGTCGCCGCCCATCAAATCGTCGACGGTTGAACATGCGGCGAGCGCCATACAAGCAGCGCCGATAAGAAGAATATTTTTCATGGATTTACCCCTTGCAAGTGATAGGGCGTTACCTAGCAGATTCCCGCCTCGGCCCTGATATACCTTGCGTTACTTTTTGGTAGGGATGGTGTCGTTAGGCACTCTCTACAACGCCTTTACGATCGACTCGCACATTTTCTTCGCGTCGGAGAACAGCATCATTGTGTTGTCACGGAAGAAAAGTTCATTCTGGACCCCGGCGTAGCCTGACGCCATGCCGCGCTTTACGAAAAGCACAGTGCCGGCGTTTTCCACATCTAAAATCGGCATGCCGTAAATCGCTGAAGTCTTGTCGGTTTTCGCCGCCGGGTTGGTGACATCATTGGCGCCAATGACAAAGGCGACGTCGGCCGTGCGGAATTCAGCGTTGATGTCTTCCAGCTCGAAGACTTCGTCGTAAGGCACCTGCGCCTCTGCAAGAAGGACATTCATGTGGCCTGGCATGCGGCCCGCGACAGGATGAATGGCGTATTTAACGTCAACACCCTCTTCTTTCAGCTTGTCCGCCATCTCTTTCAGGGCATGTTGCGCCTGCGCCACCGCCATGCCGTAGCCGGGAACGATGATGACCTTGTTAGCGTTCTTCATGATGAAGGCAGCGTCGTCAGCGGAGCCTTGCTTGACCGGCCGTGTTTCTTCGCCGGCGCCAGCGCCGCCCGCCTCATCTTCGCCGCCAAAACCGCCAAGAATGACCGAAATGAATGAGCGGTTCATGCCCTTGCACATAATGTAGGAAAGGATCGCACCCGAGGAACCTACGAGCGCGCCGGTGATGATCAGCGCCATATTCTCAAGCGTAAATCCGATACCGGCGGCGGCCCAACCGGAATAGGAATTCAGCATAGAAACAACGACGGGCATGTCCGCGCCGCCGATCGGAATGATAATCAGAAAACCAATGATGAAGGCGGCAAGCGTCAGCAGGAAAAACGTCGTTGTCGATTGCGCCGCGGTCATCAGCATGATGATGCAAAGCACCATTACTGCCGCGATGGCGATGTTGATCCCGTGGCGGAACCGTAAAAGGATTGGCTTGCCTGACATGCGACCCGCGAGTTTCGCATAGGCGATCACAGACCCTGAAAACGTAATCGCACCGATAGCGACGCCCAAAGACATTTCCAGAATGGACCCGGCGTGGATCGCGCCGGGCTCACCAATGCCAAAGGCTTTAGGCGCGAGAAACGCCGCCCAGGCGATGAACACTGCTGCAAGGCCAACCAGCGAGTGAAAGAACGCCACCAGTTGCGGCATATCTGTCATCTTCACTTTGCGCGCGATGGTCGCGCCAACGCCGCCGCCTATGCCGACGGCAGCCAGGATCAGCACCCATGTGCCGAAACCTTTGTTCTCCAGAACGAAAAGCGTCGTAAAAACGGCGATGAACATGCCGATCATGCCGAAGCGATTGCCCTCACGCGCGGTTTCCGGCGAAGAGAGGCCACGAAGCGCGAGGATGAATAAAACGCCGGCGACGACGTAAAGAAGGGCGGGAAGATTGTGAGCCATGTTCGCCGCCTACCGTTCTTTTTTCTTGTACATTTCAAGCATTCTCTGGGTCACCAGGAAACCGCCAAAAATATTGACGCTGGCGAGCGCTACCGCCACGAAGCCCAGAAGTTTCGACCAGCCCCCAGCTGCCGAGTTCGCGAGATCGGCGCCAACGGCGATCAGCGCGCCGACAATCACCACCGACGAAATAGCGTTGGTCACCGACATCAGCGGCGTGTGCAGCGCCGGCGTTACCGACCAGACGACGTAATAGCCTACGAATATCGCGAGCACGAAAATCGTCGCCAGAAACACAAATTCAGACGGCCCGCTCGATGCGACCTCGGCAATCTGTCCGACAAGGCCGCTCGCCTGATCAGACGCGGCGGCCAGCGCATCGGCGGATTCTTTCGCGCTTTCTGCTGCCTCTTTTAATTCTTGCGCAGCCCTTTCAACTTCTTCAGCTGATTTTTCGGCGCTTTCTTGTTTTTCGTTTGCCATGATGGTGTTCCCTGGCGAGTAAAATTTTATGCGTTTTCCGGATCGTCCGGCGTATCAAGTTCAAGTTCCGCTGTTTCTGGTTCTTCGACTGCCTCGGCTGGCCCGGGTTCCGGCGCGCGGTCTGCAGTCTTAAATGCGTCATGCACAACTTCACCGCCGCGCGTCAGCGTGATGCCTTTAAAGATTTCATCATCCCAATCGACGACGAAGTCTGACTTCTCGTTATCCCAGAACGCCGAGATGAAATTGTAGAAATTGCGCGCCAACAAACTTGAGGCGTCCGCCGCCAAACGGCCCGGCACGTTGTTGAAACCGAGAATGGTGACGCCGTCAGTTTCGATGGCGTCGCCGGGTTGGGTCAGCGCGACATTGCCGCCCTGCTCTGCCGCCAGATCCACGATCACCGAACCGGCGGACATTGAGCGAACCATATCTTCATTGACAAGCTTCGGCGCGGGCAGGCCAGGGATCAACGCGGTCGTGATCACCATATCCTGTTTTTTAATGTGCTCAGCAACGAACTCAGCCTGGCGTTTCTGGAAGTCTTCCGACATTTCCTTGGCATAGCCGCCGTCAGTCTCCGCCTCTTTCATCGCTTCTTCATCAACAGTGACGAAGGTCGCGCCGAGGCTTTCGACTTGCTCTTTCGCGGCAAAGCGAACATCCGTCGCCGAAACCACAGCGCCGAGGCGACGCGCCGTTGCAATCGCCTGCAGTCCCGCGACGCCTGCGCCCATGACGAAGACCTTCGCCGGCGCGATGGTGCCGGCCGCCGTCATCATCATCGGCATGGCCTTACCGAAATAAGCCGACGCGTCGATGACTGCTTTGTAGCCCGCGAGGTTCGATTGCGATGACAACACATCCATGGACTGCGCCCGCGTAATGCGCGGCATAAAGTCCATCGCCAGCGCATCCACGCCAAGACGCGCATAGGCTTCAACTGACTCCGGCTCATTGAATGGTGACAGGATCGCCGCGAGCTTGGCTCCGTTGCCAAAGACGCGCATCTCTTCCGTTGAAGGGCGTTGAACTTTTATAACCAGGTCGGCGCTCTGCGCCGCGTCCGCTGCGCTTGGGCTGATCTCGGCGCCCGCTTCGCGATAGTCAACATCAGAAAACCGCGCATGTTCACCAGCGCCGGCCTGAACAGCCACGGTTGCGCCTAGACCGACAAATTTCTTTACGGTTTCCGGCGATGCGGCGACGCGCGTTTCACCGAAACGCGTTTCTTTCAAAACGGCTATTTTCATTGTGCCTCCAAGCGGGGCGCCGCGCGAAAATCGCGGGTGTTAGTGAGAGAAAAACGTCCTTACGACAAAGAACGAGAAAATGTGAACGGCAATCCCCAGAAACAGCGACAGAAAAACCCCGTTCGCCATTACCAGGCTGGTGAAAAACATCGCCAGACCGAGCGAAGCCGGTACGCCGAATTCGGTCGCCGCCTTCATGATCGAATTATAGGATTCAACATGCTCCTCTGCATCTTTCACACGCTGAGCCGAATCTTCCGTCATCCCGTAACCCCTTTGATTTCGTTTGCTTGTTTTTGGCCGAATTCAAGGGTTGGGGCAAGTCTTTAAGGGGATGTGAAGCGGTCAGGACGATGACCCGACCATGCGGTCGAGCGACAAGAACATTGATTTGAGCGGTATGATCCCGTGGTCTGTGCCATATCCCGGTAAAATCGGCGACCAACAATTGCTGCGATTATTCACTATTTATCTAAAATTCTAAATTTCCGATACGTGCATTATTTAAAGGCTCGGCGTTATGTTTTCCGCAGCCGAGCGACGCGCCGGAAATTATACATTTGAGGGATCGTTCCCTTAAGGAGATTTTTATGGCGAACGCAGAAGCCACACTCGCCGATGAAAAGTCATTTTCGTTCTGGAACGACGTCAGCGCCGAGACAATGGGCGCCCTTTCGCCTGCGCAGCGGGAGAATATCGAAACCGCCGTCAAGGCGAGCGCCGCAGCCAGCGACCATGCCGACATAAAACTGAGCCTTGGCGGCTATTATATCCGGGTCCTGGCGGGCAGTGAACGCCGAAATCCGGACCGGGTAAAAAGCGAACGCGCTGAAAGTCCAATCTTTGTGAAGAAAAATATTCCGGTTCTGATCGTTTCCGGCGTTCTTTCACTGATAGCGGCCTTTTATGCAGTGGCGCTTCTCATGAAGTTTTTCGGCCCCCTATTCGATTGATCGCACTTAGCCAGCTGTAGATGCATGTTGAAGGCCTACCCGCCGACCCTTATCGGCCAGCAACTGAATAGCGTGCGCAAAGTTGAAACGAACGCCATCGGTTGATCCATCATAAGATGGTGGTGCGCCTCCGGCATCAGGATAAACGGCGATCGACCTTTCGCCTGGTCACGCAGATGGTCGAGGCTGTCGCCGAGGGCGAACATCGACTTTTCCCCATAGATAAACGCAAGCGGACAGCGCGCCGCGCGCAAAAGGTCGCGTTCAAACGTGATGTCGAAGTTTTTGCCCTTCGCCGGGTCAAACTTCCAGGTCCACCCATGTGCCCCGTCATCAGTCGTCGTTTCCTTCAGACCCATGCGTGCAAGGTAATCGACCAGATAGAGTTCGCTTGACGGTTGATTGGGCAAAAACCGAAAACGGGCTATTGGTTCTTCGATCGTCGAATAAAGCCGCGCTTTTACAGGTTCAGGTTTTTCGTCCTTGTTGCGCTTAATAACGGTGTATCCCTCGTCAGGATCAGGTTTTCCGAGCGGACTGTCGATAACAACGGCGCCGCCGAGCCGCCCGCCATCGCGCTCGACGGCAGCGAGTGTCGTCCATCCACCGAAACTGTGGCCAACAATGATCGGACGTCCGGCAGCGTCAAGTTTGGCCGCCTCGATTACCGCAAACAGTTCATCGACCAGCAAATCCATGGAATATTGGTCACGCCAATCGCTGTCGCCCATGCCAGACAGATCGAGCGCGGCGACGCGATAATTCTCAGCAAAGAATGGCGCAAATGGCCGCCACCAATTGCGGTGTGCGCGCCCTCCATGAACAAAAAGAAGTCCTTTAGCGCCGACGGGCCCCCAGGCTGAATAGGTGATTTTTGCGCCGCCGACTTCGACAACGTCCTCCTCCGAAGGCGTCTCGATGGTTTTCGTAAACCACTCTGGCGCTGGCGGCTTTTCGCCGTTCAAATGTGCTATCGGGCGGATTAGGTCAGGTTTTTTTGGTTTGGCGTCGTCAGGCATAAATTTAAACTTTTGTCTTCACGCCATTGATAGCGTTCAATGCCCAATTCGCAATCCCTTGGCGCAGCCCATCCGTCGCCTATATTTTCTTAACGCCCTATTAATTCGTAAACGAATGGTTATTGCAACGGCGTAAAAAAGCGTTTCGGAATGACACGGATTTAAACCGATCTTTACCCGTGCGCCCCATAGTACCGTCAAAACATCGCTAACCATAGCAATTGAGCAAGGGACCCGCGCATCATGGCAAAAACTGTATTAATCGTTGACGACGACCCGACCCAGCGTCGGTTAATGCGCGCCGTTTGCGAAAAAGCCGGCTATCCGGTTTTGCAGGCGGATTCCGGAGAGAATGCACTTGATCTCTTGCGCAGCGAACAAGGCCGCGAGATCGCGGTCATTATGCTCGACCTTCGCATGCCCGGACTTGGCGGTATGGAAACGCTGAAACGCGCGAAATCATTCCGCGAGGATTTACCGATTATTGTTCTGACAGCGCAAGGCGGCATCGATACGGTTGTCGAAGCGATGCAGAATGGCGCGACGGATTTCTTCGTTAAACCGGCGTCGCCAGAACGCATTGTCGTTTCCATCAATAACGCGCTTAATCTCGTCACACTGACGGGGGAAGTTTCGCGACTCAAACGCAAGCGCGAAGGTTCCATGGCGTTTGACGATCTCATCGGTTCAAGCTCAACGCTCGCCAACGTAAAACGTCTTGGCGAACGTGCGGCGGCGTCGAATATTCCAATCCTGATCACCGGCGAATCCGGCACGGGTAAGGAAATGGTCGCAAGAGCCATTCAAGGATCATCCGAGCGCGCCGGGCGTCCGTTTATTACGGTCAACTGCGGCGCAATTCCGGAAAACCTTGTTGAGAGTATTCTCTTTGGCCACGAAAAAGGCTCGTTCACCGGCGCCAATGCAAAGCATGTCGGTAAATTCCAGGAAGCCGACGGCGGCACCATCTTCCTGGATGAGGTCGGAGAACTGCCACAGGACATGCAGGTTAAATTGCTGCGCGTTCTGCAGGAAGGCGAAGTCGATCCCATCGGCGCCAAGCGCCCGGCTAAGGTCGATGTTCGCGTAATCTCAGCGACGAACCGCGTGCTCGTGGACGATGTCAAGGCAGGAAAATTCCGCGAAGATCTGTTCTATCGGTTGAATGTCTTCCCGGTGGAAATCCCGGCGCTGCGTCAACGCGCTGATGATATTCCGGCGCTGATCGATCACTTTATCGAACGCTATAACGCAGAAGAACGCCGTGACGTACGCGGCGTACGACACGAAGTTCTGGAAGTGCTTTGTGAACAGCAATGGCCGGGCAATGTCCGCCAGTTGGAAAATACAATTTTCCGCGCGGTTGTTCTCGCCGAAGGCGCGTATCTCTCCGCTGAAGATTTCCCGCTGTTACAGGAAGCTTTCGCCGAAGCCGGCATTGTGTCCGGCCCCCCAATGCTCGAGGGTGCTGAGGTACCCGATATGGGCCCGCCTTTAGCCATCGGTAAACACGACCCCGCCGGAGCGGCCGACCAAGGCCCTGTTTCCGTCTTTGATCGCGAAGGTCACCTGCGTTCACTGCAGGAAATTGAGAAAGATCTCATTGCACTCGCCATCGACACCTATGAAGGCAAAATGTCTGAAGTGGCCCGCCGTCTCGGCATGGGTCGGTCGACGCTTTATCGCAAACTCCGCGAGCACGATCTGGAAATTAAACGGGCGAGTTAGATTCAGGCGTCATCACGGGTGTAATAAAGCGCGCAGCGGTGCTTTGCTGATCCGGGATCGGTTTAGATTGATCCCGTGCCTGCAGCGCATCACTGTGTGCTGCGCCGCGCACGGGAAGACGGTTAACTATTCCCTATTCCCCAATCGCACTCAGATATAGATCAAGCAGCGCTTCCTGTTCCTGACGGTCAGCGCGGTCCATCTTTCTAATCCTGACGACCTGGCGCATGGTTTTGACGTCGTAGCCTTCGCCTTTGGCCTCGGCAAAGACTTCCTTCATGTCGCCCATGATGGTTTGCTTTTCTTCTTCAAGGCGTTCCACGCGTTCGATAAAGGATCGAAGGCGGTCGCCCGCAATGGTTGTCGCCCCGTCTACACTTGCTGAACCGTCGGCCATCACCATTGCTCCTAAATCATCCGTATAAAAACGGAATTGCGTGAAAACAGAACGCTAGAAATAGAAAACCGACGGCGTCACGCCAAGCAGCAATTACAAAATGGGGAAAATTAAATTTCTTGACCGTCAATTTCGCGGCGAAGTTCGCGGGCGACGCGGCGGGCGCTATCGCTGTGCGGATTCCACTCAAGAACCTTCTGATACATCACGTAGGCTTCGTATTTTTCACCATTGGCAAGGAGCAATTCGGCAAGCGTCTGACGCACTTCGAATTGGCGTGGCTCCAATTCCAGAACTTTGGAAAAATCTTCGATGGCGCCGACCTGATCGTTACTGTCGAGCCGGATGGCGCCGCGCAACGCGTAACCTTGCGCAAAATTCGGCGCGAGGCCCACCACATGATCAAGGAGCGCATCAGCGAGGCCATTCTCACCCGCCGCGCGCGATTGCAGCGCCCGTTCATAGAGGAGGTTTACGGTGTCCGATGACGACGTCGCCCAGATTTCCATAATCCGCGCAACATTCTCTTCGGCGCGGCCGGCTTCGCCCGTGCGTAACTCTTCAAACAAGAGATCAAGGCGCGGATCGGTCTGATCGGCGACAGCAGGCGCCGTTAGACCAAAACAAATCATAATTGCAAATATGGCTTTACGCATAAGTCCAAGCCTAATCGGCAAGTCCTTAAAAACCAAGGCACAATTCGTTAATGGGGTGGCGGCTGGAATTAGCCCTGGCGCGCTTTAAAACGGCGCTGGGTCTTGTTGATCACATAAACCCGGCCCTTGCGGCGGATTACGCGGCAATCTTTGTGTCGTTTTTTCAGCGACTTCAGAGACGAACGGACTTTCATGGATCTTGCCTTCAATTCAAAGTGAGCGCGGGAAATAGGCAGAGCTTCACAGAAAGTCAACAGTTTGCCGTTGCCGCCGCGACAAATGTAGCGGGTCAGCCCGCACGGCGGCGCATTGGGTCCTCGACAAGCAAGCTTCGCGAAATTGGGTAAACGCCCTCGGAGCCTATGACCCATGCCTCCAATCGGGCAAAAATAGGCGTATAAGCCTCATCAAGCACGTTAAGCCCGCCAGTATAGGCGCCGAGCGCTGGCATAATCATTCGCTTGCCATCTGTCGCAAAGCATCTACGGCGTAATATGCGGCCCTCGGATGCGATCCTCGCGCATGGATGCAGGTGACCGGCAATCTCGCCCTGATATGACCGCCCCGCCGGCTCATGACGGAAGGTGAAAGGCCCAATCTGCGCCTCCGCATCCACCGCGCCAGAAAACGCTTTTGGCGGCGCCGGGTCGTGATTGCCAAGGATCCAGAGCCAGTCGACGCTGGCGACTATATCGGCGAGCGCCGAGGCGTCCTCATCATCCATGCGGAATTCTGCATCGCCATCGTGAAACGCGTCGCCAAGGGAGATAATACGTTGCGGCCAATACCGGCGGATAAGCGCCTTCAGCCGCGTGATGGTAGTGCGCGTATCATAGGGTGGCAGCATGACGCCGCGAGTTGCGAAACTCGATCCCTTTTCGAGATGAAGATCGGAAATGACCAGCGTTCCCTCACGCGGCCAATAGAGCCCGCCCAAAGGATCGGGCGTCACGGCTTCTCCCGCCAGTATAAATTCCGCGTTGCTCATTACTGATTAAGTCCCACGCGTTGTGGGCTTTGTCAAAATGCGGGCGCGGAAAACAATATTGCTTTGCACAGAATACTTACTTTCTTGTTCCCCCTTGCTGCTTTCCAGCGCCCCCCCTTTTCAAGGGGGAACAGAACTCAGCTCCCCTTGAAAAGGGGAGGTCGAAATTCGATCAGCGAATTTCGGGTGGGGATCAATGGTGCAATATTTTTAGGAAAGACCAAAGCTCACGGCGCAATATAAAAACTCAGGTATCCCATCGCAAAAATTGGCGCCCCACTCCCAAAACCGCTAAACCGCATGTCATGCGACCTGCGATCCTCAATCCGCTCTTTGCCGATGTCACGGCGCTGAAAGGCGTCGGCCCGAAGGTCGCGGCGTTAATCGGCCGCGCAGCAGGCTCGCGCGTGGTTGATCTATTAATGACGCCGCCCATCAGCGTCATTGATCGCTCTGCGCGTCCTAAAATTGCGGAGGCCGAGAACGGAAAACTCGCAACGATTGAAGTTCTGGTCGATAAACACGAGCCGTCGCCAAAAGGGCGCCGCTTACCCTACAAAGTGATTTGTTTTGATGAGACCGGTTTTGTGACGTTGGTTTTCTTTCACGCGCGCCAGGACTATTTGCAAAAGACTTTGCCGGAAGGCAAAAAGCGCCTCGTCAGCGGCCAGATTGAGGACTTTAAAGGCGGGCGGCAGATCGTTCATCCCGATTATATTGTTGATCCGGACAAGCCAGGCGACATGCCGTTTCATGAACCAGTCTATCCATTGACGGCGGGTTTGTCGGCGGCAGTGATGCGCAAAGCAACCGCGCAGGCTGTTGCGCGCGCGCCCGAATTGGCGGAGTGGCAGAATGCGTCCTGGTTGAAACAAAACGACTGGCCGGCGTGGCGCGAGGCAGTTAAAACCATTCACGCGCCAATGACCGCCTCTGACTTGTCGCTCACGACGCCGGTCCGAATGCGCGCTGCGTATGACGAGCTTCTCGCCAATCAGCTTGCCCTCTTGTTAATCAGGCGCGCGCGGGTGAAATCGAAAGGCCGCGCGCTTTCCGGCGATGTGGATCGCAAAAAACGCGCCTACAAATCGCTTCCGTTTAAACTGACTGGTGCGCAAACGCGGTCATTAAAAGAAATTACCGAAGACATGCGCCAGAGCGAACGCATGGTCCGTCTTGTCCAGGGTGATGTCGGGTCCGGCAAAACCATCGTCGCATTCTTTGCCGCTCTGCAAGCCATCGAGAGCGGAACGCAGGCCGCTCTGATGGCGCCAACGGAAATTCTGGCGCGCCAGCACATGGAAAGTCTCAAAGACCTCGCCGACGCGGCAAAAATCCGTATGGAAATTCTGAGCGGCCGCGACAAAGGCGCCACGCGGCGCGAGAAACTTGATGCGCTGGCGCGCAGCGAAATCGATTTGTTAGTCGGCACCCATGCGATTTTTCAGGATGATGTCGCCT
>JABDJK010000063.1 GCA_013002535.1 Hyphococcus sp.
ATTCAAAGCTACGCCTAGCGTCTGGATAACGGCGTCACAGCCCTTTAGCGCAGTTGCCACATCTCCTGCATCCAACGCATTGCCGTTGACCTTGTCCAGCCGATCGTGACGAATTCTCATTTTTTCGGCATGCCGGGAAAAGGCGCGAACGGCGTATCCTTGCTTCAACGCCTTTTGCGTCGTCCACCAGCCGATACCGCTGCTTGCACCAATTATCAGTAATTTTTTCACAGTATTTTCCATAATTTACCTACGGGCCGGGCCTCTTACTGGATCATAGCGCCGGATATTGCCGCCGCTGCACTTGCGATTTATCGAAAAATGGATTTTTTTTCGGCTTGTGAGGCAACGCGAAAATCCAATTGTCTGGTCGTCTCGTAATAGAGCTTGATACCGTCATAGGTGAGGTTGAACGAACAAATGGGTTTGCCGCACTATTGGCCACTACAGGTAAATCGGATCGGGCATCGCGCACAGGTGTTCGGGGGCCGTAAGGCAGTGAAAAGTCTCGATTGAAAAGTCGTACTACGTCCTCGTGCAAAAAGAATGTGAAAAGGAGAAAATATGTCGCTGCAGGCTCTCGTTAGCGGGCGCGCTGGAACCCGCGTTTTCAAATGGCAAGGCAATAATCGTAAATGTTAAAGTAGACCCCGACGAATTGATCATTCCGCCGAAAATTAGTTTGGAATAAGCTTATCATTTTGGCGTGTCCCAAGTGGGTGAAGCGCTAGAATAAGGAGGAACTAAAATGGCAAAATCTTACGATGTTGGCGACAAGTTAGAATGGGATTGGGGCAACGGCAGCGCGAAAGGCAAAATAGCAGCCGTGCACGAAGAGGATATCACAAAGACAATCAAAGGATCAGAAATCACAAGCAATGCAAGCGCGAAGGCTCCTGCCTACACGATCAAACAGGAAGACGGCGATACCGTTTGGAAATCTGGGTCACAAATTCGGTCTGCGTCATGACGAAACCGAAAAAGTACGAAGATATCGATTTCAAGCCGCCTGCATCGGCAGCGGAAAACGCCGAACGAGGTCTGGATTTGCGCAGTCAACATAATCGCGGCGGGACCGCTATCGGCGTTGCCAGAGCGCGAGATCTAAAGAATCGCGTAAAATTGTCGCCGAACACCATTGAGCGAATGGTGAGCTATTTCGCGCGCCACGCAGTCGACAAAGACGCCGAGAATTTTGGTAACGACGACGATCCGTCCGCCGGCTATATCGCATGGTTGTTGTGGGGTGGCGACGAAGGGCACGAGTGGGCCCAAAGCGTGAAGAATTCGATGGACGAAGCGGACAATAGTTAGTTTGCAGAGTCGTTAGCACTTGCCGTACTTCGAGAATTGAAATCGCGGCGAGTGACTTCAGGCGCGTACCGTATCATATGAAGTCAATACCGACTTCAAGTTTGAAGGCGGTATGGGTGGGAATTCAGCGACGACGTCCTCAATTTCCTCAATCCAATCAGGAAGCGCTTCAGCAGAACTTGCTACTATTTTTAGCTTCATTGACCATTCAGAAAATATTCGTGCTTCGATATCCTCACGAAAAATCGTGGTAATAGCGGAATGGCGCTCGTCTATAGCAATTTTTTGATACAACGATTTAACATTTTCCTTCTTGCCTTCGAGAACTTGCAAAAATGTAATGCCATTATATAGTAATACGCCGGTGACTTCGCATGCTTTATTGTTTTCAGCAGATACGGCAATAATGGACTTCATTTCCATCGCGGTGACCATTGGGTTAGCAACCGATACATATCCCAGCCGAATCATATGCAATTCCTGATTTTTCTATTTTATTGATGGTCTATCATATAGTGTGCTTCGCTGAAGGCAACAGAACGAAAGCAACGTTCCGTTGAATCTGTTTCTCCACGTACTGAGTTATCTATAGGGTCCATCGAAATACGGCGCTCGTACTCATTCTTTTCTGAAGGTACGTAGAGTTGAATCATCGCTGTGGGGATTTTGATGCCCCCTCATCGCTGGGAAATAGCCATTTCCTTGTCGAAACATATTAATTTGTACACTTATAAAAAAACCATTCAAAAGGGTTTACGGTTCCTTTCGGGGGCATGGCCGCCGAGGCAATTGTGGCGAGGAGGAACGGTTCGAAAATTTGATTGCGCGATTTAGCTGCTCCGGCCTCGGTCATTGTCCGACTTCCGGCAGGAGGGTTGAAGGCCAATTTACAGTGTGTGCCGGCTGTCGATGACCGCATCATCATTCGCGTTCTCGGGGAACGTTTGGACGGAATTCGTGTTCTCGTTCTGTAAACGCTAACGCGGCGGTCCCAAAAGCCACCCTATGAAAGAAAGGATATTTCAATGGCAGACAAAGAACATCTGAAAGGTGCAGCAAAAGAAGTTGAAGGCAAAGTCAAAGAGGCCGCAGGAGAAGTTACGGATGACTCATCGCTAAAGGCGAAAGGCAAAATCGCTCAGGCCGAAGGTGAGGCAAGGAAAAAAGCCGGGGACGTGAAAGACGCGGTAAAAGACTAAAATCCGAAATTCCGCCGTTTCCAAAATACTGCAATAACCAAAGGAGAATATCTGATGGCAGGTTATCTTTTATCTTCGAGCTCAATTTCCGGCGACGAAGTCGTAAATGCTGAGGGGGAAGATCTTGGTCACATCGAAGACCTAATGATCGATCCGGAAACCGGAAAAATAGAGTACGCTGTCTTGTCGTTTGGCGGATTTCTCGGACTTGGCGACAAGTATTTTGCGATACCATTCACTCGTTTGAGCACAGACAGAGACAAAAAACGAATGGTGCTCGATGTCGAAAAAACGCGACTTAACGATGCGCCAGGATTTGACAAAAATGACTGGCCGGATTTTGCCGACCAGTCATTTCGCAAAACCGTGGATACATTTTACGGGTAACAGAGACGGCTGCAAATTTTTTTGCATCGGGCCGCGTCATAACCTGTCGCGGCCCGGTTTCGTATTCGGTCCAAGTGAGATATTGTTGGCGAGTGTTATTTTCCGAACAATTTCCGAATACATACCTCATTGCTGCAAAAATCGGCTTGAGCGCTCGCGGAGCCGTCTATATTGTCGTTGCCGGACTGATTATGTGGGCGGCTTTTTCTCCAGATAATAGTGATGTCGGTGTTGATCCCAAAGACGCATTTTTCGCTCTGGAACACACGGCGCTAGGAAGGGTCGGCCTTTTATTGATGGCGGTTGGGCTTTTTATTTATTCGTCATGGCGTTTCCTTACCGGCGTTTTCAACGAAAACAATCCAACACAAGACGGCCTACGCATACTAACGAGAATTGGCATGCTTCTTTCAGGCGCGGGCTACGCGTTCCTTGGCATCGTCGCAATGACGGTTACCTTTGGCGCGAATGATCCCGCGGGCCCAGACAAAACTGAACAAATCGCTCGCTGGTTGCTTGCCATGCCGTTCGGAAAATTGCTCTTGATTGGCGCCGGGGCCATTGTGGCCGCGGTTGGTGCAACGCAGTTTTGGCTGGTGCTCAGTGATCAGTGGAAAGAAAATCTGACATTGACTAGTTTGAGCAAGCGCCTAAAGCCCATCGCTTTTTTTGGTGTGATGGGTCGCGGGATTCTATTCATTATCATCGCCTGTTTTTTAGTTGTAGGCGGATGGCGCGCTGAACCCAATGACGTAAAGGGCTTAGCACAAACATTGAGCTGGCTGCGCGATCAGGAATACGGTTTATTTCTGTATTTTGGAGCGGGATTAGCGTTCGGCGCCTATGGCGTTTTTTCATTGATTCAAGCGCGTTCCTACCGACTTTAATATTGATCGATTTATTATGGTCAAAAGCCCTGTCGATAAGCTCTGGCGCCGCAATTCCATCGTTTCGCGTACGACGCTCTCGGGCGCACGCGGTTCAATTGGACGTGTTGCGGAACCATTTTTTGCATGCGTGTTAGTATATCGGTTCGACAAAGATGATCCATAGCCAGATCTGGATTAGCAGGAATTGGCAGCCCGTTTTATATCTTTGTTATCTTTTGGCGATCAAAGGGCAATTAAGACATGCAGGTTACTGAAAACGAAGGCGAAACCGACACGACAATCGAATTTGTAAAACCGCTGCTGGACCAGCTTGAGGATTACGCGGAAGGATTTATCAGATTGTTGCCAAATCTAGGGCTCGCAATTGTTGTTCTTTTGTTGACCTGGCTTGCCGCAACAATTGTCAATCGGGTTATTTCAGGCATGTTGAAAACTGCGCGGGTCCGACGCGCTTTGGTTGATTTATTGACCACGCTAACGGGAATAGGCGTTTGGGCGCTTGGTATTTTGATCGCGGCCACGGTCATCTTTCCGTCTATCGATCCAGCAAGCATTCTTGCGGCGTTGGGTGTTGGCGGAATTGCGATCGGTTTCGCCTTCAAGGACATCTTTGAAAACTTTATGGCCGGCGCCATGATTATGATGCGCAAGCCAATGCGTATCGGGGACTTTATCGAGTGCGAAAGTGTTGAAGGAAAAGTCGAAGAAATCACGATCCGAGACACCTATATCAGGCGCACAGACGGCCAACTCGTAATGATGCCGAATTCCATGTTGTTCAAAAACCCCGTATATGTTCGCACGGATCAAGATCTGCGTCGTTTTGAAATTATCGCCGGCGTTGGGTACGGCGAAGACATCGATGAATGTCGAGAGATTATTCACGACGCTGTTATGGCGGTCAGTTATGTCGAACGCGACAAGCCGGTCGATGTGTTCGCGCGAGAGTTCAATTCATCGAGTGTGGATTTTACGGTGAGATGGTGGACGAAATCAGAACCGCGTAATATGCATGAAAGTCGCGATCAGGTTATTGCCGCGATCAAGAGAGCACTTGACGAAAAGGGCGTCGAGATACCATTCCCCAATCGAACGCTTACATTCAGCGAGCCGCTGTCGATATCCGAAAAGGGCGGATAAGTTGAGACAATACTATTTGAAAATATCTTCTATGCCTGCAAGCTGGTGTAGTGAATGCTTGCGGATTCTACCCGTTTCGGGGAGTTATTGAGAAAGCCAGGAAAGCAGCCGCATCGGTGCATGTTGATGGCGCCTTTGGGTTATGGGCCGGGGCGTGTAGGGACATACGTTCGCTCACAAATGGCGTTGAATGCACGGACAGCTGGGCAACGGATCGCATAAATGGCTCAATACGCCCTATCACTGCGCAGTTTCTAGTTGCAATCGGAAGACACATTGGCAGCATTTAGCTTCGGGAATGTTCTAGCAGAACACGGCCGATACAAGGACGCCAATGTTTATCTCTGTCACGCTGTTGCGCGCGATCCTGCAATGGCGGAAGCGCATTATAATTTGGACGTTGCTTCGGAAGCGTGCTGTGATGTGGATTCGGCGCGCCAACATTTTGCATCCGCGCTGAAATCGTCGGCCGAATTCCCAGGCGCATTTTACAGCCATGCGCTGTCAGAATTCTCTCAGGACAATGTTGATAAGGCCGCACACCTTTTTCGAAAATTTCTGCAAATTAAACCAACCGGCGAATGGGCGGACCGCGCGCGAAAAGCCCTCTCAGTTTGCGGTTCAATTGCGAAAAGCGCTTGAGCGCTTGATTTGCACTTTTTCATGTGCGTATCTTTGTCAGCTCTGTGCGCCTTAGCGGACATCAAGGTTTGTGCAGGGCGCTAAATACGACCATGGGTCGACACAATAGCGATAGCCTATAAATTGGCATCCATGCACAAGCGAATCCTAGTGGTGACGGCCTTGGTTCTGACGGCCTGCGAGCAACCCAGACATGACTCCGTCGTCGTGGATTTCGTCTATGAAAACGGGGTCATCTGGACAGGGGTTCCCGGAACAGATGATGCTCGCGCTATCGCCGTCGATGATGGTGCAATCGTGCATGTTGGCTCAAAACTTCCGGCTCACATGACGGCTGAGAATTCGATTGATTTGGGCGGGCGTTTTGTGATGCCCGGTTTCATGGACAATCACGTTCATTTTATAGAGGGAGGCGCCGCGCTTGCTAGCGTCGATTTGCGCGACGCTGATACCCCAGAAGAGTTCATCAAGCGAATTGTAGATTCTGCTGCGGCCTTGCCCCGAGGACGCTGGGTGCTCAATGGCAATTGGGACCATACGCTTTGGGGCGGTGAACTTCCGCATAAGTCGTGGATAGATTCACAGACGGCCGATACGCCAGTTTATGTGATCCGGATTGACGGACATATGGCGCTTGCAAATTCTGCCGCACTAAAAGCGGCAGGTGTTTCGGCAATCACCCCGGATCCGGATGGCGGCGAAATTGTGAGAGATGATGAAGGTGAACCAACAGGCATTCTGAAAGGCAATGCACTCAACCTCGTTCTGGAAGTGATCCCGCCGCCGTCTGACGATGAATTGATGGAACAATTCGAGCTAGCGCAGGATCACGCGCTAAGCCTTGGTCTTACAAAAGTTCATGCCGTCACCGCCTATCCAACAGAGACGACCATGTTGGATATTTTTCAAATGGCCCAAGATCGAAGCTTGATGAAACTTCGGGCCACTGTCTCAACGCCGATTGAATCTTGGCAAGAGATGAAAAAGGAAGTCGAGGCTGGCGGAACAGGTGATGCGCAGCTCAGTTGGGGCGGGGTAAAGGGATTCATAGATGGCTCACTCGGCGCACGAACGGCTTGGTTGCACGAGCCATATTCGGATCAGGCTGGTCACTTCGGTCTGCCACTCAATGAACCAGGTACTCTTAAGGCATGGATGACAGACGCCGATGCGGCGGGTTTGCGCTTATCAGTTCATGCCTTGGGTGATCGTGGTATCGATACGGTTATTGATCAGTTGAGAGAAATTGCAGGCGATGACATCAAAAATCGGCGCTATCGGATCGAACATTTCCAACACCCAACAGAAGCCGCCATCTCCGATCTTGTTGACGCTGGGATCATTGCTTCCATGCAGCCCTATCATGCGATTGATGACGGACGCTGGGCCGAAGACCGGATCGGCGAGGGCCGCCTAAAAACGACTTACGCATTTCGCTCAATTCTTGATGCGGGCGGGATACTGACTTTTGGGTCCGACTGGCCGGTGGCGCCGCTTTCTCCTATCGATGGTGTCTACGCGGCTGTTACGCGACGCACATTGGACAATTTGAATCCAGACGGTTGGATTTCAGATCAGAAGATTACTGTGGAAGAAGCGCTCACCGCTTATACCGCGACAAACGCCTATTCTTTCGGCGAGGAAGAGACTGCAGGCACGCTCTCAGTTGGCAAACGTGCAGATTTCGTAATTCTTTCGGCCGACCCAAGGTCCGCGGCGCCCCACGATCTACGGCAGATTGCTGTTTTACAAACGATTATAGACGGAGAGACGGTCTTCGCCGTTGACGGAGAATAGGGTGCAATAACCTTCGGTTTCGGCTCTGCGGGCATTTCCGGACATTAAGAATCGGGTGTGTGAGAGAGCAGTTCTTAACGAATGCGGACGGGTGTTCTGACAATCGTAGGCCGCTGTGATATATAGCAAATGCCAATAGGGAGGAGCGATTGGCAAACCTTTTTATTTCATATTCACGCAGCGACCGTGGCAAAATCGAGAAGCTCGCCGCTGCGCTGCAAGCTGAGGGCTATTCGGTCTGGTGGGATACGAACATTCAAGGTGGAGGCCGTTTTGCGGCGGAGATTGCACGAGAAGTTAAAGCCGCCGAGATAGTTATCGTGGCGTGGTCTGAAAATTCGGTTAAGTCGGAATGGGTGCTCGACGAAGCCGCGCAAGGCCGCGATGAAGGCAAGCTCGCGCCGATCGTGCTCGACGACGTGTTGCCGCCGCTTGGTTTCCGCCAGCGCCAGGCCGTCGCATTCAGGAACTGGAACGGCAAATCCGATGCTCCTGAATTCATTGCGCTCAAGGACTGCATTGAGCGCGTACGCAAGGGCGAATTGGAAGACTTTCCGGATCCTGATCGACATGCCACCGCAGGAAAACGTATCTCAGCCTTTGCGCTGGCGGGGGTTTCAGCGCTTTTCATCGCTGCGATCACCTTCTTTGTTTTCATGCGCGGCGACAAAACCGCGCCGACCAGGCCGAACACCTTCGCGATTACGGAATTTGACGCTTACGATCAAACTGAAGAAGCTATGCGCTTCAGCCGCAATTTGGCGGATGCGCTAGAGCGCACGCTTATTACCAATCGCGTTCCTGTGACGGATATTTCCGAAACCGCCGGGACAGATCAACCAAGCGCAGAATTCATCATCAATGGCTCGATAGGCAGTCCGGGCGAAAATTTCGCCGCAAAAATTGACGTCACGCAGAAAGATTCCGGCGCGCTTATTTGGTCCTATCGAACTGAATTTGCTGATGGCGATCGCCGAACGCGCATTGAAGAGATCGCCGGGACACTCGCCGCAATTTCCAAATGTTTTATCCTTAACCGGGAAAAGATGGATAACGACTCAGTTGCGTCGTTTTTGACAATTTTGATGCGCTATTGCGAAGCCGAACGGGGCGGCGGCGAACTCTATGGACAAATCCAGGAATTGTCGCGGCAAATCGTTGAAATGCGTCCACAATACGCCAGGTCGAATTCCTTATACGCGTCAACGCTGGCGTGGTTCGCTATTGGCGAAGGCGTTCCAAGCGAGATCAAGCGGCTTCGTGACGCCGCTAATGACTTTGCGCGCCGCGCACTTGAAATCGACCCAAACAATGCAGTAGCGCTCTGGACCCTCGGCGCCGTGCCGGATCCGGCCCTTAACATCGCTGAGCGCGAGCGATATTTTCGCCAAGCGACGGAAAATGACCCGGCATTCAATTACGGCCGCCGTTATTATGGCATACATCTGAATAGCGTGGGGCGGGTGAGAGAAGGCGCTGTGCAATATCAGCTCGCCGCCGAAGCAGAACCGCTTTACGTAGAAAATACGGCGTCGCTGATCACCAATTTTGCACGAATGGGAGAAATCGCGCGCGCGAAAATTGCTCTTGTTGAAGCACAAGAGAAGTGGCCAAATAACCAACATATCAGGCGCGCGGCGTTAAAGTTTGAAAGCTGGTATGGCGATCCCGACAAAGCGGGGAATTATACGCGAATTCGCGGGGATCGCGATCCGTCGCGAACGTGCCTGGATGCGGTTATGCAAGCGCGTCGCACAAATTCCGTGATGTCGCCGGAAGAGCTTCACCAAGCATGCGATGGGCTATGGCATCATGATCGTCTGGAATACCAACTCTATTTTGGTCATGCGGACGAAATTTTTTCGATGGATGACGATATGATAGCATCAAAATTCGCATATCATTTTCCGCAGGTCCGCGTGGCGTTATTTGAAAAATACGCGGATATCGTGCGGGCTGATCCACGATTCATGACTTTTGCGAACCGTATCGGCTTGGTCGATTACTGGCTCGAAACCGATCAGTGGCCGGATTTTTGTTCGGAACAAAAGGACCTTTCGTATGATTGTAAGGAGGCGGCGCTTGCGACGCGCGCCGCAGACTCCACGTCTTCTGATCTTTAGCTAAGCCATTACCGTACCCGCAGCGCATTGGTTTTAAATAATAAAATCTGGGTTTGGATTGGTCCGCTGAAAAATGTACTATTCTACCATTCGGATACAAACTAACCCGGAGGAAATGCAGCAATGCAGGTGCTTCGATGGATATTCGCGTGGCGAAACTTATTGCGCACCATCGCCGCCGCGGCAACTCTATTGTCAACAGTCTATTCGCAAGACGATGTGACAGCAGCCGAAGAAATTCACGATGTCATTTTTGTAACCGGTACGCGTATTCCGCGTCCCGATGCACAGGCGGCAAGCCCGGTCGCTTCGTTCGATCGGGAAGCTATCAATACGTTCCGCAGCATGACCATTGAGGATTTCATCAATGATCTACCGCTGGTTACGCCGGATTTCGGACGCACGGGTAACAATCCGGGCGATGGAACAGCAAGAATCAATCTTCGTGGGCTTGGCCCTCAGCGCTCCTTAATCTTATTGAACGGTCGTCGCGTAGCACCCGCTGGAATAGATTCAGCCGTAGATATCAACACAATTCCCAGCGCATTGCTTGAGCGGGTCGAAATTGTTTCCGGTGGGGCATCGGCCGTTTATGGTTCGGACGCCGTTACGGGCGCCGTGAATTTTATCACGCGTGATAATCTTCAAGGCGTGGAAATATCCGGCCAATTCGACATTTTCGGCGTTGGCGACGGTGAGACCTATAACACTAGCATCATTGCCGGAACGGATTTCGCGGACGGACGCGGCCATGTCACAGTCTACGGCGACTATTTAAACGGAACCCCCGTAAGAAGCGACGCGAGAGAGTTCACCAGCGTCGTCATCGGCGAAAATAGGACGACCGGTGAATTGATTGAGCGGGGTTCATTCACCGTCCCCGAAGGCGTTATTGGATTCCCGCCGGCAATGCTCAACGGTGAGTTGGTTTTTCCCATTTTTAATGAAGATGGATCATTCCGGGAATGGTTCTTTAATGAAGAGACCTACAATTTTGCGCCGGACAATTACCTTCAAACGGCAATTGAACGCTGGTCCGGTGGCGCCTTTATCGACTTTGAGATTTACCCTGATTTCGAACTCTTTTCCGAATTCATGTTTTCACGGCCAACGACAAAATCACAACTCGCCCCAACGCCAGCAAATCTCTTTGCTTCTTTCACTATTGATAGCGCGTTCTTCGCTGACTCGACACGTGAGGAGCTACGCGCGGCTTACGATCCAGATGGTGACGGCATAGGCGATGCATTCGTCGCTAAAAGGCTTGAAGAGGTTGGTCCGAGACAATCTCATTTAACGGGTAATTATTACCGATCAGTTGTCGGTTTCAGGACAGACCTCACAGCAGCATGGACGGTTGACGGCTATTATTCTTACAGCCGCAATGACAATTTAGCGGGAGAAGGCAATAACGTTTCGCGTTCTAGACTACTCCAAGGGCTGCTGGTTGATCCTTCAACGAACCAATGCGTTGACCCGTCAGGGGGTTGCGTTCCCGTCAATATTTTCGGCCTGGGCAATATCTCTGCAGAGGCCGTTGACTTCATAAGAGTAGATGGGATCGAAAATAAGTCACATGCTACACAACACAA
>JABDJK010000072.1 GCA_013002535.1 Hyphococcus sp.
CCGCATTCGCGGGGCGCACAGCACAATATTCAATTCGCCTTGGTTTTCACGCTTAAAGTCTCGCGCTGACCCTAACGCCGACAGTGCGCGGACGAAGGATTGATACGCGTTCACGATCGAATACAAAATTGTTGTTTAATTCGCCGCGCTCATCGGTCAGATTGTCGCCGAATATTTCAAACGACCATTGCTCCGCAGTTAGTCCGGCGGAAAGACCAAGCGTTACCCAATCATCTACCGGCGCCGCGTTTATCTCGATAATATCGCTGCGCGACGATCCGGAGTAGACAATCTGCGGCATGACATGGGCCGTATAGTCCGCGCCGACACCCCACTCGTAGCGCGCTCGGATATTGCCTGAAAACGACGGTGCAAACGCAAGCTCGGTCCCCGCGATCACGTCTCCAGTCGGGGTCAGCACTTCTGTAATTTCCGTATCGAGGACGGAAAACGCGCCGGCGATAGTAAGGCCGGGCACAGCCGTTGGCGCTATGATAAAGTCGCCTTCCACACCGTAAACTTCTGCGTTCGCCGCATTATCGGAAAAGAAGAGATTTGCGATGCTCGGGTCGAAGATCGTCGTCTGTAATCGCTCAATGTCGGAGAAGAATGCGTTTCCGTTTAACTGTAGCTGGTTGTCGAAGAGATTTAGTTTCCACCCGATTTCGTAGTTTGTGAGGTCATCCGTATCGAGCGCAAAGGGAACAATAAAGCCGTTCGGTCCAGAACGCCCGCCTGGGCGGTTTAATATGCCCGGACGGAAGCCTTCGGAATATGTTGCGTAAAGCAACACGCCGTCGGTCGGCGTCCAGCTAATATTGCCCTTAAAGATAAAGCCATCAGTTTGTGCGGAATCCGGCGCGCCCGCAGTGTTATTCGGTGCAAATTGCGCGCTGATGTTTGTACCGCAACATTGCGACTCAACAGGGTCCCCGTTTGCATCCGTCGTCGGGAATAAACGGTCAAATGCCGAGTTTGCGGAACCTTCGAAATCAACGTCGATATCGTAATATCGCGTCCCAAAAGTCAGCGTCAGCGTTTCCGGCACGACGTCGAAATTCACCTCGCCAAAAAAGCCGAGTTGTTCGTCCGTCCGAAGGATATCGTTGCGAAAAATCACCGCATCCGGGAACGGACCAGGATCGCTGAAATATCCAAAATCGGATTCATTACCGATTTGTCCGGCTGTCGCGCCGCCGTTAGTAAGCGGGAAGTTCGGCGGTAACGCGCCAATGCCCACCGAGCCGTCCGAATTGATAATCTGAAGCGCACCGGGATAGGTAAAGTCGTTGCGTTCAGTTAGCTCGAGGTCACTATAAAACGCGCCGAACGTCGCTCGCAAACGATGCTCGCGCGGCGTATTAAAGCGCAATTCGTGGGTAAAGACTTGGGTCTCCGTAACGGATGAGACGAACAAGTTCGGCGGCTGGCATGTCCCCATGGGCGCTCCGCTCGGATAGACGACTTCGTAATCGCAGATATAGTCCGGCAGATATTGGCCGACGAACAGATAGTCGGAATAATCGACGCGTTGATCCGTATCACGATCAGTATAAGCGCCTGTGTAAACGGCTTCCAACGCGCCTAAACGCCCTTCTAGCGTCCAGCTCGTATTGTTAAAGTCATCTTCAATCCGATCATCTTCAAATCGTTGAATTTCAAGGTCATTGAGTTCAGGATCAGTAAAGAAAACGCCATCGGACTCGATCGATTGCCGCGCATGACCCACCGTCAGCGTCCAGTCGTCATTGATGGCGTACCGCGCGCTTAGACGAAAGCCTGCATATTGAGTGTCGTTGAAATCGTCGTCAACCAACCCCTGATTGTCGGCCTCTAGAAACGTCACGCCGCTAAGATCCGATGTGGACTGGAATCCGGCGCGTCCGGCGGACACCGGCACGCCGTTGGCGCGCACTGTTCCCGCTGGACGAAAACGGCCTGCGTCCCGCGCCGTGCGCGCGCCGCGCACATTGTCAATATAGCCGCCTCGATCATCAACATAAGCGACGCCGCGAAAAGCGAGACTGTCCGTAATCGGAATATTAATAATTCCCTCGACCTTGTTGCTCATCTCACCGTTCTCGGTAAATGATACGCCGGCGTTCATGATCGCGTCGAATTCGCCAAACTCCGGCTTGTTCGTAATCAGGCGTATCGTGCCCGCCTGTGAGCTTGCGCCAAACAACGTGCCTTGCGGTCCCGGCAGCACTTCAACCCGTTGAAGGTCAACGGCATAAACATCAAGGTTTCGGCCGGGCTGTGACAGCGGTTGCTCATCAAGGTAGAGCGCAACATTGGGCGCGAGGCCGGCGACGCCCGCGGTCGTCAGATTCGGCGTCGTCGAGGCGACGCCGCGAATATAAATCGTGTTTTGGCCCGGCCCGCTGCCGCCGGCTGTGACGCCAGGCAGTTGGGTCAAATAATCGGTAAAATTGTCGACGCGCAATTCGTCAAGCGTATCCCCGCCAAGCGCCTGAACGGCGACAGGTATGTCTTGAGCGTTTTCTGCGCGTTTTGTCGCTGTCACAACAATCGTGTCGACTTGCGCATTCGCGGTGGAAAATAACGCGGCGGAAACGGCGATTGCGGAAACGCCGGTTAGATATTTTTTCACTTGTTAAGGCCCCTCGATCGATTTTTGCCGGCCCATTCGCGGCCCGACGGTGTTCAAAAGCGCGAACGCCGCAGCAGTTTGCGGCGACAGCCAAACCCTTTTGGATTGATAGGCGCGGTTATAACCAATAATTCGAAAAACGAAACAGTTGGTCAGAGAATTGTCTGAGGCGAGGCGCTGTGCGTCAAAAAATAGTGAATTATCGTCGTTTTATCAGAAGTTTATTCGATTGGCGGCGCGCGCATATTATTCGAAAATCAAATTATCCAGCGAGTCGCACATTGCTGATTTGCACTTAATCAGGAAAAACCAACCAGCCTCGTCTTGGCAGCGAATCGCAGCTCTGCATTCGAAGCTCTTTGCCCCCTTTTGCGCGCAGAGCAGAAATAATAATAAACACCTTTTGTGAATGCTTATGGCCCCCGCGCGATAAGCGCGGCTCAAACCTACTCAGCAGCCGCCAATTGTTCCGCCTTCGAGAGATCAACCGAAACGAGTTGTGAAACACCGCGTTCAATCATGGTGACGCCGAAGAGGCGCGACATGCGCGACATGGTGAGCGCATGGTGGGTGATGATGATGAAACGCGTCTCGGTTTCGGCCGCCATTTCATGGAGCATTCGGCAGAAGCGTTCGACATTGGCGTCGTCAAGCGGCGCATCGACCTCGTCGAGAACACAGACCGGCGCCGGGTTCGCCATGAAGACCGCGAAGATGAGCGCGGTGGCGGTAAGCGCCTGTTCGCCGCCCGACATCAATGACATGGAAGCGAGCTTTTTGCCCGGGGGCGATGCAAAAATTTCAAGACCTGCGTCGAGGGGATCATCGGAATCGATCAGGCGCAATTCGGCCTGCCCGCCGTTAAAGAGCCGCTTGAATAGGTCGCCGAAATTGCTGTTTACTGTTTCGAAAGCGTCGAGGAGGCGCTGGCGTGCTTCGCGGTTGAGCCCGTTGATCGCCGCGCGCAGTTTTTTAATGGCGCCGTCGCAATCTTCGCGTTCGACGGTTACTTCTTCTAAGCGTCCGCCAACTTCTTTTAATTCTTCGTCGGCGCGCAAATTGACGCCGCCAAGATTTTCGCGCTCGCGCTTGTAGCGCTCTAATTTGCGCTCAACGTCTTCGCGAGCGGGCAAGTCTTTGCCCTCTTTGTGTTCGGCGATGCCAAGCAATTCGTCCGGTGCGGCTTCGCAGGTTTCGCGAGCGATGGCGGCGGCTTCTTCGACGCGCTCGCGCGCCGCGTCGGCTTGCGCTTCTAGCCGCGCGCGGGCTTCGCGCGCCGCCGAGGCTTCGGCGTCGGCGGCCTTGGCGAGTTTGTCGGCTTCCTGCGCTTTGCCCTGGCCTTCGGCCAACGCGTCTGCGGCTTCGTTGCGGCGTTTCTCGGCTTGTGAAATCTGATCGAGAAGAGCTGAGCGTTTTTCTTCGATGCGCGCCGGCTCACCTTTGGAGACTTCGAGCTCACCTTCAGTTTTTTCGAGGCGCTCGCCGAGCTCTTTGATGCGGTCGCCGGCAATTTCACGCCGGCTCATCCAGCCGTCGCGCTCGCGCGCAATTTCCTGCAACCGATCAGCGCGCATTTTAGCTTCGCGCGCGAGGTCATTATGGGCGCCTCTGGCGTCATCAGCGGTGATGCGTTTTTCTGAAACCACATCGCGCGACGCAGCGACGGCGTCCGTCAAAAGATGTTCGGCTGGCAGCGCTGCTTTTTCTTCCAGCAGAATTGTTTTGGCGCCTTGCGTCTCCTGATCGTCGTCGGCGAGACGCGCCAGATATTCATCGAGAGATGAAAGCCGGGCAGCGGCGCGTTCGTGTTCGCGCTCCAGCGCAGTCGCCGTTGAGCGTGCGCTGTCGAGGGCGCGCCGGGCGTCAGAAAACAGCTGGCGCGCTTCCCGCTCAAAAGACTGTTTTTTCTTTAGTGTTTCAAGCGCTTCATCATGTTCGCCGCGCGCAGCGTTCGCTGTTGCCTGCACGCTTTCAAGCCTGCGATCAAGTTCTGCGAGACGGTTTCGCTGTTCAAGTCGGATGGCTGTTGCCGTTTTCGCGTCGGAGTGCGCCGTAAACCCATCCCAGCGCCAGACATCGCCGCGTCGCGATACAAGTCGTTGGCCGGGCTGTAATTGTAGGCGTAAACGGTCGCCGTCATTTTCGCTTACGACGCCAATAGCCGAAAGCCGGCGTCGCAGAGCGTCTGGCGCGCGCACAAACTGGCTAAGGCTTTGCGCGCCTTCCGGCAAGGGCGCATTAATCGGTGTTGAACCAATCGACGACCAATGCGCTGGCGCGGCTTCGTCGATCGGCGCGCCGGTGTCGTCGCCAAGCGCTGCGGCAAACGCGTTTTCATAGCCGGGTTCGACTGCAACGAGCTCTGTCAGGGGGCGCCATTCATCGCTTTCATTCGCCGTCAGAACGCGGCTAAGCGCTTCTCGTTCGGCGTCGATTTCAGTCAGGCTTTGTTCAGCTTCGCGTAAGGGCGCGCGGAGGGCGACCTCTCGTTCTTCGGCATTGCTGCGTTCTTCTTCGGCGCGATGGAATGCCGCTTCTGCGGCGCGTGTCGCCTCTTCGGCGGCATTAAACTTTGCTTCGGCTTCTTCAAGGGCGCGCTGTTGTTCAGGCGCAGGCGCAATGACATCGCGTTCGCGCTGGTATTCGGAAATTTCACCGGCAATTTTTTCAAGCCGGCGTTCTGCGGCGGCGATGTTCTCCGCGATCGTCTTGCGGCGGCCTTCGTTTTCTGCGGCGACGGCGCTTTTCTGGTCAAAATCTCGCTCAGCGACGGCAAGAGCTTCTGCGGTTTGTTCCATCAGCGCTTTGGCGCTTCTGAGACGATCAGCTTGCGACGCATCGAGCGTCTTTAGTTCTTCGTCCTCGGAATTGAACGCCGCGATGGCTTCGTCGGCGTCTTTTAAAAGATCTTCTTCGCGAGAAATATCGAGCTTCAAGCGCTCAATTTCCGCAGACAGACGATTGAGTTCAGCGTCGGCGCGGGCCGCTTCGTCGTCCAATCCTTCGCGTGCGACGGTCAAGCGATGAAGACGGGCGGCGGCCTCGGCTTCGGCGAGACGCAACGGCTCCAGCGCTTCGTGGGCTTCTGATTGCGTGGTTGATGCAGCTGCTGCTGCGCGCGCCGTCGCTTCGATGATGCTCGCGACTTCGGCAAGGCCGGCTTCGGCAGTTTGTTGCGCGTCGGTCGCCTCGCTGTAGCGCAAATGGGCAAGCATCGCTTCGGTGCGGCGAATATCGCCAGAGACGTTTTTATAACGCGTCGCCTGGCGCGCCTGGCGGGCGAGGGCGACTTTTTGGTTTTCAAGTTCGCCGATGACGTCGTCAAGTCGCTCAAGATTTTGCTCTGTTGCGCGCAGGCGAAGCTCGGCTTCATGCCGTCGTGAGTGCAAACCCGTAACGCCTGCCGCTTCTTCCAACAGGCGGCGGCGATTTTGCGGTTTGGCGCTGATCAGCTCCGCTACCTGACCCTGACGAACAAGCGCGGGCGAGTTCGCCCCGGTTGATGCGTCAGCAAACAAAAGCTGCACGTCTTTGGCGCGCACGTCCTTACCGTTGATTTTATAGATCGACTGGGTGCCGTCATCCTTGCGGATGATGCGACGCGAGATTTCCAGAACCGGCTCGTCATTATATTCCGCCGGCGCTGTGCGATCAGCATTGTCGAGGGTCAAGATGACTTCCGCCCAGTTACGCGCCGGGCGCATGGACGTGCCGGAGAAAATCACTGCGTCCATGCCCTCGCCGCGAAGCGCCTTGGCGGATGTCGCGCCCATGACCCAGCGCAGCGCCTCAAGCAGATTTGATTTGCCGCAGCCATTCGGCCCGACGATCCCGGTCAGGCCATCGCGGATTTCAAAATCAGTCGGCTCCACAAAGGATTTGAAGCCGACGAGGCGGACATTTGTAAATTTCACGCGTCTTATCCCGACAAGTTGAACACCGAGAGGCCCACTTCCCCTCGCGTTCTGAGTTCATTGGTCACTGATCGCCGATTCTTACGGCAAGCCAACCATTTGCGACTTACTGGGGAAATTTATTCCTCTGCTTTTTCAAGCGCTTCGTCGAGAGCAGCGGAGAAATCCTCCACCGTCGAAAAGTGTCGCAGCTGACCGTCAACAATGAAGCTCGGGGTTGAGCCGACGTTATATTTGTCGCGTCCCTCATTTACATAATTGTTAATTAAATCAACCAATTCCTGCCTTCTTACGCAAGTTTCAAAGGCTGCCTCGTCCATCCCGGCCTGGGCGACGATTTTTAGGAGTTCGTCGCGCGGACTGTCAGCGAAAATCCAGGTGCGCTGTCCTTTGAAGAGAGCGCCGAGAATCGCGAAATATGCGTCCGGTCCGCCTTTGTCGGCGGCGCAGCGCGCAAGCATAGAGCCCACAACGGAAAGTTCGGCCGGCGCGGTTGGGAATTCGCGGAAGACGAACTGGACTTTGCCGGTGTCGATATATTTCTCTTTTAGCGCCGGATAGACGTCTTCGTGGAACGTTGCGCAATGGGGACAGGTGACAGATGCGTATTCAATTACGGTTAACGGCGCATCGGGTGAGCCTTGCGCCATTTCGCCGAGGGCGCCGGTAACTTCCGTATTAATTTCTTCGGTCTCGACCTTGTCAGACGCGCCGGCTGAGCCGTCGCCGCTACAGGCCGCTAGCGCCAGGGCTGCGCCCGCCAAAGCCGCGCGCGCAAAGGGAAATTCAAACGACGATAGGAACATGGACGTAACTCTCTTTCTGGGCCGCAATAGACGCCGCCCGGCAGCGGCCGCCGGGGTGATTTTCGTTGCAGCGCAGAATCGCTCAACCGCGCCTTCGGCGCAAGCCCGCAAAAACGTTATTTTTGCGGCTTTTTAGCCGGATCGCCTCGCCGATTTACCGCATTCCGGAATGCGGAAAGCGCCGCGCCAAGGCGCTCATCACCGACGTTTGATGTATTTGCGGATTGGACCGGGCTTTGGGCCATCTGACGGATAGCGATCCGCGTGATCCCGGCCGGGCCAAAATAGGTCTTCAATTTTTCGAGAAGTTGATCGCTCTTCATCTGGACTTCGCTAGCCGCGGCGCCGGACGAGACAAAAATCTCCAGAGTGCGGTTTGACGGCGGGCCGGTTATCCGCCCGGGGCGGCAGAGATTGGCGATGTCGCCCCCCGCGATGGAAGGCCAGGCGCCGGTCAACTCCGGATCGACGAATTTTGTTTTCCGGGCAACGTGTTCGACAATTTTCGCACCGGCGCGCGAAATTTTCGGCGCCCCGCGCCGGGCGGGCTTCGTTCGCGGCTGTTCATACTGGCGAAATGACATCGCCCGGACCATAACATTGGACGATGGCAAAAACGACCCGAAAATCTGAAGCTGGCAAACCTCAATTCGCAAGAAAATTGCTGGGCTGGTACGACAAGAATGCGCGGGACCTTCCGTGGCGTGTTGGCCCAGCGGCGCGCCGGGCGCGCCAACGGCCCAATCCATATCGCGTCTGGCTGTCGGAAATCATGCTGCAACAAACGACGGTTGCCACGGTCTCGAACCGATATGCGGTCTTTTTGGAGCGCTGGCCGACAGTCGCAGCGCTCGCGGCAGCGCCCCTTGACGATGTCCTCGGCGAATGGGCCGGGTTGGGATACTACGCCCGCGCCAGAAACTTGCACAAATGCGCGCGCGCTATCGTAAATGAACATGGTGGTAAATTTCCGGTTACAGAAGAAGCGCTGCGATCGCTGCCGGGCGTTGGCGAGTATACGGCGGCGGCGATTGCAGCGATCGCATTTGATCAGCGCGCGATTGTGGTCGACGGGAATATAGAACGAATTGTTGCGCGGGTTTTTGAAATCGAAACACCGCTGCCCAAAGCCAAGGCTGAAATAAAAGCGCTTGGCGAAACAATGTGGCCCGAATCGCGGAGCGGCGATTTCGCCCAAGGGTTGATGGATCTTGGCGCGGAGATATGTCGTCCGAAAAACCCGTCTTGTGAAACTTGTCCGTTAAGCGCTTATTGCGGCGCGTATCAAAACGATGCCGTCGAGGCTTATCCGAAAAAAACGCCGAAAAAACAAAAGCCGGTTCGCGTGGGCGCGGCGTTCGCGCTTAAAAACAGTCGTGGCGAAATCTTGCTGGAGCGGAGACCAGAGAAAGGTTTGCTCGGCGGCATGCTGGGGCTGCCCGGAACACAGTGGTCTGAATCACCGCCATCCTCGCCAAAAAATTCAGCGCCTGTAAAGACCAGTTGGAATCTGGCAGGTGACGTGCGCCATACGTTTACGCACTTTCATCTATCGCTCAAAATTTATTGCGGCGAGGCGCCGAAGGGTTTTCGAAAAAATTCCAATCAGCAATGGCTATCGCCTGACAAGGCAAAGCTGCCGACGATTATGCGAAAGGCGGTAAATACGGTAAGCAATCAGTGACCGGGCTAAGTTTAGGAATCAATGAAAGGAACTTTAGGCGCCATGCGAGTATTCAGTATTCTGGTTTTTTTTCTTGTGGGGGCCTGTTCAACGCCGCCGATAAATCGTGACGCAAGGATCCCGTTGACAACGGAACGATCAGTCGATCTGGGTCGCTATCAAGGGCTTTGGTATGAGATTGCGCGATTTCCGAACAGTTTTGAGGAAAATTGCGAAGGGGTGACGGCAGAATACGCCAAACGTGATGATGGATTAATTTCTGTCACTAACACCTGCCGCAACGGCGCGGTTGATGGAAAAGTAAAAGTCGCCAACGGCAAGGCGCGCGTCGTTGACGAGGCGACAAACGCGAAACTCGAAGTCAGTTTCTTCGGGCCGTTCTGGGGCGATTACTGGATCTTGTGGTTGGCGGATGATTATTCGCTGTCCCTCGTCGGCGAGCCGCAAGGGCGGTATTTGTGGATGCTTTCGCGCACCCCTGAGATCTCTGATGAAGTCCGCACCGATGCCATCGCGCGATTGAAAGCGCTCGGTTACAACGCCGACGCGTTGTATTTCACGAAGCAGCCGCCGGCAGGCAATTTGTAATTTTAATGAGGTGATATCATGAGAGTTCTTGCAGCAATATTAGCGCTGATCATTTCCGGTATTGTTCCCGCAAATGCGCAGGAGCGCGAGGGCGAGTTTCTCTATCATGTTACGACTGTAAGGGCAGCGCCGGGTGAACTTGAAAACCTCCTGAACTGGATCGCCGAAATGAAATCATCGTCCTATTTCGATGAGGCGGGCGCGCATCTGCCATTTGTGATGCGTCACAGCCAAGGCGATCAATGGGATTTATTGAGCATTACGCCAATGGAAAGCTGGACGAAGTTTCATTCGAAATCAGCGACGCGCAAACGTGAGAAAGCGGCTGAAAAATTCGGCGACAAACTGGCAAAAGGATTCGGTAAAGTTGCCTTTGCAGAAGATCACTTCGCTTTCGGCCCGCCTTTGAAAGAAGTGATGCGTGAGTACGCCGATAACGATTTCTATCATATCGAAATGTTTCACGCGGCGTCCGGGAAGGTCGCGGAATTATTCGAACAGCGACGTATGGAGAACGCTTATTTAGAGGCTACCGGCCAGACGACGAATATGATTTTTCGGCGCGCCGCGGGTTCTGATGTTGATGTATTCACAATCGGCTTCCATAAAAACCTACAAGCATTCGCCGAACCATCTGGCGCGAACGCCGAAGAGGCCGAAGCTGCCGCCGTTGCGGCGGGATTTAAAAATCGCGCAGACATTTCGTTCTATTTGCGATCGCTGCTTGCGGGACATCACGACACGCTCGCCGTGAAAGTTGAATAATTACGGTGTCGTCGCTTCGCTTTTGGCCGCGTCCTTCGCCAGCGCCGCCAAGGCAACAGCAAGGGCGGCGTAACAGAGTCCGCCGAGTATCAGCGTCTTGTCGATGCCGAAGGCAATGTTGAACGCGATCGCAAGGGCGCTGCCCAATACACCGGCTGCGCCATTCACGCCCCACAGCCAGGCGGTCGCGCGGCTTTGGGTTTGTTCAACGAGGCGAATACCGGTTGGAAATCCGTATCCCAACAAAATGCCCAGAGGCACAATAATCGCGACGCTGATGAGCGCCCGTCCCATCAGCGCTGTGTCGCCATAAGCGTTGAAGATGTGATCAAGATTAAGGGCGAGGAATATGGAGTAACCCGCGATGGCAAGACCCCACAACACTTGAGCGGGCAACGTCGTGAGCGGCGCCCGGTCAGAGACTATGCTGCCGACGCCCGTCGACAGGATCAGGCTGAAAAGAAGGATGCCAAGGCCGTAACTCGGGTGCCCTAGAAAGACGCCGAGCGCTTGCAGCATCGCGACCTCGACCAGCATGAAGCCGAGACCGATCAGAAGAAAGTAGGATGTTGCCGGCGTCAAAAAACTCCATGGCATTTTTTCAATGGTTTTGGTGAGCGGTCGCATGATCACAAATCCGACCATGACAATTGAAAAAATTATAATGAGATAGAGATTGAGCGTTGCCTGGGCTTGGCCGAACAAAACGCCGGACCGGCTTTTTGCAATGAGCACCGTATTGATCAACTCAATGGGTCGCGTAAACCGCGCTTGATTGAAGAAAAACGGGCGCATATCCGTCGGCGGGGAGATGTCATAAGGCTGTTTCGCGGACAGCGCATTCAAGGCAGCAATGTTTTCCGCGGCGAGGACTTCGCCGAGAATGCCTTCCGGCGCCGGGTGCGCCGGTGAAACGATTACATCAAATTTTTTCGCCGCCGCTTCGTTTTCCATGGCGGTAATTTGATCTTGCGTGAAAGGATCGGCGCTCAAGACGATGGTTGCGATGAGGTCGGATGCGACCATGAAAATGTGCTGGCGTGGGCCCGCAACGCCGCGCTCAAATTGCGCCGCCATGGCGAGCGACAGCATGCGGCTTGTATCATTGAGGGCGTCGCCAGACCAGCGCGAGACGGTAAAGACGCCGCCGGGGCGTAAATCCGCCATGAATTCTGTCCAGGCTTCGACGGTATAAAGACCGTTTTCTGAAAGCGCGAAGGCGCCAGCGCCGGTCGCTGCCCAGGTGTCGATGAGGCTCATCTGAACAATATCGAATTGTTTTTCGTTGCGCCGGAACCAGCTGCGTGCTTCGGAATGAATGAAGTCCATACCTTTTTGGGCGCTGAGGTTGGAGTAGGATGTAAATTTGGGATGACGGGTGAGGAGATCGATCTGAACTTTGTTCACGTCCATGGCGGTGACATTCTCAATGCCGAAATATTTTGCTGACAGCGCATCGCGCCCGCCGCCGACGCCAACAATCGCTGCGTCGTTCAGATCAGGCAGCGCGTACGCAATGTTTGTGACGTCATAGGCGAGGTAAGCGAGGCTCTCGAAATCCTCACCGTCAAATTTGGTAATCGGCGTCCCCGCGTCGCCGTCAATGATAAGTGACTTGAACGTCGCCTTGTATTCCTCGGGCAGGGTTTCCGATGGCCCCCAGAGATAGGGTTCAGCGTCTTTCGATTCGCGATGAACGGTGACGCGTGAGATTGAGTTCCATTCATCATGCTCGACAACATTCTGGAATGTGATCCGCCCTTTGATCCAGATCGGATAGAGAACAGGCCGCGGCAAAGCCGCGTTGATGACGCCCACAATTGCCGCGGCAGTCGCGACAGCAATCGCCGCCTTCCGCAACAGAAATGTTTTGCCGCGTAAGGCGACTTCGGGCGCTTCCTCAGTTTTGGGAAATACCAGCGCCGCGACCCCGGCGAGCGCTGCAATCAGGATCAATCCTGAGGGCGTATCAACCAGTTCCATAATAGCGAGCGCGCCAAGGCAACCAGCGCCAGCGCCAAGCAAGTCGACGCCATAGGTTTGTCCGACACGATAGGGCGCACGCGTCAGGCTGAGGGAAATTGCGATGCCAGCGAAGTAATAGGGAAACGCTGTCGGGATTGCGACAAGGGGCAAGACGGCGAGGGTCGCAAGATTGTTCGCTGCGACCAACGGCACGAACAACTGAATAAACAAAGCGAATAACAAATAAGCTGCGGCGCTAAGGCAGGCCTTTGCGGCAAGGGTTCCGTAATTCGCGCGTTGCTCAGCCTCATTGCCGCGATAAACTTTTAAAGCGCCGAGCGTCAGCCCGAACATCGCGATGGAAATCACCAGAAATGAGAGATGATACCATGTCGTCACGGAGAACAGCCGCGATTGCAGGATCTGCATCATCATAACAACGCCGGCGATCAGAAATACGCCGGCGAAAAAGCGAAACCGCGACTGGTCAGCCATCTATTTTTATCCCTCTCGCCGGCCCGCCCGATCAACCAACAACGCATAAATTCTGTATCTGACCTGCATCACTAAAATGTGACGCGATCCAAATTTTTTCGCTAGCCCGCCCGCGCCACACTTTTGCGCCAATTCGACCCGCCGTTACAAGAGCCCGCGCCATAGCCCCCGGCCACCGCCATATTCGCGCCAGAAATCGGCGCGCGTGCGGACATGGGCGCTAACGCGGGCTTAGCGAAGCGCGTTGAATGCCAACGGCTGAAACAGCAAACCGTTAACAGGCCTCAGAATATTCTTGCCCGGTGATCTTTAAGGAGTTGCGCCATGCGTGGTTCGGTTATCGGTATATCGTCAATGTTGCTTCTGGGCGCCTGCGCTGGAGGCATGTCGAAGGAGGCGTGCCTCTATGCTGACTGGCGCGCCATTGGCTACGAAGACGGCGCGCGCGGTTTTGCGACGAGCGCGGTATCAAGCCGCCGCGCGACTTGCGCCAAGAAAGCCGGCGTTACCGTTGATATGGCAGCGTATATGGAAGGCCGCGATGCCGGGCTTCGCGAATATTGCCAGCCGTCAAACGGTTTTGCGGCTGGCGCGCGCGGCGGGCGCTATTACGGCGTTTGCACCGGGCCGGTAGAAGCGGAATTCATTTCCGCCTACCAACGCGGCAATCAATTGTTTGTTCTGGAACGAGATGTATCGGCAGCTGCAAACGAATTGGCGCACGCTGAAAAACATCTTGCGCAATTGCGCCATGATATCGATCATGCGGAATTAGCGCTGATCTCTCCGGCGACACCGCACCCGAAGCGTGTTGATATTCTGGTGGACTTGAAAAACATGCGCAATGAGCATGAACGTGTCGCCGCTTCTCTCGGGTCGCTCGCATTAAACTATGAGCGCGCACAGGATGAACTCGCCGACTATCGCGCGTTTCTCGCGGCCGAAGGCCCATATCCTGGCGCTGCGCAAGGCGTCACCCGCGCAGGGTATTAACGCGCAATTTTTTGCATTCCCACGGACCGTTGGGCCCAACTCTCAAGTGATCGCAAAAAGTTTATTGAACTTGAGCTTTGGAGATGAGCGCCACGGTTAAACCGTAGCGAAACAAGGAATTTTGAAATTCGACTCTCTTTTGTTTTCCCGGCATAATCTGGCCCGTGAATGGCGCCAGCGGAGCAAGAGCGCTGTTGCGTATAGTTTTGCTTGTTCACGCTGGCATTGACTGACCTCAAAAAGGGAGGGTCAAGATGTCGAAGTCTATTTCAGCAGCTGCATTCATTTTAATCGCATCGTCCGCGGCGTCGGCGTTTGCTCAACAGACATTGAGCGTCGAAACGCAGATCGACCACGGCGATATTGAACTCAACAAAAACGCGCTTGGGTGTTTCGATCCACTCGCAGCGCTGCAACTCGAGAGCGATGGCGCAAATGGCGCGGTTAGCGACGCGACGCGGCGCGCATTTCGCGTTGGGTCCTGCGTTGCGCTGGATATGGGCGCGACTGTTTCCGGCGCAAAGACAATTGCAATCGGCGACCAGAATTTCCTGCGCGGCCATGTGGCGAATATCATCACCTATATTCCGGCCTGGAATGCATCGATTGCGGGGGTTGACGACAGCTATGATCAAAACGCCGCAACCGCTACCAGCGAACTTCGGGATGACGCGGCGAATCTACGTGAAAAAGTCGCCGCGTTCGAAGCTTGCGAACAGGAAGCCGCTGCACTCAACGAAATGATCGCCGGCTACAATGAGCGCGCCGATGAAATGGGCGAGGGCGAAGGCGAGCCCACGACGGGCAGCCGGCTTTCCGGCGGAACTGCTGCGCCGCTGTTGCAAATCCGGTTACCGAACAAGGAGCGCGAAGTACTCTACCGCGAAGGCGTGGAGCTGGCGGAAGATGTGGCGGCCCATAATATACGCTGCGATCCCTTCCGCGAAGGCTTTGAGCTCGATCAGGATTATCTGACGTTTTTCAGGGCGGGCGGTTAGAGCCGCCGTTGCGCCAATTCTGCGAATTCGCACAAAAGCGGGCGCGTATTACGGGGGTCGATAATGTCTTCCACGAGGAACTGCTCAGCGGTACGAAACGGCGAAGTGACCGCGTTGAGACGCGCCTTGATTTCGGCGAGCTTTGCCGCCGGGTCGTCAGCTTTTTCAAGCTCGGCTTTGTAGGCGACTTCGACGCCGCCTTCCATGGGAAGCGAGCCCCAATCGCCTGACGGCCACGCGAAGCGATACTGAAACCGGGTGTGATCGGACATGGCTGCGCCCGCGACGCCGTAAGCCTTGCGGATGATCACCGTCGCCCATGGAACGCTCGCATCATAGACGCCGTTCATGGCCTCGACGCCGCGGCGGATGGTGGCGGCGCGTTCAGCCTCCAGCCCGATCATGAAGCCGGGATTATCGACAAGGTGAACAACGGGCAGGCGGAATAGATCCGCCAACTGAATAAAGCGTTTCGCTTTTTCCGCCGTGTCCGCAGTCCATGAACCGCCAAGATAGCTCGGGTCAGACGCGAGCACGGCGACGGGCCAGCCGTCGAGGCGCGCAAACGCGGTAATCGCGGCGCGGCCCCAGCGCTTTCCCATCTCAAAAACAGTGCCTCTGTCGAAAACCATTTCGACGATTTTGCGCATGGAATAAGCTTTGCGAGGATTGTCGGGAACGGCGTTAAGCAGCGTCTTCTCGCGGCGATCGACATGATCATGGTTCGCTGCTCGTTCTGCGCGGGCGCCGACATGCGGCGGCAGATAGGAAAGAAAGTCCCGCGCCATTTTGAAAGCCGCGTCTTCATCGGGCGCTTCATCATCGACAACCCCGTTGCGCGCGTGAATATCTGCGCCGCCTAATTCCTCCTTGGTGAGGTCTTCGCCGTTTCCAAGTCCTGCGACAACGGCGGGGCCGGCGGTGAAAATCTGTGCGACCCCGCGCACCATCACCGAATAATGGCTGGCGGCGACGCGCGCCGCGCCAAGCCCGGCGGCGGGGCCGAGGGCCAACGCGACAACAGGCACAGATTTTAGGTTCTGAACCACATGCTCCCAACCCGGCACAAACGGCACATAGGTGAAGCCCAAATCCTCCAGCATTTTAACCGAGCCGCCGCCGCCCGTGCCGTCGATCATTCGGATGATCGGCAACTTTAGCTCGTGGGCCATCTGTTCGGCTTGGCAGAACTTGCGATGGATTGCGGCGTCCGCCGCGCCGCCGCGCACGGTGAAATCATCGGCGCTGGCGACAACCGATTCGCCGTTTATCCGACCACGGCCGAAAATGAAATTTGAAGGCGAGAAGCCTTCCAACTCGCCGTCATCGTTATAGGCGGCCTTGCCGGCGATCTTGCCGATCTCGCGAAAAGAATTCTTGTCGAGAAGGAGGCGCAAACGCTCGCGGGCGTCCAGCTTGCCGCGTTCGCGCTGGCGCGCGATTTTCTCGGCCCCGCCCATTTTATCAGCAAGCGCGCGACGGCGGTTTAATTCTTCAAGTTTTTTGTCGATGGGCATGCACCAATCTTAGGGTAAGTGCACAATTGGTAAAGACGCAATGACATATCGTCATCCCGTCAGCGGCGCGGCATAAAATGTCTCGCTGCTAACATGGGATCGGTTCGAATTGATTAGGGTCCCGTGTCAGCAAAGCAGGGATAATTCGCTGCATTGCGCACGGGAAGACGGATACATTACCCCGTTATTCCCTTCCTGATTTTATCGCGCAGAAAATCGATGGGGCGGCGGCCGGTCTTTTCTTCATAGTGCCAATAAGTCCAGCCATTGCAGGCTTGGGCATTCTGCACCGCCGCGCCGACCTTATGGATTGAGCCTTGAATTTCGGTGTCGCCATCCTTGACGTAAAGCGAGCCGTCGGCGCGGACTTTTGCCGAGTGATTGCCGCGCGGCGAGAACAGTTTTGATCCTGGTTTGATGAGTTTTGTTTCAACGACCGTGCCGAAGGGTACGCGCGGCGCCGCTTTGGGCGAGGGCTGGGTTAGCAGATCTTCGCTTTCCAGCGGCTTGACCCGTGCGATGCGTTTCTTGGCGGCGGTGATATATTTCTGGTCGCGCTCAATGCCGATGTAGCGCCTACCGAGATATTTCGCCGCCGCGCCGGTGGTCCCTGACCCAAAAAACGGATCGAGGACAATATCGCCCGGTTTTGTCGAGGCGATCATGACGCGGTACAAAAGCGACTCTGGTTTTTGCGTCGGGTGCGCCTTTCCGCCGCTATCGTCTTTGATGCGTTCCGAGCCCGTGCAGATTGGGAACTCCCAATCGGAGCGCATCTGCAAATCGTCATTAGCGGTTTTGAGGGCGCGATAATTAAACGTGTATTTCGACTTCTCGCTCTTTGCCGCCCAGATCAGCGTTTCATGGGCGTTGGTGAGGCGCGTGCCGCGGAAATTCGGCATGGGATTGGATTTGCGCCAGACAACGTCGTTCAAAATCCAAAAGCCCGTGTCCTGCACCGCCGCACCAACGCGGAAAATATTGTGATAGGAGCCGATGACCCAAATCGCGCCGTTCGGTTTTAGAATGCGGCGGGCTTGCGCAAGCCAGCTGCGCGTGAAATCGTCATAGGCTTTAAACGAGTCAAATTTGTCCCATTCATCGTCAACGCCATCGACACGCGAATTGTCCGGCCGGGTCAATTCACCCTGACCAAGCTGTAGATTATAAGGCGGATCGGCGAAGACGAGATCGACGGAGGCGTCCGGCAATTTCTTCATTGCCGCAATGCAGTCGCCCTTGATGATTGTGTCGAGAAATTTGTCGGCGGTCGCGGCCGCAGTATTTTCCTTTTGCGACGTCTTCTTCAGCGCCGGTTTTTTCGGCCCCGATTTCTTCATTGCAGGTTTGTCGGTTTTCTTTTTTGTTTTTTTCGCCGGCATGATGCGCTGCCCCTTGGGATTACGAAGAGCGGCACTTTGAGTCGGGCCTGACTCGCCGTCAAGATGCGGCGGCAATTTTTATAATGGAGTCAAGGTGTTAACCGAAGTTAACGAAACCTTTCACGAGGCGCGGCGAATTGACTCCGCACACAACATATTGCGGATTGGGGCGAAAGAACGCCGGTGATGTTGTGTGGGCCCGTGCGCCTCGATCGCTTCGATGTGCATCTTTGAGCCATAGCCTTTGTTCTTCGCCCAGAAAAATTCGGGATGAATTTCTGAAAGCTCGCGCATAATTTTATCGCGCGTCGTTTTTGCGATGATCGATGCGGCGGCGATTGACAATGATTTTGCATCGCCTTTGATAATCGCGCTCGCGGCCGCCGCGAGTTTCGGCGCGCGATTTCCGTCGATGAGAAAATGATCGGCTTGGATTGGCAAAGCGTCTGCTGCGCGGGTCATGGCGAGCATCGTCGCTTGCAAAATGTTGAGCTCGTCAATCTCTTCCACAGACGCGATGCCAACGCCGACTTGTGCGTGGGCGTGAAGTTCAATCGCGATTTCTTCACGGCGTTTTTCGGTGAGCGCCTTCGAGTCCGCGAGGCCAGAGGGCAAATTCTCGCGATCGAGAATGATCGCTGCGGCAACGACCGGCCCGGCGAGGGGGCCGCGGCCCGCCTCATCAATGCCGGCGACCAATCCATGATGCTGGTTTTCGAATTCGAATGTCGGCGTAATCTTCATTGGGCGATCTATCGCCTGAGTCGCTCCTGCTTCAATAAAAAAAGCTTCAGGTAATTGGCATGTCGAATGTAGATTTAAAGCCGTCGCTGTCTTTTTCGACATCGAGAGTTAGCGCCTTCAACGTCTTTTTATCTCCGCGTATCGCAAGGTCGCGTTTGTATCCGATGGGGTTTGGGCCACGCTCGGAATAGGGCGGGGAATCGTAAATTGCTTTCTCCAAATCCGGTGGGAAATAAAGCTGCGTTGTTGTCGCTGTCCAATCCATCCCCGGGATTGTTGCGCGCACATGAATGTGAGGGAGGCGCGGAATATACCAGCCCGGAATAATCGTCGTGAAGCGCGCAAGGCCGTTTTGATCCGTTAGCTGACGGCCGCGCAAAAATGTTTTGTCAGTATAGTCAGGCCCCGGCCCCGACACCTTCAACGTGTTAAGATCAAAATTGATATTAACAAATCCTGCGTAGCGGCCGGCCGCATCGCATTGCCAGATATCGACAATCATCCCTTCTGTTGGCGCACAGCTGACCGGGTCAAGAACACGGATATTCAAGTTTAACACCGCGCCCGGCAGATCTTCACGGATATCTGACCGAACAATATTTTCCTGCGTCACGAAGGGGCCGGGCGTTTGCATCGTCACCGGCCGGCAGGCTTTGCCGGGCATGACCATTTCTTTTTCTGATTTTGCAGCCGCGCTGTTTATCGCGCCTGAGGCAATAATAAGCCCGCCGGTTCGCGCCACAAATTTTCGTCTGTCCATTTGTTTCCCTCCCTCGAATGATTTGTTTTCTATCATGAGGGGAAGCAAATGTCCCGAACCACTAACTCAACACGCGTCTAATAATCCACAACCCTTAGAACCCGCGCGAATAATCTTAAAATCCGCCATTTATACCTCGGCATTTCTTGCTCCTTATTATCAGGCGAAGAGGTTCATTTGCCCGGTGATCGACGCCGGGACGCGGAATTGCGTGACATCCAGCGGCGTCTTGTTCTCCCAGGCGAGATCGACTTTTGATGCGGCTTTCGTGAACCGGTGCGCGATCAGCTTGGCGTAGGTTCCTTTGACCGCTTTCCCCCGCGACCATTGCGGGTCGTAATCCTTGCCGCCATTCATTTCGCGAATGTGGCGCATGACGCGTTTCGCGCGGTTAGGCGCATAGGTCTCCAGCCATTCCTGGAAGAGCGGCGAGACCTCCAGCGGCAGGCGGATTATGGTGTAGCCGGCGAAACTGGCGCCGGCGTCCTTTGCCTCGCCGAGCAGCGTTTCCATCTCATCGTCATTAAGGCCGGGTATCATCGGCGCCGTCATAACGCCGACTGGAATGCCGGCGTCCGCCAGCTCCCGGACAGCGTCAAGGCGGCGTTTCGGGCTCGCCGCCCGCGGCTCCATATGCCGCGCGAGGGATTTATCGAGGGTTGTGATTGAAATCATCGCGCGCGTCAGATTGCGTTCGGCGAGCGGCGCCAGCAAGTCGATATCGCGCGTAATGAGATGCGCTTTCGTTAACACTGTCACAGGATGATTGAATGCATCAAACACGGTCAATATTCCGCGCATCACGCGAAACTTTTTCTCGATGGGCTGATAAGGGTCCGTGTTCGTCCCCATGGCGATGGGTTTGACTTTGTAATTTTGTTTGGAAAGCTCGCGTTCCAGGAGCCCGCGCGCATCCGGTTTCGCAAAGAGTTTCGATTCAAAATCTAACCCAGCAGAGAGCCCCATATAGGCGTGGGTCGGGCGCGCGAAACAATAAATGCAGCCATGCTCACAGCCGCGATAAGGATTGATCGAACGGTCAAATCCGACATAGGGCGAGTTGTTATAGGTGATGATTTTGCGCGGACGCTCAATCGTGACGTCGGTGCGCAGCGGCGTGCGCAAGGAAATGCAATCTTCGGCTTCGCTATTATCGCTTAAGCCCCCATCAAACTCAGGGGCAAATTCCGGCCCGGCGCCCATACCCCAACCATCATCAATCTCCTCTCGCCGTTCTTTTTCGTAGCGTCCGGAAGCATTGGAGCCCGCGCCGCGGCCTTTCCCCCTGGTGGTGGGCGGTCCATTGCCTCCCGGGCGAGGAGGTACGAGGGAAAGGTGAGCAGCGCGGGCCATGGCCTGACGCTATCACGAAAAAAGAACAAATCAAGAACATTTTTATTAACGGCAAAATGTAAAGGGAGCTTGACATTATAGATTTTCACGCTATGTAAAGGGTGCTTTACAAAACAGGGAAATCAAAGGAACAAGCGTCATGAACCGGGAACAGTTTGCAAGCGGATCAAATCGCAAACGCCAGAAAATGCAAATTGGCCTGACCGAAATTGCGATTGCACTCGTTTTTGTCGGGACGCTGCATCTTGGCGATGCATTGAAGGACATAGGCGATGCGGCGGCCGGTGCGCTGATCCCCGCGGCGCCCTCGATCCTTGTTTTGACGATCTGGGCATGGGCCTCTGTCCGGCGTTTTCGAGCCTTCGATGAGATGGAACGTTCGCAGGAACTGACAAGCTTTGCAGTCGGTTTCGGCGCGGCCGTTTGGGTGGTGACGATGTTCGGGGTCGCAACGTCGATTTCCGGGACGCCGACGCCGCCTCTCGCTATGGCGGCGCCGCTGGCTGCGGGTATTTATGCATTAGCGCGGATTATCGC
>JABDJK010000073.1 GCA_013002535.1 Hyphococcus sp.
TGCCAATCTCAAAAAGTTCAACATCTTCTGGTCGAGCCGCACGACCGACGCCGGCCGCGTCAGGCGGGCGCGAATCCGATGACAAGTTAACAGCGCCCGCTTTCCAGCCTGTTGAATAGGTGAAATAAGCGTTTAAGTTGTCGGTGACATCATAAGCCAAACGTGCGGTGTATGTAACCTTGTCATCTTGAAGGAGCCCGTTATCCAAAGGGTCCGCTGGATTTGGAAAATTGACCTGCGGGTCAAAGAACTGAAACCCAGCCAACGCCAAGGTCGGGTTGCAAAGCAACGCAGGGTTGGGTGCGAAACAATTCGTGCCTGAAATTGCTGTCGCTAGTGAACCGACGGTTTGCGGATCACCCAACGTTGCACCGGTGGCCGGATCAATCGCAAATCCTGGCGCCAGAGCGGCAACCGGAACAGGCGTTGCAAGAATACCCGGAACGGCCGCTGGCGGCACCATTGTAATGTCTGCGCCTGAGAGCGCGAATACAGCTCCCGGGAAACCGAGAGCGTTCAAATCCACAAGCGAGAAAGATTCCGTCAGCGTGCTAACGCCGACCGATTCCTTGCGGTCGTTGATATAAGCGACGCCCCCGGTAAGCGTTAAACGCTCTGTCAAATTGAAATCAAGCTGACCAAAAATCGAGTACGAGCGGTTGTCCATGGTGTAATCACCAAAGACACCCGTTCCGTCAGCAAAAAACGTTCCCGGCGGAATCATTAATGCTGCCTCGATGCCGCCAAAGGCGCCTGGGGCCCCAGCGCCGGCTGCGAGGAAGTCTGCGAACAGACGGCCTTCGGAACCGAAGGTGACGTCACGCATGAATTCAACGCTTTCATCGAAATAAAATCCGCCGATCAAATAATCGACGAAATTATCTCCACTGGAAGCAATACGAAGTTCCTGCGTGAAAGTCTGGTAGTTACGGGTTTGCGGGTTGACGAGCACGTCAGCAGACGAAAAGTCGGCGTCAGTCTGCGTATTGTCATCCTGTTCGCGGTAAGAAGTGATCGATGTCACTGTCGCGCCGCCAAGATCCCAATCGCCGTGCAGAGATAAACCTTTACCGGTCAATTCGTTTGTTGGGTTTTCGTTGTAAGCGATTTCCCGAGCGAACGGATCGCTGTCGTCCCCAATCAAGCGACCAAGGCCGAACGGCGGCGGGGCGCCAATTGCTAGCGTTGCCGGACCATTAAGAATTTGAACGGCGCCGCAGCAGACTTCATCAATCTTGTTGTACTCGCCAATGAGACGCCAAGCCATGACATCTGATGGCTCCCACAACAACTGCGCGCGAGCGGACCACCGCGAACGTTCGTTTACATCCGATCCGTCAACGATGTTGGTGTAATAACCATCGCGCTCGTTCAATGAACCAGAAACGCGAAACGCCAGAGTTTCGCTAAGCGGACCAGTAAGCGTGCCCTTGAAAAGAACTTGATTGTAATTGCCGTAGCTCGCCTCAACGCTGCCGCCAATATCAAATTCTGGCTTTTTCGTTGTGATCGAAATCGCGCCGGCTGACACGTTTTTACCGAAAAGCGTCGATTGCGGGCCACGCAAAACTTCTACGCGTTCTAGTGTCGGCAAGTCGAGAATGGCAGACGCAGAACGAGACCGGAAAACACCGTCGATAAATACGCCGACCGAACTCTCAATACCGGGATTGTTTGCGCCGTTGCCGAAGCCGCGAATAACGAAATTCGTTTGCGATGAATTTTGAAGCTGCGTAACGCGAAGCGACGGAACGCTGGTTTGCAGATCGATAAGATCGAGAATTTGCGCTTTTTCGATTGCGTCCGCATCGACCACGCTAACGGCAACTGGCACTTCTTGCAGTGTCTGCGGCCGCTTTGTCGCAGTAACGATGATTGTATCAGTTTGCGCGAGCGCGGACCCGGCACATAGCGCTGCAGCGCCGACGCCAGTCATTAGCGCACGATAAATCTTGTCTTTTTTCATGGTTTTCCTGTTCATGGACTGAACCCCTGCTTTCGCCCCTCCCTGTGAGGCGCTATGATTATGTTCCGGAACTCGAAGCCGGCATAATGGTTTCGCCTTTTCGAAACCTACAGTCCAGCTACCAGCCCAGCGCTTTGCCAATGTCGCGGCGCACCGTTACAAAATTACAACAACCGCATGAAGCGGTTATCCCACTAAAAGACTGATATAGTTAACAAAACCCTGCGAAAGGACAGTTTTGGCGAAAACGGTTCATGTGTTGCAAATGAACTACGCCGCGGTAGCGCTTTTCCGCTCTACCCGAGCTCTAACCCGCTCTTTTGGGAGGATAATTAGCGCCCGCGTCCCCTCAGCGGGCGTTGAGTCCAATTTCAGCTTTGCCTCGTGGGACTCCGCGATCGCTTGCGCGAGCGGCAATCCAAGACCGAGCCCTTCTTTGGAGCGCCTAAGCGACATATCGGATTGCTTGAATGCGACGAGCGATTCTTCGATTATTTCAGCGGGAATTCCCGGCCCGTTGTCTTTGACCAAGATGGCCAGATCGCCTTTCTTCGTCAGCGCAGCTGCAATATTTACTTTAACGCCTTTACGAGAAAATTTCACAGAATTTTCGATCAATTTCGAAATCGCGCGCGTCAGCAATTGACGGTCGCAAAAGACCTCCAATTCGGAATCTTGCAGCGTCAGTGAAATATCCGCGCCTGCTGCATCTGCTGCGACACTCACGAGATTGACGGATTCAGTCACCAAATCGCCGACGGTTATATCCGTTGCATTGATTTCAATCGGCCCTGATTTTGCGTCGGACGCCAGCAACATGTCTGAAACTGAACCGAGCAATCGTTTACCGCCATCGACTATATATTCTGCGTACTCTTTATGAACCAGATCACTGTCGTTGGAAAAGCGTTCGGCAATAAGTTGCCCAAAACCAATGATCGCGTTTAACGGCGTGCGCAATTCGTGGCTCATCACTGACATCAAACCGTCTTTAAATTGCGCGCCTGCTTCAGCTTGGTCCAAGGCAATTCTCAATCGTTCCTGGTCGTTACTTGCCCGCAAAACGAACATTACGGCATGACTGAAAAGCGTCCAATTTATCGGTTTGGCTAGAAAAGACGACGCGCCAGCCGCAAATGCCTCATCAACCGCATCCGCCCGGTCGCTGGCGGTAATCAAGAGCACGGGAGTCTTTGAGATAAGGCGATCGGCGCGAATGTTTCTTGTTAATTCAAACCCGTCCATGACGGGCATCTCCAAATCGGAGATCACCAGCTTTCCGCCTTTTTCTTTTAAAATCTTAAGCGCTTCGGAGCCATTTTCTGCTGTCGAAACGCGGTATCCAGCCTCAAGCAGCTTTGCCTCCGCAAGCTCACGCATAATCGGGTCGTCGTCGGCGAGTATTATATGTGCGGGTTCGCTCACAAGGATTGCTCCGGCCAAGGATAATTTTTCCAAAAGGACGAACAATTTACTATCAACTTTCTTAAAATTTAATTTCTGCGCCGCCGTGGCAATCAATTGGCAATGAATTTCAGCGACATTCTCTTCGGTTAATCTTCGTGAAAGACGCAACGAGAGGATAATTGGTGGTTGCGCGTAGCAAATCATTACGCAGTCGCTTAACGACTCTCGTTATCGTCGCCATTTTTGGCGCCGTGGGAATTGTTACAATTTCCTCCGTGTGGCGCGAAACAACACAATTCAGTATTGCAAAAAATGAAGAGCTTCACGGCACCGCGGTCGTATTTGCCGCCGCAATATCTGAACAATTGAAGAATGAAAATCGGCAAAATACTTTGAATGCCCTGCGCGGCATAGCTCAAATATCAACAATCGACTATGTGCGCGTGAATTCAATCGACGGGTCGAAATTTGTCGAACTAGGCAGCGTTACCGCTCTCGACACTGATAGCCGACAATCATTTGGCAATTCTGCATTGCCGCTTCAATTGATTAATGGATTAACCAACGGCAGTTCCGAAGTAACGGTTCCGATCATTTATGCCGGAGAAGAAATTGGCGCGCTAAGTATCTTTGCAAGTACCGGTTCTTTAGCGAACCGAATTGGATTGCTCGTATATGACGCACTCGTGGCGGCAATCTTTGCAGCAGGCATAGGGCTTTTGATTGCATTGAAAATGCAACGTGCAATTACCGATCCTATCGTCGACCTCTCTGAGGTTATGGCTCGGGTGCGTGAAAGCGGCGACTTTACAATGCGCGCAAAAACCATCGAAGACGATGAGACCGGAAAGCTCGTTGAGTCGTTTAACGACATGTTGGACCAACTTGAGGAACGCGACATCAAGCTTCAATCGCACCAGCGCGATCTTAAGAAAATTGTCGAACGACGAACACAAGAATTACAACGCGCCAAGGAGATTGCTGAAGCAGCATCTATAGCCAAATCAGAATTTTTGGCGACTATGAGTCACGAAATTCGCACACCAATGAATGGTATGATGGTGATGGCTGAATTGCTGAATAAAACCAGCTTGCCGCCGCGCCAGAAACGATATGCAGACGTGATTGCCAAATCTGGGCAGAGCCTTCTTGCAATCATTAATGATATTCTCGACTTTTCAAAAATCGAAGCCGGACGTCTTGAATTGGAATCAATTCCAATTCGGCCAAGCGAAGTTATCGACGACGTCGTGAGCTTGTTTTGGGAGCGTGCCGCCGTAAAAGGGATCGATCTGACTGGATATGTCGCTCCTAGCGTTCCCGAGGTAATCTTAGGTGATCCAGTACGTATCAACCAAGTCATATCGAACCTTGTCAACAATGCATTGAAGTTTACAGACGAAGGTCACGTCATAGTTTCTGTCAAAAGAACGGTAAGCAATAACGGTGATTGTATTGTCGAATTTTCAGTCACTGACACTGGCGTCGGCATACCGGCGCCGAAACAGGCGGAAATTTTTGAAGCATTTTCTCAAGCTGACCAAACAACGACGAGAAAATTCGGCGGCACCGGACTTGGGTTGGCGATTAGCCGGCGCTTGGTTGAGGCGATGAATGGTTCGATTGGCGTGACCAGCCAAGAAAACAAAGGGTCAAAGTTCCATTTTTGCTTTCCTACAACAGCCATTGAAAAACCCGTTGTGGCGCGCGCTGCTGATTTGGATATGCGGGCAGTTATAGCTATTGACGGAACCGCAACCCCGAAAATGCTTGCGCGCTACTTGAGCGAAACAGGCATAATAACCGAAATAGTGGATCCGAACGCGGATATTGGCGTCCAGATTGGCTATGCAAATATCATATTTGCGTCGCCGGCATTTCTCGACAAACTTCAAGAAAACATCAAAGGAGAACCCAATCAATGGGTTCCCGCACGAATTTGTGTTTGTGAACTCGGTGATACAGCGCCCGATCGATTGCTAGAGACCGGTGTCGCCGAAGACATTCTGCTCGCGCCTTTATCACGCAGCGATGTGATGGATCAAATTGCCAGGTTTTTTGAGAAAAAGCTCCGTGGTCAAGCAGCATTGAATTCAATCACGCAGGAGCTCCAATCCATCAAGACATTTGATGGGCAAAGCGTTCTTGCCGCCGACGATAGCATCGTGAACAGAGAGGTCGCTCGCGAAGCGTTGAGCAAATTGAACCTAAAACCGACACTTGTCGGCGACGGATCAGAGGCCGTAAAGGCCGCTCACCGAAACGAATTCGATCTGATATTGATGGACTGCTCAATGCCGCAAATGGATGGGTTCGAAGCAACAAAGGCGATACGGCGCCTGGAGAAAAAATATAATCGGTCCCCTGTTCCAATCGTCGCATTAACCGCGCATGTCGCAATGGAAGACGAAACCTGGCGGAATGTTGGGATGAATGATTATTTGACAAAGCCTTTCACAATTGAATCGCTGTCGAGCGCTATCGGCAATTTCATTCAAACTAAAAACCTGGTGAGAAATATTGGAAATAAAGATGAAGATGTCTGCGATGCGCGCAATATTGAAAGTAATGATGAGAAAGAAAGCACTGATAGCGGCAACTCAAAAGTTGCGCCGCCGACTGGTCGCAGCAAAGAACCATCGAAAATATTTGACGACAGTACGTTAAAAGCACTCCTGCAAATGCAAAGCGGCGATTCCGCCTTGCCGTTCCGTGCGCTTACACTATTCAAAGAGCATTCGCCTGAAGCACTTTTGGAACTCGTCAAAAGCGGAAAGGCAAAGGACGCTAAGCGGATAGCGAAAGCAGCCCACGCATTGAAATCAATGAGCCTAAATGTAGGCGCCGCTTCTCTTGCAAATGCTTGCGCTGCGGTCGAAAACGCATCGCATAGTGGTGCAGAATTATCGAAATTGTATCCATTGATAAAAAATACGTCCGCCATCTATCGAACCACGGCGCAAGAGCTGCCGGAGATGCTGCAGCGGTACGCGCCGAAAGCCGCCTGACGCTCACAAAATTCGTATAGCCACAAGCAAGCAACCGATGACTGCGGTTATTTCCGAAACATCTATCGCTTCATGATCTTGGCTTGACGACAAAGGCCGCAATTGCCGCGGGTGTTCATTCCATTGCCGAACCAGCGGTCCTGCCGGCGTCAGCGCTAGACAATAATTTCCATCTTGAGGTTGATTATCACTGTAATCGACGACCACTAGACTTGCAGGCGGAAACGCCAAATTCACCGCCTCATCGTCAATGAAGACTGCGAAAAGCGTATCCGTGTTTGCAGTGACTGGAATATAATCTTCCGCCAATGTGTGCGGATCAATTTTTTGATTGTGCGCAAATAGAGTTGCGGTTTCCATACTTATAATCGGCACATGTTGTAGCGCTCTGCGAATATATGCAGCGCCAGCATGTTTATCGCGTTCTAACGCTGACCGATCACCGCCGGCCAACCAGTCCAGCGGCGTGTGCAGCGCATCCGCCAATCTGGCGAGCATCAGCCTTCGTGGGTCGTGTACGCCGCTTTCCCAGTTGGCGACGGCAGGTTGTGTCACACCAATCCTTCGCGCCAAGTCCGCCTGGCTAAGATTGCAGGCCTTTCGCGACTGCCTGATACGACCGCCTATAGACTTTGGCGGATTTGCAATTTCCATCTGGTTCATGGTCCAATTTTATAAGCCTGACTTATATTTTATCAATTTGTTTTCTCATTGGCGCACAATTATTTGGAAAAATTCCTTTAAAATATGGTTTTTTGTAAACCTAGGAGTGTATTTTTGCTTGATTTGAGCGGCACAGAGGATTAGTCTAACTTATATATTCCTCTTGTTAGTTGGATCGGATTAGCAAATGAATGACCTTTGCGATCGAGATGGCGCCGCACGACTAGCCATGAAAATTGAAGAATTTTGGCGCAAGCGCGGATTTAACGTTTCCGTGGAAACCAAAGATGAGGGTTTCGTCTCGACCATGCGATCGGCCCGGACGGATGTTCGCAGCGATATGATCAACGGAATGCCGACGCGAGCGCCAGACTTGGAAGCACATTAACGGCGCACCATTGAATTGATGATTGCCGTGCAATCTCGGTAACTTCCGAAAATCGCGCCATTGGCGGGCTCTAATGTCACTGGTCCGTAGCCGAATGTGGCCACGAGACATGGCAAATTGGCGTTTCGCGCCGCCAAAATGTCGGTGTCGCTGTCTCCAATAAAAATTGCGTCATCAACGCCAATTCGCTGCATTGCCAGCCTCACGGGCGCGGGATCAGGTTTTGGCGCCAACGCCGTATCGGCGCCGACAATCACCTCGAAATATTCGTCAAGTTGCAATTCGGCCAATAGCGCTCGCGCCAAGGCTTCACGCTTGTTTGTGCAAATTGCGAAGCGATGCCCCCGTTTCTTCAAATCTTCAATCATTTCTACCGCGCCCGCGAAGGGCCGCGAAGAAACAGCAATATTGTTCTCATAATGGTCCAGAAAGTGGGTAAGCCCGCGCCCAATCGCGTCGTCATCCGCGGCGTCGCCGCCGGCCAATTCCATGCCACGGATTAACATCCGCCTTGCGCCATAACCCACAAGTGATCGCACTGCTGCGGTATCAACGGGCGTAAACCCCATCTCAACCAACGCAAAATTCATCGCCGCCGCCAGGTCTTCGGCCGTATCGACCAGGGTCCCGTCGAGATCAAATAAAATCCCTGTTTTCATCGAAGGCCCACCATAATTCTGCGAAATCATATGTTGTCGGCGAATCGCGGCATGTCGCAATAGCGCGATATCGCCAATATTCGCCAAATCCATCTGGGCGACGATAACGAACTATATCGGAGAAGAAATTGACCTCGGAAATAATAGGCGCAGCAATCATCCTTGCCGCCGGCAAAGGCACGCGAATGAAATCATCCTTGCCGAAAGTCCTGCATGAAATTGGCGGGCGCGCAATGCTTGGCCATGTCGCCGATGCAGTGATGGAACTCAACCCTCAAGCGGTAATTGTTGTCACTGGAAAAGACGCCGACGAAATTGACGCTTTCGCAATTTCATTAGGATCGTCCATTAACACTGTGACCCAATCCCCGCCCCTCGGAACTGGCCACGCAGTTCAACAGGCTGCTCCCTTGCTGAAGACGATAAGCGGCGCCGTTTTGGTGTTGTATGCAGATACGCCGCTGGTGACGGGCAATACGCTCAAAACGATGGCTGGCGAGATAAATAGAGGCGCGGCCGTCGCCGTTCTTGGATTCACACCAGATGACCCCGGCGCGTATGGGCGATTGAAACAAAATGAAAATGGCGATCTCATCGCAATCATTGAAGCAAACGACGCGAGTGATCAGGAACTGGCGATAAGGCTTTGCAACTCAGGTGTAATGGCGGTTGAAGCAGAATTTTTAAAAAGACAGATATTTGAACTCAAGAATGACAATGCGAAAAGCGAATATTATCTGACGGATCTTGCCGAAATCGCCGTCGCAAAAGGTAACCGCTGCGCTATCGTCGAAACCGACGACGAGGAAGTTCTTGGCGTTAACTCGAGAGCAGAACTCGCCGTCGCGGAAGCCGTTTTTCAGGATCGGAAACGGCAGTCCGTGATGGACGCCGGTGCAACGCTAATTGATCCGCAATCGGTGTTCTTCTCCCACGACACATCGCTTGGTCGCGATGTAACGGTAGAGCCAAATGTGGTTTTTGGCGCGGGCGTCAATGTCGGCAATAACGCCACCATCAAGGCGTTTTCACACATCGAAGGCGCTCAAATCGCTGATGGCGCCAGTGTTGGACCATTTGCAAGACTGCGGCCGGGAGCAAGCCTTTCTGAGGGCGCAAAAGTCGGCAACTTTGTTGAAATCAAAAATGCAGAAATTGGCGCCGGCGCGAAAGTAAGCCACCTGACCTATATCGGCGATGCTTCGATCGGCGCCGAAGCAAATATCGGCGCTGGCGCGATCACTTGCAACTATGACGGGTTCGGGAAACATAAAACGACAATAGGCAAGAACGCATTCATCGGTTCAAACTCATCGCTCGTGGCGCCGGTCGAAATTGGCGACGGCGCCTATGTGGGGTCCGGCTCTGTTATCACGAAAAACGTTGAGCCAGGTGATTTGGCCGTCGCACGCGGACGACAAGCAGCGATCAAGGACTGGGCGACAAAATTTCGCCAAGCGCACAAAAAATAACAGGAACGACAATGGACAAAGAAGCAGGTAAAAAAGCAGCGGCTTTGCGCGCCGTTGAATTCGTCGACAACGGAATGACGCTTGGACTTGGAACAGGCTCCACAGCTGAATATTTCATCAACGCGATTGGAAACAAGGTCCGGTCGGGGTGGGAGATAAAAGGCGTCGCAACTTCGGAAGCGACAGCAGCGCAAGCGCGGGGCGTGGGCGTCGATCTAATTTTGCCTGACGAAACAACTGAAATCGATCTGGCTGTTGATGGGACAGACGAAGCTGACCCACAATTGAACCTGATAAAAGGCGGCGGGGGCGCCCTACTGCGAGAAAAAATCGTTGCGCGCGCCGCAAAAAAATTCATTGTGATCGCAGACAAAAGCAAACGCGTCACATCGATTGGCGCCTTTCCTCTGCCCGTTGAAATTGACCCTTATTGCTGGGCGCTGACCATAAGCGGTATACGCGAGACATTTCGTGACGCAGGTTTTGGCGATGCAGAAATCCAAATGCGCGCTTTTCAGGGCAATTTTACGCGCTCGGACGGCGGACATTACATCGCCGATTGCAAGTTGCTAAAAATCGAGGACCCAGCGACGCTTGATGCAGCATTAAAATCAATTCCCGGCGTCATCGAAACCGGACTATTTTGCGCAATGGCGGATACAATCATTTATGGCGACGAAAATGGCGTTTCCGTGGAAAGCAAGTAGCCGGCCTGGCGACGAGTTGATCACAAGTCAGTGCATTGTCTTTGATATCGTCATTCCATAGTCTAAGCCCCAGAAAATTGGGAGCCAGAAAGTACATTTATGGCGCAATCACGCTTTGAAAAACTTCAGGACGCCATCAAGAATTATGGCGCTGCATCTTTCGAAAATTTGATGCGGTGCAAAGGATTTGGTGAAGCTGTCGTCGCTGGATTTCCCGAATACATCGATTGCGGGGCCGGATGCGTACGCGCTGTTCCACCCGGCGGGCAATTTGACGCTACAAAAAACTATGGTGATGAAGCATTCAGTTTTAGCCATCGCGAAGTCATCGTCTTGGAGCCAATACAATTCGGGATCGCTTTGACCGTTAAAAATTTCGAAGATTCAGGTTCAATGTGGCTGCGAACACCCATCGCGGTTGAAGTGACGGGCGACAGTTTTGATATCTTCGTCGGAAAACAACCGATGATCCATGTCCCGCTGGAATTCAAAGACAAACTAGAACCGGTATTTGAGGCTATTTATCAAGAGTTCCTGTCGACATTCACCATTCAGGTGATGAAATTTAACGACCAACGATTTGAAACAGGCATCGGTTTCATTCCGGAAAATTAACATGCCCAAATCTTCGCTTACAGGAATGCTGCATGAGCAAATTTGACTATGATCTTTTTACCATTGGCGCTGGCTCCGGCGGCGTACGGGCATCACGTATGGCGGCAAATTACGGCGCACGTGTCGGCGTTGCAGAAGAATATCGTGTTGGCGGCACGTGTGTCATTCGCGGCTGCGTTCCCAAAAAATTGTTCGTTTACGCAAGTGAGTACGGCCACAGCTTTAAAGACGCCGAAGGGTTTGGGTGGACCGCAGAAAATGTCAACTTCAGCTGGCGTAAATTAATCGACAACAAGGATAATGAGATTGATCGTCTGAACGGCATATATATTCGTAACCTGAAGAATTCAGGCGTCGATATTTTTCAGTCTCGAGCAACCATAAAAGATGAATACACGGTCCATCTGGAAGCCGAAAATCGCGATGTCACAGCGAAGAAAATTCTTGTTGCGACGGGCGGGGCCCCTTGGACTGACGAGAGCATTAAAGGTCATGACTTAGGCATAACTTCAAACGAAGCATTTCATCTTGACGAGCTCCCCTCGCACGTTGTCGTTGCGGGCGGCGGTTATATTGCAATTGAATTCGCTTGTATTTTCCGCGGCCTTGGCTGTGAAGTATGCCTCGTTTATCGCGGCGAAGACATATTGCGCTATTTTGATGCAGATGTCTCAACGCAAGTCCACCGCGAAATGCAACGGCAAGGCATACGCGTTGTAACGCAAGCCGTCTTTGACGAAATCGAAGATATAGGCGGCGGCCAAAAGCGTGTGCATCTTTCTAATGGTTCGAAAATTGACACTGGGCTCGTCTTTTGGGCGGTCGGGCGCAAACCAGCAACGCAAAATCTCGGGCTTGAAAACGCTGGCGTTGAACTCGCAGAGAACGACGCTATCAAAGTCGATAACTATTCCAAGTCAACGACGGATTCGATTTATGCTGTCGGCGATGTAACGGATCGCGTAAACTTGACGCCGGTGGCAATTCGCGAAGGCGCCGCGTTTGCCGAGACCTGCTTCAACAACAATCCGACAAAAACTGATTACAGGTTTATACCCAAAGCGGTCTTTTCGCAGCCGCCAGTTGGTTCGGTAGGGTATGCCGAGCATGAAGCGCGGGCAGAATACAAAAACGTCGACATTTACAAAACTGATTTCCGGCCAATGAAACACACGCTCTCAGGTTCGGAAGAGCGTATGATGATGAAGATCGTCGTTGACGGCGACTCTGACCGCGTTCTTGGTTGCCATATTGTCGGTGATGATGCCGGTGAAATGATTCAATGCATCGCCATAGCGGTAAAGGCGGGTCTTACAAAGGCGCAATTCGACGATACTGTGGCGCTGCACCCGACAGCGGCGGAAGAACTCGTCACCATGCGCGAGAAATACAAGCCGGCTGATTAAATTTAAATCGTATATTAATCTGTATACAAATTTTTCGGATATTATTTTCCCGGTTCAATATCCGCGCCCGCGAAGCCGACGAAATAATCATAAGTTTCTTCAAATGATTTTGAGTCCGCCGTTCGCCAGTCATGGACACTGTCTTCGTTGATGATCTCACCATTGGGTGACAAGATCACGACCGTCGGGGTTCCGTAAATATCATCAACGCCAACGCCGCGCAGGACATCCAGATTTCGGTCCCGGCGGCCAACATCTATCCAGGTCAAAACATAGTGATCTTCAATTATTGCAGCGAGGGCCGGCGCCTCAAATTTTGCCGCGAGCCCGCGGCTGTCATGGCACCAGTTCCCGCCAAAAACCAGCAATGCATTTTTCCCGCTTGCCCTTGCCGACGCTAATGCAATATCCACATCTTGCTGTGCATTTCGAGCGGCGTCAAACGGGCGCGGATTGTCACCGTGATGTTTTTCGCCCTTATGGCTGTCGCCATCATGGTTCGCAGCGCTATTACTACTGGGCGCAACAACCGCCATTGTCGTCTTAGCGCTTGTCTTCCCCGCTGCGCCCACCGTTGTCGTAGCCGCTTTGACACAACCCGATAAGGCAAAACCAGCAGACAAAAGTACAATATTCAGTTTACGCATTTATCTTGCCTCACTAAAATAGTTTTTCAACCGCGCCGCCGCTTCATCAAGTATTTCAGGTTTCTTGCAGAAACAAAAGCGCGCATAGTTTCGCGGCGCGTCCGCAATGGCGGGGTGATAAAACGCTGATAGCGGTACGGCCGCAACCTTCGCCTTTGTGGTTATCTCACGACAGAAATCAACGTCATCGTCACGCCCTACCGAATTTATATCGACTGTAATAAAATACGTGCCCTCACAAGGCAGGACATCAAATCCTGCCGCGCGCAATCCGCGCGCCATGCGGTCGCGCTTTGCCTGCATGTCCGTTCGGAAGGCGGCGTAATATTCGTCGCCCAACCGAAACCCCAGCGCGACGGCTTTTTGCAGCGAAGGCGGGCTGCAGTACGCCAGAAATTGATGCGCCTTCCTGACGCCCTCAATTAAAGGCGCAGGTCCGACGACATGACCGAGGCGATAACCGGTCAACGAAAATGTTTTGCCCGCCGATCCGATACGGATTGTACGGTCAAACATTTCGGGCAGCGTCATCAGAGGGATATGCGGCGCTCCATCAAAAATGAGGTGTTCGTAGACCTCATCGCAAACCACGATCAAATCGTGACGGCGCGCTGCATCTGCAACGATGTCCAGCTCGTCTCGCCCCATGACTTTGCCAAGCGGATTGTGCGGCGTGTTGATCACGATGATTTTCGTCTTTGTGCTGATCGCAGCCTCAAGCGCGCCCGCCGATAATCGCCATTCCGGCGGCGCTAGCGAAACGAATTTAATGGAGGCGCCGGCCGCCTCGATTTGCGGTGCGTAGCATTCATAAAAAGGCGCCAGCAAGACCGCGTCATCGCCGGGCTGTAAAAAACCCAAGAACGCCGCCGCTAACGCCTCCGTCGCGCCAGACGTCACCAATGTTTCGTTTGCCGCGTTAATGTCCAAATCATAGAAGCGCTTTTGGTCGTAAACGATTGCCTCGCGCAATTCCGGCAAGCCCTCAACAGGCGGGTATTGATTGGGGCCTTCAATCGTAGTTTCCGCCGCACGTTGCAGGATTTCGGCCGGCCCATCCTCGTCTGGAAACCCCTGGCCCAAATTGATTGCATCATGTTCACGCGCAAGCGCTGACATGGTCGGGAAGATCGATGGCGGGCGATCGGAAAAAATGGGGTTCAGTTGACGGGTCATTTTGAGTTTTTACCAATCGTCGCAGCGAAGTCGAGAACCATTTCTCCGTTCGCTCTGTCGCCCGCACTTATTGGGATTCCGGCTAATCTGGTCTGGTTCTCCGGCGAAGAACCGCGCAATTACCGGGCTGTCGAAGCGGTATTTACCGGTTTGATAGTCACGTCCTCGATTTTCCTTTTTGTGGTTCGGTTTGCGACCTTCACGAAATCAAAACTGTGTTTTCCAGACGAAAGCCGGGATCCATTTCCTGGAACCACAACCAACGATGCCAACGGTGGTGATGGGCCCCGGCTATCGCCGGGGAAACGAAAAATTCAAAACAATATAAACATCGCATTCGGCCCACGATAAGGCATGCCAGCGCCAAGAGAATAATTATCCACCGAATGCGGGATTGATGAAATAGCACCCTCCTTGAGTTGAATCTCGTTTGCTTAATTCAACCGAAACCACAGTCATGATTTGATGCGCTTGGACAAGTTCTAAAAACCGTGGCAATCGAAGGCGCAATGTTGAAATTCGAGATTGATATTGAACCCGTAGAATGCCCCGCCGACTGGATGATTGGGCCGAGGTCGTTCTTCGTCGATCGTGCGACCCCCGACTTTGAACTTATCCGTTTGTCATCCATGCCGATCGCCGGCGGAAAAATCGAAATCACTGCGGACCCTGACACCAAATCGCTGATGCCATTCACCCCCTGCCGGCGCAAACATGCGATTGAGCGCAAAATATTTCCCTGGCGCTACAAAACAATCGAGATTGACGGCTTCGCCATCGATTACCGTTTTGGCTCACCGCAAAACTGGGCGCATATTCTGACCGGGCATCTTCCGCTGCTCCTCAAGATCCGCAGCCTGTCTGACAAATTTCGCGAAAAACCGATCACGGTAATCCTGCCCCAGAACAGCGGAAAACACATCATGGGCATTTGTGAGCTGGCCGGGTTTAAGACGATCGCAACCGACGCGCCAGTCAACGCCCATTTTATCAATCTTTCAACACAGCTTCTTGCGCTGACCCGCGATCCGCGGCGGCAATGGATCCTTGAAGAAACGCCGGAAGAGTTTTGGCCGACAATTTACGAGCGCTCGAAACTTGATCGCGCCCATGAAAAGATTTTCATGGTGCGCAAAGCGGCGCGCAAACTTTCCAATGAGGCGGAACTCGAAGAATACCTTGGCGAGAAGGGCTATCTCAAAGTTTACGCTGAAGATTATTCGTTTGAGGATCAATTCCGCCTGCTCGCCGATGCGACCGACATTATTGCAACGCATGGCGCGGCGCTCGGCCCGCTTATTTATCGCCCGGCGACGACGCGGCGTTTTCGGCTGATTGAATTATTTCCCATTGGGCACATCGCCAGCTTGTTTCGCTATTCCACGCACCAGCAGAACGGTGAATGGCTGTCGGTGCGCGGAAAACTGAAACCGGAACATATCGAGCCCGGCTACGCCCTCGACAAGCCCTTTATCCAGTTCTCGCAACAGGCATTCGAGATCGACCTTGAGAGTCTGAAATTCGCGATGGAGACGAAGTTGCCAGCGCTCAGATAACGCCCCTAATCCCCCATCGGTGAAAAATGCATGAAATCTTTTTGCCGCCCGGGCAGCTCTCCGCCCCAGCGCCAGCCCATGGCGGTGATGGCGCCATAGACGGGCGTTTCCGGCGTAATGGCGCCCGGCGCTCCGGGGCGCCATTCGCCGCCACGCAATAGTCGGCAGCGCGGCGAAAACTGGGCACAATTTTCGTAAAGGCCGTTTACTGATGAGTTGATATCGATCGCAAGACCAAAGGAATGGTGACTGTATTGCGTGCGCCTGCCGCTCTCATCAAGAACGCCCTTGGTGCGACCGACACGATAACCAACGATTTCGTTGATGGGAAATTCCGCCCGCAACGCGGCATTTAGCGCGACCTCCAGATCATCCGCGACCGCTTTGCAGACGGTTACTTCTGCGCCATTACTCAGCGCGATTATACGATGATCCTCCGCGCAAATCGTGCACGGCAAATCCGGGTGGCGCTCTTCAGCTGCAAGTTCACTACGCGGTTTAATTATTTCGGCGTGGTCCACCGCGCGGCCCTCCTCCGGCGACCAGGCCCAGGTCGAATAGGTGCATTTCTCCGCCGCTGCGTTAGGCGTTGAAAATATCAGCGCGATACAAAGCGCCAAAAATTGGATCGATATTGCAACAGCGCTCATGGCTGGAATTCTGCTGAGTTTGGCAACGCGCGCCATCCGCTTACGCTCGTGGTTCTTGGTGTAAGAGATTGATTGGACACTCATCTAATCGCCGGACCGGCCGGCGTCCGGACCGGCGCCCCATTGGAGGCCGAGCGAATCGAGCCGCCACGAGATATGGAAAATGGCGCCACATGGGAGACTTGAATACCCGACCCCATCATTACGAATGATGAGCAATTTTTCTTCATCCAACAATAACAATGACTTTTGTGACTATATTTTTCATTTTGCTAATTATAATTTGCTTGTGACATTTGATAAGCACACACGAGCTACAACTCAAAACTAAACTGACCCCGATGGCGCAGCCAGTCGTTATGCACTCATGAGAATGGCTGCGCCATCGGGATCGTCCTCACTTGGACGAGGTTCGTGGATGAAGCCGATTATGTCTGCTGCGCCATCTATAAGCGTGATTCAAAGCCAGGCTCTCCACAGACAATTCTCGCACATGCATAGCGTGACCCAGGTGAATACGAAACCGGTCCTGAAACTCAAAAAAATGCTTCGCTGAACCATCCGATTAAAGAAATGGACATTACTTAAAGCTTGCCAACGCAATATGGCAGCGCAATCTTTTACTTTTCCAAAAATCCTTTCGCCGAATTTTTCGCTCTGCGAACAACGTTGCGCGCGGCGCGGCTGGCATTTTCCAGGGGCATAGCGATGTTGCCCTTAGCCCATTCATTCGGACGCGCTTTGAATATCGTAGAATGACTTGTTCCGTCCCAACCGTCCGGCGCCTCTTTTGTATAATAATAAGTTGCGAAGGATTTTCGCATGACGCCGGGCGGGCAAGTGAGCGGCGTGACCCCATGAAATGAAATCTCGCTGGTCAGGAAGCCGCATGCCCGGTTGAAGACGGGCGCGAAGTAACCGTAGCGTGTTTTCACATCTTTGTCCCAAATATCCAGATAACCGCCATAGTCTTCACGCCAGTCCTTGTTGAAATATATCAAGATATTCAGTCTGCGGTGAAGCTTACGGTCTTTGACGTAATTGAAGTCGACGTGAACATCGAGATGACCGTTTTTATTGGTTTCGTGAATGCCGCCGCCGACAAGTTCAGGATCGGCAAGCAGATTAGGCACGCCCGTTAGGTCCGACCACAAATCGACATAGTCTTGCGATGCAAGGAGCTCGTGCAGTTTCTGCATGGCTGGTGCGAACTTCGTCGCGTCCGTTATTTGCACTTTTTTTTGTTCGTTGACCGTCGAAAATTCCTTGCCCATAGCTTGCGCATCCTGAAAGGCGGGGAACGAATCGTGGATTTCGTTAGCGAAGTCCTGGTTGAGGAAATTATCGATGCAAAAATGCGGGAACGGTACTGCACCCAACAGTTTTTCCCGGAACGATACTCGATCAATAGGGTTGATTAAATCCAGCATATTGGAACAATCCTTTTCCTCTTTTACGCAACACGAGTGTTATTGGTCATATTTGTTTCACCGGACCGGCTTAATCCTTTGCACCATTATTTTCGCTGTCATCGTCGTCCAGAAGGATGCGCTCCGCTGCACCATCAAGGTCATCATATTGGCCGGATTTTACAGTCCAAATGAACGCGGCTAAACCGGCAATGCCCAGAACGAGCGCAATCGGTATCAGGAAAATTAAGGCCGTCATGACTGCGTTTCGCCGATCTGCATGCGCAGGGCGTTGAGCGTTACGATAATCGACGATCCAGACATGGCGAGAGCCGCGATCAGTGGCGTTACAAAACCGAATACCGCGAGCGGTATCGCGCACATATTATAAAGCGCGGCGAACCCGAAATTCTGAATTACGCGGCGCCGCGACTGCTTTGCTACGTCATAAATTATTGAAACCGCGCCAAGGCCATCGCCTTGATATACAAAATCTGCAGCGGCCTGACTCGCGTCTGCCGCGCTTCCCGGCGACAGGGACGCGTGGGCGGCGGCGAGCGCAGGCGCATCGTTCAGGCCGTCGCCGACCATGGCGACGCGGGCGCCGTCCGCGGCCTTCTTGTCAAGCTCGCGTATTTTTTCCGCAGGTGACATTTCGGCGCGCCAATTCCCAAGGCCGGCTAATTTAGCGACCCGCCGCGCGGGTCCCTCCCGGTCTCCGGAAAGCATGGCGGCGCCAACGCCATGCGCTTTAAGTGTTGCGATGGTTTCAGCCGCATCGTCGCGAATGCGGTCTTCGAATGTGAACCGCACTGGCGCATCGTCGCCCAGTCTGAACCAAGCGTCGCTGACCCCGTCATCAATGGTTGCTTCGGCGCCAACCCAATCGGCGCGTCCGAAACGCGCGCGCAGCCCGTTAATCTCGCCTTCTATACCAAGCCCAGCGAATTCTAAGGATGTCGCTGCTGCTCCACCGGGGCCAACGGCATCGACTACCGCGCGCGCCAGCGGATGCCGGCTTGTTCGCGCAAGCATTGCCGCATACCGTAGGGTTTCCGGTGTGATCTTTCGTGCGTTGGACAGCGTGAGGCGGCCATGGGTCAACGTGCCGGTCTTGTCGAAGACGAACTCATCGACCTCGGCGAGGCGTTCCAATGCGTCGCCGGATTTCACGAGCACCCCAGCTTTAAATAGTTTTCCCGTCGCCACGATTTGCACTGCCGGCGCCGCAAGGCCAAGGGCGCACGGGCATGTGATGATCAAAACGGCAACGGCGTTCATGACCGCGACGCGCAAGTTCGCATCGCCGATGAACAACCAGCCGAGCAACGTCGCAAGCGCCAGGGAATGGACCAGCGGAACATAAAGCGCGGCGGCCCGATCCGCGAGCCGAGTGTATTTGCTCCTTCCCTGTTCGCCGGCCTCGATCAATCGTGCAAGCTCGGCAACAAGTGAATCGTTGACCGTGGCTGTTGCGGTTGCTGTTAGTTTGTCTGACAGGTTCAGGACGCCAGCGAAAATTTTGTCGCCGCCTGACAATCTGACGGGTTCACTCTCGCCGGTAACAAGCGAGATATCTACGCTTGAGGCTCCGGCATCGATAGTAGCGTTTACTGGCGCCCGATCGCCCGGCCACAAAATAATTCGCTCGCCTGGTGAAATAGCGCGTGCTGAAACGCTTTCAACGACGCCATCATCATTCAGCCGGTTCGCTGTTGTCGACTGCAAGTTTAACAATGATTGCGCCGCCGCATGGGCTCGCGCACGCAAGCGGTGATCGAGCCAACGTCCAATCAAAAGAAAAAACAGCAACATGACTGCTGCATCGAAATATGCGTCACGGCCATGGTTAAGCGCTTCGTAAACGCTGAGTGAAAGCGCGAGGATAACGGCTAATGAAATTGGCACATCCATGTTGGCGCGGCCAACTTTTAACGCCGAATATGCAGAGCGAAAGAATGGCCGTCCGGCAAACGCCGCCGCCGGCAAGGCGATGATTGCCGACACCCAGTGCATCATTGACCTTGTCGCCGGGCCCATCTCGCCTTCATGACCGGCCCAGACTGCTATTGAGAGCAACATGATATTCGCGGTTGCAAAGCCGGCGACCGCCATACATCGCAACAGGAAGCGGCCTTCTTCGTCTTTGTCGGCAGATTGCGCTTCCGGATCAAACGCTTTTGAACGGTATCCGAGCGATGCGATGGTATCTGTTATACGCTTCGGTGAAATAGCCCCACCCTGCCACGTAACAACAAGTTTGCCGGTCGTAAGATTGAGGCGCGAAGACTTTACGCCCTGAATTGCGTTCAGACCGCCCTCAATTTTCGAAATACAGCCCGCGCATTTCGCGCCAAATACTGCAAGTTCCAACTGAGCGGCGCCATCGTCCTGGTATTTTACAAAAGGCGACGGGTCTGGTGATGAAGCTGAGCTCGGCGGCTCAAGGCCGCTTGGGCATCCGTCGATTTCTGCAACAGATATTGTCGTCATTCGATCAACACCCGCGCAGTGAAAAGAAACTTGTCGCCGTTTCCGTCAACCGCCTCACCGGCGAGGTCCCAGGCGCCCGTTGCAAGTGATCGAAATCTAGCGATATAGACGCCGTCGCCATTTTCCGAGAACACAGCTTCTTGTCGCGTGTTGGCATGGGCGGGGCGAATTATTTCACTGGTTATCGCCAAACCAGTCAGCGCCAATCCGTTCGCATCGGAAAACGAAACTTCGATCTGATCGCTGCCCGCTGCAGTGACTTGCGCGCGCCAGCCGAGCTGGGCTTGCGCCGCGCGTTCAGCAAGCACGTCATTGTAGTTAAGTCCGTGCAGATAAGACTTTTCGGCAGTCTCTCCTGGAAAACTTTTTAGAGACATAGTTACGAATACGGCATTCACAGCGAACATCACGCCGAAAAATGCGAACAACATAATAAGGACGTGGCGACCTGTAAGTTCTCTTGCTTTATTCATCACTTGGCCTCCGAGAGAAAAACTGTGCCGACGGACGCCTCGATTCCTGTTTCGTCTCTTGCCGTCACTTTTACGGGCAAGCGCGCCGCTGCGATCTCATCGCGCGGCAACGTCAGGAACAATCGAAGCGGACGGGTTTCATCGCCGTCAATTGTGATATTCATCGCATTATTGATTACGCCGTCGCCGACGCCGCCGACGGCAAAGTCCGCATCCGCTGTAAATGTCAGTATAAAGTCCCGCGGTACGTTATCGCGGTTTGTAATCTTGATCGTGTAGGCGTTGCGGACAGCCCCATCTGACAATAGCACAAAAGGCGGTGCTCGATCGCGTTGGACGCTGAGGTTCATTGTCGCCCGCGAAGTAAATGAGAATAGCATGATTGCGCTGACCAGCACGAGTGCGCCGAGATAGAGGAATACGCGCGGCCGAACAAATCGATAGCTCGATGCGCCGCCATACGCCCGGCTCGCAATATTTGCGTCGGTGTCGTACGCAATCAACCCGCGCGGCCGGCCGACCTTCTCCATAATGGAATCACAAGCGTCGATACAGAGCGCGCAATTGATGCATTCAAGTTGCAAACCGTCGCGAATGTCGATGCCCATGGGGCACGCTGCGACGCATGCGCGGCAAGAAACACAGTCTCCCCGCCCATCCCACGGATCTCCCTTCTTATGGGCGCCGCGTGGCTCGCCCCGGTCTTTGCGGTAAGTAACTTGCAGCGTATCCGCATCTGTCAATGCGGCCTGGATGCGTGGCCATGGACACATATACGTGCATACCTGTTCGCGCATAGATCCGGCGAAAACATACGTCGTAAATGTTAATAGTGTGAAATAGAAATACGCTGAGAACGGCGCTCTCCCGACAAAGAAATCACGCGCGAGAGACGGCGCATCGTGAAAGTACAAAATCCATGCGCCGCCGGTCGCCATGCCGATTAATATCCAAAGCGCGTGCTTAGTTGCTTTCTTGCGAAGCTTTGTTGCGGACCAAGGCGCCCGGTCGAGTTTGATGCGCTGATTGCGGTCGCCCTCGACCATGCGCTCGACTGCAATATAAAGATCGGTCCAGACCGTTTGCGGGCATGAATAGCCGCACCAAATACGGCCAAAAAGCGCCGTCGCGAGAAACAATCCAAGCGCCGCGAGTATTAACAGGCCTGTGACGTAGTAAAGTTCGTCGGGCCATATTTCGATAAAGAAAAAATAAAACCGCGAACCCGGAAAATCGATCAACACCGCCTGATCCGGCTCACTGGGGCCGCGCGGCCATCGTATCCATGGTACAAGATAATAAACGCCTAGCGTCAGCACCATGATGACCCATTTCAAGCGGCGATATGCACCGCGCACGCGTTTCGGATAAATCGGATCGCGCGCTTTATAGAGATTGCGTTTTTCCGGTTTGTTGACCGGTTCAACATCAAGACGCTCGACTCCGCCAGTTAGCGCATCGTTGCCAGAAGTTGATTTTGACGCTGCCTCATTCACGCTTTACTCACCGCCGCCAAGCGCATGAACGTAAACAGAGAGCGCGATGATTTCCTCTTCCGAGAGACGGCCCTCCCAAGCAGGCATGACGCCAGCGCGGCCGTTCCATATTGTATCGTAAATTGAACGCCGATCTCCGCCATAAAGCCAGATTGCGTCAGTTAAGTCGGGAGCGCCCTGGGTTTTGTCGCCGCGGCCATTGGCGCCATGACAGGCAATACACTGTGTCGCATAGATCGGCGCCGCGCGTGATGCGGCTTCAGCATCATAATCCTGACCTGAAAGCATTCGAACATAATCAACCAGTGCGGTGATGTCGTCGCGTGGCAACAAGCCGTCACGGCCATAAGCCATCATTAAAGTGTTGGTTGTTTCTGGATGTTCCGAGCGACGACCGACGGTAATCGTGTCTTTTATTTCTTCAAGCGACCCGCCCCAAAGCCAGACATCGTCATTTAAGTTTGGATAGCCTTTAAAGCCCTGGCCTCCTGCGCCATGGCAGGTCGCACAATTGTCGCCAAAGAGTGATCCGCCCGCCGCCATGGCGAATTGCAATAAATCCGGGTCATTTTCAATCGCTTCCATTGACGGCGCTGCAATCAACCTTCGTGTATCATCGGCGCGCGCCGCGTCGAGAGCCTCAATGGCGACGGCAACATTTTCTCTTTCAGAATGGTTGCGTATCCCCTTGGTGTAGCCAGTGATGCCGGGCCAGGCCGGCATGAATATCCAATAACCGATTGACCAGATAACGCTGACCCAAAATACGATCAGCCACCAGCGCGGCAGCGGGTTGTTCAGTTCCTTAATGCCATCCCACTCATGCCCTGTTGTTTCAACGCCGGAATGTTCATCGACCTCTTTTTCAGACATTTCGAACGCTCCCGGTTTGTTCATCATCGTCGTCCAGCGGAATTTTGCGCGCGTGCTCAAATTCGTTCTTTTTTGACGGCGCGAGCGCGTAAATCAGCACTAAAATGAACGCGATCACAAAAGCTATGAGGCCCCAGGTCTGTGCGATTTGTGCAAGAAATTCATACATTGGCGTCACCGATAATTTTCTTCGGCTTCATAAGTCGAGAAATCGACCATTGTGCCGAGCACTTGCATGTAGGCGATCAGCGCATCCATCTCGGTAATTTCACGCGGGTTTGCGTCAAAATCGCGTATCTGCGCTTTCGGGTATCGCGCCAGGAGCGCGTCGTAATTATCGGAAAACGGATCGACCTGCGCCTCGAGGTCAGCTTTTGCGTTCTCAATCATTTCGTCTGTGTAAGGAACACCGACCATGCGGTTGGCCTTCAAGTCGTTTTCAATTTGGCGATAATCCAGCGCCCGTTCCGCCAGCAATTTGTACGGCGGCATCACCGACTCCGGCACCAGGCTGCGCGGGTCGATCATATGTTGGCGATGCCATTCGTCGGAATATTTTCCGCCTAGGCGCGCTAGGTCCGGGCCGGTTCGTTTTGACCCCCATTGAAACGGGTGGTCATACATGCTTTCGGCAGCGAGCGAGTAATGCCCGTAGCGTTCAACCTCGTCGCGCAGAGGCCGCACCATTTGACTATGGCAAGTGTAGCAGCCTTCGCGCACGTAGATGTTGCGCCCGGCAAGCTCCAGCGGCGAATAGGGTCGCACGCCGTCTACTTCCTCGATCGTACTTTCGAGATAAAAAAGCGGCGCAATCTCAACCAGTCCGCCGATAGAAACTGCGACCAGGATGCCGATGGAAAGAAGCCAGCCATGCTTTTCAAAAATTTCGTGCCTGTCCAACATTCCCGCCTCCTATTCCGCCGGGACCGCAGAAGCGGTATCGATTGTTTTTGTTTTTGGCGTGTAGACGTCGCCGCGCGCGGTTCGCCACAAATTATAAGCCATGATCAATGCGCCAATCAGGAACAAGCTCCCGCCCGTTGCACGAATAATGTAATAGGGATGCATCGCCGCGACGGTTTCGACAAATGAATGTTGAAGAAAACCGAACTCATTGTAAGCGCGCCACATCAACCCTTGCATGATGCCGGAAACCCACATTGATGCGATGTAAAGCAGTATGCCAACGGTCGAAATCCAGAAGTGCCATTCAACGAGGCCGCGGGAATAGAGATCTTTGCGTTTCCAAAGCCACGGGACGAGGCAATATAGTGCGCCAAAGGAAATGTACCCGACCCAGCCAAGCGCGCCGGAATGGACATGGCCTATTGTCCAGTCCGTATAGTGAGAAAGCGCATTCACCTTGCGAACTGACATCAACGGTCCTTCAAATGTCGACATGCCGTAGAAAGCGACTGAAACGACCATCATTCGCAACACCGGATCAGTTCGGAGTTTGTCCCATGCGCCTGATAACGTCATCAAACCGTTGATCATGCCGCCCCAACTCGGCATCCAGAGCATGATTGAAAATGTCATCCCCAAGGTTTGCGCCCATTCCGGCAAGGCCGTGTAATGAAGATGGTGCGGCCCCGCCCAGATATAGATGAAAATCAAAGACCAGAAATGAACGATGGAGAGCCGGTAGGAATATATCGGTCGCTCCGCCTTTTTCGGAATAAAATAGTACATTATCGCGAGAAAGCCTGTGGTAAGGAAAAACCCGACGGCATTGTGCGCATACCACCATTGCGTCAGCGCATCCTGGACACCGGCAAAGGCGGAGTAACTTTTCGATCCTGCGAGCGACACCGGAATGGCCAGATTATTGACGACATGAAGCATCGCAATCGTCACGATGAATGAAAGATAGAACCAATTCGCGACGTAGATGTGCGGTTCTTTTCGCCTCCAGATCGTGCCCAGAAAAACGAAGAGGTAGACAACCCAAACGATGGTCAGCCAAAGATCGGCATACCATTCAGGTTCTGCATATTCTTTTGATTGGGTGACGCCGATGAGGTAACCGGTCGCCGCGATCACGATGAACAGATTGTAGCCCCAAAAGACGAACCACGGCGCCAATCCGCCAGCGAGTCGCGCCTTACAAGTACGCTGCACTACATAAAACGATGTCGCGATCAGAACGTTGCCGCCAAACGCGAAGATTACTGCAGAGGTATGCAACGGGCGCAGTCGCCCAAAGCTCGTCCACGGTGCGTTCTCGAAATAAAGCAAGTCAGGAAATGCGAGCTGAAATGCGATGATGACGCCAACCAGAAAACCGGCAATACCCCAAAACACCGAAGCAAATACGCCAGCTTTGACAACGCTGGTGACGTACCCAGTTTCGTTCTCCGGTTTTTCACCGGTCGCATAAAACAGAAGACTAAATAATCCAGTGATAAATGCGAATATGAAAATATACGCATGGAAGGCCATCATACCGTCCTGTGCGCGGCCGGCAACGAAGAGCCAAAACAACGTTCCGAGGCCCAAAAACGCCGCGATAAAGGCGCCGTCATTGCCTAAGCCTCTTTCGCGATGAACATTATTTTTCATTCGCGTTCTCCTGTTGGGTGTTTTTGACGATGGCGCCTAGCCGCTCGCTCAACTCAAGATTTGCCTGATCGTTAAATCGAACGCGTGCTATTGGCAAGATTACAGCATTCCATATTGCAGCGCGCTTTCTCAGCGAGTGAGCAAGAGTGCGCAGACACTGGCAAGACGCCGGGTCCATGCAATCGTTCAATTTCAAGTTCTCAAGAATGGATAATATATTTTCAGCTAGATGTTCATCGAAACCGGCGTTGTCGATGTGTGTCAGGCATTCATCATCCGATAGCGAGTATTTTTTTAGGACCGGAACAAGCGCATCGCTTTCCATACGTCTTAATTGCGGTTGAATGTCTCTTAAGTAATCTCTGACGTAGGAGATTTTCTCGTCCGGCTTTTCGCCTGAGGAAATTTCCAATATTTTTGCTGCGATGGATCGTTCCTTCAAGAACGAACGGGCGAAAATTTCCAGGGGTGGGACTTCTCCGCCAATGTCACTTCCATCGAATTTGTCGCCAAAGGTTTGCGGAAGGAAAGCATCGCCCGCTTGGCAATTATCATTTTGATATGCGGGTGGTTGACCAGTCATCGCGCCTCAAGATTTCAAATTGTGAGCGCTGTCTAATTCCTCCAGATAATTGTCATCAGCAACAATCGAAACGATGAAATTCGCAACAAATCAAAGAAACAAGGAGGCGCGCAGCAAATTTGGGCGCCTGAATTAATTCAATTAAAACAGTGGATTGAAATGTTTCCAATTGCCGCTTGACATTTATCAAGCGGCTGGACGAGAAGCGTAACCGAAACAAAACCAGTCTGATTCTTCATGCGCGAGTCTGAAAAAGAAATCGTCCGTTCCTTGCCGCTTTTTTCCGGCATGGCCCCTGACCATTTTGAAATCATGTTGAAGGGTAGTTTCCTCCAAAAATTCCCCGCGACCGTCGTTCTTTTCTCTGAACAAGATCATACGGATTTTTTGCACGTGCTCGTTGATGGCCAGGTAGAGCTTTTCGCGAACGCTAACAATCGTGAAGGCACAATGACGCTGATCAAACCGGTCGCAACTTTTGTGCTTGCATCCGCGCTAGCCGATGGGGCTTATCAATTATCCGCGCGCACATTACAGACCTCTCAAATTTTGATGATCCCGGCGGAAAATATTCGCGAAGTGATGGCGCTCGATAGTGACTTCGCCCAGAAAACAATTGTCGAGCTTGCCGAGTGCTACCATGGTGTTGTTCGCGCTTACAAGAACATCAAATTGCGAACCGCGGTTGAGCGACTGGCAAACTATTTGCTCGTCCAAAATCGTCGGCAAGGCGATAATGATGGCTTGGTATTACCCGTTGAAAAGCGCACCCTTGCTTCAATGCTTGGGATGACGCCAGAAAATCTGTCGCGTGCATTTAATACATTAAAACCGTATGGCGTCGTAATTGATGGCGCAGAAATTTCATTGAATAATTTAAGTGATTTAGAGACGCTGGCGAAACCGTCGGCACACATTGACGCGAATTAGAGCGCTGACCTCAGCCGCACCCCTTGGTTTTCGAATTAACTTAGTCCTGTCGGATGTCCACAGGCACACCATCTTTCATCCGAAAAGCAATATTGCGAATAGCGTTAAAATCATACAGAGGATTATTAGAAAACGCTAAAAAACTAGCTTCGCATCCAACGTCCAGACATCCGATTTTGCGGTCCGGAAAAATAAATGCAGGTGTATCCATAGATGCTATTTTGAGCAATTCAGCCGGCGAGAAAAATTCTTTCTCAACACCCGCAATCAGACCTTCTGTAATTGTCGATCCGTAGGATTCCACTGCGACGACAATCGGCGCGCCAGCGGCTTTCAGTATCGCAATGTTCTGCTTTTCCCAATCAACGAGTTTGGCGGGTCGGTCTTTGGCCCACTCGGTCACAACGAAGGTGCTTGACATCCCAATTTTAGCCGCATCTCGCGCGTCTTTCTCGGATAAAAGACATTCATCCTCCGTATCAAGATCGTAGTACGGACTGGTCGGATCTTCCTCAGTGTCTTGATAGCATTGAATATGCGTGATATTTTTCGCGTTGGCTTTTAAACTTTCGCGGTAGTCCGTAACTGTTGACGTTGCGACTGCTAGTCTCTTTCCTGCTTCATTAGCTAATTTGGCAACAATCGGTAATAGCTTCGGATCGATGCCGCCGCCGGGGCCCCATTTGCCCCAGCCCTCTTCATATCTCTCACTATGCCGCAAATAGACTTTTACATGATCTGGATCTGCAGAGAGCAGCAAAGCCATTTTTTCCCGAACTGAGTCTTCGGTCTCCACTACAAAATAGGCATTATCGGCTACCAGTTTACTGTTATAAATTATTTCCTGGTTAGCGAGTTGGTCTTCATAAGATCTAAAACCGAGCGCTAAAGCCTCGTATATTTCGATTGGATGGCTTTGCGGCCCAGTTATCCCTCCAAGAGAACTAGAAACATCAATATTGCCAGGTCCCGACAAGCGATCTCTGATCTTGATGACCTGTTCGGTAGGTGCGGTCATATTCATTGCGTAGAAAACACCAGACTCAAGACCTAACGCGGTGTGCCAATCAATCGTGTAGGGTCCATCAAAGTGGTGTGTATGCGCATCGCCGAAGGGCGGCGTGATATAAGCGCCAGCGAGATCGACGGTTTCATCTGGATCTGAGGGGCAAGCGACTATTACCGCTGCTGAGATGCACAGGGTGCGCTCATTAAACATGTTCCCATTGAACACAGACGCGCCTGTGAAAGCTGTTACGATTTCTTTTCCAGAAGTATCAAAATTTTTTGCCAAATCAGAGTTTCCACTAGGCGGCAAGCAAGCGGCAAGCAATAATCCAGCAAAGATGAAACTAGCTGACTTTGCGCTCATTCAGACCACTCCGATTTTTGACTAAAAACAATTGTAGCCGATTTCCTAAACAACGCTGGTTTTTCTAACGAATGAACAGATTTGATAGTCGAATGACCAAAAAGGCGGTGCACTTAAACAAGCGAGACGCGGGCCTTCAGTATTGCCGAGCCGGCCCTACTCGTTTCTATCGTCTCTCCATTCGTCAGGTGAATGGTTTGGCGTCCGTTTCCCGCGGGTTCGATAGACTGAATTTGGTCAAGATTGATGATCGCCGAGCGATGGATGCGCAGGAATTGCTCATCAGGTAATGCTGCCTCCAGCTCAGCCAGCGTCATACGAGACTCGAGTTTGTTCCGCCCCACAAAGAGGTAGCTCAGTCCGTCTATTGTTCTGGCGGCACAAATATCGTTCACTATGAGGGGGACGAGGCCATTATTTGTTTTTGCGTAGATGCGTTGCGGAGCGCCTAGCGATACCGATTCTGTCTCGGCAGACGTTAGCCGAGTGAGCGCCCAGTAAGCGTAAGTCACGCTGACAATCGTGAAATATATCGCTAATCCCTGAAATAACTGCCACGCTACTACAGGACTCGGCCAGTTTGGCGCCGACCATACCCCCGTCGTCAATCCGGCGAACGCTTGGAGTAATCGAAATGTCGTTAAGGCCCAAACGGTGGAAAAGACGATTGCTCCTAGCGTATGAGCGCCGATTTGGACGCGCGGCGTTTGATGGATCAATAAGCTGAGTACGACCCAAACCACTCCAATCCCGGCGATTGAAGGAAATAACACATTAGCGACCCAAGTTGTCACCAATGTGAGGCCCGTGATGTCAACAAACAGCCCGAGAATGATGAGATATGACAGCCCCAAGGGCGCCCATCCCATCAAATACAATTTCCACCAGTATTGAGGGGCTGACCGCGTCGTTATCCTTGGGAAAACGGGTTGACTGCTTTTCCGCCCTTCACCTACCGGTCTATCAACGTAGTCTTTTTTCATTACGTTATGTCGCGCTTTGTGATCGCTTTACGCAATTCTGCGCTAGGAATCTATTCATGTTTGCGTAGACCGGTTCAAATTCCATTCAAATCTACTATCGTAACATCGTCTGGGGGACGCAGTTTGGCCAGAATCATCACTGTCGAAGCGAGCGCAACGTACGAAGCCCATGTGCATGAAAAACCCTTAACCGGACTCCACAAAGTGATGCAGCTCCGTCCAACACGATGTCCACTTTCGGCGATATTGCGACGGATTAAGATTTTGCCCGTCAGGCAGATAATGGTCCAAATTGAACGTTCTACGATGCGGCGCAAGAGAAAGAATGCGCGCCGCCACCAAAGCATTTGACCGCGAGTGCGGTTTTGGCGCTCCTTTTCTTCGGTATAATGAATCGATAAGCGCGAAACGCACCCAAGGAACCAGCCATGACAAAGCTTCGCATCATCGCCGTCACTTTTATCGCTATCGGGTTAGTGGTTCCAAGGGTTATTGACGCCTATGAAGTGGCGAATAGTCTGGACATCTCGCGAAATGTGGGCTCGCTGCCCTGGCTTACTCTTTTGATAACAGGCGTATTCATACTGACATATTCATTTATCCGACAGCGGAAAGACTGACCTGGGCAAGTTAAGCAGAAAACCTCTGGCGAGAAGGAGTGATCATGAAAATTACTAAGAGGACACACATAAACGCACCCGTTGCGACGGTGTTTTCGTGGCTGGAAGATAATGATCGACTACGGCAATGGATTCCAAATCTGATTGAGGACGAAGCGCTGATTGAAACGCCGGAACGAGTCGGGTCGCGGTTTAGGCAGGTGTATCTCGAGAATGGCAAGCGGATGGAAATGACCGGAGAAATTACTGAGTTTGTCGAGAATGAGCGTATGCGAGTGGATATAACCGGCAATATGTTCGACCTAGACGTGGAATATACTGTGCTGGCGATTACCGATAGTAAAACTGAGCTCACGCAGAACACAGAAATTCAGTTCAAAGGCATAATGAGACTTTTTGCCCCGATCATGAGTCTGATGTCTAAATTTTCCTCACAAGACCCGCAGGCCGAGGCGCATGAAAAACTAAAAACTATGGCCGAAGCGGAGTATCAGGCAGGAATTTAGCCGTTCCGGTTCGCCCCGGCATACGATTGATAGATTTCCCCTAGGCGCTGCGGAAAACAGACGTTTCGCGATTCATGGTATTGAGCCCCCAATTGACAAGGAAACTTACGCTTCTGCGCGGCGTCATTGAACATGTAAAAGCCCAGGGGTGAATGATCGTCACGCGCAACTTTGTCATCGCGTTAAGCAAATAAAACAGACCTTATGACCCTCGAAAACATTTATTATATCGGCCAGACCATCGCCGTTATTGCGCTCATCATTTCCCTAATTTTTGTCGGCATACAGGTTCGGCAATCCAAACAACAAACGGAACAGGCGAATAGGTTGGCCAAGGCGCAGTTAAGTGAAGCGACCTGGATAGCTATCGGAAATTTTCAGGTTGACTGGTATTCAACACCGGAGAGATCGAAATTCATGGCGCGTGCGCTTCTCTCAGAGGCGCCGTTGGAAGACCACGAAAAACTTCGGTTCAATATCAACCTGACCACACTATTCAGTGCGATTGAACTGTCGGCGACACTAAAGGAGCAAGACTTGTTCAACGAAGCCCTTTATGGACGAAATGAAAGAACCATCGCTGCGTATTTCAAAGTTCCACGTGTCCAGAAATGGTGGACAAACGTCGGGCGGCAATACTTCACATCGCCTTTCCGCGATACTGTCGATGATATCGCCCGGCAGACGCAACGTGCATCGGTGGAAAAACTAGTCGCCAAGGCCGGGCAAGGCGATGGCGCGGACCAAGGGCGGTCGTTCGATAGCGAAGGCAATTCCGCGTAAGGCTTCTCGGTCGCATCATTGCGCAGGTTAAACCCTAAAATTGGACAGCTTTTCCGTGTCCGCTTTGGGCCAGAATTTCCCGGTCGAAGTTTCGAATTCTTATGAACGCTTGTGCGCACGTTCGTGCCGTTAAGGCGATTGGCGGCGCCCAGTGAAAAATCGCCAAAAGCGGCTCGGTCGCATACGTTTTACTGCGCTAAGGTCTTTTTCATCGCATTGGATTTTAGGCAATTGAAATTAGTGGGTCACCATGAGCTATGGCGATTTAAGCGCTCTTTTTGAGACTGTACCAGCCGGTGAATAGGACTCGAAGGAGCCAGAATACCATGACGACGAGTATTAAGATCAACGGCGCCAACGTGATTCCTGATTGATACATTGGCTCCGGAAAGACCTGGGGGTTTGCCACGAACAGGGCGAAAGCGCCAAAGAACAATCCAAAACACATCCGCCAGAGATGCCTGGCGATGCGTTGCCGACCAGATAGGCCCCCCCTCAAAATGACACTTAGATCAAGCAGACCAAATACCAACGCTTCTCCCGCAATACTAAAATAGAGACTGCTCAATTCGGGCGGCGGAAACTCCCGCGCTTGACCTGCCGCAATCGCTCCAGTTCCCACAAGGAATGAGACTGCCCCGAGTAAGACGACGCCCGCCAGAGCAACCGGTTCTAAAAGACCCAACTGATTTTCACTTCGCCTTGCGCTCGTCCAACCAGTCGTCACTAGATACGCAGTCAATCCTGCGATGAGAACGAATATGATTTGCGGTTTCATAATCGCCAACGCCGCCCCGCTAGCGGCCATGAGAATCATGATGAGAACAAACGCGCGCCCGACACGTTTGTGCCATCGTCGCCCTTTTCGCAATATGATCGCCCCTACGCCGAGCAATAAGCCAATCGATCCTGCGATTATGTGGAATAGTAAGATTTCTGAGTAGTCCATTCCAAATACATCTGTCCCGAGTGACGGAGTTGTCGATAACCTGATCTCCCCCGCCCAAAACCGTTCTATCTCTTGTAATTCCGCCAACTTTATTCGAAAAGCCACTTCCTTGGAAGCAGTTCTAGACAGTAACTAGTTACGGTATAGTTTGCGACGTTAGGCGCAAACCAATGCACTTGAAGCCCGAGTTTGGGCCCGGTTTCTCAACTTCAATCGGTGTGTGCGAACGTCTGTTATGGGCCAAATAGTTGCCGTTCGGCTTAAATCTTTGCATTTGCGAATGCTTACGACGGTTTTCGCCGATAACGGACATTCGCGATTCGTGATATAGCGCCGTGAAACCAAGGGGGAGACTATGCTGCTGCGCCGAGTCATCCAACACGTGAAAACTCAGAACTGGACTGCAGTCGGGCTAGATTTCGTCATTGTCGTC
>JABDJK010000076.1 GCA_013002535.1 Hyphococcus sp.
TCACATGCTGGCTGTCTTAGAGCAGAATCCACAAACAGAATGGCGCATGCTGCTCGGCGCCACCGAAATCGCTCCCGACGAGGAGGAAGATGGCGCGGATGAAACTGCATCGGACGGCGATGATGAACTCACCTCCATCACGCTCTAGTGCATTCGACCGGTTGCATCCGGAAATCCAGCGATGGGTTTGGGAGAAGAATTGGCAAGCACTCCGGGATATTCAGGATCAGGCGATCCCAGCCATCCTTGATGGACAAAGCGACGTTTTGATCTCTGCTTCGACTGCGGCGGGAAAAACTGAAGCTGCATTTCTACCGATCCTAACGGCGATCAAGACTGAAGAAACGGCTGGGCTTTCTGTTCTATGCGTCAGCCCACTAAAGGCGCTGATCAACGACCAGTTTCAACGATTGGACTTGCTTTGTGAGCGATTGGAAATTCCGATCGTTCGGTGGCATGGGGATGCGCCTCAGTCCGCCAAGCAAAGAACAATCAAGGAGCCGCGCGGCGTCGCGATCATTACCCCTGAGTCTATCGAAGCGCTGTTCATTCGAAAACCGGCCGCCGCCCGAACACTCTTTGGAGGCTTACGGTTTGTTGTCATCGACGAATTGCACGCGTTTTTGCAGGGGCCGCGAGGGTTACATTTGTCGAGCCTTTTAAATCGCATTGATGAGTTAAACCAATCGAGACCACGCCGCGTTGGGCTGTCCGCGACTATCGGCGATTTATCTGCTGCTGCTAAATGGATGAATTGGCGGCATCCGGATGGCGTTTTGGTTCTTGAATCTTCAGCGGAAAAGCGAGAGCTGCAGTTGCAGATCCGAGGCTATGAAGAAGCGCCGCCGGCGTCGTCGGCCGCCGAGACGGATTTGGGCGACGATAAGAACTCGGCGCTCGCTCGCATCTCGGCGCACATGTTCAAATGTTTTCGTGGGGAGAATAATCTCGTGTTTGGCGGGCGCCGTGTTGATGTTGAAGTGCTGGCTGATCGTCTCCGCCAGCTGTCTGAAAATGCCGGGGTTCCGAACGAGTTTTTTGCTCACCATGGCAGCATTTCAAAGGGGCTTCGCGAAGACTTGGAGGGGCGCCTTCGAAGGGGCGACTTGCCGACAACGGCTGTGGCGACATCGACGCTGGAACTCGGAATTGATCTTGGGTCGGTAAAAAGCGTTGCGCAGTATCGGTCGCCGAGGTCGATCAGTTCACTGAAGCAACGGCTAGGTAGGAGCGGTCGCCGGGAAGGGTCTCCATCTATACTTCGTATTTATGCAAGTGAGAGTTTCGTCCGTAAGGGAGATGACCCTATCGACCAGTTGCGGCTCGAGATTGCACGGTCCGTGGCGGCGGTTCGTTTGCTCATACGCGATCGACTCGAGCCGGCTAGTGTTGATAGCTCAACAGCAACAGTTGTTCTGCACCAAACGCTTTCGGTAATCACAGAGCGGGGCGGCGCACGCGCCAACAGGCTTTACCGCGCGATTTGCGGCGCCGGACCCTTATCGTCGTTCTCTACTCAGGATTATGCGCGCTTATTGCGCCATATGGCGCGGCCCGATGTCAAGCTAATCGAGCAAGCCTCCGATGGCGCCATTATGTTGGGCGAATTAGGCGAGAAGATCGTTGATAGCCGCACATTCTATGCGATTTTCCCGACTGATCAGGAGTGGCGACTGATTCATAAGGGCGAGGTGCTCGGGACAATTCCGCTAAGCAACATTATAGGCGTCGGCAGCCTCATCTTGTTCGCCGGACGCAGATGGCGCGTTATTACTGTGGACGATCCAGCTAAAGTGCTTGACGTCACGCCTCATAAATCAGCCCGCCTGCCCAAATTTGAATCGGCGTTTTCAGAAGAAATTAGTGACGCTTTCGTCGCGGAAATGCGCGCCGCATTGTGCGGAATAGACGAGCCACCCTATCTCGACAAAGAAGGCATGCGGCTGCTTAGCAGCGCGCGGGTAGCTTATCAGGAATTTGACCTCGACTCCGTCAAAATTTTGGGCGTTGGTAGAGATACGCATCTGTTCTTATGGCGTGGGACCGCAGTCACGAATGCCTTCGCCATTTCCCTGCAATCTGCAGGGCTGGAGTGCGAGCCACATGACGTCGGTGTCACGCTTCCTGACACAGCGGCTGATGAGGCCAGAGCGATTGTGCAACAAATTTCGAGTGCCGGTGGTCTGCCTACTGACGTACTCTCCGGATTTGTAGAAAATATTCGCTCGGCGAAGTATGATGATCTGATCAGTGATGAAATACTTAGAAATGAATGGCGGAAACGGAATGAAGCGTGCTGCAGTGAGGTGTCCGAGGTCGCCAGGAGTCTAATTTAGGCGCCCACAAGCCGCGTGACCCACGCTTAAACTTTAGAAACAAGCTGAACGGACTAGGCTACGAATCGAATGACGATAAAATTCATACATACCGCCGATGTGCATCTCGATTCGCCCCTTCACACGCTGGCGGTTCGCGATCCAGAGATCGCCGACATCGTCGGAATGGCGACGCGCCAAGCATTCGTCAATATCATCGATTTGTGCTTTGAGGAAAACGTTGACGCCCTGTTGATCGCCGGCGATCTTTATGATGGTGAATTACGCAGTATGAAGACGGCTGCGTTTCTCGTTGATCAATTACGGCGCCTGACGTCCGAAGATATCCACGTTTTTATCATTAAGGGTAATCATGACGCCGAGTCGAAGATAACGCGGCACGTTCATTGGCCGGAAGGCGTTCACGTTTTTTCAGGCCGAGGAGAAAGCATTGAACTCGATGAGTTTGATGCAGTGATCCACGGGCTGAGCTTTGCCAAGCCGCATATGCCGGAAAGTTTGCTGCCGAAATACAAACCGGCCGCACCGGACAGGATCAACATAGGGCTCCTGCATACCAGTCTGGGCGGCGATGCTGCGCACGACGTCTACGCGCCGTGCAGCATTCAGAATCTGATCGATCAGGGCTACGATTATTGGGCGCTCGGGCACATCCACAAGCGCTCGGTGAATGAGTCAACAGCTTGCACTATCGTCATGCCGGGAAACCCGCAAGGTCGCAGCGTCCGAGAAGTTGGACCGAGATCAGTAACGTTGGTTGAAATTTCCGACGACAGATCCGTTACGGTCGAGGAACGAAGCGTCGCTGTGGCGCAGTTCGAGCGGCTCGACGTGGATATTGCCGGCATCGATGATTGGGGCGATATGGTTGTGCGTTTTGAAAACGTGCTGGCCGAATGCTCTGGCGCCAAGGTTGCGAATAATGTCATTGTACGCCTCGAGCTTCTTGGCGCGACACCTCTTGCCAGCAGATTGCGGCGTGATTTTGATGTGCTGCTTGAAGAAGCGCGATCGGCGGGCAAGCGTGCAGGCGCTACTTTTATTGAAGCGGTTTCGCTGAGCGTAACGACCCCTTCGCTGGAAACGAAATCCAGTGTCGCAGATCCGGTTTCAGAACTACGAAGCTTGATGCTTGACGGCGGGTTCAATCGAAATGTCGTGGACCAGGAGGTTGGAGACCTACTGCGCCAACTGCAAAAGCATCTCCCACCTGAATTGCGAGATCGATTCGGAAAGGTCGATGCTGAAATCGTCACGCTTGTCGATGAATACTGTCGGCAGGGTGCTGAAGAGGTGTTGGCGCGCCTTGAAAGTGTTGAAGGGCGGACCGAATGAGGATCACGAGGTTTGATCTCGCCCGATATGGCCATTTTACTGATTTTCCTATCGACTTTGGAGACGATCCGTCAGGACCGAATTTTCATATTATTTTTGGCGAGAACGAAGCGGGCAAATCCACCATTCGCGACGCATTTCTCGATTTCCTCTACGGCATCCCGATGCGGACGCCCTACAATTTTCTGCATGACAATAATGTTCTTGAAATTGGCGCGACCGTGCAAATCGGCACGGAGGAGCATCGTCTCATCAGGCGTAAGCGAAACGTTAATGATCTTTTGGATATAGACGAAAATCCCGTCTCGGAAAATATTTTGCGCTCGGCGCTCGGCGACATTTCACGCGACGGTTACTGCAACATGTTTTCCCTTGACGAAGACACGCTTGTCCTCGGCGGAGAGAATATTCTGAAAAGCGAGGGGGATCTTGGTCAGCTGCTATTTGCCGCTGCGGCAGGTGTGACGGGTCTGAGTAAAACATTGGAAGGCGTACATCAGGAAGCGGAGACTTATTACAAACCATCCGGACGCAAGCATGAACTGGCGAAGCTCAAAAATGAACTGGCCGGTTTTGAAGCAAAGATTCGCGAGCTGGACGTTCAAGCGCATCAATACGAGAAACTTTTCAACGATGAACAACAGGCCAGAAAGAGCTACGCCGCCGCGCGAAAAGATAAATTGGCCAACACGAAACGCGCGGAAGAATTGAAGGGCCTCATTGACGCGCTTGTCCCCTGGCGCACCTATTGCAAAACAAAGGACAGCCTTGATGAGCTTGTTGATGCGCAGCCTTTACGGGATGGATGGCTCGAAGCGGCGGAAACGCAGCGCCTCAAAGATGTGGAAGTGCGGTCCGGTCTTGTACGATTGAAAAAAGAGATCGAAACGGTTGAGGCGCAAGTTGCCCAAATTTCTGTAGACGACAATATTTTGAACCAGGGTGAAGCGATTGACCGACTGCAAGCGGATGATCTCGAAGCTCGCTACAAAACTGCGAATGATATCAGCAACCGGGAACGTGAAAGAGAGACACTAAGGGATCAATTAGAAAGGCGCCTTCAGGAGCTTGGGCGCAGTGGCGAAGAGGATCCAAGTGCTCTCTTGCTGCCAGCAGCGAATGTCGCACAGCTTCGCGAGCTGATTTCGAGACATTCAGGGATCGAGGCAAAGCGGGACGGGGCTGCAGAAGAATTTGAACGAGCTAAAGAGGCGGTTGAAAAAGCGATAGTAGCGCATGACGCGTATTCCGACCTCGTCGATTTGACACGCTTTTCAAAGCGGATTGAAGGCTTGCGAAGCGCCGCTGATGAGGACCGGTTGGCAGCGCTGAAGCATGCCAGGATTGCAGCCGGGGAGGAGTGCGATGATGCTATATCCCTGTTAACGCCATGGCAGGGATCGCCGCAAGACCTGGCAAAAGGAAAGCCGTCGCCCGCCACGAACGTTAGTGCGTTGATTGCTTGCAAGAAAAAGATCGATGAGGCCATTCGAGATGCAGATCGTGACAGTGAGCAGCTTGAAGATGAAGCAGCGTCGCTACGCGCTGATGGCGACTTGAATGACGAAGCCGTCGCGAATTTCGATGATGATACAGCGAACAGGGCACATTCGCTTCGCGACGAGAAATGGATCGACCACAAAAAATCGTTCGCTTCTAGCGGTCCAATTGATGCGAGCAAACTGACGAGTAGCGCAGACGAATTCGAGGCGGCGATGGAGGAAGATGATCGAATTCGGGAATTGAGACTTCGGGCATCGACCGAGCTGGCCGCCTACCGGGAATCCAAAAGCGCGCAGGGACGCAATATGGCGGCTAAACAGCGGCTCCAGGAAAAACGAGAAAAGACTACCGCAGAAGGAGTGACGCTGCAATCGGAGATCGACGGCGTTCTGTCGGATTTAGGCTTACCCTCAGGCATGCCGATAGAGGATCTCCCGCAATGGATGGATCGGCGCGACGAAGCGCTACGTCGAAATAAAGCGCAGAAAAAAGCCAACGAAGAGTATGAGGCGGCTGAAACCGCTTTTGAGGCGACAAAAACAACTCTGACTGAAGAACTCAGCAAGCTCGAAATTGAGCATGGAGGCTGTTCGGTCTCTGAATTACTCGGCTTGTGCGATGAGGCCATCACGGAATGGCGAAGACAAGCCACTGACAAGAAAAGTGCTGAGGAAAGTTTGGCGGCTGCTGACGAGGCGCTGGTGGATCGCCAGCAACGTTTTGACGCCGCCGAAGCGGATCGAAATGATTGGCTTGCTGAATGGTCAAAGATACTTAACGCCTCGTGGATGGGTTCAGTCGATCCGGAATTGTCCACAACTGCAGTAACAGAAAATCTGCGCGTACTTGATGATATCGCGTCAGCGCTGCGAGAGATTAGAGAGCTGGAAGACCGTGTTGAGGCGATGAAGGAAGATCGCGGTGCTTATCGTGAGGAAGTTCAGCGTTTGGTTGCCGCGACGCGCATCGACTCGCAAGATGCCGATCCATTGCAAACCGCAGATATGCTAAGGCGTGAGTTGGCGCAGGCGCGCAGAAATAAAGAACGGGTGGAGGAAAAACGCAAGCAAGCGGCCGATAAATTGAAAGAATTGGGCGAATTGGAAGCGGACAAGGC
>JABDJK010000083.1 GCA_013002535.1 Hyphococcus sp.
ACGAGACCGACAGGTTCTGCGACCTTCAACCCTTTGAAGGCGTCTATGTTCTTGGCGCCGTCTTCGGTGGCGCCGCGCGGCGGCTCGCGCACGGTAAGTTTCAGGAGGATCGCAAAGAGAATACCGGGAATACCGAGCGCCAAGAAAGTCGTTCGCCAGTCAAAGTTTTGCAGGACCCATCCACCGCCGAGATAGGCGCAGGTGACGCCAATGGGGATACCTAACGCGTAGACGGCGAGCGCGCCGGCGCGTTTTTCTTTTGGATAGAAATCCGAAATCAAAGAGTGCGACGGCGGCGAGCCGCCAGCTTCTCCGATGCCGACGCCGACGCGCGCCAGCGCCAATTGCGTAAAGTTCTGCGCAGCGCCGCAGAGAGCGGTGAACCCGGACCATGCCGCCAATGCCGCCGTGATAATCGTAACGCGATTATAGCGGTCAGCAAGACGTGCGAAGGGAATGCCAAGCGTGGTGTACAGTGCAGCAAAAGCGATGCCGCCGAGAACGCCAAGCTGTGTATCGCTGAGGCCGAGATCCGCCTGCACCGCCGGGGCGACGATCCCCATAATCTGGCGGTCAAGAAAGTTGAACGTGTATACGCCCGTCAAAACGACCAGTACGTAAATGCGATATGCCCGGCTTGCCGGTTGATGTGCTGCGGGCGCGCCTGGCGTCGTCGCACTCGTCAAATCGAAAACCCTGTCACGCATGAAACGCCGGAGCGGCCGATCGCGGTTACAGCGCGCGGATTATCGATTTCCATCAACGCCTGAATTGCGTTCAGCGTTGTGTCCTGCCGCGCAACGTTGAACGTATAGCGAGCGAGGTCCTGCAGATCTTCGTCGGTCAATCGCTGGTCGAGTTCGTCAACCATGCAGTCTGCTATGTCCGGCGGCAAGCCTATCGCGCGGAACCGATCCTGAAGCGTGTACCGCGCCGCCGTAGCGCATGACGCGACCATGGCGGCGCAAACAATCGACAAAACAATATTTTTAAGGGTCATGAAAAGCTCTCCGGCTCTGCCGATTGATACGCAATCTGCGATTGATCATTTCACTAAAGGCGAACAATGCGTAAGTTGGCGCAAACGCGCAAGCCACGGCGACAGAACCAAAGGAAGTTTTCCCCATGACGACCCAATATCGAGCAATGATGAGCCACGAGCCCGGCGGCCCCGAGACCCTGAAGCTGACGGAATTGGAGGCGCCCGCACCCGGCCGGGGACAGGTGCGGATCGCGGTGAAGGCGGCGGGCGTCAATTTCCCGGATACGTTGATCATTCGCGACCTTTATCAGTTTAAGCCGCCGCGGCCCTTTGCTCCGGGTGGCGAGGTCGCAGGCGTCATCGACGCCGTTGGTGATGGTGTTGCGAATTTGAATGTGGGCGACCGTGTCATGGCTGGCGGCATCAATGGCGGTTTCGCAAGCCACTTCATCGCCGACGCGCCTCGCGTCACGCCCTTGCCCGATGAGATGCCATTCGATGAGGCGGCTGGTTTCATGCTGACCTTTGGCACTTCGCATTACGCTCTGCGCGACCGCGCAAATATTCAACCCGGCGAAGCGCTGTTCATTCTGGGCGCCGCGGGCGGCGTCGGCGCGGCGGCCATCGAACTTAGCAATGCCATGGGGGCAAAGGTCGTCGCCGGCGTTTCGTCCGAAGAAAAAGCCGCGTTCTGTAAAGACCTTGGCGCTGATGAAACTATCATCTATCCAACCGGCGCTCTTGACCGCGCGGCGCAGAAAGAACTCTCCGGCGCTATCAAAGCAAAATGCGGCGGCGAAGGCGCCAATGTCGTTTATGACGCCGTCGGCGGCGATTATGCAGAGCCGTCCGTGCGCGCCCTCGCCTGGGAAGGACGCTATCTGGTGATCGGATTCCCGGCGGGTATTCCGTCGATACCGTTGAATCTAACGCTCCTCAAAAGCTGTCAGATCGTCGGTGTCTTCTGGGGCGCTTTCACTATGCGAAATCCGGCGAAGAACGCAGAGTATGTTGCCGAGCTGTTCGAATTTTATAAAGACGGTAAAATTCGCCCACGGATTACCGCGTCTATGCCGCTCGAAAAAGCTGGCGAGGCGCTTAAACTGCTGGAAGAGCGAAAAGCGTCAGGAAAAGTGGTATTGACGGTGGAATAACTTGACGAAAAATTCATTTATGCCGCTTCATCCTTTGAGACGAATTTTTCTTCATCTTGAGGGCGATCCCGGACTAGATCCGGGGGGGCGTCACGAAGGACGAAAAAAAATTCCCTCAGGATGAAGCGGTTCTTCTTTTCTATTTCGCGCTATAGGTAAGTCGCTTAAGCCAGTATATAACCCGCCCATGAAACGCCTCATCCTAATGCGTCATGCAAAATCAAGCTGGTCCCATGACGGGCTCGGCGATCATGAGCGCCCGCTCAACAAACGCGGCCGCGAGGCGGCGACGCGTATAGGCGCGTTTCTTAAAAAGCGTCGCATGATCCCGGACCAGGTCTATTGTTCAACAGCCGAGCGTACGCGCGAGACATGCAAACGAGTTTTCAAGGCAGCCGGAGAAACGCCGGCGGTCGAGTATCGCGATGACTTATACCTTGCTTCCCCTAAATCCATGCTGAACGTCGCGCGAAAAAGCAACGCCGACGCAGAATTGGCCATGTTGATCGGGCATAATCCGGGCACGCATATGCTGGCGATCGAACTTTGTGGGCCCGATCTTTCCGACATCAAGGAAATGTCGCGGATGGCGCCGAAATACCCGACCGGCGCCGTCGCCTGCTACAGCTTTGACGTCAATGATTGGTCCGATATTGAACTGGGCGCCGGCGCACTTCATTTTTTTGCGACGCCGAAGAGTTTGCAGGACGACTGAACTGCCGCCTTTGCGCCGCTCGTCAAATTCGCCTAACGTCATAAAACGAACGCAGCGAGGGAGCGCGCCAGTCAGATGCCGCAAACCATGGTGACGTCCGTCCCGCCAGGGGGCGTGCACGATACTGATGTCGTGATTATCGGGGCCGGCCCGGTTGGATTGTTCGCGGTTTTTGAACTTGGTCTGCTCGGCATCAAAGCGCGTATTATCGATATTCTCGACCATCCGGGCGGCCAATGTATTGAGCTTTATCCGGAAAAACCGATCCTCGATATTCCTGCGATCAAGTCGATTTCCGGCGCCGACCTAACAAAGCAATTGCTGGTTCAGATTGAACCCTTCGGCGCGGAATTTCATCTAAATGAAATGGCGACGGAAGTTCATAAAACTGAAAGCGGCAAATGGCGCGTGACGACCGATATGGGGACGACCATCAACTGCGCGGCGATATGTATTGCTGCGGGCGGCGGTTCTTTCCAGCCAAAGAAACCGCCGATCCCCGGCGTTGATGATTATGAGGGGCAATCTGTTTTCTACGCCGTGCGTAAACGCGAAATGTTTGAAGGCAAAGACATCATCATCGCTGGCGGCGGCGATAGCGCACTCGACTGGACGCTCAACCTGCAACCCATTGCGAAAAAGCTGACGCTTATTCATCGGCGGCAGGACTTTCGCGCGGCGCCTGACAGCGTAGAAAAAATGCATGCGCTGGTCGATGCTGGAAAAATCGAGTTTCACATTGCCCAGATTAAAGGGCTCAAAGGCGAGAACGGCCAGATCGAAGCGGTGACGAGCGAAACCAAAGACGGTGAGATGGTCGACTATCCGTGTGATACGCTGCTCGCCTTTTACGGGCTCACCATGAAGCTTGGCCCCATCGCGGATTTCGGCCTTAACCTCACCGAAAATCGCGTCGAGGTCGATACGGAGAAATTTGAAACGTCCGAACCCGGTATATTCTGCGTCGGCGATATGGCCTGGTATCCGGGCAAGTTAAAACTGATCCTCTCAGGCTTTCATGAATCTGCGCTCATGTCTCACGGCGCGTTCCACTATGTATTTCCAGACAAGAAACTGAAATTCCAGCATACGACATCGGCCAAGGGTTTGCAGGAGCAAGTTTCGGGCGAGTAGTCTTTGCCATCAAAACCCGCTCATCCCGGCGAAGGCGGCGATGAGCGGGGGAGGTTATTTCTGGAACTTTACACCAACGCCTGAACAATCTTTGCCGCCAGCGACTGCGTCCCATCTTCACCGCCGATGTCCGGCGTGCCGGCGCCGGAAGCGATGACTCTGCTAACCGCATTCTCAATCATGCGCGCGGCGTCGTCATCAAGCGCGCTGTGACGGAACATCATTGCCGCGCTCATGATTGCGCCGATGGGATTGGCTTTGTCCCGGCCCGCAATATCCGGCGCGGCCCCGTGGATCGGCTCATAGAGGCCGACGCCGCCCGCGCCCAATGACGCCGACGGCGCGAGGCCGATAGAGCCCGCAATAACGGAGGCTTCATCGCTTAAAATATCGCCGAACATGTTTTCAGTGACGACAACATCGAAATCTCGCGGGGCCTGAATAAGTTTCATGGCCATTGCATCGACCAGCACATGTTCCAGTGCGACGTCACTGTATTCCGCCTCGTGCAACTCAGTAACCGCTGCGCGCCATAGCCGGCCTGTCGCCATGACGTTGGCTTTATCAACCGACGTTACTTTGCCGCTTCGTCCGCGCGCAGCCTCGAATGCAATGCGTGCAACGCGTTCGACTTCTTCGCGGGAATAAACGCAAACGTCGCTCGCGGTTTGTCTGCCCTCGACGCGATCGCCAAAATAGACGCCCCCTGTCAGTTCGCGAACAATGAGAATATCAACATCCTTTGCGCGGTCCGTCGTCAACGGCGAGCGCTGTTCCATACCCGGCGGTACGATGATGGGCCGGAGATTTGCGAATACGCCAAGCTCTTTTCTGAGAGCCAACAATCCAGCTTCGGGCCGAACCTTGCCGCCGTCCCATTTAGGGCCGCCAACGGCGCCTAGGAAAACAGCGTTAGCGTTCACGCATGCGGTCTTGGTCTCTGCAGGGAATGGGTCACCGCCGGCATCTATGGCGGCGCCGCCGAAAATAAATTCGTCGATTTCAATCGCGGTGTCGCGCGCTTTCGCGGTGCGCTCGACCAATGCGCGGGCCGCATTTGCAACTTCGGGGCCGACGCCGTCGCCGGGAAGAAACGCGATTTTGAATGTCAATGCGCGCGCTCCTCAAACCTTCGGATTTCCGGTATGCGATCGAGCAAGTATCCCATAGGATCAACGCCGTCGAGGAGACACCGGCGCGCAAACGCTTCCACTTCGAAAACGCAGTTCCAGCCATCGCCGAATGAGACCGTTTGGGTTTCAAGATCGATGGTAACCTCTGCCCCCGGCGACGCCAACAATTCGCGATGCGCCTTTGCGTCTATTGCAACTGGCAGCAATCCATTTTTAAGCGCATTGCTTTTGAAAATATCGGCGATATCCGAACTGATGACCGCCTGAAATCCAAATCCGAGGAGCGCCCAGGGCGCGTGTTCGCGCGACGACCCGCAGCCGAAATTCGAACCGGCAACCAAAATCTGATGAGACTTTCGGTCAAAACCATCAAGGGGGCTGTCATTGCGCAAGCGACCTTCATTATTGTAGCGCCAGTCATAAAACGCGGCGTCGCCAAGGCCCTTCTTCGAAGTCGTCGTGAGAAAACGCGCCGGAATAATTTGATCCGTATCAATATTTTCCTGAGGCAAAACGACGGTTAGCGAAGTGAGCGATGTAAAAGGTTTAAGCAACATCAGCGCGCGCTCCCTTTTCAACCAGATATTTTCGCGGGTCGGCGATATAACCCACAATTGCCGACGCCGCCGCAGTTGCCGGGCTTGCAAGAACTGTCCTGACGCCCTTGCCCTGGCGGCCAACGAAGTTGCGATTGGATGTGGAGACGACAAGTTCGCCTGGCTTGCCTGCGTCACCATTCATGGCAATGCACATGGAGCAGCCCGGCAAGCGCCACTCCGCGCCAGCGGCCTTGAACACATTATGCAAATTTTCCTCTTCCGCCGCGCGCCTCACTGCTTCCGAGCCCGGGACAACCAGCGCCGTTACGCCATCGCGCACCCGGCGGCCACGCATAATTTCCGCGGCGGCGCGCAAATCAGAAAGGCGCGAGTTTGTACAGCTGCCGATAAAAACGCGGTCAACCTTGTTGGTTGAAAACAACGCGCCCTCGTCGAAATTCATGTACTCGGCGGCTTCGCGCGCCGATACCGTTGTGGTTTCCGGCTGAGCGCCATCGACCGGCGCGGCTGCGTCCGGCGATACGCCATAGGTGATCATCGGACTGATGGCGCTCGCGTCAATCGTTATTTCACGGTCAAAAGCCGCATCAGCATCGGTCGGCAACGACTTCCAGTTTTCCAGCGCGCGTTTCCAATCGTCGCCTTGCGGCGCCATTTCCCGGCCTTCGAGCCAGGCGAAGGTTTTGTCATCCGGCGCGACCATGCCAAATCGCGCGCCAGCCTCAATCGACATATTGCAAAGGGTCATGCGCCCCTCCATGGATAGATCGCCTACGGCGGCGCCGGCAAACTCAATGGCGCTGCCTTGCCCGCCGTCGGCGCCGATTTCTGCAATCATGGCAAGCGCCATGTCCTTCGCCGTAACGCCCGCGGCCAGGCGCCCGTCGAAATTGATGCGCATGGATTTTGGCTTGCGCTGCAGAACGCATTGCGTCGCCAGAACGTGGCCGACTTCCGTTGTGCCGATGCCAAAGGCAAGCGCGCCGAAAGCACCATGCGTCGATGTGTGGCTGTCGCCGCAAACAATGGTTTTTCCAGGCTGGGTCGCGCCAAGCTCCGGCCCGATGACATGAACAATGCCTCGGCGCGGATCATCGAGATCGAACAGTTGAATTTCGTGTTTTCTGGAGTTCTCGATGAGTGCATTCACCTGCCGCTCAGCGTCTTTCGTTGCGTATGGAAGCTTGCCTTTCGCGTCTGGCGGCAATGTAGGCGTTGAGTGATCGAGCGTCGCTAACGTTAAGTCCGGCCGGCGCACGCGCAAGCGGCGTTCTTTCAGCACTGTAAACGCCTGGGGCGACGTCACCTCATGAATGAGGTGCAGATCAATGAAAAGAACCGCGGGCGCCTCCGCCGTTTCCTCTACAACAACATGCGACTGCCAAAGTTTATCAAAAAGGGATTGCGCCGAAGTCATTCTCTTACGCTGCCGCCGTTTTTGTATTGGCCAATGCCTGGTTCACCGCAGCAACAAACGCCCCGACTGCGGCGTGGGCGACATCGACTTCGCGGACCGCTCCCATAAATTCCTGGCCATCGACTTCGATAAGCGTTTCTGCGCGTACGATACCGTCTTCGGCGGCGGCGACATGGTGAATGTCAAGCGTTTTGATGTATCCCTCGACGCCGGCAATTGCGCAGACCGCATTAAATGCAGCATCAAACGGCCCCTCGCCGTCACACTGTACAGATCGGCGCTCGCCGTTCTCATGTTCGAGCCCAATGCGTGCGTGGGGGATGATGTCTTCGTCGAGCTCGGCGCGCATTTCAACGCGGCGTAATCGCCATGGCCCCGCCCGCCCCGGTTTCTGGTTTGATCCGGTGACAAGGCGAACAACGTCGGCGTCGGTGACTTCGCGCTGGGCGTCAGCGAGACGTTTAAATTTTACGAAAATTTCGTCGAGGCGTTCAGGTGTCGCAGAAAGGTCAAGCGACTCAATTCGAGCGCGCAGCGCGTGTTTGCCGGAATGCTTGCCGAGCACAATGGAATTCGACGGCATACCGACGGATTCCGCATCCATGATTTCATAGGTGCGCTTGTTGGCGAGGACGCCGTGCTGGTGAATGCCCGCCTCATGTGCGAATGCATTCTTGCCGACAATCGCCTTGTTACGCGGGATCGGATTGTGGGTGACGCGGGCGAGCGTCGTCGAAGCGATAAAAATTTTCGTCGTGTCAATTTGCGTCGCTGCGCCAAAATAGTCCTTTCGGGTCGCGAGCGCCATCACCGCTTCCTCCAGCGAACAATTGCCAGCTCGCTCGCCGATGCCATTGACGGCGCACTCGATTTGGCGAGCGCCGCCACGCACCGCCGCCAGTGAATTCGCCACCGCCATACCAAGGTCGTCATGGCAATGGGTTGAGAATGTCACATCGCCAGCGCCCGGAACCGATTGCAGGAACTGGAATAGGTCGCAAATTTCCTCCGGTGTCGTATACCCAACTGTATCGGGGATGTTGATCGTCTTCGCCCCTGCCTCAATTGCGGTCTGCACGGCATCGCACAAATAATCGCGCTCCGTTCTGATCGCGTCTTCCGGCGAGAATTCGACATCGTCACTCAAGGAGCAGGCTAAGCCAACAAGTTCCGATATGTTGTTGAGGATTTGCTCCTTCGACATTTTCAGCTTGAAATCGCGGTGGGTCGGACTGGTGCCGATGAATGTGTGAATGCGTTTGTTGTTCGCTGGCTCTAACGATTTTGCAGCAGCTTCAATGTCATTGGCGTTGAGGCGCGCGAGCGAGCAAATCGTCGGCCCTTCGATTTCTTCGGCAACAGCTCGGACCGCCGCCGCATCACCGGGCGACGCCGCAGCAAAACCGGCTTCAATAATATCAACGTTTAGATCGCGCAGGCATCGCGCCATGGTCAGCTTTGCATCCGTCGACATGGAAAAACCCGGCGCCTGTTCGCCGTCGCGCAAAGTCGTATCGAAAATTTTCACGTGGGGTTCTGTCATTTTTCTAGTCCCTGTTTCATCCAATGATTGATGAAGCGCGAAGATTGCTCCGCGCGGGACTAAGTCGACGACATGGCGGCGGACATTGAATGATCATAACGTTAAATCGCTCTCACCGCCGCGGCGGATAGAAAGAACGCCGGTTCGCGAGACTTCGATAAGACCAAGCGGTTTCAAGAGATCGATGAACGCATTAATTTTATCGCGGGCGCCCGTCACTTCGAATACGAAGGACTGATGCGTCGTATCGAGGGCGCGGGCGCGGAATATGTCGGCAAGGCGCATGGCTTCAACGCGATGCTCGCCGGTGGAGGATATTTTCACGAGCGCCAGCTCTCGCGTCAGCGCGTCCTGTTCCATGGAAACGTCAATCACACGCCGCACCGGTACAAGGCGGCCGAGCTGCGCTTTTATCTGTTCAATTTTCATTGGTGTGCCGCGCGTCACAATGGTGATGCGCGATTGGTGTTTCTCCACGTCGATCTCGGCTACAGTGAGGCTTTCGATGTTATAGCCGCGCGACGAAATCATGCCGACAACGCGGGACAATACTCCCGGTTCGTTATCGACGATGACCGCGAGAATTCTCTCTTGCTCAGGCGCTTCGTCTTTCGTTACCGGATAGACTGATGGTGATGCAGCGTTGGTCATACGAGCGTGCGCCCCTCTTCGCTGACTTCTTTGCCGGTAACCTCACCGAACAGCATCTGATTATGCGCCGCGCCTGAAGGGATCATTGGAAAGACGTTTTCTTCCGCGGTGACGCGGCAATCAAAGATCACTGGTTTGTCGACATTGATCATTTCCATGATCTTGTCATCGAGTTCATCGGGCTTCTCTGCCACAAGTCCCACGCCGCCAAAAGCTTCCGCCAGCTTTACAAAATCCGGCAGGCTTTCCGAATAGGAATGAGAATAGCGCCGGTCGTGAAGCAATTCCTGCCACTGACGCACCATGCCGAGATATTCATTGTTCAAAATAAAAATTTTGATCGGCAGATTGAACTGCGTCGCCGTCGCCATTTCCTGCATGGTCATTTGGACAGACGCGTCGCCGGCGATGTCAATCACCAGCGCATCCGGGTGCGCGATCTGCACGCCGACAGCAGCCGGCAAGCCATAGCCCATGGTGCCGAGCCCGCCCGATGTCATCCAGCGATTGGGGTCTTCTAAGGGAAAGTGCTGCGCCGCCCACATCTGATGCTGTCCGACTTCCGTCGTGACATAGACATCGTGGCCCCTGGTCAATTCATAGAGCCGCTGAATCGCGTGTTGCGGTTTGATGAATTTGTCGCAGTTTTCAAACGCGAAGGAATCGCGTTTGCGCCATTCGTTGATCTGCGCCCACCATTCGCTGATGCGCGCCATAGCAGGGTCTTTCACTGCCGGCCGCGACTTCCACTCGGCGAGCAACGCCTTCAGAATTTCACCAGCGTCGCCGATGATCGGCAAGTCGACTTTTACAATTTTATTGATGGAAGACGGATCGATGTCGATATGAACCTTTCGGGAGTTCGGAGAGAAACTGTCCAACCTCCCCGTAACGCGATCATCAAATCGCGCGCCGACGGCAATCATCAAATCGCAATCATGCATGGCATTATTGGCCTCGAAACTTCCATGCATGCCGAGCATGCCAAGCCATTGCGGATCAGCCGCAGGATAGGCGCCAAGCCCCATCAAGGTTGATGTAACCGGAATGCCCGTGGCGCGAGCCAGTTCACGCAGCGTTTCGCTGGCGCCAGCTCCCGCATTGATGACGCCGCCGCCCGTATAAAATATCGGACGGCGCGCATGGCGCATCATCTCAACAGCGTGCTCAATCGAGGCGTTGTTGATCGGCGGCGTCACGATACAATTTCGTTGGCGCGCATTTTCCCTCGTGACATAGACGGCGCTTTCAAATTGCACATCTTTCGGAATATCGATCAGCACCGGGCCTGGCCGTCCATTGCGCGCCACGTGAAAAGCTTCGTGAGCGACGGCCGACAATTCGTCTGCGCTGCCGACAAGGTAATTATGTTTTGTGCAGGCGCGGGTAATGCCGATCGTGTCGCATTCCTGAAACGCGTCGGTGCCGATCAGAGGCCTTGCAACCTGACCTGTAATGCAAACCAGCGGAATCGAATCGAGCAGCGCATCCGCCAAACCAGTGACTGCATTTGTCGCGCCGGGCCCCGACGTCACCAGCACAACGCCGACTTTTCCGGTTGATCGCGCATAGCCTTCGGCGGCATGCACCGCGCCCTGTTCATGGCGCACAAGAACGTGGCGAATTGTATCGCGCTGATGCAGCGCATCGTATATCGGCAGGACGGCGCCGCCAGGATAGCCGAATATGACCTCAACGCCCTGCTCTTCCAGCGCGTCGAGGAGGAGTTCGGCGCCAGCTTTTGCCGCCTGCATGGTTTGCGTTTTTGCTGTCGGTTTAGTTTTCGTCGCCATACGCGGCCCCTACCCAGCTGTTTTGTTTGCTTCGGGCCTTAGCCAGGACATCAACTCGCGCAATTCCGATCCGGTTTTTTCGATCGGATGATTCAAATCCGCGGCAAGCATTTCGTCATACTGAACTTTGCCGTTCTCGTTTTCCGCAATCCAATCCTGCGCAAATTTTCCGGACTGAATGTCGACCAACACATCGCGCATACGCGCTTTTGTTTCCTCATTGACGATGCGCGGACCGGAAACGAGATCGCCGTAGATCGCGGTCTCAGAAATAAATTCATGCATTTTCGCAAGGCCGCCTTCATACAGAAGATCGACGATAAGTTTCAGTTCATGGAGCACTTCGTAATAAGCGACCTCGGGCTGGTATCCGGCTTCTGTCAGCGTCTCAAACCCTGCGAGCACCAATTCCGTTGCCCCGCCGCAAAGCACCGCCTGTTCGCCAAACAAATCGGTTTCGGTTTCTTCTTTGAAAGTTGTTTCGATGGCGCCGGCGGCCGTCCCGCCGATCAGGCTGGCATAGGCGAGCGCCTTTTCGCGCGCCTCGCCGCTTGCATCCTGATGCACGGCAAAAAGGCAGGGAACGCCACGCCCGCGCGCATATTCGCGGCGGACAAGATCACCCGGACCTTTTGGCGCCACGAGTATAACATCGACATTTTGCGGCGCTTTAACGCGATCATAAAGAACCGTGAAGCCGTGGGCGACAAGCACCGCATCGTCGTCGCTCAAATTTGGCGCAATTTGTTCGTCGAAGATCTTCTCGTGACTCATATCCGGCGTAAGCAGCGCAATGAGATTAGCCTTTTTAGTAGCTTCCGCGATGCTCGCTGTCTCAAAACCGTCCTCAGCTGCGCGTATTGCGCCGGGCCCGCCTTCACGAACGCCGATTATTACATTGCAGCCGGACTCCATAAGGTTTAGCGCATGCGCCCGGCCCTGGCTGCCATAACCGATGACCGCGATCTGTTTTGATTTTACCAGATCAGGATTGGCGTCATTTTCCGTGTAGAGTTTCATGGTCGTTGTCCTTTATATTCAGTCATTTGATATTTGTATGGTGACAGCGCCGCGCGACGCCGATGAGACGAGCTGTGCGTATTTATCGAATACGCCGCCTATTTTATTTGCCGGTTTGGGCGTGAAATTTTTGCGACGCGCGTCCCAATCGACATCAGCGTCGATGCGGCGGGCTTCTGCGTCGATGCGAATTTTATCACCCTCTTCGAGCAATCCGATGGGGCCCCCAACGGCGGCCTCCGGCGAAACGTGTCCGATGACAAAACCATGGGAGGCGCCGGAAAAACGACCGTCAGTAATCAGCGCAACTTTGCCGGCGAGGCCCTGACCCGCGACCGCAGCCGTTACCGACAACATTTCGCGCATGCCGGGGCCGCCCTTCGGGCCTTCGTAACGAATAATGACGACATCGCCTACCTTGATGTCGCGATTGGCAACCGCGGCGAAGGCGTCTTCTTCGCTGTCGAAAATACGGGCCGTTCCCTCAAAGGCGCCGTCGCTATAGCCGGCTGTTTTAAGGACGGCGCCTTCTGGCGCTAGGTCGCCATAAAGAATGCGTAAGCCGCCGGTTTCCTTTACTGGCTCGGCGACGCTGCGAACAACCTGTTGACCGGCTGCTTCTTTAGCGCTCGCCAATTCTGCGAATAGCATCTTGCCGCTCACTGTCGGGGCATCGGAAATTTTTCCGCCTTCCATCAAGCGCTTGCCGAAGAGTCGCATGCCGCCAGCGGCGTAAAGATCGCGCGCCAGAAATCGTCCGCCGGGTTTTAAATCAGTGATGACTGGCGTTTCGCGGGAAAGATCGTCAAAAATATCAATAGAAAAGGGAACGCCGGCCTCCGCGGCAATCGCCGGCAAGTGAAGAACAGCATTTGTCGACCCACCGCTGGCGACAACCGCTGTTGCTGCATTGCGCAGCGACGTTTCCGTAACAAATTTGCGGGCCGATGTTTCCTCATAGGCGAGTTTAGCAACAAGTTCGCCGCTGCGTTTTGCTTCGGCGGTTTTAGCGGTGTCCGTCGCCGGCGGATCGCCGGCGCCCATGGGTGCGAGCCCAAGAAAGGCCAGCGCCATCGCCATGGTGTTCGCGGTAAACTGACCGCCGCAAGCCCCGGCCCCGGGACACGCCGCACGCTCAATCGTCGTCAATTCCTCGTCGCTGATATCGCCTTTGGCGTGTGCGCCAACGGCTTCGAAAACATCCTGAATGGAAAGGTCTTTGTCCTCACCGCCGATCTTGCAGTGACCAGGCATGATCGTACCGCCATAGAGCACGACGCCAGGGATATCCATTCGCCCCAACGCCATCGCGGCGGCGGGAATGGTTTTATCGCAACCAACGAGAATGATCGCCGCATCGAGCGAATGACCGCGCACCGCAAGTTCAATAGAATCCGCGATGACTTCACGCGAGATCAGCGAGGCGCGCATGCCCTCGCCGCCCATGGAGATCGCATCGGAAACGGCAATGGTGTTGAAATCAACCGGTGAACCGCCGCCAGCGCGAATGCCCTCGCGCACAGGCTCGGCGAGTTTATTCAGATGCATGTTGCACGGACCAGCCGTCGTCCAGGTGTTGACCACCGCAATCATCGGTTGGGCGAAGTCTTTGTCGTTATAGCCGGCCGCGCGCAACATCGCCCGCGCCGGCGCCTTTGACGGGCCCTTCGTAATCGCGTCTGATCTCTTCGCTTTTTCTGACATCCTCTCTCAATTCCCTTGACCGTGACTCACAAAAAAACCCGCTGCCGTTTGGGAGCGGGGTTTCTGAAGGTCCGTCGTGCTTTTTTAAGCCGCGGGCTCCATTGCCGCTCCCCCGGAGGGGCTAATAAGGACCACCACGAGTAGAAGAAGAGCAGCAGCGAGCGCAGCAAGCGATACGCCGCCGATGCTCGCAATTAAAGCCGTATCCGACAAAATCTGCACTACCCAACCTCTTGTGCGCCGCAACGCGCCGCGCTGTGGAAGCCTCGATACAACAGAAACATGTTAACGATCAAGCCAAAGATTCTAATTTTTCGCGTAAAATTGCGCCCTATGATGGATAACAGAAATTTTGTAGCATAATCCTCTGCCCATGTGCATGGATGAATTATTGCGCTGCACACATCGCGTAATCCCTATGACCGGGTCTGCCCATCGCCGCGTACGACATTCTTGTAGGTTGTGAGTTCTTCTACGCCGACCGGACCGCGTGCATGAAGCCGGCCCGTCGCGATCCCTATCTCTGCGCCGAGACCAAATTCACCGCCATCGGCGAACTGCGTTGAAGCATTGTGCAAAACAATCGCGCTGTCTGCCCGGCGCAGGAATTGTTCCGCTATCTGATGGTTTTCCGTGACGATGGTGTCCGTGTGATTTGACGAATACTCGGTGAGGTGCGCAAGGGCGCCCTCGACCCCATCGACCGCAGCAACGGAAATGATCGGCGCAAGATATTCTGTTCGCCAATCTTCTTCGGTCGTAGGCGCAACATCTCTATCCAGCGCGCAAATGACATCATCGCCGCGAATTTCGCATCCAGCCTCGCGTAGCCGGTCAGCGAGCAGGCCCCATATTTCATTCAGGATCGCGCGGTCAATCAACAACGTCTCCGCCGCGCCGCAGACCCCGGTGCGCCGCATTTTTGAATTGACTGCGATCGCAATCGCTTTTTCCTTGTCGGCGTCGCGGTCAATGTAAACGTGGCAAAGTCCATCGAGATGGCTCAGCACTGGCACGCGCGCGTCTGACTGGACGCGTGCGACAAGCGATTTACCACCGCGCGGAATAACGAGATCGATCATTTCATCGAGACCGCCAAGTATAGCGCCGACCGCAGCGCGATCACTTGTCTCTACAAATTGCGCTGCCCCCTCCGGCAAGCCAGCTGTTTTTACAGCGTCAGTGAAGCATTTAAAAAGCGCACCGGATGATTTTATACATTCCGAACCGCCGCGCAGGACCACCGCGTTGCCGGCCATCAGCGCAATCGCGGCGGCGTCAACGGTGACATTAGGGCGGCTCTCATAAATAACGGCGATAACGCCAATAGGAACGCGTACCCGTTCGATTTTCAAACCGTTAGGACGTTCCCATGCGCGGATGACCTCGCCAACCGGATCTTGGATAGCGGCGATATCATTCAAAGCGGTGCGTATCCCGTCGATGCGCTCGTCATTCAGCGTCATGCGATCAATATAGGACTCTTTTTGGCTGCCAGCCTTGGCAATGTCGACTTCCTGACGATTAATCGCGAGGATTTCAGCGCGCTGGGCATCAATATTCTCTGCAGCAATTTTTAGCGCTGCAATTTTCTTATCCGTTTCCGCTGCCGCCATGATGTGTGCAGCAGCGCGCGCGCGGCGTCCCATTCCATTCATTTGCAAATCAATATTCGTCATGATTTCAAAATGCCGCGTAAAACAAGATCGTCTTTTTCAATTACCGCGGGGCGACGGCGCAGTCCAAGAATTGATTCTATTGCCTCGGACTTTTCGCCAGCGATTCGCGATAAGTCTGATGTATCATAGGTGACAAGCCCTTGCGCGATTTCTTCGCCGCTCTCGTTCAGAACCGATACGGCGTCGCCGCGCAAAAAATTTCCTTCAACTTTTATAACACCTGCCGGCAATAGGCTGGCGCCATTTTGCAGGGCCCGCGCCGCCCCATTGTCTATAATGATTATTCCTGCGGGGCTGATACGCCCGCCGATCCATTGCTTGCGCGCTGACTCGGCTGTTCCGCGCGCCGGAAGCAATGTTGCGGCGGCGCCGTCCAGAATGGCGCGGACCGGATGTTCCGACAACCCTGACGCAATAATCGTCACGCAGCCATTCGCGGAAGCAATTTTCGCCGCCGCAATTTTTGACGCCATGCCGCCGGAACCAACCCCCGCGCGTTGGTTTGGACCCGCCGCAAAGTCCGCGGTCTCGGCCGCAAATGCATCAACGACGGAAAGGTGCGTCGCATTCCCGTTGCGTCGTGGGTCGCCGGTATAAACTCCGTCGACATCAGAAAGCATAATCAACACGTCGGCGCCGACGATTTGCGCAGCGTGAGCCGCCAGTCGATCATTATCGCCATAACGCAATTCGCTTGTCGCGACCGTATCATTTTCATTGATAACCGGCAGTACGCCAAGCTCAAGCAGCGCGCGCATAGCGGCGCGGGCGTTCAAATATCGCTTGCGATTTTCCGTATCATCAAGCGTCAACAAGACTTGCGCCGCAAGAATATCGTGAGCGTCAAGCGCGTGTTGCCACTGACGGATCAGCGCCGCCTGCCCAGCCGCCGAACACGCCTGCTTTTCTTCCAGCCTGATCGACCCTTCGCATTTTAACAACCGCCGCCCGAGCGCCACGGCGCCCGATGACACGACAATGACTTCGCAACCGCGCATCCGTAACTTGGCGATGTCCTCGGCAACGGTACGCAACCAGCCGCCACGAACGTTCCCAGCGTCGCCACACAATAATGCTGAACCGATTTTGAGGACGATCCGTTTGGCGCCCGCGAGCGCAGTTGCGGTGTTCTGTTCAACTTCGGACATTTCTCTACGCTAGCCGAAGCGCGCCTGAGGGCGCAAAACCAAAAATTCGGCGCTTTGTCGCTTCTATTTCAACTGTTCAAGATCACAAAATATACTGTCAACGGTTGGCGCGCGCCCTGCCCCTTCACCGCACGCTGAAAACATCTCTCCAACAGCAGTCATCACGATTAACGCATTGTCTTGGTATCGCGCATCGGCGAACACTGAGCCAATGTCAACCTGCTGGAAAGTTGCGCTGGCGCTGATCAAGCCAGCAGCATTTTTTCTAAGTTCCGATATCTGCCGCCATACGCCGCCAGCCTTTAGCATCGACGCGGCGCGCTCGGGCGTCAGGCTTTCGGTCTTTACCTCATTCAGGTCTATCTCTGCGCCGAAGGCTTCATAGCTGAGGATCGATAGCTTCGCGCGCGCATCACCGCCCGACAAATCGGCGCTCGGATCTGGTTCGGCGAAGCCGGCGTCCTGCGCTTGCCGGACGGCGTCATCAAAATTTGCGCCATCTGCAAGTTTTGTAAGAATGAAATTGACGGTGCCATTTACAATGGCCGAAATTTTCTCGATCGGCCCTTGGGCTCTCGCGCGGGAGACCGTTTCAATCATTGGCGCACCGCCACCGACAGCCGCCGCGTAGAGAAGCGCGGCGGCATTCGCCCTTGCCACGCAATGGAGTTGCTCCAAGCGGCCTGCAAGGGCCTGCTTGTTTGCGGAAACTATGCTCACGCCTTGGGAAAGCGCTTGTTCGATCAGCGCGAAACCCGCCTCGCCGTCCGGCAAGGCATCAACAATGACATCCAGTTCTTGCGCAACGAAGTCAGGAATGGACGTCGCGAATATCACGTCGTCTGTTGGAAATTCTCTCGGCTGCGACGCATCTCTCACAAGAGCGCCAATGAGCTTTCTGGCTGGCCCGCCCTTGGTCAACCGAACAGCAACGCCGCCGCCAACCACGCCGAGACCCGCAACGCCAACTTTAAGCGTTCGGTCGTTGCTACTCACTTTGCCCACCGGCGCCTCACTACAATCCAAAGCCATCGCTCAACACGCCCGTTTCAACAAAGGCGAAGCGTCCAAACTCGCGTTATTCGCTGCTGCGTCAAGACCCTTGAAGATATCAAGCGCTAGATCCTCGGCATGTTCGAGGCCGATGGAGAACCGGACCAGGCGTTCGCTGATGCCGGCGGTGGCCCTTGCTTCCGGGGTCATTGACGCATGGGTCATGGCCGAGGGCACGCAGACAAGGCTTTCAAACCCGCCAAGCGATTCAGCAATCGTAAAGAGGTCCATGTTGCGCAAAAGCTGCAATACATCGACAGCTTCTGCGAATTCAACACTGAACATGGAGCCGAAACCAGTTTGTTGGGCCGCAGCGATTTCGTGGCCCGGATGCGATTTGAGGCCGGGATAATGGATGCGCGCAACGCGTTCGTCACTTGCCAGCTTTTCGACGATTTCCCCGGCGCTCGTCTGCTGGCGCTCAATACGTGGGAAAATCGTGCGCAAGCCGCGCAGGGTCAGGAATGCGTCGAACGGCGCGCCGGTGACGCCCGTACAATTCCCCCACCAGGCGAGGTCTTCACCGAGCGCCGCATCGCGGGCGAGCACCGCGCCGCCGACAACATCGCTGTGGCCGTTAATGAATTTGGTTGTCGAATGCAGAACGATATCGCAACCGAGATCAAGCGGGCGCTGCAATACCGGCGACAAGAATGTGTTGTCAGCGACGACAATCGCGCCGGCGGCTTTGGCTTTCTCGGCGCAGGATTTGATGTCCGTGATTCGCAAGAGCGGGTTGCTCGGGGTTTCGATAAGAACCAGTTTGGGCCTGCAAAGCAGCGCCTCGTCGAACGCGTTTGCGCTGGTCTGGTCCACAAACAGGACATTAAACTGTCCTTTCTTTGCCCGCGCCGACAGCAATCTGTGTGTGCCGCCATAACAGTCGTGCGGCGCAATGACTGTCTGACCCGGATCGACACGATTGAGCACAAGGTCAATCGCCGCCATGCCAGACGATACGATAACGCCGCGCGCCGCTCCTTCTAGTTCGCAAAGTGCTTTTTCGAGTTGGCAGCGCGTTGGATTACCGGATCTAGAATAATCATATTCCGGTTTAACCTCCGGATCGCGCCAGAAATAATTCGCTGACAAATGCAACGGCGGGGAAACTGCGTTGTGACCACGATCAGTCGCGACGCCAATTGCAGCAGCTAAAGTTTGCGGATGATATTCTCTGGTCATTGTTCGCTCTCGTTTATGACGGATGTTATGGCGGCGCCAATGGCCGCGGTTTCTTTCAGAAATGCGTCGTGTCCAAAAATGGAATTGATCTCGAGGCAACGCCCGCCTGGAATGGCGAGCGCCGTTCGGTTGACGTCGGCAATCGGCACCAGGCTGTCTGTCGTTGCGCCGACCATGAGCGTTTCAGCCTTGATGCGTTCTGGCGCGACGCGATGCAGATCGATTGAATGAGACAGCGTCAGATATCGGGTTGGTTCCATAGCATAGGCGCGACCGCGGGCGGTTAGATATTCACAAACCGGAAACAAATCCGTTTCCTTGTTAGGCACATTTGGCGAAAACCGCGTTTCGAATTCTTCCGCAGATCGATAGGTGATCATCGCCAGCTGACGCGCCAAATTGACGCCGCCCGCCGCATTCCCATTGTTGGTTGCAAATTCAATGACGCGGCGTTGAATACCGCGGATCGCCGTCGCGGCGGGATGCGCCTTGTCCGACGCAGAAATGACACAGAGTTTTTTAACGCGCTCGGGAAATTCCGCTGCAAATTTCAACGCAACCATGCCGCCGTAAGACGCCCCAACGAACGCATGTAGTTGATCAATCTTTAAGATATCAAGCGCGTAAGCCAGCGCGTGGGCCTGGTCCGCAGTAGTAATGCCCCGCGCGCGCTCGCCGTCATTTGGTAGAAAATCGAATGCGATGATACAAAAATCATCCGGATCAATCGCGCGCCCTGCGCCGGCAATGTTGGCCCACCACCCCTTTTCACCTGGCGTATCGGCGACAATCCGCCCGCTGGATATGCCTCCTGACGCAATGACCGCAGGGTGTTCGGCGGACCCGTGAATGCGGATATTAATTTGCGGCGCAGACAGCGATTCACCGCTTTCAAGTTTGAACCACGACGGCAGAACGACATTGATGTCGCAATAATCGTGACCGGGATGTAACTCCCGCGAGATCGATGATTTCGTTGATGTATTCATATTTCGTCTCTGTTTCTTCACCGGCGCAACGCATCCAGAAAATTCACAGAGACCAAATCGGACCATGGGAAGCCGCAAGCGGGCGATCATTCGTCCGACTCATCTCTCGAAGATTGCTCTTCGAAGGAATTGGCACCTTTCCTTGGAGCAGGTCTTGCTCCTCAGCGGTTGCCCCAGCGTCAACGGGCCTGTCCCTCAGCTGGTCTTGATGAGTTGGCGTCGAGACTGACGCGGGTTTTCGTCGTCGTCAACAGTTTTTTGCGGCGCGGCAAAATTTTTTTATTGATCCGTATTCGATCAAATTGGTATTAGTTTTTCAATATTCGCCGAATATTTCGCGCGCCCTGTCGGATGCGCTGCTGGTTTTCGACAAGGCCGATGCGCACAAAACCCTCGCCTCCCTCACCAAAGCCGAGGCCCGGCGCAACAGCCACATCGGCTTTTTCCATCAGGAGTTTAGCGAATCCAACCGATCCTAAAGCGCGATATTGTTCCGGGACCGGGGCCCACGCAAACATTGAGGCGTCCGGCGGCGGCACATCCCATCCGGCGTTCGCAAAACTTTCCAGCAGCACATCACGGCGACCGGTATAAATCGCGCGCATTTCGGCAACCGCTTCCGGCGGACTATCGAGCGCGGCAACCGCGGCGACCTGGATCGGCGTGAATGCGCCATAGTCGAGATAGGATTTGACCCGCGCCAGCGCCCGGATCATGCGAGGGTTGCCGACCGCCATGCCGATGCGCCAGCCGGCCATAGCGTAGGATTTAGAAAGTGAATTCACCTCAACGGCAATGTCTTTGGCGCCTTCGACCTGCAAAATCGAAGGTGGCGGATCGCCATAATAGATCTCCGAATAAGCGAGATCAGAGAGAATGAGCACGTCGTGTTTGTTCGCCAGCGCTACGGCGTCCTTGTAAAAATCGAGCCCCACTGTCTGCGCCGTCGGGTTCGACGGATAGTTTAAGACGATGGCGCGCGGTTTCATATGCGCCTTTTCAATCGCATGGGCGATGGCGGAAAGGTGCGTTTCGGGATCGCTCGCCGCTACCGGACTGATAACCCCGCCCGCGATGATGAAGCCGTAGGCATGGATCGGATAAGCAGGATCTGGCGAGATGATGACGTCGCCCGGCGCGGTGATCGCTTGCGCGAGGTTTGCGAAACCCTCCTTCGACCCCAGCGTCGCGACGATTTCAGTTTCTGGGTCAAGGGCGACGCCAAACCGCCGCGCATAATAGCGCGCCATGGCGCGGCGCAGCCCCTTAATCCCGCGCGAGGTGGAATAACCATGCGTGCGCGGCTTTTGCACCGTCTCGATCAACTTATCGACAATATGCGGCGGCGTCGGCATGTCAGGATTGCCCATGCCAAGATCGATAATATCGCGCCCGTCGCCGCGCAGTTTCGCTTTGAGGGCGTTTACCTCCTCAAAGACGTAAGGCGGCAATAAGTTGATGCGATAAAATTCTTCTTCGGCCATCGGGTCAATCAACAGACATTTCAATATGTCTTATGATTGAGTTCCCATGGCTTCGGCAATGATTTTTTCTGAGGCGTTTTTGAGGAGCGCTTCCGAGGCGTCTTTGGCGACGGTCTCGCGACCGATTTCGAGCATGACGGGCACAGCGAGCGGCGAGACGCGGTCGAGCTTTGCGTGGGTGATGCTGTCGCCGACCCGCGCGAGCAAGCCTTGCAGCCGCTGAAGGTCGAGAAATCCGCCGGCGGCGTCATCCCATGCGGCGCGCAAGAGCAGATGATCAGGCTCGTGCTCGCGTAAAACATCATAGATGAGGTCTGCGGAGAACGCGACTTGTCGACCGGTTTTCTCCTGGCCTGGATGTTTTCGCTCAATGAGCCCAGCGATCACGGCGCAGTTGCGAAACGTGCGCTTCATCAGAACGGATTCCTGCAGCCAGCTTTCCAGATCATCGCCGAGCATGTCCTTTTCAAACAGCGCCGTCATATCAACGTCGGACAAATCCTGCCGCGCCCAGATGGAGAGCGCATATTCCGTGGGCACGAACCCGATCGGCTGCTTGCCGAGGCGCTCAAGCCGCCGGGTAATCAGCATGCCCAAAGTCTGGTGCGCGAGCCATCCGTCAAACGGATACGCCACCATGAAATGCCGCTCGTGATAGGGAAACGTCTCAATGAGAAGATTATCCGGCTGCGGCATGACCGAGACTTCGCGCTGCGTCTCCAGCCAGAAACGCACCTGTTCCGGAAAAGCGTCCCAGGTCGATGGGTCATGCAGCATCTTGCGTACGCGTTCCGCCAGATAAGTCGACCATGGAAATTTCGCACCGCCCCACATGGGCAATCGCGGATTGTCGGCGACGGTGCGCGTCACGACCGCGTCGGTCGCGTCAATGCGTTCGAGGCGCAAGACCTCACCAGCAAAATAAAATGCGTCGCCCGGCGTCAGGCTTTCAAAAAACCATTCTTCCGCCGTGCCGAGTTTACGGCCTGGCCGCTTCGGGCCCCGGGAGCTGGCGAGGCGAATATTGATGGTCGGCGCCTCGACGATCGTACCGACATTCATTTTATATTGATGGCGCACTTTATTATCGCGCACGCGGTAGCGCCCATCGGCGTCCTTGACGATGCGTTTGTATTTCTCATAGCGCTTTAACGCATATCCGCCCGTCGCCACGAATTCGACAGCATCGTCAAATTCTTTGCGCGACAGATCCGCATAGGGCGAGGCCGATATAACTTCTTTATAAAGATGATCTGCATGAAACGGCCCGGCGCAGGCGCCGCCTAGAATATGCTGCGCCAGAACATCGAGGCCGCCCTTACGCGGCGGCTCGCCGTCGAGAGCGCCCTCCTCGATCGCCTGTTTCGCAGCAATGCACTCCAGAACTTCCATGCGGTTTGCCGGCGCAAGGAGCGCGCGGCTCGGCTCGTTCATGCGGTGATTGGCGCGGCCAATGCGCTGTGTCAGGCGACTTGCGCCTTTTGGCGCGCCCATCTGGATGACGAGATCAACGTCACCCCAATCAATACCGAGGTCGAGGGTCGAAGTGCAGACCACCGCGCGCAATGTTCCCGCGACCATTGCGGCCTCAACCTTGCGCCGGCGTTCAACTTCGAGCGAACCATGATGCAGCGCAATCGGCAGATTATCGTCGTTCAAGTCCCATAGCGATGCGAACGTCATCTCCGCCTGACTGCGGGTGTTGACGAAGACAAGGGTCAGGGAAGACTGTTTGATCGCCTCATAGACTTCCTCAAATGTATGCCGCCCCAGATGTCCCGACCACGGAATACGGTTCTCCGAATAGAGAACATCGACCTTTGGCTCAGCCCCCGCGGCGCCGTGAATGAGGCGCGCAGAAACAGCGCCTTCAACATTCTGCGGCGTCAGGTAATCCACAAGCGGCTTCGCGTCAGCGACCGTGGCGGACAATCCGGCGAGCCGTACCTCCGGCGCAATCGCCCGCAATCGCGCGAGCGCCAGCGACAACAAGTGCCCGCGTTTGTTCGGAACCAGCGCATGCAACTCATCAAGAACGACGCGCTGCAATCCTTTGAAATATTCGCCCGCGTTTTCATCGGCGAGCAACAGCGACAGGCTCTCCGGCGTCGTCAGCATTATGTCTGGCGGTGAATATCGCTGGCGTTGACGACGTGCAGGCGGCGTATCGCCGGTGCGCGTTTCGATGGAAAGATCGAGACCCATTTCTTCCACGGGCGCAGACAGATTTCGCGCTATATCCACCGCGAGCGCCTTCAACGGTGAGATATATAGTGTGTGAAGACGCCCTTCCTGTGGCGGCTTGCGGCCATCAAGGGCAATCAGGCTCGGCAAAAATCCGGCGAGGGTTTTTCCGCCGCCGGTTGGCGCTATGAGCAGAAAAGAGCGCCCGGCGGCGTCCGCCTCAACGCACTCGATCTGGTGCGCCCGAGCGCGCCAGCCGCGGCGCTCGAACCAGTCATCGAATTTTTGCGGCAGCAGCGCCGGCGAGGGTTCATCCCTGGGCATGCGCCGAATGTATGGCGGCCAGTTTAAAGTTGAAAGGTCTGGACACAACGCCGGAATGTTTATTGCTTTCCACCGTTTTAAAACGCGCAATCTACTCCCTCTTACCGTCGGGGAGAGGGCTGGGGTGAGGGGGAGCACTCTCACGTAACACGCCGATCTTCCCCTCACCCGGAATTTGCGCTTCAAATTCCGACCTCTCCCCAATGGGGAGAAGTGCGCGTTACGTTGGCTCCACCCTTTTTGGCTTGCAGGCTATCACCCGCCCCCGTAAACCGGAGCGAAAGACGCCTGCTCCACCATCCCCGAAAGGATGCCTCATGACCGCAACCACACCGACGCCGCAATGGTCTTCGCGTTTTGCATTTTTGATGGCGGCCGTCGGCGCCGCGGTGGGGCTTGGCAATCTCTGGCGGTTTCCGTTTCAGACTGGCGCCAATGGCGGCTCGGCCTTTGTCATTATCTATTTCGTCTGCGTTGTGTTCATCGCCTATCCAATATTGATGGCGGAAATCGCCATGGGCCGCGCGAAGCGAAAGTCCGCGGTCGGATCAGTGACCGCCCTCGCCGCCGATGTCGGGGCGCCGCGCCTCTGGGGCGTTCTTGGTCTCGTTGGAATTCTAGCGAGTTATTTCGTGCTGACCACATACTCGATGATTGCCGGGCAAATATTGTCTTTCTCAATCATGTCTTTCGGCGGTGTCTTCATCGATTTTCAGCCCGGCGGCACTTTGCCCCTATACAGCGGCGGCGTCTGGCCGATCGTCTGGTTCAGCGTTTTCCTCGGGATCACGATTGCCGTTGTCGCTGGCGGGCTCAAAAACGGCGTTGAGCGTCTCGTCACTATCGCAATGCCGATCTTCTTTTTGCTGCTGCTGGCGCTCAGCATTTATTCGATGTCCACAGGCGCCGCGGGCCGCACAATCGACTATCTCTTTTCGCCGCGGTTTTCGGAAGTGACGCCGCAGGTCGTGCTCGCAGCCATGGGCCAGGCGTTTTATTCCATCGCGGTCGGCACCGCCTCCATGATCACCTACGGCGCCTATCTCGACCGCAAGGAAAACATTGCATCGAGCTCCGGCCTCATCGCCGGCACAGACACCATGGTTGCAATCGTCGCGGGACTGATGATTTTTCCGGTGGTCTTCGCATTTAACCTCGACCCAGCGGCGGGAATGGGACTGATCTTTGACGCCCTGCCGCCGGTATTTTCCGGACTTCCCGGCGGATCGCTTATCGGCGGCGCGTTCTTCCTGTTAGCTTTTTTGGCGGCGCTGACCTCGTCGATCATCATGTTGTTGGTCGCCGTTGTCTTTGTAGAGGAATGGCTGCAGTGGCCGCGCATGCGCGTGGTAATCACGCTCGGTGCTCTGGCCTGGGTTATCGGCGTGGCGGCGACCGTAATCCCGCACTTGGCTGAGAATTTGGACTTCCTCGCCGGCAGCGTGTTCCTGCCGCTCGCCGCGTTTCTTGGCGCAGTTTTCTGCGGCTGGGTCGTCCCGCGAGAGGTGATGCGAAAAGAGCTTGCGAATTCCAGCGACGGCGCCTTTGCCATCTGGCGCGTCATGATTCGCTTCGTTGCACCGGTCGCTGTCGCCGTGGTGATGGTGCTCGGACTAACCGGTTAATTCGAACCTGTATCGACTTCCGGCACGAAGGGCGGCAGGCCGCTCCGGCGTTTCGTCTTTTTCTTCTTGGTCGGGTTGGCCTCTTCGGCGGCGGCTTCTTCCGCCTCTTTGGCGAGGCGGAGCTCGCGCAATCGCTCGGTATTTTTCAGCTTCGCCCGGCGGGCCTTTTCATGATCGGAAACGGCCTTCTTTTTTTCCATATCGCGAAGGAATTTGCTGTTCGGCTGATCGGTTGATGATTTGGCCATATTCCTGCTTTCAAGTTGCCCGGTTCGTTGCCTTGGACGAACTATCAGTTCACGCGGCGCCCGTCCGTGCCCGTCATAAAATGGCGCCGGGAACTTCTGGCGCGAAGATCGTATTGTCGCGAAATTCCGCCCGCAACGGATTCAATCAATACGCGCGGGATCGACCCCTAATCATAGGGATGTTCAGGGATAAAACAACTGGTTCTCAGGCGGCGCCTGATGTTTGCGCTCCGCCCTTCCTACGGATGTCTTGAGAACATGTGCTCTCCTCATGCGCTGTAGTGTCGATTATGCAGTCGCGTAATCGAAATTGTGCTATCGGTTTTCTATATACTTCCGGTCGGCGCCCCATTTCCGGACAGAGGTATTATCTCTTCGGTGCATTCGATCACCAGAATATTTCCCAGATTGCTCATCATAATAATCCTGCGAAATCTTCCTTCCACTATCGACGTGAAATATATTCGAAATTCGTTATTATGAAGTTTTTCGGAATCAATTATTGATACGGCCCCTTGCGTCCAGACAATCACTTTTTAATTCTTCAGCAAAAAATCTGGGGACATATTCTTCGAACTAAGTATGCTAAAAATTTGCCCCATTAAATTTGCAGTTATTAAATCTGCAAGAATTGAAAGTCGAAGATTCAAAATTCGCATTTGTAAATTTGCCTATTGCGAAAATAAGCGAGGATAGGAAGATGAAAACTACGAATGCTGCGAGCGCATAGGCTTCGATGCGCATTTGTTCGCCTAACACCTTTCTCCAAATGATCGGATATTTCTTATTAAGTTCGACGCCTACTGCTTAGCCTCGGTTTCCAATGCTAACGCATGAAGCTCCCCGCCCATCCGCCCCTTTAGCGCGCGGTAAACCAGCTGATGCTGGGCGACACGGGATTTGCCGTTAAAGGCTGAGGAGACGATGCGCGCTCGGTAGTGGTCGCCGTCGCCGGCGAGATCTTCGATTTCGATTTCCGCGTCGGGCATGGCGTCGAGGATGAGCTTTTTTATGTCGTCTGCGGCCATGGGCATCTTGGCGGTCTCCGTTGCAAGTTCGGCGTTCATATAGACCGGGAGCGATCCCCCGTGAAGATCGGATAAATCGAGAAGGCAAATGGCGTCGTTATCATCTAGCGTCAGGTCCGGCCCGCCAAAGCGGCCGAGTTTCGCGGCCTGAACACCGGCCATGGCGGCCTTGAGCAAGACTGTGTCCGCACCCGACGGCGTTGCGGCGATAAGGTAACGCCCCTGGTCCTCGCCAAACCAGAAGGCGGCTTTTCGCGCTTTCACTGGCGTATGGAGGTT
>JABDJK010000084.1 GCA_013002535.1 Hyphococcus sp.
TTGCGCGATTAAATGGATTTATTACTATTGAGACCGGCGATGAGCCTGCAACGGTTGCAGTCGGTCCCGCCGCGCGCTCGATGACGCAGTCTGAATATGCACGCGTTGCCGCTGTCGCTCGCAACAAGTTTTATCTTTTTTCAAATGGCGACGGCGCCATGACAGCAGACGAGTTTCAAAACTTGCAAAAAGCAGATTTCGAAGCAGCCGACTTGAACAAAAATGACCGTCTGGGGCGACGCGAACTGGCGCTCTATGGTCAGCGGCAGGCAAAGCTGCTTCCCGATGCGTAAATGAATTAACGATTCCTCTGGCGCGCGCTATTCGGCAGTCGGCGTGCGCAACTAGACCGGTCGCTCTGCTTTAATGAGCGGCCGGTTTTTTTTATTAAGATGCGCAGAAAATAAGCCGCCCCGAAGGGCGGCTTATCAATCGTTAAAGTGTTTCGCTTGTTATGGGCAGGTTCCCGGATCAACGATAAGGCCTTGTTGACCGTCTGGATTGCTCGCAAGATTTAGATCACCAGCTTTCGCAGCGTCAAAAAGGCACTCAGCGGTAGTTCCATTGAGGAATGGACCGGCCATACCGTCGCTGGTGGTATACCCCCAGGAGTTCACCGACATGAGTGGGCCAGTGCCTTGGCCTTCGTCCATTGGCTGGATCCATGGTCCGCCCGAAGAACCGCCCGACATCTGGCACGACGGAAGCCACCAGTTATCCGGCCCTTCGGTCGTCATGTCTTCAGCGCAATAGCGGAATGTTGGATCTTCAGAATAGGAATAACCAAGCGCGTGGGTCCAATCTAGAGAGCCTTCACCTGGATCGCCATCGTTGACGACCGGTGGAAGGAAGTCGATGGTCAATTCCGGCACAGCTCCGTCAAGCGCTCCGCCCGGACCGTTACCTGAATGTGAGCCGCTGTCATTCACAACATAGTATGCGTAGTCCCAAGGAATGTTGTTCGGGAAGACAGACGTCGTCCAGTTTTCCTCCACAACTCCGAACGCCGGCGCCCAGCAGCCGATCGGATCATTGGAACAATTCCAATCCGTTCCCGAACCGGTTGTGCCGGCCTGATCCGGAATAAAGATCACGTTACGTGCAAAGGCCGCATCAGCGTCATCATAAACGCAGTGTGCTGCGGTGATAATGATCGAGCGACCAGAAGAATTGCTGTCGTTTACTGCTGTGCCTGAGCAAACATAGCCAGACCAACCGCCGCCATTCGGCATTTCATAAAGCAGCCGCCCTGCAGCGGTCTGGATGTCGCCGCCGCTCCATTCGCCATTGGTCACAATGCCGCCCCCGGTTCCGCCGCTACCGACAGTGTAGCTGTATGTCGCCGACGTTCCAGTGTTACCGCCCTTTTTGGCGCGGTCCGTCGCCGTCACACGCCACGTGCCGGACGAGCCCGGCTGGAAGCCTTGCAGGGTAACTTGATAGGTGTCGCCGCCGACATTACTGCCGCCAAAACTCTGTCCGCCAACTTCAAATGCGACGGACTTTACACCGCTCGCGTCTGTAACGTCTGCCGAGAAAGTTTGCGTTGTGCCAATTTCTGCACCGTCAGCCGGGCTAAGATTGGTGATATCCGGTGGGGTAGTGTCGGAGCCGCCTCCGCCTCCGCCGCCACCTCCGCCGCCTCCAGCCCACGGCGGTTTTGCTCGAGGTTCTTTAGCGTCTTTTCCAGGAACTTTTGTCAGTTCCGGCCTGCGCGAATGGCCGTAAGGCGTGAGCGTGCCGTCCACGCCGCGCAGATACCCAAGACCACGATGGTCAATAACAAGGTCGCGCGGTTGCACATTTTCCATGCGTTCCGCCGTCCAGTAATCAAATACTTTTTGCGCTCGTTCACTTGGCGCGGCGTGTGCAGCGCCAACGATGCTTGCTAGAGGAACGGCGAGGGCCGCTAATAGTTTTACAGATTTCACGCAAATACTCCCTTTGGTGTCTGTCCCGAGGCTTTCTCCGCACCCGGTGTTTTGCGAAGGCTCACGAAACCGTGAACGGGCCGTAGCAGAACAATTCCGGGTTTTGTGGGCAAGTGCGAAATGATTTTTTGCAGGGATCGGCTAATACTCGCGTTAGCAGCGCAATATTAGGCTCAGTTTTCCTAAAATATTTCTTGGATTTAGGTAGAAATCTCAGGCTTTGTGCGTTTTCTCACATTCCGAGAATCAACGCGTGATGCAGTGCCGCAAACCCGGCGTCGATGGTCAAAATTGCCCTGATAAATTGTGCTTCCGGACAATACCCCTGATCTGGTCATAGGTCAGCGAGAGCGCGGCTGCCGCAGTTTTCTGATTACCACCGGCGCGCTTCAGGGCGGCCAGCGCAAAAGTCTTTTCGACCTCATCCAGATGCGCCCGTAGATCGATCGGGCCGTCGCGGAGTTGCGGTTGCGGAGTTTCGGTAATCGGCGGGGCTGGCGTTGCTACACTATCCGTCGTTTCGGTCATTGGCGCTCCCGCCTGATCAAAAGGATCGAGGATGACAACTTCGATCTGATCAGTCGTTCCCGCTGCTGACCAATGAAACATTGCGCGCTCGGCGGCGTTCTTCAGCTCACGGACATTACCCGGCCAATCATGGCCCTGCAGCATGGCAGTCGCTTCTTCGGAAAATCCGGGGAAGGGCGCCTCGAGTTCCTTCGCCATTTCATTGGCGAAATGCGCAGCGAGCAGCATGATGTCTTCGCGGCGATCACGCAGTGGCGGCGCAACGACGACATCGAAAGCCAACCTATCCAGAAGGTCCGCGCGAAACTCGCCTGCTTTTGCTATGGCCCGCAAGTCGACATTGGCGGCGGCGACTATTCGAACATCCGCCTCTAACGTTTGTTCTCCGCCGACCCGTTCATATTCGCCATACTCTATGACGCGAAGAAGTTTTTCTTGGACGCGCTGCGATGCGGATGCGATCTCATCGAGAAAGAGCGTGCCGCCTTCCGCGCGTTCAAACCGACCTTTGTGGCGCTTCTGCGCACCGGTAAATGCACCCGCCTCATGACCGAAGAGTTCACTTTCCAGTAGTTCTTCATTCATTGCCGCGCAATTGACCTTGACGAGAGGGCCTTCCCAGCGGGGTGAAAGGAAATGAATGCGGGCGGCGAATAGTTCTTTACCGGCGCCGCGCTCCCCGACGATCAGCACCGGCCGATCGACATTTGCAGTCGCGGATGCGTGGGCGAGGGCGTCTTGAAAGACGGCGGATTGACCAATAAGTTCTGGCGCTTGCTGCATAGGTATTATTTACGCATATTATCGGTAAATTAAACCTCTACAGCTGTAAAAATAACCAAACTGCAATTTTCGTCCGTACCCACAAATTCAATTTATCTGATTTATTTCAATACCTTAATAAGAATGGCCCAGTTTGGCACGGGTTTCGCAATAGAATGCGCAGAAGGGATTAACCAACCAAATAAAGTCCAGGAGATCAGAAATGAGTTATTCGCGCAGATACGACGACCGCTACTGGGAGCATCGCCTTAATCGCGCTGTTCGCGGCCGAGAAGGGTTCGCCTGGGGCGCATTCTTCATTGGATTCATCCTCGGCGGCATTATCTTTTAAGGAGTTATGGCCATGGGCGTTTTTTCAAGACTAAGCGACATCATCAATTCGAACCTGAATTCGATGCTGGATAAGGCCGAAGATCCGGAGAAGATCGTTCGCCTGATAATCCAGGAAATGGAAGACACGTTAGTCGAGGTGCGGTCCAATGCGGCGCGCGCAATCGCTGACAAAAAGGAAGTCACGCGCAAACGACAAGAATTTGTCGAACGTGCATCAGAATGGGAAAGCAAGGCGGAACTCGCCATCGGCAAAGGCCGCGACGATCTCGCCAAAGGCGCGATTGCGGCGAAACGCAAAGCCGAAGAAATGATTGCGCTCCTCGATGGTGAATTGAAAACCATCGAAGAGACTGCGGGCAAGCACAATGAAGATCTCGAAAAGCTTCAGGCGAAGCTTAAAGAGGCGCGTGCGAAGCAACGTTCGATGGAGTTCCGACGCAACGCCGCATCGGATTCAGTTCGGATTAGCCGTCAGGTCAATGATGGCCGCATAGATGATGCGCTGGCGCGATTTGATCGCTATGAACGCCGCATCGATGAACTGGAAGCCGAAGCTGAAAGCTGGGCCCTTGGCCGTCCGCGTTCGCTCGAAGGTGAATTTGCGGAACTCGAAGCGGAGGACGCTGTCAATGCGGAACTGGAAGATCTGAAACGCCGTGTCGCTGCGCGCACGTCGAACTAGATTAATAATAGAGCTGGAGGGACCACATTATGGAAGACTTTGCCTGGGTCGTTGCGATAGTCGCTATAGTATTTATCGGCATGCCGGCGACCTTCATGCACTACCAGACCGAGCTGAGAAAGACAAAGTCGATCTCGAGCGATGATGAACGGCTGGTGGACGATCTCTGGAAGACGGCGCAGCGCCTTGAGCGCCGCGTCGACGCTCTGGAGACGATTTTGGATAAAGAAGCGCCGGACTGGCGCAAAGACTATCCGGAGCGTCCGCATGCCTGATCGTCATCATCACCACCATCACCACTACTATGATCGCGACCAACATGGTTATGCGCGCAACGCCGGCCATCCCGGTCCAGGACCGAACCCGCACCGTCTTTACAAGGATCAACATAACAAGATGATTTCGGGCGTGTGCGCCGGAATTGCGCGATACTACGGCTGGGACGCCAACGTCGTGCGGATATTCTGGGCGGCAACATTTCTCCTGATTGGACCGCTTAACGTGCTCGCGTATTGCTGCGCCGCCATGTTCATGAAGAAGGGGCCAAGCTATCCGGTTTACGAGAACCGCGAGGAGGAGCGCTTTTGGCGGACATTCTCAACGCGGCCAAAGGCGACATTCTCGGAATTAAAACACCGGTTCCGGGCACTTGATATGCGGATCGCGGATATTGAATCCGCCGTCGTTTCCGATGAGTACGGACTAAGAAAGCAGTTTCGCGATCTCGAACGCGGAACTTGAGGGACAACAAAAAATCTGACTGGCCTCTAACCAGCAAATAAAGCCAGCGAAACCATCGCCCGGAAACGGGTGGCCGGGAGAGGTGCGCCCTGTCGCAAGGCAGGAACAGACCCCGGCAAGAATGAGGAGAGAACCATGACTGCCGCACTCGTATTGATGAAAACAATTTTCCTGATCGTCGTTGCATTAGCCGCGTTTCAATTCATGGCGATAGCGATCGGCGCCGAACCCATAGCCCGCGCCCCCGCCGGGCAATGCCCGCTCGCTGAACTGAAGAGCTGTTTGTTTGTGATCATGTAGGCTAAGAAAAATGGCGGACCCGAGAGCCCGCCATTCAGCTTAAATACCATTTTGGGATATTTACGCTGTCGTTCTTTTTTTCTTTCTGGAAGCAAATCCAAGCCCAGCAAGTGCGGCGAGGAGAAGCGGCACCGCAGCAGGAAGTGGTGCTACATCCGCCTCAAAACTATTGACGTAGAATTGCACGCCAATGCCTGGTTCATTGAACGCGAACCGTAACAATGCGACGCCCATCATAACCAAACCGACGGCCTCGGCGAAGGTGTACTGCATAAAATCATCCTAGGACACCGTATAAAATTGTCGACCAAGGCCCCGGCGCGCACCGGTTTGTCTCGGAGAAAGACGACAGCGTCACGATGTTCGTGATGTCTGGTCTCGCCATTTTTGGCGGAACATACGACTACAAATCCAGTAGCGCGGAAGCGACGTTCGCTGTCACCTTGCGCGACCCTGAACGGACCGCAGAAGAACGCTTGACTGAAGCGCACAATATAGCTGTCGAATACAATTCCGCGCTTATGAACGCCGCAGGAAAACAGTAGACGAAGCGCTGGATCAATTTTTCAAACCGGTTGCCGCGCTCAGCAATCACGATTATCCTGCCTCCCAACGCGGGCTCGTGGGATGGCCCGCTAGCGAGGACGCGAACAGTGAGTAAGGGAGACGGCGGCCCGAAAGGGAGAGAGGGGGCCGACTCTAACACCAGCGCCAGAAGGCGCGGCGGCGCGGCGCCGAAAGGGGAACGCGAGCGCAAAACGCCATTGCGTTTTGCGGCCCTTGACCTTGGCACCAATAATTGCCGGTTGTTGATTGCAGCGCCGAGCCGCGATAATTTTCGCATCGTCGATTCATTTTCGCGCATTGTGCGTCTGGGTGAGGATCTGTCCCGAACCGGCGTTCTCAGCGACGGCGCCATGGATCGCACCATGGACGCCATCAAAGTTTGCGCTGAAAAAGTCGCGCGGCGGGGCGTCACGCATATCCGCTGCATCGCGACGCAAGCCTGTCGCGGCGCTGAAAATGGCAAAGAGTTTCTGTCACGCGTGCGACGCGACACCGGTTTGAAGTTTGACATCATCACGCCCGAAGAAGAGGCGCGGCTGTCAGTTTCAGGATGCGCCGAATTAGTTGATCCAGCGGCGCCCGCCGGCCTAATCTTCGACATCGGCGGCGGTTCAACGGAGCTATCGTGGGTCAAGCGCATGGAAAAAACAGGCGCGCTCGATGTCGTAGCATGGACGTCGTTCTCATTCGGCGTCGTCAGTGTCGCCGAAAAATGGGGCGGCGCGGAGATCAGCCTCGAAACGTTCGACGAAATCGTTCGCGAAATTCGCAGCGGCATCGCAGCGTTCGGCGACCCGGCGATAGTGAAACCGATATTCGAGCGTGGCGAGGCGCACCTACTCGGTACATCCGGCACCGTGACATCGATTGCAGGTGTTCATCTGAAATTGCCACGATACAAACGCGCTGCAGTCGACGGGCTATGGCTGTCCCTTGAGGAAGCGCGCGCGGCGACAGAGAAACTTCGTGCGCAGTCCTATGAAGAACGATGCGCAGAACCGTGCATCGGCAAAGAGCGCGCAGACCTCGTGGTAGCCGGTTGTGCAATCCTGGAGGCGCTGGTTCAGGAGTGGCCGACATCACGCATTCGCGTCGCCGACCGTGGCCTTCGCGAGGGCATCCTGATGGATTTGATGGCGCAGGCGCGGGGTGAGTGAAGGCTTCGCCTCGGATATCGAGACCTTGCTTTGTCACGGCTTGACCGTAGGTCCCAACTCTTGCGTTAAACAGCGTTGTTATGCTCGGTGATGTGCGCCACGGTTATACCGTGGCGAAGCACAGTCGGTGACGAGCCCTCAATCCGGTTTCTTCTTGTCGTCCACAATATCCATATTCGCGAGACCGCTCTCGCCAAGCGGCACTGCCGCGAACGGGCCGCCTTGATAAAGATGGGTTGGGTCATTCAAATCCTGCCCGGGCTCCTGTGCGAGAATATCCTCAGCGAATTGTTCAGCGTTGTCCTTCGGACGAAAGCCGAGAAACCCGGCTTTTGAATTGTCTACCGGCGCGCGGTCGTTATTCGATACGCCATAGACAACCGAAAATCCTGTCGTCGGCGTCGTCACAGCGCGCTCAACCAGATGAATAAGGTCATCATAGGACAGCCATGAACCAAGCGCGCGGGCGCTGGTGACCTGCGCGCAGGATAAAATTCGTAAGCAGACGGCCTCGACCTGACGCTTGTCCCAATACATGCTGGCTAGATCTTCGGCGAAACATTTCGCCAATCCGTAGAACGTGTCCGGCTTATGCGCAACATCGACGCCGATTGTATCGGTGCGCGAATGCATACCGACGGCGTGAATGGAACTTGCGTAGACGACGCGGCGGACGCCGTTTTGATAGGCCGCCTCCCAAACGTTATAGGCGCCGATTATGTTGGGCCCCAGAATAACATCAAACGGCGCCTCGTCGACGTAAGCGCCGAAATGCACGACCATATCCGCGCCTTTTAACAGCGCGGTCATGTCGTCAATACTGGCGAGATTGGCTTTGACGTAAGTCTCGCCCGTGTAAAGCGTTCCAATGTCGTCGGCGATGTCCGACGACACCAATTCGTTGGCGAGCTTCGTCAGCGGTTCGCGTAAGTATGATCCAAGCCGGCCCGCGGCGCCCGTTAAAACGATCCTTTTCATTTCGGGGCTTCTCCGTTCTTAATCGCTGTTTTTATTTCGATGATGATTTCGTCGGTCATACCGTATTCGTGTTTTGCGATCTCTTCCGTGATATAGCTATGGGCAAGATCACGCGCGATAGCGTCGGCATTGCGTTTGTCCGGTTCACCATAACCCCCGCCCCCCGGGAATTCGAGCTTCACGCGCTCGCCTGCCGAGAAAGAATGTTTGCCTTTGCCGCTCAGTTTTTCACCGCTGCTTGTCTCAAGCGATGTTGCGCCGCCGGGTTTACCGCCGCGCCGCCCGCGCGCTGGATGATGGACGCGATCAAACATAGCGAAGAATTCAAATTCGTATCCTTCGCGCGCGCCAATCTCCATATATTGGCC
>JABDJK010000001.1 GCA_013002535.1 Hyphococcus sp.
ATGCAAACCACGATAGTGGTGAGCGAGGGCGGATTGTCGCCCCTAAGGTTTGAATTGACCCAAAACGCGCCGATGTTGCGATTGAAGTAAATGGTTTGGTTCGGCCAATTCCCGGTCAATGACCACCTAACCAATTAAGGGTTGCTCGATGAGCGAGCCGCTGGAAGCTAAACCCTGACAATGTCTTTTCGCAAATTGTAGTTGGCAAGGAGCAGCTCTTCTTGTTCACGCTGACCAACACCGTGAGCTTGCAGTGCTGCGAGAATGTCATCGAGAACCGCCATAAATTCTTGTTCAGAAATATTCATTCCACGGTGAACAGTTAGCATATCTCTACCTGTGTATTCCTGTGGGCCACCGGTTGCGCTGCATAGGAACTCGAAGACCAGCTGAATAACTTTGTCTCGATCGCTATTTTCATAACGGGCGCTAATTGTCGGATTTTTTGCGTGCGTGTCGAAAAGCGTGATCGCAATCTTCCGAATACTTTCTTCGCCGCCTATTCGTTCATATAGAGAGGATGCAGACATGAATATTTTCCTTGTTAGGTCATCTAGCATGAAGGGATTTGGTAGCAATTAGCACAAGGTAAATAGTCTGTCGTGACCAATTGTTTTTGATCGATTTCGGTCGAACTAAATTTTTGATTGCCGGCGCACCGAATGTCAATAGTTGGCGAATGACAGTCTTTGCCGAGGCTGGCGGTCCGACTGATTCATGCCCGTGCAGTTCGGCGATTTTTTCAAGAAGAGCCATTGTCATTGGCTTCAGGTGGTCGGCTGTTCGACGTCCTTGATATTCCACGCGACGGCCAATAACCAGAAGAACAAGGTGAAGTCAGCGAGTCGCTGCCACGCGCCTTTTAACGATGCATCGACTGCGGATGCCATCATGAGAAAACCCAACGAAACCAGAACAGCAGCCAACGCAGACAATGCGCCAAGATTTGACTGGCGGCTACGAAAGAACTGTGAAGCTACCAAGACAAAGCCAAACGGCGCGGTTAAATAGCCAACGAGCCCGAGCGTGTTATGCATGAACTGTTTTTCCGATCCTTCAATCGGGCATCCCAGGTCGCAGGGAAAAAAATACGCGCCGATATAGGAAATTGACGTGCCCATCAACAAAAGGGCCCCGGCCACGAAGGTTGCCCCGCCGCCGACACGGCGTATTAACAAAAACAGTGCTGCGGCCCAGAGCACACCCGCCGGCAGAAAGCCGAAGTTGTTCATGATCCCTGCGTGAGGCGCCCCCGTCGCGCCAAGCTCGCTCAGGTATTGACCCGTCCAGCGATAATCTACCTGCATTTCAGCTAACGTTTGAGGCAGAATAACTCCGCAGAAGATCAGAAGCGCGGCAATGATGAGATGGAGAGTTTTCATGTCTATCCGCGACCAAGATTATTGCCAGTTAGCCTAACACGATTGTCATTAAAGCGCATCATGAAGGCATTCTGGCGACAAAGTCATTCGCTGCAACGAGGCGCACCAGCTCCGAACTCAAATCGCCCCAGCTAACTTCCGCTTTTGGCCCAAAGCAGACAAATGAGTAAAAATCCGCGACCTTAGTTTTGGTCTGGCCAATAATCATTAAGTATCTCAATATCTAATGCCGCCTCGGATCTGTTGGGTTGCGCTAAAAGTACTAGTTCAAATTTCTTGGCCGTAAGTTGTGGATTTACGTTTATGGCTTTTTTCAACATAATTTTGGCATCGTCTTCACGCCCTGAGCGCACTAGGGCGATTGCCAATAGCACTCTTGAAAACCCATAATCTGGATGCATTTCGACGTGTTTGGAAATTTGATCTATAGCTTCTTTATATTCGCCGCTCAGAAAATAAATGTATCCTTTGAACCAATTGTACTGAAGACCAAAGCCGCCATCAGGCGCCAGTGTACGGGCGCGGTCAATCGTATTGTGTGCAGCGGTTGAGTCTCCCAATTGAGCAAGCGCCATCGATAAAATATACAGAGCGTAGATATTTCCCGGATTTATTCGAGTTACATCACTTAGTATTTCTACTGCTCTTTCATATCGTCCGGAATAGCATTCGGATGCGGCTACCCAAGTCAGACAAAATGGGTCCCCTTTTGCCAACTCACGAGCCCGTTCCAAATGATTTGTAGCTGCATACATTATTTCGGGAAGCTCATCCTCTTCATAGAGTCCATAAATTATGACGATGAATTTGAGCCAGCTCATGAAAGCATGAGCATATCCATACTCAGGGTCTGCTTTAATCGCCCGTTCCAAAAGATCAAATACTTCGTTTAGTCGCGACGCAATAGATGGGCCCCGTTCACACATCCCCAAAGCTTTTTGAAAGTACTCCCATGCGTTTAAATCTGTTGTACGAATCCGGTCTATGCGATCCGTTTCAGCCCAGGACATATGCGCGCCGAGGCTAGCCGAGATTTTTTCTACAATCTCATCGGAAATGCTCAATATAACCTCAGCAGGAATATCGTATCGGTTCGCCCAAATCTGGGCGCCTGTATCGACAGAAAGAAATTCAACGGAGACACGAAAATATTCGTGCATCTTTCTTACGCTGCCCGAAACTATATATCGGGCGCCGAGATTATTCGCCGCATCTACAGGGTTAAGAACTGTTCCCTTAAATGGCGTCGTCGCTGCACGGGAAATGACAGTTAATTGCTTGTTTGTAGAAAGCGCCGCAATAATATCTTCAGTCAGACCGTCAGCAAAATATTCTTGATCTTTTTGAAGTGATAGACTGGCGAATGGAAAAACGGCGACCCATGGCGTTCGATTACTTGTATTCGAACAAGCTATCCGATCTTCCGTGTTATCATTGTTGATCGTGCGGTCTATCGCATTACGCAGCGCTGTGAACTCGTTGGAGTGAGAACTACCGTCCCAAGCATTGAAAGCGATGCTTTGAAATTGCCGAAAGCCTAACGGCGGAGGAGAGGGATCAAGAGCAATTGGTACCAATTTGCATGAGTCGCGTCCTATTGATGCCTCATCCGCGACCCAAACGGAATCTTTTGAGTACTGTGACCATGCAACAATTACTGCGCTAGCATCGACTAATTCAGCTTCAATTTTGAGGGCGAATCTTGACCCGCCTTCAAGGGCTTTGTCCCACCATACCGTATAACCCTCTCCTTCCAAGGCAGAAGAAATCGCCGCGATTTTCTCACGGTCGGGTCTGGCGTAAGAGAGAAATATGTCGGCCATTTTGTCGCCCGCAATGCATCAGGCGCTTACTAGCAGAAATTTTCAACGACTGCAGCGCGATGATAGTAATCACTGGCCATTCCGCTACATGATTTGCACATTTTTCGAACGTCCACTTATGGCGATGAACGGACGGATTGAAAATTTATCCATCTGGCAATTCATGGCCCTTTTCAGTCGTTGCGGCGAAACTAAGGGACGACCTCGTTTGCTTTCTGTGTGGTCATTCAGCTGACGTGTGATAGCACGTCGGGACGCCGAGCCAAAATGTGGGCTTGGAGAAGCAGGACCCTCATCTAGCCCGGTACCAAACCTAGGCTGACCCCGACGGGATCCTGAATCACCGCATATGCATACTGTGAGTCGGTCGACGCCTCCTTAACGACCGTGCCGCCTTCCTCTCGAACGCGTCGGAGACTTTCGGCCAGATCGCCAACTGGAAGGTAGATGAGCCAGACAGGCGGGAGGCCCTGGTTCTTGCCGCGCGCATGACATACACCGGCGACGCCGGCTCCATCGCCGCCCAGCATGTTATAGTCGGCGTACTGCTCGTCACCGTCCTTCATATCGACGTTCTGCACAAACCAGCCCACAACCTCTCGATAGAAGTCACATGTTGTATCGGCGTTTTCGACTGTCAGGTCGAGCCATGCGATGCGACCGACACTCGCCACTTCGCCTTCAATCGGTGAAACCGCCTCGGCGGAGACGACCGGGATGAGCCCGAATGCCGCCCCATTTGGATCGATCAGAACCGCCCATTGGCTGTGTCCGCCCTCGTCCTTGTTGTGTATGAGCTCGCTCCCGCCCAGATCGAGCACACGATTTGCGCTGGCTGCGACGTCGGCGACCTGAATGTGCGGGATCCATTGCAGCGGGAGGTCGCGGTACTCCGGGCTTGCTGCTCCCAGGCCGATGACGGGTGCGCCTTGGTTGTTCATGAGATCCTCGCGCCAGAGCGGAATCTCACCCGTGGTTAGCACGCGCGAGTAGAAATGCATCTCATGTTCGCGCTCTGGAACGGCAATGTCGGCGCTCAGGACTCCGCCGATGCGTGGATCAAAAAGTTCACTCATGGTTCAATCACGTTGGTTGGCCTACTCGAGGTGTAGATGTGTCGGGGCAGTGCCACAAGACAGGCTTTGATCAGGTATCTCATTCGAATGTCGTATTGCGTGTTCAACAGACATAAGTCTCATTCGGAATGCCGTCCACTTCTGGCGACGAACCGCGTGAGTGAAATTCTATCCATCTGGTAATTCATGGCCCGTTGTCGTCATTGCAGCCAACGGTACTAAACGACCTATTCACGATATATTCGCGCGATTTTATTGGAAAACAAATCCCAATTGGCTTCGAGCTGCCGTTTTAATTAAGTAAATACTAACGACACAAAGCCATTAATGCCCTGGAGCTAACGCAAATCAGAAGGCGACGCATTGAAAACGGTTCTTAGTGATTATTGGATGAAAGCCATTGGCGTTGCAGTAATTTTACTGGCGTCATCCTCCGGATGTTCTGCCGGAACAGAGAAGTCCTCAGAAAGCGCTGTCGCCGTCGCCAAAGCAAATTACAGCTTGGATTTTGAAAAATTCAACGCTTGTATCAATCTGTTGGATAAGCAAAAGCTAATTGAGGATTTGATCGATTGGGAGCGTTTATTGGAGCTCGCAAAGGCAAATAAAACACATTTCATGAGCGCATTATTGGCTGAACTCGAGGACATCGACAACGATACGCGTCCACTTCTTGAGGGATTGGCGATAGGCGCAGGCTATGACGCGCTTTCGGATTTCGAAACCGATGGTAATGCTGTTTTCCAAGCCATCGCTATACTGACGTTTCAATACTCTAATGAGAAAATATATTCTGAAATAGCCGCTGCGGGCGATGCGGGCCGTAAACTTTGGGTAGCAAGCGATGAGTATGGCGAGATCGCTGCGTTGATTTACTCAGTTCCAGAAAGTTTGCTAATGTCCGTTGAACCATTATATGACCAGCTTGTGATTGATCGTGGTTCTTTGGCGCCGTCCTCGTCGCCTATCCTCGCTGAATATTACAGCTACATGGCGTTTATGCCCGACGTTAATGCACTTTGGTCCTCCAATACCACCGCGGATTGGAGCGCGGCAACGCAATCATTCGACCCAGCGAAACCGGTCACCTCTACTTTGGACTTTCTTGCGGAGTTTCATCCTCTTGAGTTTGACTACATCAGTCAGGGCGTCAGCTCCGTTGGTTTTGAATCGATAGAGGATTGGGCTGCTGTAGGAGATCGTTTGGTAATAGGTATGTTGATCGTGGGCGTTGAACGAAAAAATCCCGGAAAGCTAACGGAAATATTGGCGACTAGCGTAGCCGAAATGGAATCCTCAAAACCTGGTCATGTGTCGCAGCACAAAGTTATTTTGTCATTCGACGATATTGAATGGGCATTTTTTTCAAAGAACTACGAACGGTATCAGGAGATCGTTACGCAATCGCCGTAATCCGGAAATTAAATAAAAGCCACAAATTTCGCGATATCCAAACGGAGCATTTCGGGCGGTGAATTGACGGATTGAAAATTTATCTATCTGGCAATTCAATGGTCCAATTGCGAATTTCAATAATGATCAAGCGACCGGCGTCGGTATAGCGCTGGATGAGAATATCATCTTGGATGCATGCTGAATTATTCCGTTACATCAACAACGATGTCGCCAAGAGTTGTCGAGCGGTAAACAACGACATCACCCGGCTGCAAGAAGTGCCCTGAACTGCGCTCATTCTCAATAAATTCGGCGATGCCTGTTTCTTTCAGACTTTTTCCGCTGAGCGGCCCACCGGCCATCGCATAGGCGATGACTATCTCAATATAATCATGGCGCGCAGGAGGCGTGAAAATAACGCCCTCCGAGGTTCCTGACATAAGCGTCATGTCCGCCTCGACCCGTTCATTTGGTGCAAGCTCGTAAAGTTCGTCTTTGTAAGCGAAGCGCGGATTACCCATCTCGTGCAACGCTTTTTCCGTCAGCTCCCGGAAATTGAGCGTCATCTCGGTGCCGCGCGCATCCTGTCTCGCTTCGCCGTTGTGCTCGGTCGTCATACGCGTTTTTGAAACGAAGGACGCCCAATCCTCCGGGATCACAAGGAAAGGACCGGTAGGAAAAAACCCGGGCCCACTCTTGGCATCGCTAAAGCCAAACCCCGAATCGAGATCATCCGGATCCGCCAATTCTAGCAGCGCAGTTCTTTCGGTAAAATCTGCGCACAAGAACAAGCCCTTCAACGCAGCATCAAAATCAACGAGCGAGGCAATCGGTCGATCAAACCGCATGCAGAGTTCAACTTCGTAGTCGAGAAGGCCGTCAGCAGAAGCCCTAACAGATGTTCTAGCCGGCGTCGCCAATCCAAATTTTGGAAACATAAAGACCTGATCGCTCCCCGCTTCCTTTGCATGCTCGGGAAAGTTCGTGCCGGTTCCAATATGGCGTGAACCAGCTGGGCCGCTTGGCAGCAAGCGCTCTACCGGAATGCTGATGCGATCTACCGAATTGGATACCGCCGCTTTCAATTCACCCTTTTCGATCGCTGCCAACAGCTGAAAAGGGTCCTCAGATCGGGGCGCGCTCAACCGTGTGAGGTCAATTCCCTCAACGGTCACTCCATCATAGCGCAGGACTAATAGGGTTATGATTTCGCCGGAATCGCTTCTGAATTGCGCCAAGGTGAACGCTTCATCAATTGGCGCAACCGATACGACCATTTCTACATCTTCAAAGCTTGCTTGGTTAACCTTGGGATCCGGCGACGTCGCCCATACAATGAAAACGACGACGACAATGACAGCGAGCGCCGTCGCCATAAATATCGATACTTTCTTCACCGTAATCTGACTTTCATTGTTTGGTTGACGTGGCCTGTCCCGGAGGGAGCGGGAGTGTTTTAACTATTGAAATCGTTCGAAGCTGTAAATTCTTATTTCCGCTTTGCGCGCAAAGCGGTCATTGGAAATTGGAAAATCGAACCGGCATTTCTGGCCCTTAGTGGTCGTTCGGCAGCTACGCGTTGAACGGTAACTTGGCCCTCATTGCAGACACTAAATGTGCCACTAGCCTTTCCCATTTTACGCAAAATCAGAAATTACAAATCACCAATCTTTGAGTGGATAATCGATCGGCGAAGGAGGCGGCCATTGAAGATTGCTTTCGGAGAGACGGGCGGCGAAATTTGGCGTCGCTTCAAGATCAAAGGGCGCGCCGCAAAGACAATAGAAAGTGGAAATCGCGAGCTGCGTAGGACCGTAAGGACGCGCATCAATCCGCGCGGCCGCTTCGTTTGCAGTACTTCGGTCCCCTAGAGTCGGCGCAAGGGACAAGATCAACGCGTCGTTCCTGTAGCCCAGTGGACCGGCAAGATCGTCGAAAGTTTCATCGCTTTCATGCACATATAGTCGTGCGGCGAGACGAGAAGCGGCGTCCCTTTCCCCGCGGAATGCAAAGAGATGAATCTGCTCAATCGTTCTTGCACGCCCTGAAAAGTTTTTGAGGAGGCGTTGTGCATCCCCTGCGCGCCCCCCCGCCAGATATGCCTGAAACCGCGTTCTTTCGAGCAGCAGATTGAATCCTGTGTGAGTCTTTCCTTCCTCAAGGATGCTTAGCGCGCGATCAGAATCATGCAGATACAAACTCGCCATCGCAGCGTTGATCCACTGAATGTTGTAAGCGGGAGCGCATCTTGTCGTGTGCTCGAAAAACCTCCTGGCTTTCTCAGTGCGACCGAATGTTATTGACAAAATCTGTGTCCACTGTTCGTCAATCGCGCACGACCTTGTTGAAAGGATCGCGTCAAGATAACTGCCGGCGTCTGACCAATCATCGGAGAACAAAGCTCGTACCGAACCAACATAGGCGCGCTCCAGATCCGATCGGGCCGCAAAATAAGCGGTTTTCAGAAGCTCGTTGAACTCCGAGCTCGCATTTTCCGGCGTAAGGTGGGGGCCATCGGAAAGACTCTGACCGCTAGCGGCATCCAACAAGACATGCGTATAGAGATCGCTTTGAACAAAATACGCCGGAAAGTATCCTGGAGCATACGAAGTCGTCTCCATGAATAGTCTATTTGCCTCGATCAGGCTTGGAATTTGCGGTAGTTCGCCATGGGCCTTTGCTTGTAAGATATTTGCTCTGTGGTAGGAAATGTACGCCTCGATGTTACGAAGTCCGGTGGCGTTCATGGCGGTAATCTTGTCCTCGTCGAGGACAATGTCGAGCGATTGTGCGATTCTTCTCGCAATGTCAGCCTGTATGTCAAGCAGGTTCGGCAACGCACGGTCATAGGCTTGCGACCAAATCTGGCGACTGTCGGAGGCGCGAATCAATTTCGCCGTTACCCGCACCTTTTTATTATCGACCCGTACTACGCCCTCAACCAGATGAGCGACGCTGAGCGTTCGGGCAAGCGCTCGCCGTGAGCCTTTCGAATCGGAGCTATCCTTCACAATCGGAGACGCCACGACTGTAAGTTCCGGCAACGCCCAAAGTGCGTTGATGATGTCTTCAGTGATCCCGTGCGCAAAATAAGCGTCATTCTCGCCGGACGACAGCACGACGAATGGCAGAACGGCGACGGAACGGTCCGGCACAGCTTTTTGTAATTCTACAAAGATCACAAAATACGCTGCGATGGCGGCACTGAGCAAGCCAGTGGCGACAATCGCGATCTTGGTTGTTGGTGTGGACGAAAGTTGGAACTTGCTGCGGCGATGAGTGAGAGTTCCGCGAGCTACTGGTGCACTACCGTTGACGGCACCGACAATCGCGTTCATGCGGTAGCCGCTCTTGGGAATCGTTTCAATCAAACGGCGGGTGCCGCGATCGTCCTGAAACGCTTTGCGTAACAGTGAAATCGCACGAGACAGACTTTCGTCGCCGCCATATTCGACGTTCCACACCTCATTGATCAGCGTATCCCGGGGCACAACTTCGCCGCTTTGCGATGCTAAAACCACGAGCAACCGCATCACTTTCGGTTCGATGTTTTTGGTTGTACCGTTCTTTGCAGTAACCTTGTTCGCCGTCGGGTCTATCTCAAAATCATCAACAGCAAACGGTGCATCGCCGAGCGAAATTGGTTTATCGACCGACAATCGACCGTCTCCTTAAAAATCGTCAATCTACTTTAACGCAAAACGGGAACTTGTGAAATCGATGGCCGCGAAAATTCATGAAGGATTTTAAGGACATACGCTCCATAAGATATCCATCAGATAAAAATTGACCGGACATCAGGATCATTCAACCGGTCGGTGCAAGCATCAGGACGTTCCGCAATCGAGGAGACCGCCCATGATCAATCAGAACTTTTTCAAGCCCGTCGTATCGTTCGCCGTCGCCCTATCTGCCGTCGGTTGTACGACGAGCCCGTCGGCGACACGTGACATTACGTTTCATTTCGATCCGGTCGCCGCGCCAGCAGCGAATTATCAAGCTTTCGTGGACACGGCGCAAGAAGAGTGCAAGTCGCGCGATATTCGCCGCATCGACGGCATTGGGTCGGAATATCACTGCCGCGTTGTACTACTCGATCGCGCTATTGCAGCTGCTCGCGATCCGGCCCTTCAGGATATTCACGGCCGTCGGCTAGCCGCCATGCCGTAATTCGCGCGCAGAGTCTTGCGAACCATAAGCAGCGGACCATTTCAAATGTTTTCGGGAGCGCCGCGTCCCCGAAAGCTAAACTTCGCCGTCCGCGTCGTGGACGGCGCTTTTTAGCGGATCACGTTTCTAAAGTGAAATTCAGTCGAATGGACGGCGATTTTTGAATGTCCGTTTTTGGCGATGAGTAGCCGGATTGAAGAACAGCCTGACGGGCGCGTATCGGGCCCAACGCGGTCATTCATTTTGATCCGTTTCATTCGCCAGCTCACCGGATTATCAGTGAGACCGGCGGCATTCGCCCTGTGGTTGAATAAATGGCCGTAGGTTTTGAGCCGCAATGACGATATTTCTATTGGTTGCGTGTTGGTTGCAAGCAACCACGTGAAAAGCGCAACCTATCCCCAACATCGTAACACTTATTTGATTTCATTGAGAGAAATGGTGCCCCCACACGGACTCGAACCGCGGACCTACTGATTACAAATCAGTTGCTCTACCAGCTGAGCTATAGGGGCGCGGCAGTTCGTTTAGTCGAAACCAATACGGTTGACTAGTGGGTCAATGTAAACTTCTCTAGCAGCGAATTTCAGGCAAATTTTCAGAATTTTGGGAAGGCGGGACGATGATTGGTAAAATGCTGGCAGGCCTGGCGGCCTTAATCCTCATAACTGGCTGCAGCGGCGCAGAAAATGAGCCGTCAAATTCTGAAGAGATGCCTGCCGACGCGCCATCGCCCACAGCGGACGAAACACCGGCGCCAGCCCTGGACCAACCCGCCCCCTCCTCTGAAAACAGCGCCGCCGCGCCCGAACCTGCGCAAGAAGTTGATCTTGTCGAGGCCGGCCGCAAGGCCTTCACCCAATGCGCCGTCTGTCACAAAGTGAAGGAAGGCGAACGCTCGTTGGTCGGGCCAAATCTTTATGGAATCGTTGGGGCGACCGCGGGCGCCGCCGACTTCAACTATTCTGACGCCGTTCGAAATTCTGGCATCGTCTGGACCGAAGAAAACCTTGACGCGTTTATGGAAAACCCGCGAGAGCTTATCCCCGGCAATCGCATGGCTTACGCTGGTGAACGAAATGCAGAAAAACGCGCGGCGATTGTCGAATATTTAAAATCACTGACGGCCGAATAAACGCGGCCGCGCATTCGTAATCAACCCTCGCCTTGGACGAATTGATAATCCGCAATAAGCCCGGCCGACGCAGCGTTGAGAGGTTCATGCGTCAACAGCGTTTGGTTCTTTGATTTGGCGTGTTACGATCTCGCGCAAAATATTGCGCGAGGTTCTATCAATGACCAAGTCCGTAAGTGCTCAAACCGTGACGCGTCGCACTGCTATCGCCGGCGGTTTCGCCGGCGCGCTTGGGGCGCCGATCCCGTTCGGGCGCTTTCTGCCAACTGGTATGACGCCGATTGCCTTGGCGCAAAAAGAGGTCACTGGCGTTCTTGCCGATAAGCCGGGCTTGAAACTATTGAGCGATCGCCCTCTTAACGCAGAAACGCCGCCGCATCTGCTTGATGATGAGATCACTCCTTCAGCGCGCATGTTCGTTCGCAATAACGGCCTCGCGCCCATCGTTGATGAAGCCGCGCGCGACGCCTGGCGTCTCACCATCGACGGCGAGGTTGAGACGCCGCTCTCGGTCTCGCTTGAAGATTTGAAAAACAATTTCGAAACTCATTCTTTTCGCTTACAAATTGAATGCGGCGGCAATGGTCGCCGCTTTATGACCCCGCCGGCGCGCGGTAATCAATGGAGCTTTGGCGCGATCTCTTGCGCAAGCTGGACCGGCGTTCGACTGCGCGATGTTTTACAAGCGGCCGGTTTAAAACAAAACGCCGTTTATACGGGGCACGAAGGCGCGGATCTGCATCTATCTGGAGACCGCGAAAAACTGCCTCTTTCGCGCGGCGTTCCAATTGCAAAAGCGTTGGAGCCACACACTTTAGTGGCGTTTGCCGTGAATGACGGCGATATCCCGCTGCAAAATGGATATCCCCTCCGTCTTGTGGCGCCGGGATGGCCCGGTTCGTGCTCGCAAAAATGGCTGACGCGCATATGGGTGCGCGACCGGGTCCATGATGGTGCAAAAATGGGCGGGCAATCATACAGAACGCCAATTTATCCAGTTGCGCCCGGCGTTGATGTGCCGGACAGCGACATGAAAATAATTGAATCCATGCCTGTGAAATCGCTGATAACAGCGCCGCAAACAGGTGCGCGCATTTCCCTCGGCCACCGCCTCGAGGTGCGCGGCCACGCCTGGGCGGGTGATCGCGCTGTCGCAGCCATGGATGTCTCCACCGATTTTGGCGCAACCTGGACGCCCGCTGATCTAACGCCGCCCGCAAACCGATTTGCATGGCAACGCTGGCATGCTGACATCGCCTTTGATGAGCCTGGTTATTATGAAATTTGGGCGCGCGCAACCGATGACGCTGGCGTCATGCAACCGGCTACGCAGCCCGGATGGAACCCGCGCGGCTATCTCAATAATTTGCAGCATCGCATTGCGGTGTTCGTGCGAACATGAATGACACCATTAATCAGATGGGTTTTGTTGCCGCCTCGATTTTTGTCGTGACGAACTTAATGCGTCTCACAAGCCCGCAAGAGACAGCAGCAACAGAACACGCTGAGACCCTGATAAAGCAGAAACCTAAAACTTTGAAGAAAGCAACGTCACCGCAAATCGGCGTTATTCAATACGCGCCTACTTACTCGGCACTAGACCCCATGGTGTCATTTACCAGCGCTGCGGTTAACACAACATTTGATCCGAGTGATGATTATTGGGGGCTGCCGCGTGCTGCTGGCGTTGATGAGGTCGCTTCTCATTGCACCGCGTGCCACTCACTTCAAATTGTTATGCAGCAAAGACAGACCCAACAAGGCTGGGACTATCTGTTGAACTGGATGGTCAAAGACCAAGGAATGGCGCCGATGCCTGATGACACGCGCGCGACAATACTTAGCTATCTAACGACAAATTTTAGCGTGCAAAATTAACAGTCGTCTGATCGTCAAGATTCAAAGTTGAACGCTGAATCGACAAACTCAATGCTGGTATTGGAGTTACGGCGCATCGCGGCCGTCGTTGATGCCCGAATTAAAGATCTTACTGGTCATACCCCGGATTGACCTTGTTCAATTTGCGCAAGAGGCCCGGCCAGGCCAGCCGATCGCCAAGGCCCGGCACGAAAGCCGGCGCGCCCTGTTGCATGACCTTCGCGCCCATCGTCGGCGGTTCTTCGCGCGGTTCTTTGAGGTCAGATTGCGCGAGGATTTGCGCGCGGCACGCCTGTTCGAGAAAATACATACGCATGAATGCGGTAGCGCAATTTTGCCCCACGGTCAGCGTGCCATGATTGCGCAGCATCAAAAATCCATGGTTGCCCATATCTTTAACAATGCGCGCCCGCTCATCATGATCGGTCGCGATCCCTTCATAGTCATGATAGGCAAGATCGTCATGGACGATCATGGCGAATTGCGAATACCGTTTCAGTCCGCCCCGCTGTGCTGAGACTGCAACGCCATAGGGCGTATGCAGATGAAGCACCGCGTGCGCGTCGTCGCGCGCCATATGGATTGCCGAATGGATCGTAAAGCCGGCGGGGTTCGCAATGTAAGGGCTGTCGCCGACTGGATTGCCGTCTATGTCAATCATCAGAAGACAGCTTGCGGTCATCTCGTCAAACATAACACCGTAAGGATTGATCAAGAATCGCGCCTTACCGCCATCGTCCGGCGCCCGTACCGAAATATGAGTGAAGATCATGTCGTCCCAATTGTAATGCGCACACAACCGGTATGTCGCCGCTAGATCACAGCGCAATTGCCATTCTTCGTCGTTGACCTTGCCCTTGAGCGAAGGTTGATCGAGCGGATCAGGCACATTGATGGAGAATGCTTCGGCGCCCACTGCAGCGGTATCAGGTTGAGCGTTCATTAACTGGCTCCCTTATTCGGTTCGTTTGTTGTCTTTTATACGGGGCGCGCGCGCGTCCCGCACTTATTTTTCGCAGTCGCGCGCGAGCCTGAAGCCGGAAAATTGCCAGCGCGCATTGGGCGCAAAGAAATTGCGATAACTGAGGCGCAGATGGCCATCCGGCGACGCGCATGACCCGCCTCGCAACACCATCTGGCCGGACATAAACTTGCCGTTATATTCACCGATGGCGCCGGACGGCGGCGCATATCCCGGATAAGCGACATACGGGCTTGCCGTCCATTCCCAGACGTCACCAAACAATTGCAACAACGCATCGCCATCATCATTGCCTGCCGGCAATGGCGATACTGGAGCGCCGCTTTCAAGAAACCGGCCCTCCAGCGGGAACAATGACGCGGCGGCTTCCCATTCAACTTCCGTTGGCAAACGCGCGCCGGCCCAACTCGCATAGGCGTCCGCTTCATAATAACTAATATGACACGCTGGCGCATCGGGATTGACTAGTCGCTCACCAAACAATGTGTATTCAAACCACTCGCCGTCTTTTTCGCGCCAGTATAAAGGCGCCCGCCATTTTTCTTCGCAGATTAATTCCCAAGCGTCCGCTAACCAGAATTCTGGATTGTCATAGGCGCCGTCCTTCATGAATTCCAGATATTCGCCATTGGTGATTGGCCGGTTCGCCATTTCGAACGGGTGAAGAAATACTTTGTGACGCGGCCCTTCATTGTCGAAAGCGAAGCCCTCCCCGTTCCAACCGATCTCGCAAAGCCCACCGGGCATTTCGCGCCATCGAATCTCAGGCGCGGATAATAATTCTGGCGAGCCCGCTTCGGCATAAGCTGCCGGCGTCAATGGATTTTGAAACAGGCAGTGCTTTAAATCAGTCAGTAGCAATTCCTGGTGCTGTTCCTCATGAGCAATGCCGAGCGCGATTAACGGCGCAAGCCGCGAGAAGTCCGCAGAGCTAAGGTTCTCGATATACGAAAACAAGGCCTTATCAACATGGGCGCGATATGCGGCGACTTCATCGGTCGAAGGCCGCGACAGCAAACCGCGATCTCCGCGCGGATGCATCTTGCCAACCTGATTATAATAGGAATTGAAGAGATAGCCGAAATTCGGGTGGAAACTCGTATACCCCTCGTATTCCACCTGCAGAACAAAGGTTTCGAAAAACCAACTAGTATGGGCAATATTCCATTTTACCGGGCTCGCTTCCGGCATGGATTGCAACATCATGTCTTCAGAAGACAACGGCGTTATAAGGGCGGCGGTGTTATTACGGACGCGCCTCAAACGATCTAAAACGGCGTCGCGGTCCGTTAGTGTCGGATTATCAAAAGCCATAATTAATGTGCGCATTTGCTTTCAGCGGCGGCAAACCTAGCATATCGTTAGTTTCTGTCGAATCACGAGCGAGTCAAAACATGGCGGCAAATCAGAAACTGGCCTTCGCCGCCAGCGAAAAGCCGGAAGCACAGGAAATTAAATCCGCGTATGTCGCCCGTTATGGCGACCATGCCGCAGCGGACGCGGATGTCATTGTCGCCATTGGCGGTGACGGTTTCATGCTCGAAACGCTGCGCGCACATATGAATGACGCAAAACCGATTTACGGCGTCAATTGCGGCACTGTTGGATTTCTGATGAACGCCAAAGACATCGACGCGCTGGCGGAAAACATCGAAAACGCGGAGCCGGCAACAATCCACCCGCTGACGATGAAGGCAAAAACCGCGGACGGCCGTGTTGAGACCGCCATGGCCATAAACGAAGTCTCGCTATTTCGCCAAACGCGCCAAAGCGCACGCATCAGAATTATCGTCAACGGCAAAACGCGCATGGACTCGCTTATTTGCGACGGCGTGCTTTTATCGACGCCGGCTGGGTCTACCGCCTACAATTTATCGGCTCATGGGCCGATCCTGCCCATCAACGCCCAGCTTCTCGCCCTCACGCCGATTAGCGCCTTCCGGCCCCGGCGCTGGCGCGGCGCCCTCCTCGCTCAAGCAGCCGAAGTGACATTTGAAGCCATAAATCCGCAGCACCGGCCGGTGTCGGCGGTTGCCGATAATTTCGAGGTTCGGGACGTGGTTTCGGTTACTGCGGCTGAAGATCGCTCAATATCCATGACCGTTCTCTTTGATCAGGGCCATTCTCTCGATGAACGAATCCTGCGTGAACAGTTCGATTATTGAACGGCTTTTCATGATTTACCCCACTTTCAGCGTTTGCCAGGCTTTCTGAATCGCCCCATCTGTTAACCACGATGGCCTGTCTTGCGATAGCGAGCGGTCCGTTCAGCGAGTATTAACCTGCCTAAAGGAAAATCCACCAATCCAAGGGGCAGGACGGCCGAACGGCCGACGGAGGAATAACGGATGGGCGCTCAGGCGGTTCGGCTTTCGAATGTCGACATTGATAACGCGCTGAAGAACCGGGATTTCGAGGTCCTGTTCCAACCCATATTCGATCTTGGCAACGGCGCGCTGGCGCGCATGGAAACATTTGTCCGATGGCGGCATCCGTCTCTCGGCGCACTCCCGCCCGGCGCATTCATTTCATTTTTTGAAAGCCAGGGCCGGATGAGCGAATTAACGCGCTATATCCTCGCCGAAGCACTGGACAATTATCTTGAATGGCGCGGCCCCTCGGCGCCCGGCTTTTCCATAAATCTCGCTCTTTCAGATTTAACTGACGACGCCTTCGCTGCGCATTTCACAAAGTTATTGCGCGACAAGAATTTTCCACCCGATTTGGTGACGCTGGAATGTCCGATGCCGCCGGTGGATATGAGCATCGACGCCGCATCGCAGCGGTTTGCTGCGCTTGCCGAGACCGGCGCACGGGTCGCTATAGAGGTGCGCGGCCGCGCCAATGATCTCTTACGTAATATCGACCCCTTCCCGTTCCACGAAATCAAAACCGGCGGGTCTTCGATTTTGCGTTTTGCGCGCACCGTGCGCGGCCCGGGCATGAGCGCAATTTCCGACCTGTTGGATATTGCGGGTAACGCAAACGCTGCAATCATCGCCGTTGGCGTTGAAGATCAAGCTTCGCTGTCGGCGCTGCGCGGCCTTGGATTTACAGCCGCGCAAGGCAACCATCTTGGCGCGGTAGGTGAAATTGAAGATTTCATGCCAAGCCGCGTCAACGAAGTTCGCGAGCTCCTCGGACTGTCGCCATTATCTGCGGAGGATCTTTCGGCGCTCTTCCGGACGGAGGCGCCAGCGCTTAAGGCGGCCGAGGGTAAAGACGAATTGGAAGGCGGCGAGGAGTCTGAAGAGCCCGTTGCCAAAGAATTTGCAACGAAAACTGACGAAGCCGGCGCTGCAAAATCCACAGATAAAGCCGAGGACGGCGACGATGTCGTCAACCGCCTGAACAAACGCGTGGCGTCGCAAGCCGACGCAGAAGATGCGAAAGAAGACGCGCCCGACGAAAACCAGAACACCGCAGACGACAAAGTTGCTGAAGATCAGACAATCGATACCAAAAAACCGAAACTAAGCGCGGCGCAAATAGCCCAGGCAAAGGCAAAAATGCGCGAGAAAGCCAAAACGCTTGCCTTGGCCAAACGCGCAAAATTACGCAAGGCGCGCAAGAAAGCTGCAATCGAACGGGCGAAGTCAAGGACTGGCGGATCAACCGAACCACACGCGATGCAGTCGCGCATTGAGGAAGAGTTCGCCGGGCGCTCAGACAGCGTCTATGAAGACCAGCCGACATCGGTGGCAAGCAAAGAAATCACGTCGGAAATCATCGATGTTGAACCGCAACCGGCCGCAGAAGACAAATCTGCAGCAGTGGCGCCGCCGAACGACGCCGAAAAACTCGACCAAGATACAACAGTAGCGGACGATGTAGCTGCGAAAAACATTATAGAAAAAACTATAGCGCACGAAGATGAGATGGAATCCTTGGGCCAGCAAACAATGAGGCTGGCTGTCGGCGCCTCCAACGCATTTTTCCAGCCTGGCGTGTCGGTGCGCCCTGCAGAAGCACCAACGGGTTCGCTGGCGCCGTTGCCAGATGACTCGAATACGTTCGACCAGGGTTTGCGCTCAGGAACATTGTTCCAGGACGAACCGCCACTTGCAGAAGATTTTTCAACGCCCGCAAAGAAAACGCCGACGCCAACTTCAGAATTCCAATCATTGGAAAACGTATTACCGACGCCAACGCCCGTTGACGATGACGGGCCGGAAGAGATAATTGCTGAACCCCCGGATGAAGAGCAGTCTGACGCAGTCGTCAATACCGACCCTGAAAGCGTCGATGCGATTGTCATCGACCGCCCGCGACGCAAGAAAAAGAACTTCCTGACGCGCAAATACAAAGTCGTACCAACGCATTTCTGGCCGAAAAGCTGGAAGCGGAAATATCGTGCCTGGAAGCGCGCCAACGCCGAAAAACAGATTGAAAACATTACTGTTGATTAAAGCGCGCGCTTGGAACCCGAATTTTTAGACGTCACCTGATACGTCAGCAAATCGTTTGCTGTATGCGCTCAAGAACTGTTCGGCGTTTTCAAAACCGGGCGCCGAGAATGTGTCTATAATCTGCATAACGTTATCGTCGGTGACGCGGCCTTGTAATGAATTTGCTACCTCGCGCAATGCCGCAAAGTCTTCGGCGAGCGAATACGCAGCAGCGCTCCTCATTGCGAGATCAATATCGACGCCGGTCAAAGGCGCATCGTCGCCGCTATGATTTATGGCCGCCCAATAGGCGGCGCCGGCATTCGCAAATTCCTCTGCATTCCATGCAATGTCACCGCGAATGATGCTGGCCTGTTTTGTCAAAACGCCATTGATCGCCTCATGCGCGGCGCGGTCATCGCTTAGGGCAAGATGCGCCCGCGCGAGCAGCGTAGAACGCCTGTTTTGCACATGCGGGTCGAGGCGGGTTCGCGCCGAACGCTCCAATGTTGAAATTGCCGCACCCGGTGCGCCCTTCGCCAAGTGAATCGCTGCAAGATCCGCAGCCGCTATTGAGCGCGCATCGCCTCGCAAACGATTGAAAGTTTGATGAGCGAGCAGCTCTGAAGCTTCTTCTAATAATTCGAGCGACACCAGTTGATCAACGACATTTCTGATCAATCGATCACCATCCCGACCAGGCGGCGCCAAATCGATATTTTCATAGAAAACACGTGCTGCCGTCACCGGTGAAAGTTCACGCCGAGCAAATAACCCTGCGAGATCCGTCTTCATCTTTTGAAGCGCAGGGGCCGCTGCATCCGCCGCACTGAAAAGATCGACCAGTTTGCGCCGCGCCTGCATCGCAGTTTCGATATCGTCGCGCTGATCAGCAAATAATGCGCGTGCATTTAAAAGTTCGCGCTCAAAATCTCCGCCACGCCAGGACAACGCTAAGGACTGGAGTTCAGATTCTGCAGCCTCAGACGAAATTTCGTTGCGGGCAAAATCTATGTGTAGTATTTCAATTTCGGCGCGCGCGGAATAAGGCTGTGTGTTTTCTTTCGCTAACTGCACAAACATTGATCGCGCTGCACCGCCGCGATCAGCGCGCAACATGGCTTTGCCTTCAATTAATCGGCGATGAGCGCGCTGCTTCCCATTCAGCGTTCGAACGCGAAGGTGATCAAGAGACGGGCGTATTTCATTCAACCGCCCTGTCTCAAGCGCCGTTTCCGCGCGAGCGAGAAAGTAATCAATGGCGTTTTCTTCGTGTGGGATTTGCCGCGGCGCTCGATTGAAAAAATCTTCCGCCGCCTTTTCAAAAGCGCCGAGTTTTGCATTCGTAACAGCGCGCCATGCGACCGCGGCTTCAAGACCGTTGAGTTGATCTTGATCCAGTTTTGCGCGCGCCTGCCCCCACCGTCCCAATTTATACAAGCTGATTGCGTCGAGGAGCGCACGGGTCGTTTCAATCGCTGCATCAGCGCCTTTCGCTGGTATCGCTAACGCTTCGGCGTAAAATCCGTGCGCCAAATAGAAATAGACGACGCGCAACCCCGCCTCCCCGGCATCATTGTTGGGTGTATTTGTCGCTTCGGCGAGCAGTTTTTCTTCCGTCGCATTAAAGCCGTGTCGGGCCGCCATGGCGCGATAAACTTCAAACTCAGCCACGGGATTGAACTGAAGGTCGCTCAGATCCTTCGTTTGCAATGCTGCGTAGTCGTCCGGTGCGCGCTCGTTTTCTATCGCTACAGGAACCGATGTCGGGCCTTCGGGGACTTGCGCCTGAACAAACGGTACAAACATCAGCACAGCGATGGAAACGACACCAACTAAGGGACGCGAACGCATTATTCCACCGCCTCTTCGTCGGCGTTGGCGTCTGGCTCGCGGTTTCTTTCAGCAAGGAGGATGGTCAGGCGGCGCGCCTTGTCGGGTTCCATATCAGCGAGCACCCCCGCAAGGGCTTGCGTTCGCATACCCGACGCAACAGCAACAAGAATGTCTTCATTGAGGGCGTTAAAGATCGCGGCGGCGTCCTTTGCTTTCATGCGTTCATAAGCGCTGACCAGCGCATCGATTTCTTCCTCATTGGCGTCTTCGCGTTCGTCGCGCAAGGCAATCAATGCCGCCTCCTCGCTTGCAAGTTCTGCGAAACGGTTTTCCAGCTTTTTCTCTGCAGCCGCCAATACGCTTTCGCGCGTTGTGATTTCAACTTCTCGCTGATCGAGGCTCGCGCGACGGTCAGCTAATTTTTCGAGGATGCGTCGTTCGACTTCACCGGGCCGAACATCAGGCGCGGCCGCATCAATAGGCGCAGCGCTGGCGGGCGCTACGACGGTTTGGCGGCCGGCGTTTTCGGGCGCCTGCGCGCCATGTGTGAACTGCTCTTCGGCCGCAGTGACCGACGAAACGCCTATCCAGACATTGCCGAGCTTCAATACGGCGAAAATGCCGAGGACAAATATCGCCAATGGCAATAAAGACGGTCGCTTCGAGACGCTCATGACGGCCGCCTTTTAGATTGCCTCGTTGCGCCCAGACTGCGCACTTCATTGACGACGCCTTCAATGCGCACCGCGATGTTGTCACCCGCATTCACCATGACGGATAACTCGTCGATCAAAGCGTGGGCACGCGCCGTAACGTCATCAAGATCACGTCCCATGGTGACGCCATTCTTTTGCATAATTGCAAGATTTCGTTCTGCGCGACGGCTTGCTTCGTCAAATTTGCCGATTATTTGCATGAGTTCGGTTTGACCGGAGCGCAAAGTCTTTAACCTTCTACTCAAAACGAAACAGTACGCGCATGTCGCCACCAGCAATCCCGCCACAATGATATCAATAAGAATACTCGTCATTACGCCGCCGCCTCATCACTGATTCCTTGCGGTTCAGTTTCGTCCACACCATCATCATCAAGTCTGATAGCGATGTTGTCGCCCGACCGGCCTACAGACCCGGTCGCCACAACCGTCTCGCCGGATCGAATTTCTGCAGTTATTTTCTGCGCAGCGGAAAAGCGGATGGTTGAGCCAGCGGTCAAGTCTGCGAGCTCACTGATCGAAATTGATCTTTCCGCCAGCACTACTTTCAGATCAATCGTTGCCGCGGCAATTTCTTTTTCCAAATCTGCACGCCAGGCCGTATCGCCTCCGCGCGCATCGGAAATGAATTCGCTGAGCAACAACTTGTAGATCGGCTCGAGTGTTGCATGCGGCGTCAAAATTGCCGCGCGCCCGCCGCGATCTTCCATATCAACCCGGAATTTAGCGAGCGATGAAACCGATGCATCTTGCGCAATGGCGGCGAAGCGCGGCGTCGTCTCAATTCGATCAAGCGTGAATTTAATGTCGGCGATTGCAGAAAATGCAGTCGTTAGGTCTTCCGCCATGAGCGTGATGATTTGCTCAACAAGTCCTAACTCGATTTTCGTAAAGCCGCGGTCCTCGATGGACAGGGCGCCATGGCCGCGCCGTCCGCCCAGCAACAGATCAACCACCGAGAATACAAGCTCACTGTCAATTGCGATAAGGCAATAATTGTCAAGGGCGTCCGATTTCAGAACGCCGATCACCGATGGCAACGATACCCCTTGAATAAAATCGCCGAAGCGCGTTGAACCAATGTCATCAAGTACAACTTCAACATTGTCATTCGTCATCTGCCGTAGGCTCGTTGTCATATGACGTGCGGCGCGGTCAAAAATAACGTCCAGCATCGGCAGACGGCGGTTGGATACAATTGCGGAATTGATCAGCGCTTTCAGGCCAGACCGGTCCTCGCCTTCCTCAGCAGAAAGGTCAAATCCCAACAACTCCGATATCTCATCAGAGTCGATATCGTCGTTCCACTCGACGTCTTCGGCTGCCTCTGGCGCAGCTGTTTCAGGCGCACGGAGATCTTCGTCCGGCATCTCGTTTTCAAAATCGATTTCTGACATGGGCCCCTACTGAATAACTATCTCTTCAACTATGACATCGGCGGCTTCCGCAGGTGCGATGACAATGTTCACGCGGCGCAACAATTCCCGCTTGATCCGCACCATATCTTCCGAGCCGTCGAAATCCTCCGGCTGTAATTCTCGCAAGAAAAATGTGAGGCGCTCCCTGATCGCAGGCTCGGCCGCTTCGAGTTGCCGCGCGGTCTCCGCCGTCGCCATATCGCTGAGTTGGATAATGGCGCGCATTTTCAAATAAGTCGTGCGTCCATTCCGATCAGGCGCGAGGTCAATTAAAAATTCCGGCAGCGGAAAATATGCGGTTCGCGCGCCCTCGTGGTCCTTACGAAATTCAAGCGAAGCGACCGCAGAGCGCTGTTCGATCATTTTTGTCGATGCGTATGCGATGAATGAAATGACGCTTACAATCGCGACCGTAAACAAAACGAGATACTTCCCCGGCGTTCGCACCCTCTGGCGCGCCGGTGAAATTGGATTAACTGTCGCCGCATTCTGCGTCATTTCAAAAACGTTTCTTACGTTTGTTCATTCGTTATCCCGAATAGGCCACCAACACGGTTAAAAGAGCGTTTCGGCGGCGGAATTTGCCCGGCAAAAAATTCCGGGACGCCGCCAGTTGCAAAGCTATTATATTGTTTTTATTGATATTTTTTGTGGCACAAGGCTTGCGACATATATCGCGCGCGCCAAGCGCGCATGACCGCAAACAAAGAGGAAAACCGGCGAAATGGAAAACGCAATTACCGCGGCCCTTTCCAAACAGTTAATTCTCGCGCGCGCCCTCGACGTCGCGGCGAACAATGTCGCGAACCAGACAACCGCCGGCTTTAAAAGCGAACACGCCAATTTTCGCGAATATGTATCGCGGGTCGCAAACCCGGAGGGCGGCGACGAAACTGTATCATTGGTTTCCGACGCAGACAGCTATACCGACTTTACTGCCGGCGGCCTTGAGCCGACCAACGCGCCGCTCGATTTTGCAATCGACGGTGATGGGTTTTTCGGCGTCTCAACAAATGCCGGCATCCAATATACTCGCGACGGCAATTTTCAGTTGAACGCCTTTGGGGAATTGACAACGCGGGACGGCGCCCTCGTTCTGGACGATACGTCATCCCCAATCCTGATCGATCCGGAAATCGGCCCAATCCTGATGTCGCGGGAAGGTGAATTGCAACAAGACGGCATTCCAATCGCAAAGCTTGGCGTCTTTAAATTTGAAGACCAGAGCGTACTTCAGCGCACCGGCGCCAATCGTTTTGCAACGGACGCTGAGCCAACAGGCGAGGCCCGCGCAGTTGTTCGCCAGGGCTTCATCGAAATTTCCAACGTGTCGCCCATGGTCGCGATGACCAACATGATCGAAATCATGCGCGCCTATGAAAGCGCCGCACAAGTCATTGAAACATCCTCAGAGCTTGCCCGCAACGCGGTGCAGACCCTGACTGAAGCGTAAAGGAAGAAGATAGCCAATGGGCGCTCTTAATACAGCCGCAACCGGCATGCTCGCGCAGCAGCGCAATGTCGAGGTGATTTCCAATAATATCGCGAACCTCAACACCGTTGGCTTCAAACGCCAGCGCGCGGAGTTTCAGGATTTGCTATATCAGACATTTGAGCGACCTGGCGCGATCTCTACCGAAGGAGACACCGTTGTCCCCAACGGCGTACAAGTCGGCACGGGCGTCAAGACCGGTTCCGTTTATCGGATCGTCGAACAGGGTAATGTCACGGCGACTGGCAATGAATACGACATGGCAATCTCCGGCCGTGGTCTTTTCCGCGTTATTTTGCCGGATGGCGACGAAGCCTACACCCGCGCCGGAAATTTCGCGATTTCGGCGCAAGGATTGATCGTCACCGAAGATGGCCATGAAGTCTCCCCCGGCGTTACGGTGCCTGAAGACGCCGTTGATATTTCAATCTCCGAGAACGGCGTCGTCGAAGCGCGCATCGCGGGCGAGCAGGATCTGCGCGAGCTTGGACAGCTAGAGCTCGTCACCTTCTTTAACGAATCCGGCCTTGAGTCGATTGGCGACAATTTGTTGCTTGAAACTGCCGCATCCGGAGAAGCCATTATCGGAAACCCCGGCGACGAAGGCTTCGGCACCATCTTGCAAGGCTTCATTGAAACGTCAAACGTCGATCCCGTGCAGGAAATCACCGCACTGATCGCCGCGCAACGCGCCTATGAAATGAATGCGCGGGTCATTGAAACTGCCGACCAGATGATGGCCGTCAACGCCAATCTTCGAAGCTAAATTAACCGCCCGCATTTGAGGCCAGAATGAACCGCAATAAACCGAACCAACTTTCCAACGCCCATAGCGGCCCGGCTTTCATCGGCTATTTGATGATCGCGCTCTGGTTCCTTTTGACGGTCATGGCGCCGGCGTCTGCACGCGCAGAAATGTCTGCCGCGTTCACGCTTACCGCCCAAGACATCCTCCCGGAAATTGAAATGGCCCTCAGCGATAACGGCATGCCCGTAGGCGGCGAAGTTGCGTTGTCAGCGCCCGGTCAGATCGTATCGTCCGGCGGCCCGGCGATCATCCAGCATATCAGCTATAATGCGAATTCAGGACGCTTTATCCTGCGCATTGTCGGCGCGCCGGCGCCCGTAGCCGGTGTTGTGAAAACAACTGAGACATATCCGATGCTCACCCGCGATGTTGCGCGAGGCGATGTCATTGCATCCAGCGATATCGCCTTCATTGAAACAGGCGCGGCAAATTCGGCGCGCTACATCAAAGATGCAGATGCGCTGATCGGAATGGAGGCGCGCCGTCCGTTACGGGCCGAAACGCCGTTGCGCGACAGCGATGTGATCGCGCCAGTGCTCGTCAATCGCGGCGCGCTTGTTACCGTTACCTTTGTCAGCGATGGCTTGCGTCTTTCGCATCAGGGCGTCGCCCAGGACGCCGGCGCCAAGGGCGACGTCGTTGCTGTTGAAAATGTCGCCAGCGAGCGAACCCTCAAAGGTGTTGTCGCCGGCCGAAACCTCATTCGCGTTTTCTCAACGAATTCAAATTCCGTTGAAGGATAAATTGATGTCGTATTTCTCAAAGCTTTTTCTCGCCGCGCTCCTCAGCGCCACGGCCGCGTGTTCAACTGTCGACCGAATAAAAAATATCGGTGAAGCGCCGGCCTTCGCGCCAACAGAAAACCCGGCAAAGATGCTCGGCGCCCGCGAAGTTGCGCTGCCAATGCCGGCGAACTACGATGAACCAGGCAATGCAAATTCATTGTGGCGCCCCGGGTCCCGCACATTTTTCCGCGACCAACGCGCAAGGCGCGCCGGCGATATCGTCACCGTCGTTATCGATATCAATGATCGCGCGAGATTGAACAACACAACAGAACGCAGCCGCGCCAATGGCGAAAGCGCCGGCCTCCCCGCCTTTGGCGGTTTTGAGCAGCGCATTGTTGATCTGTTACCCGACGGAGCAAATGCATCGTCCCTCGTCGATATGTCTTCGGATTCAACATCGCGCGGCGAAGGCAGCGTTGATCGCCGCGAAGACGTGGAACTCACCGTCGCCGCCATCGTCACACAAGTCCTACCCAACGGAAATCTTGTTGTCGCCGGCAAGCAGGAAGTACGGGTCAACTATGAACTTCGCGAGTTGACGGTCACTGGCATTATTCGCCCGGAAGACATATCCAACGCCAACCGCATTCAGCATACGCAAATCGCCGAGGCGCGAATTTCCTATGGCGGTCGCGGACACCTCACCGATGTGCAACAAGCGCGTTACGGCCAACAACTCTACGATATTCTGTTTCCGTTTTAGGCCCTCATTTTCAGCGATATCTATAAAAAACAAACGCGATCAGTTTTTCTCTGATCGCGTTTATCCCATTCGTCCCGTTCTGGCCAAAAAGTTCTTCGTTTCTATAAGCGTGTAACTTTGCGCAGGTGGGGAGTCATGACGTTCTAACGTTGTTTTGGTTCGAAGCGCACTCTCCGTTGTCTGGTTCGACCCATGTTCCGTAGGCTTCAGGAGGGGATAGTACCTACAAGGACGATCTCATACTGAAAACGAACAATCGTCAATCCGAAATCGCGTTAACTATATTCACAATTTACGTTTTATTAACGAAGGTAAACGGGAAATCTGGAAAACGAGAATTCCGGCTATTGTCTTAGATCAATTCGCCCGCTGGTTGGTCGAATTGGTCTCGTTTGCAGCAGTAATTCTCTCGCCAATCCAGCCCGCAACATCACGCCAAACGATTTCGGCCTGAAGATCGCGAAACAGCATATGCCAGCCGTCCGGATAGCGTTTTATGTCGGTTTTCGCCGCCAACCGCTCGGCGGCATTCGCCTGTTTCTTTACCGGAATTATTTCATCTTTCTCCCCGATCAGAAAAAGCACAGGAGTTTCAACCGCCTCCGGCGCGGCATACGCCTCCCCCATGATTCGAATGACGCCGACGACGGCGTCGAGACGGGTTTGTTTGATGACCAGCGGGTCGCGCCACATTTCTCGCAGAACCTCGATATTATCCGTAGCCTGACGTTCGGCGCGCTCACCGGTCAGGGTTTTACCGGGTGCAAACCCGGCGGCAAGATTGGCGCTGATGCGATACGGCAATGGCAAAGCGCGCCCGCCCCAAACGCCCGGCGCCGCCAGTATCAATCCGTCTACCTCTAGCGGCGCCTGCGCCTCGGCGGCCATCACGACCGCGGCGCCCATTGAATGCCCAACTACATAAGTCGGCAGACCTGGATGCGACGCACGCGCAGCACTAATCACCGCCCGCAGATCCGCTTTCATGGTCTCACCGCCCTGCCACCGCCCCGGCGGACCTGTCAGCCCGTGACCACGCTGATCATAAGCATAGGTTGTAATGGATGAGCTCTTCGCCCAATACGTTGCCGGCCCCTCATACATGCGCGAATAATCATTCATGCCGTGAAGGGCTATGACAATCGCGCGCGGGGTTTCGGCCTCCCAACGTTTTAAGCCAAGCAATGCGCCGTCAATCGATTGAACGACGTTCCCGGCAACCACCGGCGGCGCAATCGGCGCCGGCGCATCAGGAAAAGAGACGCAGGCGTTCAAAAACATTGCGCCCGCAGTAAAAATTAGCTTGCGCATTACGTTTTCGTTTTCGCCATTAGTTTCGAAAGCGCCGCATCCAGAGCGCGGCGCTCTTTGAGGGCCAACGCCGCCATCAATTCATCTTCATACTCCAGCGCTTTTTCGGCAACGCGATCGAACAACGCCCTACCGTCAGCGGACAATGACAACATGGAAACGCGGCGGTCGGTTTCGCTCGGCGCACGGCAAACAATGCTCTTTTCTTCAAGATTGGCGACGGCGCGGCTGACCGTCATCTTGTCCATGGGCGTTCGCGCGACGACATCGCGCGCCGCAACACTTTCAGCTTGCGCGACAACGGCGAGCACGCGCCATTCCGGTATGGTCAAGTTTTCATCGGCGTAAGTTTTCGCGAGCCGGCCGGAAAGCGCGTGCCCCAGCGCCACGATGCGATAGGGCGTGAATTCCTCAAGAACCAAATTCCGCGAACGCGCCGCGGTTCGTTTTTCCGGTTTGACCAGCGTCGCCATTTCGCGAAACGCGCCTAACCGGCGTCTTTCAGAACGCCGCGGCGAATTTGATCTTCTTCAATCGACTCAAATAGCGCCTTGAAGTTGCCTTCGCCAAAGCCTTCATTTCCCTTGCGCTGAATGATTTCATAGAAAATCGGCCCGATGGCGTCTTGCGTAAAGATCTGCAGCAAGAGGCCCTGATCTTCTGTGGGCGCGCCATCAATCAGGATGTGGTTTTTTTGCAGGCGAGGCAGATCTTCACCATGATCGCCAACGCGCTCGTCAACTTTTTCATAATAAGTGTCCGGGGTTTCCTGAAACGGCACCGAGCGTTTGCGCAAATCTTCGACGGTCTTATAGATATCGTCCGTGCCGAGCGCGATATGCTGAATGCCCTCGCCATTATAGCGCTGCAGGAATTCTTCGATCTGGGATTTGTCGTCCTGACTTTCATTGAGCGGTATGCGAATTTTACCGCATGGGGACGTCATCGCTTTTGAGATAAGACCCGTCAGTTTTCCTTCAATATCGAAGTAGCGAATTTCGCGGAAATTGAAGATGTCTTCGTAGTAAGACGCCCACTTGTCCATATTGCCGCGATGAAGATTGTGCGTCAGGTGATCGATATATGTTAGCCCCGCATCATTCTTTGAAGGATCAGCGCCCACAATCGGTTCGAAATCAACATCGTAAATCGTCTTCGCGCCATAGCGATCAACGAGATATACGTTCAAACCGCCAATGCCCTCGATGCCCGGAATGTTCAATTCCATGGGCCCGGCTTTCGCTTCAATGGGTTTCGCCCCGCGTTTTACTGCTTCCTCAAACGCGAACTGCGCGTCTTTCACTCGAAACGCCATGGCGTTGGCGCCGGCGCCATGTTGATTGATGAATGCGGCGGGTTGGCCCGTGTCTTCACGGTTCAGGAGAAAATTGATTTCGCCCTGGCGGTAGTGAATGACGTCTTTAGATCGATGCCTGCCGACCGCGGTAAAACCAAGTTGCTCAAATAGCTGCGCCAGTTTTTCTGGCTCCCGTGAAGTGTATTCAACGAATTCGAACCCATCGGTTCCAATAGGGTTTTCAAACAAATCGGCCATGGCGTTTTCTCTCCTCCGAGCGCCCGGCATATCCGCGCGCTGCTTATTCAAGCGGCAATTTAGTAACATATGTTACTATTTTTGCAAGAAGCACCGCGACATGGCTCGACGCCAGCCCGCTAAATTATTCCAAAGGCTTTTCGGAGTTTCTGTTGGCGCAGATCATAAGCGCGCGAATGACGGTTTCAGGCGAAACCTCCGGGATAAATCGCTCTTGAACGATTGCGACTGTCTCATCGAGCTGCCAACCCAGCATGACGGTTCCTTTGTTCATTACTTTGCCCATGGATTTATTGAAGCGGAAACGGCCGGCGAATTCCGGGTGACGGCCAAATATCCGCAATACATTCGCGAGATCGCCATAGGCGCGCTCACCGCTCCAGCGGAGATTGTCGAGAGACCAGTTTTCGTCGTATTGCGCATCCTGGCGCGAACAGTGAGTGGTCAATGGCTCCGGTTGCAGCGGTTCCGATTCCAGTTCGTAAATTGGCTCAATATCCGCGTCCGCAGAAGAACGTTTTTCATCCGCGCGCCTTCTCTCGCCTTGCAGGCCAGGTTTTCGGCGTCCATTCGATTTAGTCACGACGCCGTCGTGATCGGCTATCCGCCGGCCATAATTTTGGCCGCCGCCGGTTTCCGTTACCGCCGCTATTCGTTTTTGCTTTTGAGGTCGCTGGGCATCAGGTTGAAGATCAGCAGTTTTCTCCGTCGCCGATTGTGTTTTCTTCACATCGACTACGATATCGCCCGCCATCTTTTTAATGGCGTCTAACTGCTCTTCTGACAGCACCGGCCCTGCCCTCTCTCACCAGTTTTACTTATCCCTTGGACATGTTCTAAAATTCGCCAACAATGAGCGGCGAATTTTAGTAAAATTATTTGGAACGGGATTATTTGATGAAGCTTTTTGGATATTGGCGCTCAAGCGCCACTTACCGCGTTCGTATTGCGCTCGCCTTGAAGGGCGTTGAATACGAATACGTCCCGATCAACCTGTTAAAGGGCGAACACAAAAGCGGTGACTATCTTGCAAAAAATCCGATGGGACTTGTTCCATCGATGGAAACGGATTGCGGCGAAATAGTAACGCAGTCGATTGCAATAATGGAGTATCTGGAGGAATCGAACCCCAACCCCACTATCCTGCCAGACAATGCAATTGACCGCGCTCGCGCTCGCGCCATGGCGCAGACCCTGGCGTGCGAGGCGCAGCCGCTTATGAACTTGCGCATACAGAATTTTCTAAAAAATGACATGGAAGCCTCCTCCGAGGCAATGGCCGCATGGCTCAATCAATGGCCCGGCGGCGCCATGCGTTCGGTTGAGCGTCAGGTCGATAAATTCGGCGGCGACTATTGCGTTGGTCATACGCCGACCGTCGCCGATTGCTGCCTGGTCCCACAAATGTACGGCGCCTTGCGTTTCGGAATTGATGTTGGTGACATGCCTCGCTTGCGCGAAATCTATGAACGCTGCTGCGCCCTCCCGGCATTTGCGCTTGCGCATCCCGACAATCAGATCGATGCGGTAAAGGGGTAGAAATCAGGCGCTGATATTGTTGTACCAACGCGATTGACCGCGCGGGCCTGCGCCGCGTAAAAGCGGCGTCCATGGAACCCATCATCTTCGCTATCCAAGGCAAATCCCCCATCATTCACGATACGGCGTTTATTGCGCCCGGCGCAGTCGTTTGCGGCGACGTAGAGATCGGCGCAAACGCGTCTATCTGGTATGGCTGCGTTTTGCGCGGCGATGAAAACAAGATCACCATCGGCGCCGGTTCTAACATTCAGGACGGCACAATTATTCACGTAGACAATCCGGCGATGAACGGGATTGCGACAACCATCGGCGAGAATGTTCTGGTTGGTCACAAATGCATGCTCCACGGCGCGACGGTGCACGATGGCGGCTTTGTCGGCATGTGCGCAACCATGCTCGATCATTCCGTGGTCGAAACCGGCGCTATGCTCGCTGCCGGCGCGTTTCTCTCACCCCGAAAAATCGTCCCCGCCGGCGAAATGTGGGCCGGGATGCCGGCAAGGAAATTCCGCGATCTCCGCGAGGGCGAGGACAAGATGGCGTTGATGGGCGCCGCACACTACGTCGAAGAAGCACGTCGCCACCGTGACGCCCTCGCCGAAAAATAAACCCGTCAAAATTCAAAAATAAACATCCAAACGGAGACCGTCATGGAAGAAAGCCAGGCTCTATTTGCCAATGACGCAGTCATCCTTGGGCTGTTAATGATCATTCTTGCGGTGATCTTCAAAACATCGTCGAGCGATCACCCGGGCCTCAAACGCTTTTACGGCGTCGTTCCGATGCTCCTGCTTTGCTATTTCGTTCCGTCGCTCTTGACGACTTTCAATATCGTCGATGGCGAACATTCGAACCTCTATTTTGTCGCCTCGCGCTACCTACTGCCTGCGTGTCTCGTCCTGCTGACGCTGAGCGTCGATCTGCGCGAGATTGCGCGGTTAGGGTGGAAGCCGATTGCCATGTTTCTCGCCGGCACTGTCGGTGTCATCGCCGGCGGTCCCGTCGCAATCCTGATTACTTCCATGTTCGCCCCCGATCTTGTCGGCGGGGCCGGACCGGAAGCCGTCTGGCGCGGCATGACAACAGTTGCCGGTTCGTGGATCGGCGGCGGCGCAAACCAGGCGGCGATGTATGAGATCTTCGGCCCGTCGGATCAGCTTTATTCAGTGATGATCACGGTCGATGTCATTGTCGCAGAAATCTGGATGGCGTTCTTGCTCATTGGCATTGGACGCCAGAAACAAATCAACAAATTCTTCCGCGCGGATACCTCCGCCGTCGATCATCTCCGTGACAAGATGGAAACGTTTTCCAAAAGCATAACCCGCGTGCCGACCACGGCGGACTTGATGATCATTCTCGGCATTGGCTTTGGCGCGACCGCCCTCGCCCATGGTCTCGCCGATATTATCGCGCCGTTTATTCAGGCAAATGCGCCGGGTTTGCAGAAATTCTCGCTTACATCCGGTTTCTTCTGGTTGATCGTGCTCTCGACAACCATCGGCGTCATTTTATCTTTCACCAAAGTGCGCGCCTATGAGGGCGCCGGCGCCTCAAAAATCGGCACGATTTTCATCTTCGTCCTTGTCGCAACGATCGGCATGAAAATGGATATCAAGGCAATCGCGCAATATCCGGGCCTTTTTGTGGTCGGCGCGATCTGGATGTTGATCCACGTCTTCGTGTTGATCGCTGTCGGTTACATGATCAAGGCGCCGTATTTCTTCCTCGCTATCGGATCGAAAGCCAACATTGGCGGCGCGGCGTCTGCGCCCGTGCTCGCGGCGGCGTTCCATCCGGCGCTCGCGCCGGTGGGCGTTCTCCTTGCGGTGCTCGGTTATGTCCTCGGCACCTACGGCGCATGGCTCTGCGGCCTGCTGATGCAGGCGATCGCAGCGGGTTAGCTTGACGAAATATTCAGCATCCACTGAATACCGAATTTGTCGACACATTGCCCGAAATAGGAGCCCCAGAACTGATCCTGCATCGGCATAATCACCGCGCCGCCGTCAGAAAGTTTGGCGAATTTGTCGTCCGCATCAGCCTTTGACGACGGCGTGTGGGAGATCGAAAAATTGTTGCCTTGCTTTGACGGGCCTCCAAAACTTTCCGCCGTGTCCGATCCCATAAGCACGCTGTCGCCGATGCGATAAGACACATGCATGATCTTGTCTTTGTCGGAATCCGCGACGCCCATTTCCGGCGGGCCGTCGCCGAAGGTCGAGATCATTTCAAAATCGCCGCCAAAAACGGTTTTGTAGAAATTAAATGCGTCGGCGCAATTGCCGTTGAAAGTGAGGTAAATGGAAAGGGTCATGGGGGGCTCCTGAGGCGTCTGGTGATGCTTTAAGCATAAATTCCGCACGCAAGCATGACGCAGTGCAGCGTCCGCAAAAAATGGCCATAAATAAAAATAATGTCATTGCCGGACTTGTTTCGACAATCTAGGGCGCCTTGTTGCGTGACCTCCCTGGGATGCGCGAAATAAATCCAAGCATGACAACCGCGAGGGACGTCCCTACTCCCGCGCCGCATACCCCGATGGTTTCATCTCGCCGTCAGCGAACATCTGCATCTGATCGGTATGGTGCAGCGAGGCCGGGTCGTCGACGGCCGAGCCATAAGGCTGCACCGTCCAGGATTGCGCGCGGCCATCTATATCCCACTCGACGAGCATGATGAAGCTATCGCCAAATTGCGAGACCATGCGTCCGTCATCCGGGAACGTGAACGTACCGATGGCGCGCAGCGCATCGGGCCCACCGGTGACGGGTATATCGACATCGCCCAACCGCATGCGCGATACGTCGCTCAAGGGCGCGTCGAGCGCGCCGAAATGTTCAATCATGTGCCGCGCGGATTCACGCAGCAGCGTTTCAAAAGGCGGCAGCTCTTCTTTCAGGTAGTTAGCGCGAAATAATTTATTGAGGAGAATACAAGCGAGGCCGTCCGCCGCGCCCTTGCCGTCCTGCGCCCAGTCCCAGGTTTTTAGAAGCGCTGCCGCTTCTCTCGTTTGCGGGTCATCGCTTTCGATTGCAGACAATATCTCCATCTGCCCGCCAATGCGCGACGCTGGGTCGTAGGCAACGTCAAATTTCACGCGGTCCAGTTCTTCGCGGCTTATAGACGGAATTTCTTCCAGAAGTTTTACGGCGCGAATGATGCGGTTGGTCATGCGCGTCTCAATACCCATGTTCGCTGGGTAATCATCCGGGTTCAAATTATCTTCCGGCGCGGTTGCAACGAACGGCGTGTTGTTTGCATTGACAATGTAGCCGGCCACTGGGTTTTCCAGCCGCGGGCTCGCCTCAAAAGGGAGAATATCCGTCCACAATGCGTTCGGATCATCGCCCGGCAATACGCCATGCCAGTCATAATCCGGCGAGCGGTCCGGAAAAGACGCGTTATAAATATGCGCGATATTGCCGAGCTTGTCGGCATAAACGAAATTGAACGCCGGGATCGACTGAATGCGCAAAGCGTCCAGAAATTCATCGTAATTCGTCGATTTCGCCAGCGCCAGATAAGATTCCATGTGATGAACGTCGTTTATCCCCGGCCAGCGTGCGGCGTACCATCCGTCTGACGTTTTGAACGCCGGCCCATGGACCGACCAGTGAAATGTCTGCGGAACCGGCAGCGTGAACGGCCCCATTTTTACCCGCAGCCAAACGCGTTTCGATTCAAGCTCACGCCACACCTCGCCGAATTTGTAGCGCTTGCCTTTGGTTGTCAGTTTGTAGACATCGATAATGTCCGGCAGATTGACCGTATTGGTCCAGCCGAGATGATCATTGTGGCCCAGGAACGGCAGCGGCCCGCCCGGAAAATTGGCCCCGTACATGCGCCAGCCCTCGCCGCTTTCAACGCGAAGCTCGTACCACGCGACCGGGCCCGACCAGGGCTGGTGCGAATTGGAATATAGCCGCGTCTTTCCGTCTGCGGAACGATTGGGCGCAATGGCGAATGCGTTGCTCCCGCGCGGCAAGCTGTCTCGCAAGGCGTTTGGCGGCAAATCCCCGACGGCAAGGGCGCCGATCACTTCGTCAGCGCCGAAGAATAAGGGCGCGGTATAAACAAACCCGCCTATTACGTCCTTGCCGGTGATGGGGAATAAATCGCCGCGCAAAATTTCGTCTTTGTTCTCCGCCGCAAACCGATTGAGCCCGTCGGCATAGGCTTCAACAAAGGCGCGGGTCTTGACGCTCAGTTGCGTTTCATAGCCGGCATCGAGAACGTCGTTCATGCGCAGAATGTGGGAAAGCGCGTCGGCTTTTGCGCCTTCCGGACCGATATGGGCCCCGAGACGGCCACGTATCGCCAACAGCTTTGTCTGAATGGTCTCGAAATCGTCCTCAGCGTGAGCGAGCGCAACGCCGTATGCCACGGCTGCGTCGGTTTCACCGCGTATAGTCGGCACACCCCAATCGTCGCGCGTGATTTCGTAATCGTCGCGCAAGACGATTTTATAGTCAGGCGTTTGCGGCCGATCCCAAATTGCGAGGAATACTGCCGCGATTGCCAAGATTGCGACCAATCCAATGCTGATGACTTTGACTATTTTCAAAATGTCCACCTTGGTTATTTTCGCGCCCATTTATGCGGTGAAACGGTTGGTGGATAAAGTGGTTGGCGCAGTCGTAATTACAGTTGAATTAACCACGCGCGATTCAGCCCCCGGAGGGCACTCTTTCATAAAACCCGCTAACGGTGGATAGTTATCCTCATGGCTTTGGGGCGCCTTATAAAGAGCGGTATGAGAAGTTTAAAAAGCTACAACCACGGGCGTAGCCGTCCCCCATTTACGAGGGAAGTGTTGAACAAAGTCAGGCGCAGGGGTTTAGCTAAAAATCCGAAAACGGCCCCTCGGTCGCGGCCAATGACCTCAACACCTCCCCGGCAAACGGGGGGAGGTAGGCTCAAAATGATAGTCTACAAAGCGTATCACCAGACCACAAATTAGGAATTTCAATGACGTGAAAAACCAACTGTCCAACGCCTCGTCGGAACCCCAAAATCTACGCCGCTCGCGCCGCGAAGACCAGACCAAATTCGCCGCAAACTCAGGCGGGGCAAGGGACGCAACAGATTCAAAAATTGCGACAACCGTCGCAGGGAACGTAGCTTTAAAGCGAAAACCACTAAAGCGAAATTTCTTCGATCAAGTCCGGGCCGTCATTGCGCGGCGAGCCGACCTTCTTCGTTACCGGATAATGCTCCCAGGTTCCCTTCGCCGCGGGCGCGATCAAATCGGAAAACATTTCCGTGTCGCGCTCGTCGGCGGTGAGCCAATCATCGAAATGTTCCGGCTCAATCACAACCGGCTCCCGGTGATGCAGGCCTTTGACATCTTGTCCGGCCGCGATGGTAATGATCGCCGCAGTATCGATTTCACCGCCATCGGGGTCCGTCGCCGTTTCCCAGATCCCGGCGAATCCAAAAAGGCCCCCGCGCGAAATGCGAAACGGCTGTTTCCCGTCGGCGCCCGCTTTCCATTCGTAAAACCCATCAGCGGGTATCAAACATCGCCGTCGTTTAAAAGCGCTTCGAAAAGTCGGCTTTTCCGCGACGGTTTCACCACGCGCATTGATCAACGGCTTCGATCCCATACGCTCATGGTAATCTTTCTTCGCCCAGCTCGGTATAAATCCCCAGCGCATCAACGCATATTCGCGTTTCCCCGCGTCACTCATGCGAATCGAGGCAATCGGTTGGGACGGCGCCACGTTATAGCGTGGCGGAAAATTGTCGCGAATATCGACGTCGAACATATTGCCGACTTCGGAAGGCGTGGAATTGAGATGGTAACGTCCGCACATATGATCCGGATTATAATCGCAAGATGACGAATAGCGAGACCATTCGGATTGGCGTGGGCGCAGTAATTTTTCGCGGTGACGAAATTTTGCTCATCAAGCGCGGACGCGCGCCGTTCAAAGGCCATTGGTCTATACCCGGCGGCGGCGTCGATTATGGCGAGAAATTGCGCGACGCGATTGTCCGCGAAGTCCGCGAAGAAACCGGCGTAGAAATCGAGAATTTGATTTTGCTCGATGTGTTCGAAGCAACGCCCGATCTGGAAGGCGTCGAGCTTCACACGGTAATGGTCGATTACATCGCCGATTGGCGCAAAGGCGAGCCGGTCGCCGCGGATGACGCACTGGAAGCCGAATTTGTCCCAATTGAGACCGCCCTCGCCCGGCTTTCCTGGGACGAAACCCGCACCGCCGTTGCAGCGGCGGTTGAGCGCAGAAGCGGCGGTTCCGGTGCGGTCATAAAAGGGCTATAATTTTGGTATGTTGTTTAACGTTATGAATAGGAAGTTTTTGGCGCTAATCGGCATCGCGGCCCTTACTGCCCACGCAGTTTTCTCATCTGCGGCGGCGCAGACTGCGGCTGATTATCAACAACGCCACAGCGATTTGGTTTCACTGGCCAGCATCTTCGGAACGCTTCATCATATACGGCGCAATTGCGAACCACGCATGGAGGCGGACGCTTGGCGCAACCGGATGAAGAGGATTGTCGAATTAGAGGACCCACAACCCGCCGCCCGCGAGGAAATGGTAAAGGCGTTCAACAGAGCCTATCGCGACGCGCAACGGCGTTTTCCGGGCTGCAGCCGCACCGCAGAAGATTACGCCGCCGCGCGCGCTGACGCGGGCGACAAAATTGTAGCGCGCCTGATGGCCCCCCTCTACGAGGCGATGGAAAGTTATGAAGATGCACCGCAGATCTGGCGTGGCAATATCTCGCCGAGCCCACCGATTATTGATCAAGATGCAGATTAATTATTTCGCGCCAAAGTCCAGGCCAATTCCTCGCCTGCATGAAACGGTTTAATTTTCGCCTCTCCGACCTCAATGAACTCCGGCACGGTTTGCGTTTGACGTTTTAACGCGATCTGTTCCTCGTTTAACGGCAAGCCATAGAACCGCGGCCCATTTTCCGACGCAAACGCCTCCAGCATACCGAGAGCGCCCTCTTCCTCAAACGTCTTTGCGTAACTTTCCAGCGCGGTCGGCGCATTGAATACGCCGGCGCATCCACACGCTGACTCTTTTGCATCAACAGTGTGCGGCGCCGTGTCTGTACCGAGAAAGAATTTCGGCGTTCCGGATGTTGCCGCCTTGCGCAAGGCAAGTCGGTGTTTTTCGCGCTTTGCCACCGGCAAGCAGTAATAGTGCGGACGAATGCCGCCCGCGAATATCGCGTTCCGATTATATTCCAGATGATGCGGCGTGATAGTCGCGGCGATATTTTCGCTTGCGCTTTGGACAAACGCCGCCGCCTCTTCAGTTGTGATGTGTTCAAAGACAATCTTCAGGGCGGGAAAATCCGCGACAAGTTTTTCCAGGATGCGTTCGATAAACAATGCCTCACGATCAAAGATATCTGTTTCCCGATCGGTAACTTCGCCATGGACCAAGAGTGGCATGCCGATGCGCTGCATCGCCTCCAGCACGGCATAAATATTTTTGATGTCCGTAACGCCGTGCGCCGAGTTTGTGGTCGCGTTGGCAGGATACAATTTGCAGGCCGTAAAGACGCCCTCCGCGTGACCTTGCTCCACTTCTTTTGCGTTTATATCGTCGGTCAGATAGCAAGTCATCAATGGCGTGAAGTTCAAGGATGGATCAACAGCTTTTACTATCCGAGAACGGTACGCCTCAGCCGCTGCAACCGTCGCGATCGGCGGCGTCAGGTTCGGCATGACAATGGCGCGGGCGAAACTGCGCGCGGTATGATTAGTTACCGCCTCCAGCATCGCGCCATCGCGCAAATGCACGTGCCAGTCGTCTGGCCGCCTCATCTTCAAGATGTCATTATTTCCAACCGAAGTCGCCATGTTGTTTCCGCTGCTTTCAAGCGCGGTAGGCATACCATCGCGCTCTCGCAGATGGCAATGACGCTCGCCCAGCGCTTTGCAAATCCGCGACAAAGGACTACATGGCGCTGATGTCAGATGTTTGCGTGATTCCCGATCGAATCATCATCGCCGTAACCGGTGAGGATGCTACAACATTCCTGCAAGGCCTTGTCACCAATGGGCCGCCGACGCAAGGCGGCTGTCTATCTGCGCTACTAACGCCGCAGGGTAAAATCCTGTTTGAGTTCACTCTCATCAAATCTGACGACGGATATGTTCTCGCTGCTCATTCCGACGCCTCAGAAGCCCTCATCAAACGCCTCAAGCTTTATCGTCTACGCGCAAAAGTAGGTATTGAGGCTTCCCCAAAGCTCAAGTTACTCAGCGATAATCGTATTGCCGAAGCAGAATTCAATGCAGAGCTTAATTCCAGCTATCACGAGCGTCGCATCCATGCTGGCGTACCGCAATGGGGTTCTGACTTTGGTTCCAACGAAGTCTTCCCGATGGACGTCAACTTCGACCTCCTCAATGGCATTGATTACAAAAAGGGTTGTTTCGTTGGTCAGGAAGTCGCGAGCCGAATGAAGCGCAAGGGCGACGCACGCAAACGTACGTTGATTGCCAAATTCGACGGAGAGGCGCCGGAGAAAGGCGCCGCTGTCACTGCCGGGGACTCAACGCTAGGAACAATCATGTCTGGCGTTGACGGCGCCGCGCTCGCGCTCATCCGACTTGATCGTTGGTCCGCCGCTCGTGATGACGGACGCGAAATATTGGCCGGTATTCGCCCCATAACGCTCACCACGCCGACATACATGGATAGCGAATAGAAAAATGCCACAGACACCGAAGCTCCATTGCCTCTGGGCCCCTGCCGACGACCAAATCTATCGTAATTACCACGACACAGAATGGGGTGTTCCCGAGTATGATGATCGCGCGCTATTTGAGAAATTGATACTCGATGGTTTTCAGGCAGGCCTCTCCTGGCGAACGATCCTCTACAAGCGAGAGAACTTCCGCAAAGCGTTCGACGGTTTTGATCCTCAGAAAATCGCCCGTTATCGCGAATCCAAAATCAAACGCTTATTAGCCGACACTGGCATCATCCGATCAGAAACCAAAATCCGCGCAACAATCGGCAATGCTAAAGCCTGGCTGCAAATTATGGATTCCGAATCCAACGGTTTTTCCGAATATTTGTGGGATTTTGTTGGCGGCAAACCAATCGTAAATACTGTCAAAAATTACAAAGATCACGCGGTAAAATCACCAGAAAGCGAAGCGATGTCGAAAGACTTAAAACTGCGTGGCTTTAAATTCTGCGGCCCAGTTATTGTATACGCATTTATGCAGGCCGTTGGTATGATCAACGATCACGAGGTTGCTTGTCCGAGGTATAAAGCCGTACAAAAGCTGGTAAAATAGCCGCGTGCGGAGAGCACGGAAATTGCGGGTAGAAAATTAAACACCTGTCGTCGGAGTAAATAAAATGCACAACCATACCCCGGACATTCGCATAGCGGCCACAGGCCTCTATACGCCGCCGAACTCCATTTCGAACCAAGAGCTTGTCGAAGCATTCAATAACTTTGTGGATTTATTCAATGAAGAACATGCCGTGCAAATCACGTCGGGTGAATTAGAACCTCTGCAAAAATCGTCCGCCGAATTTATTGAAAAGGCGTCAGGGATCAAATCGCGATACGTCATAGACAAAGACGGTATACTTGACGTTAAACGCATGGCGCCGCACATCCCCTCTCGCCCTGATACCCAACTTTCCATACTTGCCGAAATCGCGGTTGCAGCTGCACGAGATGCGATGCGTAGCGCCGATCTGACTAGCGCAGATATAGATGGAGTGATTTGCGCCGCATCGAATCTTCAACGCGGTTACCCTGCAATCGCCGTAGAAATTCAGGACTCCCTTGGCATAGAGGGCTACGGATTTGATATGAATGTCGCCTGCGCCTCAGCGGCTTTTGGCATCGAAGCAGGCATGGGCTTGATCCGAACCGGCGCACGGCGGGTGTTGATGGTCAATCCTGAAATCTGCACCGCGCATTTGAACTTTCGCGACCGGGACAGTCATTTCATTTTTGGCGATGTGGCAACCGCCGTCATTCTAGAGCGCAACGAAGAGCCGCCCAAAAACGAAGGCTGGGAAATTCTCGGATCCAAATTATTGACGAAATACTCCAATAATATTCGAAACAATTTTGGTTTTCTCAACCGCTGCGAGCGCGATGTTGATGAAGCGCCGGACCCGCAACTTGACCCATTCACTGATAAATTGTTCAGACAAGAAGGTCGGAAAGTATTCAAAGAAGTTGTTCCCATTGTCAGCAATTTGATAACCGAACATTTGGCGGAAACTGGCGTCGCGGCAAGCGATGTAAAGCGGTTTTGGCTCCATCAGGCGAATCTCTCAATGAATGAATTCATCGCGCGGAAAGTTCTCGGACGGGACGCCGACACCATCGAGGCGCCGGTCGTCCTTGACCAATATGCAAATACATCATCAGCCGGGTCGATTATCGCTTTCCATAAACATCGTGATGATATTGCAATTGGTGAAATCGGTGTAATTTGCGCCTTCGGCGCCGGGTACTCTGTCGGTTCCGTGATTGTGCGGCGCGCCGCCTGATACGAGTATTTTCCTAGCATTCATAAAGAAATCATAACCTGATAATAAATCTAAGACCGAATTGGCGGATACATGACCAACGAGCTCCACAAAAACGATTTGCCCGACGGGTTGGATTTCGGCCGCGTCGTCGCTGTCGACACAGAAACCATGGGTTTGAATACTTTGCGCGATCCGTTGTGTGTCGTTCAACTATCTTCGGGGGATGGCGACGCCCATGTGGTGCAGCTGAATCGAAGTAATTATGACGCACCGAATCTGAAGCGATTAATGGCCGATCCCAATGTGTTGAAGATTTTTCATTTCGCGCGCTTTGATCTGGCAGCCTTAAAACATTGGCTGGGCGTCGAAACAACTCCGGTATATTGCACCAAAATCGCATCTAAATTATGCCGAACCTACACGGATAGGCATGGGCTTAAGGATTTGACTCGAGAATTGTTGAGCGTCGATTTGTCTAAGCAACAGCAATCTTCCGATTGGGGCGCGGAGACTCTTTCAAAAGCGCAAATCGATTATGCAGCTTCAGACGTGCTCCATCTTCACGAAATTCGCGATCGGCTGGAGGAAATGCTACAGCGATCAGGCCGCTCAAAACTTGCACAAAAGTGCTTTGAATTCCTGCCAACCCGCGCCTCTCTGGATCTCAATGGTTGGCCGGAAACCGATATTTTCGCCCATTCTTAGCGATTATATATGGAATACCGCGACGATCTTCATATTTCGCCGTGAAAGGCTATATACAATGGGCCGATCGAATATTGACGATCCGCTGATAAACCAATGAATGAGCCAGTTCAATGACAGAAGGCAATGCATCAAAATCAAGATTGCACGCCTTACCGAACCAGGCGCGCACGACGAGCGCGAAAGCCTTTGCCCATTCGCGTAATATTCGACGGTTGCGAATTTTGCTCCCGCTAATTGCAATTGGTTTAGTCGCTGCATTTTTCTTGAATACACAAAAAGCGGAACCAGAAGATCCGATTTTGCGCGAAGCCAGGCAAATGACCGCGACAGATGATGAGTGGGTTACCGCTAATCCAAGGTTTGCCGGAATCGACGAAAGTGGAAATCCATTTGAGATTACTGCTCGCGCCGCCACACGAAATCCGGCTGAAAGGGACCTGGTAGAACTTGAATTCCCGCAAGCGGTACAGGGCGAAAACTCCGAAACGACAGTTGTGAAGGCCAATCGCGGATTGTATCGTTCAGATGCGAATATGCTGGAACTGATAGATAATGTTCAATTGGAACACACGATTGCATCCGGAACATACACGTTTGAAGCGCCCAATGCGATCGTTTCGATTAATGACGATGTTGTCACGAGCGATAATGGAATAGGCGGCGCTGGGCCGGATGGCATGGCAATAAAAGCTGACCGCATGAAGGCCTATAATGCGGAGGGACGCGTCATTCTGCAAGGAAATGTAAGTATGCGACTTTTTCCAAAGGACAAGGATGACGCGACCAAAAATGAAGATTCAGAGTGAAAGTAACTTTTTTCTACGTGTTTTAAGAATGTTTTGGTGGTGAGGAAAATGACAATTCGAATTTCAGTTGGCTTGGCGGTGCTTCACATGATTTTCGCGAACAGCGCATCTGCACAATTGGTCCAAAACAGTAATGAACCAATCGATATTACAGGCGACACGGCTGAGTTTCATGAAAATACGGCGATATGGACCGGCAACGTCAGGATCACGCAAGGTGAATCCATCCTAACTGCCGAACGTATAGAGGCCGAACTTACCGAAGGCGGTGATTTTGACACTATTCACGCGATCGGTTCGGTCCGTTATTCAAACGGCGCCGAAGCGATTACGGGGGATCGCGCGGTCTTCAACGACACTGCTCGTACAATAACCATTTCAGAAAATGTACTCGTCACTCAAGGTAAACAAGTCCTTTCGGCGGGCATCGTTACGTACTGGATTGATACAGGCAAAGTACGATTCTTGCCCGCAGCCGGCAAAAGAATACGCGGAATTTTCTATACCAAGTCGGAAGAAAACCAGCTTTAACGGTAATTGCTTGAATTTCACTGAAATTTAAAGAGAGAAGAGCTTAATGAGCGCCGATATGGAAGAGAATTCAGCGCATTCATCGCCTCTTGGCGAAACAGGTATACGCTCCGCGTCGACACCTTACGTGATCGAAGGCGGCGGTTCGTTATCCGCGCGCAACCTCGGAAAATCTTTCAAACGAAAGCCTGTGGTGCGCGGCGTTTCCATGTCCGTTAACCGCGGCGAAGTAGTCGGGTTGCTTGGCCCAAACGGCGCCGGCAAGACCACATGCTTCTACATGATTACTGGTTTGGTCCCTTCTGATAGCGGCAAAATATCGCTCGACGGATATGACATCACGAATTTGCCGATGTATCAGCGCGCACGATTGGGCATTGGATATCTGCCGCAAGAGGCATCAATATTTCGCGGCTTAACTGTCGAACAAAACCTGCGCGCTGTTGTTGAACTAGTCGAGAAGAATAAAGACAAACAACAATCTCTTATCGATGAACTATTGAACGAGTTTCATATTACGCATTTACGCGGCGCGCCAGCGTTGGCATTGTCAGGCGGAGAACGCAGGCGCGTGGAAATTGCACGGGCGTTGGCGACCGCTCCATCGTTTATGCTGCTTGATGAACCATTCGCCGGCATCGATCCTTTGGCGATTGGCGAAATTCGTGAACTGGTAATTCATCTAAAAGAACGTGGAATAGGCGTGTTGATCACTGACCACAACGTACGAGAAACCCTCGATATAATTGATCGCGCGTATATCATTCACGAAGGCGAATTGTTGATTGAAGGCGAACCTGACAAAATTATCGGCGATCAAGATGTTCGCCGTGTCTACCTTGGTGATCGATTTAAAATGTAGGTGTAAGGGGGCGTTGTGGCGTTAGCTCCAAAACTTGAATTTCGGCAATCACAGCAGCTTGTGATGACGCCGCAACTGCAACAAGCGATCAAATTGTTGCAGCTATCAAATCTCGAACTGAGTGAATTTGTTGCAAAACAATTGGAGGAAAACCCATTCCTCGAAGCCGATGAATCAAGCCCGGACGCACCCAGTGAGCGGCGCGGCGCAGAAAAATCAGAGCAACCTTCCGAAAAGTCCAATAATGAAGTGGACCTAACCAAAGACGAATCGCTCAAGGCTGCCAATGAAGCGCTGGACGCCTCTTACGAAGACATTGATCCGAGCGCAAGCAAGGCCGACCAGTCAGCAAGTGACTTTCAAACGAATGATTGGTCCTCAGTGGGTAGCGGCGGCGGAGCTCTCACTAGCGACGACCGCGAGTTCGGCGCAACACTGAGCAAGGAAGTTTCACTCCATGATCATTTGACCGACCAGCTTCGGCTTTCGACGCAATCACCTTCGCAATTATTCGTCGGCGCGTATCTCATAGACCTTATTGATGATGCTGGGTATATTCGCGACACTCTGGAAGACGTTGCTGAACGCTTGGGCGCTGATCTATCCGACGTCGTTGAAACACATAAAATGTTAACGCGATTTGACCCTGTCGGTGTTGGCGCACGCGATTTAAAGGAATGCCTGCAGCTTCAGCTTGAAGAAGCAAACCGATACGACCCGGCCATGCAGAAATTCATTGAGAACATTGAGTTGTTGGCAAAAAGCGACCTCAAAAACCTGATGCGAGTCACTGACTCAAATGAGGAAGATGTTCGCGAAATGATAGCAGAAATTCGAGCACTGACGCCTAAACCAGGATATGCTTACGGCGGCGGTGCTCTGCAATCCATAGAGCCGGATGTGTTTGTTCGTCCATCTTCAGATGGCGGCTGGAAAGTCGAATTAAACAACAATACGCTTCCGCGTGTCCTCGTAAATCAAAACTATTATGCAAAGCTCAGCAAAAACAATAATCGGGATGAAGATAAATTATTCGTGTCGGAACAATTTGCCAATGCGAACTGGCTTGCAAAAAGCCTTGATCAACGCGCCCGCACAATTTTAAAGGTATCAAGCGAAATCGTTCGACAACAAGATGCATTCTTTGCATACGGCATTAAGCATCTAAAACCTATGAATCTTAAAACCGTCGCCACTGCGGTCGATATGCACGAATCGACGATTTCGCGCGTGACATCGAATAAATATATGGCGACGTCGAGGGGGCTATTTGAATTAAAATATTTCTTCACAGCATCAATAGAATCTTCGACGGGTGGAGAAGCCCATTCAGCGGAATCCGTTCGGCACAGGATTAGCGAACTAATTGACGAAGAAACCAAAGACGCGATCTTATCTGACGATAAAATTGTGGAGCTTTTAAAGTCAGAAGGCATCGATATCGCACGGCGAACAGTGGCTAAGTACCGGGAAACATTGAATATTCCGTCATCGATCCAGCGTCGCCGAGCAATGTTGCAAACGGCGCTCTAAGTCTTTAATCCGCTCTTGTGGCGCCAATATATTAAATCACTGATGCAGCTGCAGTTTTCGAAACACGGTAGAGATAATGGATATTCAGGTAAGCGGTAAAAACATGGATTTGGGCGATGCCTTGCAAGCGCACGTCTCGGAACGACTGGCCGACGGGGTTAAGAAATACTTTGATCACGGCGCGGAAGCCGCAGTAACCTTTTCGAAGGAACGCCACCTGGTCGGATGTGATTTAACGGCTCACTTATCATCAGGCGTTTTCCTCGCAGCGCATGGAGAGGGGGGTGACGCTTACAGTGCTTTCGAAGAAAGCCTTGAAAAACTCGAAAAACGTGTTCGCCGATACAAACGCCGATTAAAAAACCATCATGCAAACGGCAAAGACCCGTTACCGGCAGAATCGGCATCGTATTATTTGTTGGAACCGTTGCAATCCGAAACCGATGACGAGGACGTTAACGAAGACCCCACGCCCATCGTCGTCGCCGAAAGCGAGACAGTCTTACGCGAAATGACAGTTGGCGCAGCAGTCATGCAATTGGACCTTTCTGATCAATCGACTGTAGTATTTAAAAACGCGGCGCACGGTCGATTAAATGTCGTTTACAAGCGGCGTGACGGTAATGTCGGCTGGATTGATCCGAAAGCGACATGAGTGTTTGAGTTTCATGACGCCGGCGGATCCAGTTATGATTATTTGTGATGTTTATTGCGTAGAAAGTGTGGTGATCAGCGATGCGATTTAGTGAATTGCTAACAGCTGAATGTGTCCTTCCTGATATAATGGCCAATTGCAAACGCGAAGCTTTTAAAGTGATCGCGGAGCATGCTGCGATGAGCGCTGGGGTGAGCGCCAATGAGATAGTCAATGTTTTGCTTAATCGCGAGAAGCTCGGCTCCACAGGCGTTGGTGAGGGCGTAGCAATTCCGCACGCAAAAATTGACGATTTGCCGAAGATCACAGGCGTTTTAGCGCGATTGTCGAAACCGATCGATTTCGACGCAATGGACGACCAGCCCGTCGATCTAGTATTCGCATTATTGGCGCCGACAAACGCTACGGCGGCGCACTTAAAAGCATTGGCGCAAGTCTCCCGACTCTTACGCGATGATGACGTCCGCGATGCTTTGCGTGGGGCCGATTCTGCGGAGGCTATGTATCTGATTGCAACGTCGGATCACCGTGACAACGCCGCTTAATATTTTGGGATTATCAAATTGCGAGCTTAGTGAACGCTCACAGGGTTCATTTCATGTTGGCGCGCTGCGGCGAACGCCAATTCTCGATCGCCAACCAACGCGATCCGCTCACCATCCCCGGAGTGAACAGAATACAAGACAGCATTTTCTTCAATATCGACTTCCAATTCGCCATCTTCATTAACGAGATCGTCGATAACGTCATCAGCAGTTACCGCGCGTATATAGACAAGTTTGCGCCCGCCGAGCTTTGCAAGCTCATTCACACTGACTTCAATGTTTTCAGTGTTGGAATTCGCTGTATGATTTTTGGTCCATGCCATTTTATAAATTCATCCATTCGGTAAAACCGGCCTTAGAAATTGATTTTCCGTACGATTGACTATCAATTCGTGAATATTTCCGATTCCAAGCCTTCGAAACTCCAATTACCAGCTAATGCCTCGCCGTGGTCAACATGTAAGCAAGTATAAATACGTTTCAATGACAGGAATGCGGCAATTCCGTGCAATCCGTTAACCAATTCGTGAGTTTAAGTTTTTCGATCTCGATTAGAGCAATCCTAACCTAGGCGAAATTTTCAGATATAATCTTCGCATGCAAGGCTGGGTCAATATTGCCGCCTGACAGAACAACAACTACATTTTGACCGGTGATTTCATATTTTCCGGATAACACACCCGCAAGGGCGACCGCGCCGCCAGGCTCCACCGTCAATTTCAAATGTTTGCTGGCGAAGGCTACTGCTTCACAAACTTCTTGCTCTGACACCTCTGCGCCAGCCGAAACACGCCTTTCCAAAATTGGCAGGGTCAAACTTCCCGGCGTTGGCGTTGCAATCGCATCGCAAATCGTCGTTTGCGAGACGTCAGCATATTGTCGCTCGCCAGATTGAATTGACGCCCAGGTTTCAGAAAAGTTTTGCGGTTCAGCAATGAAGACTTTGGCGGAACCGGCAATATCTTCCAAAATTGTAGCACAGCCCGCAGCCAAACCGCCGCCGCCGCAAGGCGCAATAAACGCATCCAGTCGAACGTCTTGTTCCATCAGCGCCAAAACCGTCTCCAGCGCTAGCGTCCCTTGCCCCTCAATAATATCGGGGTGATCAAATGATGGCGCGAGCGCCATTGATTTTTTCGCCAGAATTTCGCGCGCAATGTCTTCGCGGTCTTCGGTATACCGGTCATATTCAACAATTTTTGCACCGAGTTTTCTCACGGCATCAGCTTTTATGGAGGGCGCGTCCGCTGGCATAATGATCGTGGCCGGCATTTCAAACATCTTGGCAGCGCGTGCAACGCCCTGCGCGTGATTACCCGACGACCATGCCAAAATTCCGTCACGTCGCTGCTCCGCCAAAAGTTTGGAAACAAGGTTGTAAGCGCCGCGGAATTTGAAAGCCCCGCCGAGCTGCAACACCTCAGCCTTTAAAAAAACGCGCGCGCCCGCGATCTCATTCAGAACGTCATTCTCAATGAGCGGTGTCTTGACCGCGAGGCCATTAATTCGTTTCGCGGCCGCGCGAACACCTTCTGCTGTAATTTCACGATCAGGAATTTGCATGGTGATAAGACTGACCAGGATAAAAAATTCGAATATCAAACTCGAGTTCGACAACGATAGGCCGAATGCTTGTCAATTTAAAGAATTGCGGCCGTCGCTAAACAATTATCACAATTCCTAGTTGACCATCGCAGCTAGGTAAATCAACGCAAGGCCTAACAAAATTCGATAGATGACAAATGGCGTGAAGCTCATTCGTTCCGTCATTTTCATGAAGATGCTGATCGCCAAATATGCTGAAATGAAAGAAAGCACAGCGACAATCAGCGCGGCAGCCGCACCGCCGTCTGAGCCTTCCGAAATCAATTCCAGACCGGCAAACAGCCCGAAAGCCGAAATGGTTGGAATGGCGAGCAACATGGAAAATCGCGCCGATTCCTTTCGAGACCAGCCGAAATAACGGGCGGCGGTAATCGTAATCCCGGATCGTGATACGCCCGGGATAACAGCAAGCGATTGCGCAGCGCCAATACCAAGAACGACGCGCCAATTGAGACGCTCCAATGAACCGCCACTCAAACTGGATCTATCTGCGTGCCAGAGCAGCCCGCCGAAAACTATGCTGGCGACGCCAATTACTAGAGGCGATCGGAGCGCGGTAATTAAATCAAGTGAAACCATAGCTCCGGCAACTATTAGAATTGGTATTGTCGCGAGCGCGATGAACAGGAAAAGCTGGCGATTGTCGCTCTCGCGTATCAACAACGTATCGATTCCGCCGCGGAACAGCATCATTGTTTCATCTCTGAAATACAAAAACACAGCGAATAGCGAACCCAAATGCGCGGCTATATCAATCAGCGGTCCCTGATCTTGCCAGCTCTCGATCGCTATTGGCGCCAGAATTAGATGGGCCGAAGACGATACCGGAATGAATTCAGTGATGCCCTGAATAATCGCGAGCACAAAAAGCTGGATTAGCGGCATACCGACCTGTTAATGCGCCATTTTAAGGCGACGACTATTTGCTTGCGGCTTTACTCTCGGGCTCCACCGAAACATCAACGAAACCGATCTCGACCAACTTTTCCTGAATAGACGCTTTGTCAAACGGCTTTAAAATATGATATTCCGCGCCAGCAGCGCGCGCCAGGGTAAATTGCTGTGGATCGTTTTCTGTTGCACAAAGGACAATTGCCGGCCGTTCTTCAACTGGGAGGTCAGCCGCCCCGCGCAAGAAATCGAGCGCGCCCATCGCTGGCAAATCCCAATCTAATAATACTGCCGCCGGCTTAAATTCCCGGCAGTAGTCGAGCCCTGCAGATGCGGATTCAGCCTGGCCAACGTCAATATTCAATTCAGTTAAAATTCGGACCGCGATTTCGCGAATGACGGCAGAATCATCAACGACAAGACATTTTTGCTGTTTGGGCATGGGTAATCCGATTTGATCACGAATAGTTATAATAGTGGTATTTTGCACCGCCGCACCTTATTCGAGGGTTAACGGCAGCGGTGATTTCTAGGCCCCCAAATCGAAGGAGGCCTGGAACGTCACGGATTTTTCTTCTCGCTGGATGATCATTTTGCCACCCGTTTCTGCGACGATCTTTGCCGCAATCAGGGCCGGCGTATATTTCGGCGCAAGATCATTTACGTCGCCGCCGAGCGCGTTGACTAATCCGTCTTGAATCATTACGCGCTTGCCAGTCACGTGTATCCTGAAATCAGAAATCTTACCGGAAATCTCGACGTTGCCGCCGCGGGGGGCGCTGTCAGCGGCGGCATAAGCAAGAATTAACAAAACTTTGACGGCTTCTTTGGGCGCCAGTTCTGTGCCGAGCCCCCAAGTGAGTTCCGCCTTGGTGTGTCGGTATACGCCCTCCAACACCTTCTTGGCTTCTTCAAGGCTAATCTGAGCGCCATAACCGCCTGCAGCGCCATAGGCTAAGCGAGCATAGCTCAAGAGATCGATCGCTTTACCCGCGCCAGAACGAATAAGGTCCATGGCGGCGTCTCTCATACCGCCCTCCATATCCGGATCATCCAAAACATCGAGGCCGGACCCAATGGCGCCGACCGGATTGATCAGGTCATGACAAACGCGCGACGACAAAAGCGCCGACAGTGCAACACTGTCCAGCTCAGCTTCGTTCACAGTTTCGGCGGAATTCGAATCCGGAAGGGCTTCAGACATGCGAGACACACTCTTGCTAAGGGTTTCTCTCGTTTTTGTCTGATTCGGGCGGCGACGGAGGAATATTCTCCGAGATATTATAATTCAATCCATTGGCCGCTTTGATCGCGCACGCACTCGCCGGAGCCAGCTTGACCAATTAGTTTCTCCGCGGTGAGCGTCGCAGTGACATCCACCGAAACGCCGTTCCGTTTGGCGATATCGGCATAATAAGATTTCCGCTGCTGATTTATATCGCGAACTTCCCGACGCAATTCAGCGCTGGCGTCTCCGCCAGGCACAAATCCGAGATACCCGTCGGCTTGCTCGCCAACGACGCACGCGTCCTTCGCAGCCTCCACGATAGCACTCGCAGAAAAAGCCGGACTGACAGATATCGATGCGCCGGCAACAATTCCAGCCGCCATTCCAGCAAAATTCCGTTTTCTGATGTTTTTCATGCGGCGCCTCGCCCTAGAATATATCGGGGTTGTCATTGATGAGATCTTCGATCTCTTTATCAAGTTTCACACGAACTTCCTGATCGATTTTCACGTTCAGGTTCACCTCAATCGGTTTGTCACCGCCCTCGAGCTTGACTGTCGTACAAGCTGTGAGCGCCACTGCGGCAATGACTAGAGTATAAGCCGCGTATGAATATGATCGTAACTGTGCCATCGCCAAGCTCTTTTAGATCGAAACAGATAAATTATTCAACGCCACTAAACAAACCGTAACCAGCCCATACGGCAAAAGATAGGCGCGAATGTGAATCCTCCGCCTTGTTTGCGCCAATTATAGCCATATTCACCGCCATTTTATCGTTGATTGCCTTGAATTGCGCGCTCCACCTGCAATTGGATATTCCTGGAAAGATTTGCCTGGTTGAAAAGCTCAAGAAGCGCCGCATCGAGATTGATCCGATAGATTACAGGCACGCGAACTTGTTGATTATTAAGGTTCACATCGCCCCGGCCTTCAAATTTCAATTCAAAATCAAGCCGACCATCCAAAGGACCATTGATCAAGACGCCAAGCGAATCATATTCCAGATTGCGCAGTATATCGAATGCAATTTTCGTTTGATCGCCGCCCGCATCGGAAGCTTTATCTGCAGCTTCGCCGCGATATCGAATGGCGCCGGGACTCTCTGATTTCAATACCCCGTTTTCAATTCGCGCGCGGCCATTCTCAACAACAAGCGGCAATGTGCCGCTCAAAATGCCCTCACCGGAAAGCCCTTCGACGTCCACAAATTCAAGAATCTGTGCGAGGTCTATTTTTTCGGCTCGCATTGGCGCAATAGCCTGGTCGCCCGCTATCGAAGCATTGGCGCCATAAACACCAAGAACGCCGCCGAACCATGGAAAGGTCGCTTCATTGATCCGCAGCGTTTGATCACCCGGCAAATCAAATTCAATCGAACCTTCATTCAATTGCAGCGCATCGAGATCGACACCCTCGACAGTAATTGTTTGAGCGCCGTCAGTTGTCGCCGGCCAGAGGCTGGTGAACGAAATATCTCCGTTGAGGTTTCTCGTGGAGTTCACGACACGCGTCGGCCCTTCAAACGTGATGTCATCAAAGGAAAAATCCGCACTTGAATTGGTCGTTCCTGGCATCCATGAAAAAGTAGCCTTACCAGTTGCCTTCCCACCGGTCGCCCCGATGACGCCTTTGAGAACCGGCGCCAGCTTGTCTGGTTGCAGGCCGTCCGTCTTGAATTCCAAGCCATCGAACGTCAGAATCGATCGTCCTCGGCCAGAATTTATTGCATGTTCGCCAGTACCCGAACCCAATGGGATGCCATCCTCACTTCGCAAGTCGTACGAAAACGCGATCTCGCGTCTTGCAAGTTCCGCTCTGAAATCTGCAAAAACCGGCGCCACGAGCGGCGTTTCCAGATTTTGCGTGATTTCTACATCGCGAATATTGGTGGTCGCATTAAGGGCTGCCGCATTTAAAATAAGTTCAAAGGCGCCGCTGGCGCCGGTCAATCGCAACGTGTTATTTAACACGAACGAACCACCTTGCATATTTCCATTCACAGTTGTGGTTCTTTCGGCGGGCCGATACTCGCCACTCAAATCCAATCTTGGCGGCCTGCCCACGAGACGCGTCTGCCCCAAGCGATAACGCGCACGGTCGGCGGTTAGTTGCGCGTTGAAATTGCTTAACAGATCTCCGTTCCAATCGGTGCGGTTGAGCGGGCGATCGTCAACGCATAACCGCCCATTTTGCAAACTGGCGTCCATGTCCTGTTGAGCGATCACTATTCGGGCGCGTTCCAGCCCAATGCATTGATCATCTGGAATTGTGACGTCGATAATTTTTTCGTTTCGATCAGCGGTCACAAGAAACTTCGTAGTGAATGGCGCATCGATAATGCTGAGGCGGCCAATCTTTGCAGATTGGAGATCGATTGTAGTTGTGAGTTCTGCTTCAATTGTTTGCCCATTACCATTGACCTGAATGGAGGCGGATGCGTTACGAAACGCTAGCGCTTCGGATTGATATTCGCGAACACGCACCGGTGCGAATGCATACCACCCCTCGCCCGCGGTTTCGAGATTTACGCTGCCGACCGCTTCGATTTCACCTCCTTTTATAGTATAAGCAAAGGCTAACGCTGCACCGCCGCCGACCTTTTCAACGAGCGGCGTATCAAACTGTTCGGCCAAAACCAGCTCGGCGCCAGTGTCGGCGCGCGCAGCCAATGGCGTATCGCCGAACATTGCCGAGATACCGTCTGGCCCATATTCGAACACAATGTCACCGCTAAAATTCAAACGCGACATTGGACCGCCAAATAACAACACGCCGCGACGCTGCATCAATCGTTCGGCCTGCGGACTATCGGCGATCACAGCCTCCGCATTCGAAATGGCAAATGAGCCGCTTGCAGTTAAATTCTCCCGTTTTCCAGCAACAAGCTCGCGCCACGACGATCCATCGCCAGCGAATTCAAAAACAGCATTCTTCACGATGCCGACGTTCGTACGAATTGACTGTGCATCGACATTTCCTGTAATCGAAAAAACGCCGTCATGTTCTAAATCGACCTGAAAAGAAGACGACGCACCGCCCAATGTCACGGCATTGGCGCCGGCTTCGGCCATCTCGATCACAATACTAGCTTCACCGCCGGCATCGGCATGATAAACTGTATCCAGATTACCCTGGGCTATTCCCTTTGGCGTTTCGATGATGATCAGCGAATTAAGAGCGAAGGCATCGAAGGGAAGCGGCCCTGGTTCACCTGCGATAAAGCTTTCAAGTCCGCGAACTTTAACGCCGCCGTCTTCGGAAAACGCCACGCGCAAGACGCCGCCATCGATTTTTATTTGCTCAACGCGCCGGTCCGACAGCGCCTCACGAATATTGAATCCAACATCGATACTTTTGAATTCAAATCCGTCGCCGCCTGGCGCTGCGACTGCAAGATCTTCGATGAACATCCGGTTCAAACTTAGAGCTGTCACGCGCGCCGTCGGCTGTTCCAGCCCCCGCGCCGCCATTACCGACCGAACGGCAAAGCCTGCGGCGGGCAATCGAACGAGATAAAGCGCACCTGCAAGGACCGCTGTTATCGCAAGAATAATCAGGACGATACGGACGGCCCGCATGTTACTCACTTCCCTCAAACATGACTGCCTGTTTTCGGATTTGTTTAAGCCAAAATTCGCTAAATTGTTCCCTTCGAACACCGCCAGCATGCATAAAATTGCGGGATTTGGCGAGGCATGCCATGAAGAGCGGTGATTCGTTTCTGGCTAAGCCAGAGCGGCGGCGAATAGTAACGGCGACAGGACCATGCCAAACGAGTTTGTTCATACAGGTCAAACACTTACCGACGACGGCGCTGCCTTTTGCCCGGTGGAGCGCAAGGAACGAGGTCTCGCCGCTGTAGCGGCATCGGTGGGGGTATTGCTGCTCGGCGCGGGATTTCTCACCTTTTCGATGGTATCCGCGCCCGAGCAAGCGGTTCAGCCAGTCGCCGCGTCAAATCAGGAATTGGCGGCTGAATACCCTGTTTCCGATGCTTCGGCTGGCCAAAAAGTTAAGATCAAAATTGCGCAACCCAATGCCGTCGTCGCTGGCGCGGGCGAAAGTGGCCCGGTTGCCGACATCCTCGCCGAAACTCAAACTGCGGCGCTTGAGACGACCGGATTTGACGCTGTCAGCAAGGACGAAATCGACGCCGCGCTGAAAGCCGCGAGAGAAGCGCGTACCGCGGGCGAAATCCAAATCGCGCAAGATGACGATGGCCCAATGCCGCGATTGAAGCCAACGGCGCTCGCGAGCGCGGCGGCGACGAAAGCGATCAAGCAAGATGGCGATATGACGCCAAGCCTCAAACCAACCGCGATCGCTGCCACGCCTGCATCGGCAAAAATCGCCGCAACGGCTTCGAAAATCCGGCCGATAAAATTGGGCGGCGTGTTCCTCGCCAGCAAGGAAGACGCTCCCGCGCCATTTTTCTTCGCCGAAGATATTGATCGTAAAATATTGAACAATGACCCAACGCCCGTTCGCTACGCGGCCGACATAGAGCGCGATATGGCCGAAACCAAAGTTCGGGTTTCCCGTGGCGAAAATTTTGTTGATGCGTTGAAACGCGCAGGGATCGCCGCCGCTGATCGCAATGCCGCAGCGGCAGCGTTCGGCAAGCATTATAATTTGCGCCGATTGCAACCGGGTCAAGAATTTGCGCTGACCCTCGGCTGGCCAAATCAGACCCTATATCAGATTGCTGATAGCGACTCAGAGCCTGAGGCGCGGCTTATCGGTTTTGAATTCAAAGTCGATGCTGAAAACCGCATTCATATGCGGCGCGACGAAAATGGCGAGTTAACCGCGCGTAAGGACGCCGTTCCCCTGACCACGCGGATTATGGCTATCGCGGGTCGCATTGACGGCAGCCTCTATCTCTCTGCGAAAGCGCAAGGCGCGACCGACAAGGTTGTTGCAGACCTCGCAAACACCTTCGCCTATGACGTTGATTTCCAGCGAGAGATTTTTGGCGGCGACGAATTCGAAGCGATTTACGAAGCAAAATATGATGAAGAAGGAAACGTGGTTTCTTCCGGTGAGATTCTCTATGCCCGGCTCCATTGGCGCGGACGATCGCGCGAGAAAGGCTATTATCGATTTGAAACCGACGGGCGCGCTGACTTTTTTGATGCGACAGGGCAAAGCGCAAAGCGGCTCCTCATGAAAACACCCATTGACGGCGCGCGATTGTCGTCGCGCTTTGGAACGCGCAAACACCCAATCCTCGGCTATCGCCGCGCCCATAAGGGCGTCGATTTCGCGGCGCCGCGCGGCACGCCGATCAAAGCTGCCGGCGACGGCGTCATCGAGCGCGCTGACCGCTATGGAAGCTTTGGGAACTATGTCCGTATACGGCACGCCAATGGCTACAAAACCGCCTACGCCCATTTGAAAGGGTTTCGCCGCGGCATCCGCAAGGGTAAGCGCGTTCGCCAGGGCGACATTATCGGTTACGTCGGAACCACTGGTCGTTCGACCGGTCCACATCTTCATTATGAAGTTCATCTCAAGGGCAATCCGGTCAATCCGCAAAAGTTGAAAATCGCCACGGGTAAAAAACTGAAAAGCGCTGAACTTGAGCGGTTCCAGATGCAACGTGAATTGATCGACGCCATGCGCGCGCCGGAAACCGAAGCGGCTTCGCTCTACGCCGAAGACACCGATGCGGAAAAAAGCGCGCTGTAACGCTTATTTCAATTTCTTGCGCGCTTGAATAAACCGCCGCCGAAAACGCGACAGACATAATACCTCGCAATTTCGTTTCGCTCCTTGCTGCATTTTGGTTTTCGGAGAATCTGGTCTGGCTCTCCGGGGCGGAACCGCGGAAATTCTGTACTATCGGAGCGATGTTAGCTGGCGGGTGTGCCACTTGGTTGATTGCTCCAATTTGTGGTCTGGCGGTGTTGCGGAACCAAATTTCCGTCTTCCCGATGAAAGTCGGGATCCACCTCCCGAAATTTCAGCTCGTGCTGAGAATACAGGCAATGGACCAAGCGGTTGAACCGCAGGGAAGCAAACGAAGCTATGGCAATCTAAACTTTTCATGAGACCCACTATTGGACCTCCGTGACGGTGAGGGATAACTGTCCGCCAGTTTGTTCGGCGCCCGTTTTGGGGTGGAACCCAAAACGGTGCAAACAAATGGAATTCGCGATGTTAAGGGTTTTTTTGCGGCACAATCTCGACGACAAAAACTCGTGATTTAGTTGATCTATGTTGCGTCAGACGCAACATCTCGCGAGAATTTTCCAAAAAAGATATGTCCGCGACGCATGCGATTGCTTCGCAAACGGTCGCCGCGAACCCCTCTTGCGATTGAATCTTGATTGATTTAATTCAACCGCTGTTTCAGACGTTCATCGAGCCATGCGATAAGATCATTTGTTACCTCATCGCGGTTTGTTTCGTTGAACAATTCGTGGCGTGCGCCATCATAGAGTTTCACTGAAACGTCTTTGACGCCGCCTTTGTGATAACGCGTGCCCAATATCTCGACGAGTTCCCCGCCGCCGCACAGCGGGTCATCACGGCCGGAAACAATATAGATCGGCAGATCAGAACGCAGCTTTTCGTATTCCTTGGCGTCGCCTGCGCGCATGGCGTCAGCCATCATCGCCATCGTGGTTTCCGGCGGCGCTTCAAATCCACACAGAGGGTCGGCGATATATTTGTCGACTTCCGCCTCGTCGCGCGATAGCCAGTCGAAGTCTGTTCGCGCCGGTGCAAACGCTGCGTTCAAACCTGCGAAAGACATATCGGCGCCGGACATCGCCATCTGCGCCAGCGCCGGCATATCGCTGGAGCCGGATAAGACGCAGGCGTCAACTTTATCAGCATGGTCGAATAGCAATGCTTGCGCCGCGAATGACCCCATGGAGTGTCCCAAGAGCGCCAATGGCGCCCCCTCATAAGAGGCGCGGGCGATCTCACTCAATTGCTTCACATCTTCAATGAGCGCCGGCCAGCCTCCAGCCCCAAAATCGCCGGGAGCCCCCTCACCGATAGTTTCACCATGCCCGCGATGATCGCTCGCATAAACGACAAAACCCGCTTCGGTCAGCGCGCCCGCAAGTCGCTTGTAGCGTTCCTTATGTTCGCCGAGCCCATGGGAGATCTGCAAAATTCCGCTCAGGTCGGTGTCTGGCGACCATTTCACTGCTGAAATCGTTAAACCGTCATTTTGAGAGGAAAAGGAAAACCGTTCTTCGTGCATTCTCGGGGCCTATTTGCTGCAGCGCCGCTTTCCTATGGGAAAACATCCGTGTTATCAATTTCTTCGGCTTTGGCACGATATTTTTACTAGGCGCAAAAGCCAGTGGATGGTGGGAAAACGTGAGCAACAATCCGGTATTGCAGTCGATCCTTGATGATATTGAGGAAGCGCCGAACGGTCCGTCGGTCGCGGCGATCTTTGACTATGACGGTACCCTAATCCACGGATATTCCGCCGTCGCCTTCCTCCGTGAGCAGATCATGAGCGGCGCCATGAGCCCGCGCGAGATGCGCGATCAGTTTACTGCGGTGCGGAAATTCGCTTCCGGCAAAGCCGGTTTCTCGGCCCTGATGGATGCTACCGCGGGTTCGATGCGCGGGCGCTCGGAAGAATGGTTCTCGGAGTTCGGCGAGAAAGTTTATCGAAAATCTATCGCCGGCTCGATCTACCCGGAAGCGCGCGCCATCGTCGCGGCGCACCGGCGAAAAGGTCACACACTGGCGATTATTTCGTCCGCAACGAAATACCAGATCCAACCGGTCGCCGATGACCTTGGATTTGACAATGTCCTGTGCACCGAACTTGAAGTGAAGAATGGCGTCTTTACGGGCAAAGCTGTCCATCCGACCTGCTTCGGCGAAGGCAAACGAATGGCGGCGGAAGCGCTGTCATACGACACTGGCGTCGATCTCGATGAAAGTTTCTTCTATACCGACAGCGACGACGACCTTGCCTTGCTTGATGTCATCGGCCGACCGCGCATTTTGAACGCCAACACCAAACTGAAACGCATCGCCCGCCAGCGCGGCTGGAATTCCTATAAATTCTCAAGCCGCGGACGGCCAGATTTGCAAACCATGATGCGCATGGCGCTCGCCTATTATGCGATGCCGGCATCCTTTGCATTGACCTCGCCAATTCTCGCCCTCACCGGCAATAAGCGCGCGATGTTAAATGTCGCCGGCGGTCTGTGGGCGGATTATGCAACAGCGATCACCGGCGTGGAGCTCGATGTAGACGGCGAAGAAAACCTGTGGGCCGAGCGCCCAGCGGTTTTCGTTTTCAACCATCAAAGCTCTCTTGACGCATTGATCCTGCCGAAACTCTTGCGCCGCGACTTCACCGGCGTCGGTAAGAAGGAAATTGCGCGCTTCCCAGTTATCGGTCAGATCATGCAATTCGCCGATGTCGTGCTAATTGATCGCAAGAATACAAAAAAAGCGATCGACGCCATGCGCCCGGTTGTGGACGCCATCAAAAATGACGGGCTCTCCGTTTCAATCTCCCCGGAGGGGACGCGTAGCGTTTCAACGAAACTCGGCAAATTCAAAAAAGGCCCCTTTCATATCGCCATGCAGGCGGGGGTTCCGATGGTGCCAGTCGTTATACACAACGCAACCGATTCCATGCCGCGCGGCGCCCATATTGCTCGTCCGGCAAAAATCCGCGTTTCGGTTCTGTCGCCGGTCGATACCAGCGATTGGTCCGCTGATACAATTGACGCCCATGTAGAGAGTGTGCGCAATATGTTTCTGGACGCGCTCAATCAAGGCGCACCGGAGACTAATGACGAAATCTCGCTCGATCATTGGGACATTCCGGACGAAAAAAAACGCGACGCCGCTGAATGAACTTTCCGGGTCGCCAACAGGGAGCGTGACCCAATGAAGTTACAGACTGCCGTGCTCGGCGCCGGTTCCTGGGGATCAACGGTCGCATCAATTGTTGCAAACAATACGCCGACTGTGCTTTGGGCCCGCGACGCCGCGGTCGCCAAAGAAATCAACGAAAACAATTCCAACGAAAAATATCTGCCCGGTCGCAAACTTTCGCCGAAACTGACGGCAACGGACAACCTAGAGGAAGCAGTGCGAACCGCAGATGTTATCGTCTTGGGTGTTCCCTCAAAAGCGATGCGGGAAACGCTGGAGTCCTTACGCGATGTTATTCGGCCATGGGTTCCCGTAATTTCGCTAGCAAAAGGTCTGGAACCCGGCACCGGTTACCGGATGACCGAAATCATCAAGGAGGTGTTGCCGGGACACCCGCCTGGCGTTTTGACCGGACCCAATCTCGCTCGAGAGATTGTAGACGGTTACGCGGCGGCATCAGTCCTCGCCATGGAAGACCAAGTCATTGTCAAAAAACTTCAGCCGGTGTTCGGGTCAGGAATCTTTCGAGTTTATACAAATACGGACGTAATTGGCTGCGAACTCGGCGGCGCCTTCAAGAATGTTATCGCGATTGCCGCTGGCATGGGCGACGGCGCCGGCGCCGGCGTAAATACGCGCTCGACAGTCATTACCCGGGGACTTGCGGAGATGACACGGCTCGGCCGCGCCATGGGCGGACGCGCGCGGACTTTCGCCGGGCTTGCCGGCATGGGCGACATGATGGCGACGTGCACCAGTGAGTTAAGCCGGAATCATCACGTCGGCGTTGAGCTCGGCAAGGGCCGCACTATCGATCAAATTATCGCTGACATGGACCAGGTCGCCGAAGGCGTTAAGACATCCAAGGTGGTTATGGAGCTTTCCAATCAATATGATATTGAAATGCCCATATCGCATGAGGTCTATAGAGTGTGTCATGAGAGCTCGACAGCGCGGCAGGCATTTCGCGGGCTTCTGCGCGTTGCCTCCGGGTCGGAAGCCGATCCGGGATAAACCCAACTGGCGCACACCGGGAGAATATTTTGGCTGACGCCTCGAACGAAAACTTGCCAGCAACTGACGTAAGCCCTTGGCCCCATGGCGATGGCGCGCGCGTGTTATTTATCATAGAGCGCGAAGACGAAGCCGACGAAGAAATTGCGCGCAAATGGATCGAAAAATTCAAACCGTCAAACTCCAGCGATGCGATGTACGCCTTTGTTGACGCGGAAGATGCTTTAACCCAACTGGGCCTTGAAGTCGTGAATACAGCCCCAGGCGATGTAATCGTCATACCAGTCGCAGCTGTCTGGTCGAAAACTGGCCGCCGCCTTGGCGACCGCTTAATCGGACGAATCAATGCCGGTTCGGGCGCCGCTCGAAAACGCAAAGCGGCGGCATCACGACCCGACGCCTGCACAATGGTCGTTGGCGAAGCTGCAAGTCTTGATGCGCTTCGTGAACGCTTCCAGCGCAAGACCGGCGCATCAACCGATGCGGGGTTTACGAATTATGTCGCTCGCCAGGCGGTTCTCACCCTTGACCGCGAACGGCGCAAAGTTGACGGCGCTGAAATTAAACTGCCCCGTTTCGTTGCCGATGCAATCATGGCGCGCTCGGATTTTCGCGAAGACTTACAAACAATTGCCGATGAAACTGGCGCGCCTCTCTCAGAAGTCGAGGAAGAAGCACGCGCCTGTCTTTTGGAAATCGCACCGGCGCCAGCCCGATTTTATGTCGACGCCATGGCGAAATTCGTCAAATCCGTCTGCTCCATGGGATACGATCCGGACATCGTTTATGACGAAAACGAAGCGCGCCGGATCGGTGAAATCGTCAAAACCAAACCGACGGCAATATTGTTCACGCACAAATCGCATGTTGACGGGATGGCGCTGATCCACTTTGGCCATGAACGAAAGTTTCCGCTACTTCATATGATCGGCGGCATCAACATGAAGTTCATGGGCGTCGGATCGCTCGCGAAAAAAAGCGGCGCAGTTTTTATTCGCCGCAGCTTTCAGGAAAACCCGATCTACAAGATCGCCTTGCGGCATTACCTGTCATACGTCCTTGAAAAACGATTTCCCGTGGCCTGGTCGCTGGAAGGCACGCGCTCGCGCATCGGCAAGCTCATGCCTCCGCGCTACGGCATTTTGAAATATGTGATGGAGTCGGCCTACAAAAACGGGATTGATGATCTCCAGATCATTCCGGTTTCCATCTATTACGATCTCATTCCGGATATCGACTCATACGCATCTGAGCAATCCGGCGCGACCAAGCGAAAGGAAAGCCTTTCGTGGTTCGTTGGCTTTGTCGCAGGTATGCGCAAACCCCTCGGGCGCATTTTCATGAAATTCGGCGATCCTATCGCGGCGGACGTTTCTGTCATGAGCGACGACAGCCGCGACAATGCCGGTTTGTCGCTGGAGTTGCGCAAGATCGCGTTTGAAGCGGCCGTCAATATCAATTCCGTAACGCCGTTGACCTCGTCGGGTCTTATCTCGTTCATCATGTTAAGCGCGGCGCCGCAGGCGCTCACCGAAACCGAAATCATTCGCGCGCTCATCCGCCTGCGCGATTGGGCAGTCGCTCGAAACATTCCATTGACCGATGACTTCAATGAAGCCGACCAGGACAAAATCCGCAAAGTGGCGGGCGCCATGATCGAAGTCGGACTGGTAAAACGCTATGAAGAAGGCGTGGAAACTTTATACGGCATCGCAAAGGGTCAGGAATTTACGGTCAGTTATTATCGCAACACGGTGATGCATTTCTTCATCAATAATGCCATCGCTGAACTGGCGCTCGCCAAAGCCATTGAAAATGACGGCGCCGCGCCGACGGATTCATTCCATGACGGCGCTCTCGCTTTGCGTGATCTGTTCAAGTTTGAATTTTTCTATCCGCCTAGCATCACCTTCACCGAAAAAATTATCGACGAACTCGACAGCCAGTGCGCCGACTGGCAGGCGCGCCTCAATGAGGGCGGCCGTGCGATTGAGACGATCCTAGAACAGATGCAACCGCTCTTCGCCCACGGCGCACTCAAGCCTTATATCGAAGCGTACAGCGTTGCTGCAGATGCGCTTTACCGCTTGCCCACAGACAGCGCGCCGGACGAAAAGGCGTTTCTTGCCGAATGCCTGAAATTGGGCCGTGACGCCGTTTTGCGCCAACGTATTTCCGGCGAAGAATCCATCGCCAAGCTGCTCTACTCAAACGCCTATCAACTGGCGGATAATCGCGGCCTTATCGGCGGCGCCAGCGGAAAATTAGCCGAAAAACGCGCAGCCTTTGCCAAAGAAATGCGCGGTTGGCAGCGGCGCCTGCGCCTCATTGAAACGATCGATGCGCGCCGCCGCGCAGCCGAAGAATTTCAACAAGACGCGACACGCGCCGGCGCCGAACCGCTTCAGGCAGCGCAATAATATTTGATATGCCGCTGGCAAGACTTCATTGAGCAGTCTCCGCTATGGATGGTCGGAACAGTTAACAGAATGGAAACGACATGGAACAGTTGAGCGCCCAAGACGCCCAGTTCCTATACATGGAAGACGCCGATATCGTCGCCAATATCACCGGCGCCTATATCTGCGACCAATCAACGGCGCCCGGCGGCATCGTGCGTTTCCGCGATATTGTTTCCTCCATTGAAGAGCGGCTCAAATACTGCCCGTTTTTCAAACGCAAACTGATGCGTGTGCCGATGGAAATGGATTACCCCTATTGGGTCGATGATCCGCATTTCGATATTGAATATCACGTTCATCATGCGCGCCTGCCACAGCCCGCCGACTGGCGGCAATTCTGTATTCATTTCGCGCGCTATCATTCGCGGCCTCTTGATCTCGGACGCCCGCTTTGGGAAATGTATATCGTTGAGGGTCTAGACAATGTCGACGGCATTCCAAAGGGAAGCTTTGCGGTCATCGGAAAGGTGCATCATGCTGTGCTCGACGGCACGGCGGCGATCCAGATGCTCGGCGCGCTCATGGATATTTCGCCGGAAGGCCCGCCAATATTCCAATATCCGCCAACTGAAGGCCCTGGCCCCGCGGAACCGCTGCCGGCGCTCCTGGCCCGCGCCAGCCTCAACAATGCGCGTTCGCCCATGCGGTTCGCAGACGCCGTAAGGCGATCGAGCCCGCAGATCGCTCGTGCCGTCGCAGGTTTCGGCGCTTCACGCTTGCGCCGTGAAAAATCAGCTGGCGTTCCGCATACAATTTTCAACGACAAGGTGTCGCCGCATAAATCGTTCGACGCGGTTGAATTCGACCTCGCGGATTTCAAAATGATCCGGACCGCCTATCCGGAAGCGAAGGTCAACGACGTCGTTCTTGCGACCGTAGGCGGCGGTTTGCGCAAATATCTGAAGTCAAAAGACGAGCTGCCGAAGCAACCGCTCATCGCCATGGCGCCGATCAACGCGCGCACTGATGACAAGTCCAATAAAGACGCCGGCAACAATATCAGCGCGATGACCGTGCCGCTGTTCACGACAATCGGACACCCGGTCGAACGCCTGAAAGCAGTGACGTTAGCGACCCGCAAGACCAAGGCTGCGAAGGACGGCGTCGGCGCACGCTTGCTCACCGATCTTTCACAACAGGTCCCCGCGGCGATGATGGCGCTTGGCAGCCGGTTTGCGGCGCAAGCACTGTCAAACGGCATGACCATGAACAATTTGATTGTCTCGAATGTGCCCGGGCCCCAGGTCCCGCTCTATTTCTGCGGCGCCAAGATGGAAAAAATGTACGGTATGGCGCCCCTCGGCCCCGGCATGGGACTTTTCATCACGACGCCGAGTTACAACGGCAAGATATCCTTCGGCGTTACCTGCACTCGTGAGATCATGCCCGACACTCCGGAATTCATCGCTTGCTTGAAAAAGGCGTTCGCAGAACTAAAGACGGCCGCTGAAAAACGCCTCGACGCCGGCCCGACGGTCGCGCCAGAAAAACCTGCCGCAAAAGAAGACGAAGGCAAGAAGGCGAAGAAAAAAAAGAAAAAAGATAAAAAGAAAAACAAAAAGAAGAATAAGAAGAATCGAAAGATCGGGCCTAACGGCGTCGTTGATGGCGTTGGTTCCGCGTGACACCTTAATCAAACGCAATCCCGACATCTGACTCTTCCTGCCATATGAGGCGCGCTTGCGCCGGCGCGCTATACCCGTCGATTGCCAATTTGAATGTTTGCGGCAGCCCATCTGCGCCGTCCAACGTCAGTTTAGCGCCATCAGGACTGAGATCGCGAACGATACAGCGCAATTCGAGATTTTCATCTGTAAAAATCAGTCCAAACTTGTAGACGGTTTGGCGATCGACCGCGCGATCCACTTTTGTTTCGACCGGTTTCATCGACTTAAAATCGGTAACCGGTTTTGATTTCATTGCGGCGAGCCGCGCTTCCACCTTGGGATCTGGTTTCTTGCCGAACAATTCAGTCGCTCCCTGCGGCGCAGCGTTTTGCGCGCCGCCATCACTTTAGCCCCCCAGTTTTTCGTGAAACTTTTTACACAAACAACGTGCGCAAACTCTACGTTTGCCGCCGCGCTCTGCAGTTTTTCACCAGTTCAAATGAAAGGTCAATAATTGTCATCAGTCTGGCCCCAAATTCTGCGCATTCGCGTATATTCAATAAAGGCAATCCCTGCATCGTTCACGTTTTGCCAGGCGAGCCGGGCTCGCATGGGGGAATCGTAACCGTCAATTGCAAGCTTAAATGTTTCCAGCAAACACGCCGCCCCGTTCAAAGCCAGAGGCGCGCCGCCAGCGCTTGGGGATCACATTTTTGAATTCGACCGCCGGCTTCGCGGTCAGTTTCGCCAACCGCGTATCCACAGTTGGGTCGTGCTTCTTCTCCAACATATCGCCGCTCCCACCAGCAGACACAAGCGAGCGCCGGCGCAGCGGTTGCAAAATGCGAAACCGCGGCGCGCTAAAAGTTACTGGATTGGTCGAGAGTTCGTTCGCGGATTAAACGCCAAACTTCTTCGACGTTGGAAAACCCTTGGGCGCAAGGCGCCCGGCTTGGGCGCGTTTGCCGACAAACTGTTTCCAGTCGTCAATGGTCTGAACCCGCCCGGCTCTGTCCGTCCATGTAAGCCCTTCTTTCTTAATAAAGACCTTAGCGTCGGAAAGCCCGCCTTTATGGTACTTTTGAAGGACGACGCCTTTGCCGCGCGTCATTTCCGGCAATTCAGCGGCGGAGAAACATAAAAATTTCTTGTTATCGCCAACGACAGCAATCATCGCGTCTTTATCAATCTTTCCGGGAGCCGGTCGGCAAACGGCGCCTTCTGCGCCAGCAGGCACATTCAAGATTTGCTTGCCTTTGCGTGTATTCGATAGGCAATCGGATTCATTCACGATAAACCCGTGTCCCGCCGATGAGGCGACAAGAAACTTACGTTCACCCTCATAAAGAAACGCAGCGACAACAGCATCATCATTGCCCATATCAACCATCAGCCGGATAGGTTCGCCATGGCCGCGCCCGCCCGGAAGCTGGGCAACATCGAGGGAGTAGACTTTGCCGTTGGTCGCAAACAACATGAGCTTGTCAGTGGTCTGCGCATATACGAGCGAGCCCTCGCGGTCACCATCTTTATATTTTATCGATTTCGCATCCTCGACGTGGCCCTTCATGGTCCGGACCCAGCCCTTTTCGGAGATGACAATGGTGACCGGTTCTTTTTCAACAAGGACGTCGAGATCGATGTCTTCGATTTCCGGCGCGTCAGCGATGTCCGTGCGGCGCTTCCCTAGGTCTGATTTCGGATCGAATATCTTGCGCACGTCGCGCAATTGATTGGCGATCGCCTTCCATTGCGCATCATCGGATTTCAAGAGCGCGCGCAATTTCCGTTGTTCGGCTTTCAATTCCGTGTGTTCGGTCTTGATTTCGATTTCTTCAAGCTTGCGCAGAGAGCGAAGACGCATGTTTAAGATTGCTTCGGCCTGCACATCCGAAAGCTTGAACTTTTTCATCAGCTTCGCTTTGGGATCGTCTTCAAAGCGAATGATGCGGATCACTTCATCAATATTGAGATAGGCAATCAAGAAACCGTCGAGAATTTCAAGGCGGCGGGCGATCTTCTCCAGCCGGAATTTCGTCCGGCGGACCAGCACTTCCTTGCGATGGTCGAGATAGGACTGCAGAACCTCGCGCAAGCCCATCACGCGCGGCGCGCCGGAGGCGTCAAGAACATTCAGGTTCAATGGAAAACGCGATTCTAGGTCGGTGAGCTTGAATACCGTTTCCATCATTGCCGCCGGATCGATATTGCCGCTGCGCGGCTCCAGGATCAGACGAATGTCTTCAGCGCTCTCATCGCGCACATCGGAAACGGCCGGTAATTTCTTCGTCTGAATGAGTTCCGCGATTTTCTCAATCAGGCGAGACTTCTGCACCTGGTAGGGAATTTCAGTGATAACAATTTGATATTTTCCGCGGCCAAGATCTTCGGCTTCCCAACGTGCGCGTACGCGAAAGCCGCCGCGCCCCGTGGCATAGGCCTCTTCCATCGACGCCGCATCTTCAACGCAAACGCCGCCGGTCGGGAAGTCCGGGCCTTTTACATATTTCAACAGCGTTTCGGTGCGCGCCTTCGGCGTCTTGATCAGATGCAACGATGCGTCGATCAGTTCCGCCACATTGTGCGGCGGGATCGACGTCGCCATGCCGACGGCGATGCCGCTGGCGCCATTCGCCAGCAGATTCGGGAACGCGGCCGGCAGTACAACCGGCTCCTTGCCTTCACCGTCATAGGTCTCGCGAAAATCGACCGTGTCATCGTCAATGCCGTCTAGCAACAATTGCGCGGCGTCGGTCAGGCGGCTTTCGGTGTAGCGCATTGCCGCCGCATTATCGCCGTCGATATTGCCAAAGTTCCCTTGACCATCGACCAACGGCACTCGCACGGAAAAATCCTGAACCAGCCGCACCATGGCGTCATAAATCGCCTGGTCGCCATGAGGGTGAAAATTACCCATGACCTCGCCGACGACCTTGGCAGACTTTTTAAAACCGCCTTCAGGCTTCAGCCTCATCTGGCGCATGGCGAAGAGGATGCGGCGGTGGACCGGCTTCAATCCATCGCGAACATCGGGCAGCGCCCGCGCCGTAATGGTCGAAAGCGCATAGGCGAGATATCGTTGCGACAACGCCTCATCAAAGGGCTCCAGGAAGATATCTTCCGGTTTCGGCGCCTCGTCCTTGCGGGCTTTGGTGGTTTTCTTGGTCGGTTTTTTTATTCGGGCCATGGCGATCAAATAGCAGAGTCTTGGCCGAGCGCCAGCCGTCTCTTTGCCTTCGCGACGTAATCATTTATGCCGCTTGGAAGATGCTTGCGTTCTTGTTGGATATTCTCGCTTTTCCGCTCTATGTGGTCGAGCTCGCGGCGGCAGCGGCGCAGTTTTCCCCAGAGGCGTATTTGCGCGCGGCGACAAGCCGGGAAGCGCAGATCGCGGCCCTTAACATCGCGTTTTTTGCCGGCGTCTCAGAAATGCTCGGCCAGAGCGTCATTCTAGTGGTCAATCGCGTTGCGCTCTATCGGTTTCTTGCGAGCCTCGCTTTCACCGGGTTTTCCTATGTCGTCACAGCGTTCACCTGGGCGGCGAGTGCGATCATGACGGCGCCCCTGACACGCATCGGCGTTTTAACGCCCGATGAATTCTGGCGCGTCGCCGGTGTTGTCTCGATTGCGTTTGCGCCGCGCCTCCTCGGCGTTTTTTCCATTGCGCCCTATTTCGGCGTCGCCCTTGGCAACATCCTCGAGGTCTGGGCAATGGCGCTGGCGATATTCGGTCTGCATGTCGGGCTTGAACTGCCGCTTGGCGCCGCAGCGTTTTGCGGCGGCGCCGGTTGGCTCGTATCCTATTGGCTGCGAAGTTTTCTTGGGCGACGCCTCGCCCATCCCCTTGGGCGATTGCGCGTCTTGATCTCCGGTTCCGCGCTGGAACAAACACCACAACAAATCATCGACGATCTTGTCGCCGCTGTTCAGGGAAATAAAAAGGCATGATCGCAACTTTGATCTTCATCGCGAGCCTTTTCGCGGCTTTGGCCTTGCTTGTCACCGCCGCCCTGTCACCCATTGAAACGCTTAGTTGGTGGGCCGGTTGGACCGAGCGCGAAATCGAAGACGATGAACCGACGGATGCGGACAATGAAGCGACGGCGGATGCGGGCGCCACGCATTACGTCGTTTATCTTTCCGGCATTGCATCGATATCCGGCGCGTATCTGCAACCGCGGGAAAAAGCATTTATTGCTGCGTTACGGCGGGCATGCCCGGATGTGAAAGTTCTCGACAATGTTTTCCCGTATTCACCGGCGGGGTTGCCGCTCCTCGCATCGCCGCGCCTTTTCGACCGATTATGGCGCTGGGTGCAAAAAGTAAAACTGCAAGGGCGTGCGACAATTCTCGAAGCGCTGATCAATATGCGCAATGTCTTTCAGGTTTTGATTTCCGCCGACCACCGCTACGGGCCAATCTTTAACCAGGGCGCCGCAGACGTCATTGAGCGCGCATTGCGCGATGCCGGATTTCGCGCCGGCGCGCCAGTCACCATCATCGGCTATTCGGGTGGTGCGCAAGTCGCGATTGGCGCTGCAAGTTTTCTCAAAAGCCGCCTAGAAACGCCGCTTGAAGTCATCTCGGTTGGCGGTGTGATGGCGTCAGATCCGGGTTTGCATTTTGTCGACCGGTTGCATCACTTCTATGGGTCCGGCGATAATTTTGAACGCCTTGGCGCCATTTTCTTTCCGGAGCGTTGGTCTGCCATGGGACATTCGGAATGGAATGCTGGAAAACGCGACGGCCGTATCGTCTTGCACAAACGCGCCGGAATTAAACATGCTGGTCCACGGGGTTACTTCGGGCGTATCAAGTTCGACACACTATCCAATAGCGAGAAGCTGTTGCCGGATATTGTCGACATCATCAGCGGCGACTGCGCGCCATCATAGCTTTTCAGACAACAATTCGACAACGCGCTGGCGCGCTTCGGGGAGCTGTTTATCGCTGATGTGAAGGATGCGCGTTTCCAGAAAAAAGCCGGTCGTTTTGAGCCCTGCGATTCCATCGCCGAGCGACGGTTCCCCCGGCGCGCCGCGCAGGAACCCGGGCAATGGCAGCATTTTATGCTTATACGGCTCACCAGCCTCGGTGCTGACAGCGCATGCCGATCGTGGTGAAACGTAGCTTAGGTTCTCGCGCGCCCCGGTCGCGGCGCAACGATCGAGAGTGAGTCCAAAACCAAGTTCCGCCAGCAACCCCAACTCCCAGCGCGCCATAAGCGACGGCCATAGATCTTCATCATCAAGATTGTCGAGTAGGATCGCCATCGCTGAGTAAGCTGGGCGATGCGCTTCACGTTCCGGCAGGACGCTGCGCGCCAGGGCGCACGCGCCGGAGAGCCCAGCCAGCGATAACCGGTCCTGCATCGCCTCGCCAGCCCGCGCATTGGTCAATTCAAGCGTGAAATGCCCAAGAGCATCATCGCCCCGGCCTTTCCATTCGGCGCGCACTTCATTGCCGGGTTGCAGGATCGGGCGCATGCGTTTGCCCTGTCCGCCATAGACTAGCCCGGCCCAGCGGCCATGGTTCTCAAAAAATATATTCGCAACCGCCGCCGTCTCCCCATGAGCACGCGCGTCGAGAACAATGCCGGTGTCGGTGAAATTCATGAGGCGAATGTGACGGCGCCGGACGAGAAGTCAAATCAAGAAACCGCACAATAAGTCACGCCGGATCACTCGACGAGCGCCGTTCCACTATTCGCAGCAGATCGATGAGATCGCTATCGTCGCGCGCATGATTGCGCTCAAAATTCACTTCGACATCGGCGCGCTGAGCGCGTCTCGGTCCAGGCTTCAGTTTGATACACCGGCCGTCGCCAGCAATCTTGGCGTATAATTTGTCGCGCCGCTGTTGCGATTAACCGATGCAACAATCGATATTCCAAATATTGCGCTCGGGCTATTGCTGAGATTCGAGAAATTTTCTACTGCACCACGTCTAGGCCGATGTTGCGCAGGCGCGCGGCCTCATCAGACCAGCCCTCGCGGACTTTGACGTGAAGAAATAAATGCACGGGCGCACCATAAATTTCTGAAAGATCTTCGCGCGCAGCCTGGCCAATTGCTTTCAACGTCTGACCCGACTTGCCGAGGACAATGCCCTTCTGGCTGTCGCGGGCGACATAAATTGTTTGTTCAATGCGAATGCCTTTTTTGCCGGATTTCCAATCCTCGGTTTCAACAGTCGAGTCGTAGGGCAACTCCTGGTGCAACCGCAGGAATAGTTTTTCGCGGGTGACTTCGGCAGCCATGAGCCGGTCAGAGATGTCGGACAATTGGTCTTCCGGATAAAGCCACGGGCCTGGCGGTGCGTTTGAAACGATATGCGCTTTTAGCTCTTTTAAACCGTCGCCGGTTTTGGCCGATATAAGGAAAATTTCAGCAAAATCGTTTTCTGCCGATAATTCCTCAATCAGCGCCAGTAATTTCTGCCGCGCGATTTCATCAATCTTGTTGAGAACGAGCGTCACCTTGCGTTCCGCAGCCTTTAGTCCGTCAAGAATGCTATCCGTATCGGCGCGCGCTTTCGCCGCCTGCCCACCGCCAGTCGCGCCAGTGATGTAAGCCGGCGCATCAACCATCAACAGCGTCTGATCTGCTCCATCGATCCCGTCCCAGGCGGCGGCGACCATTGCGCGATCAAGACGTCTCTTGGGAGCGAATATGCCTGGTGTATCGATGAACACAATCTGTGTATCGCTCTCAACCACGATGCCGCGAATGCGCGCCCGCGTTGTTTGAACCTTTTGGGTCACGATTGATATTTTGGCGCCGACAAGCGCATTAACGAGCGTAGACTTACCGGCGTTCGGTGCGCCGATGACGGTCACGATCGCGCAGCGTTGGTTTGTAATTTCTGTCATTTAATTTTCATGCCGAGATAATCCCCTCTCCCCATAGGGGAGAGGGTTAGGGTAAGTGGGTAGTAAACCAAATTTATTGCGAAATATCCCCCTGACCCGAAATCGATTTCGCGATTTCGACCTCTCACCGGCGAGGAGAGGTGCGAGAACGGGCGGGCCGTTAATCATTCTCGTTCCAAACGCCTTCGCGGATCAAGAATTTTTTCGCTGCCGCCATTTGCGCCTTCCGTTTTGAGGCGCCCTCGCCGCGCGCTGGTTTCTTGCCTTTGACTTTTACTTCAATACGAAACGCCGGCGCATGAGCAGGCCCGTCCGCCTTCAATACATCATAGTCCGGGGTGCCAAGTTTTTTGCGCTGCGACCATTCCTGCAACGCAGTTTTGGCGTCGCGATGAAACTTTGAGAGTTCTTCGATATTCGGAACCCAAAATTTATCGTAGGCGGAATTTGCAGCTTTCAACCCGCCATCGACATAGAGGGCGCCAAGAACCGCCTCCATCACATCGCCGAGGATCGCTTTCTTTTTTCGTCCGCCGGAGCTTTCTTCCCAGTCAGACATTTTAATATGGGCATCGATCCCGAAAAAGAGCGCCGCTTTGGCGCAACTTTCTTTGCGCACAAGCGCATTGAGGCGCGGCGCCAACTCGCCTTCCTCATAGTCTGGATAGCGCCGCCACAATTCTTCCGCCGTTAAAAGGCCAAGGACGCGGTCGCCAAGAAATTCCAACCGCTCAAGATCGCGCACCTCGCGATTGGCGCCAGACAGCGACGAATGCGTCAGCGCGCGGCGCAGTAATGTCTTGTCCTTGAATTTGTGACCGAGGCGCTCCTCGAGGTCGGACGCTTTGGTCTTGCTCATTCAACCGGATCGAGGATGCGGCCATAACGAATAGCGAACGGCCATTTCCAGATTTCCCAGATCTTGGTTTCCGATCCGTCTACAGAGAAAAACAGTCGTTCGGCGCGTCCAACAATATCATCTAGCGGAATATAGCTGACCTGCGGCGTACGGCTGTCCTGAGATTGATCGCGATTATCGCCCATCATGAAATATTGCCCAGCCGGCACTTTGTATGGACCAACATTATCCAGCCGTCCCTGATCGCCATAACATTCGAATATTGTATACGAGACGCCATTCTCCAGTGTCTCTTTATAGGCGGGCGCCAGCGCGGGCCGGCCATCACATGTCGTGTCAACATTGCCGATTGATTCACGCTCGACCTTAACGCCATTGATGTAGAGCACACCTTGACGCATTTGAATTTGATCGCCGGGCAATCCGATAACACGCTTGATGTAATCCTTGTTGCCGTCGCGTTTGTTTTTAAAAACGACGACATCGCCGCGTGTTGGTTCGCCGGAAAAAATCCGGCCATCGAGCGGCAAACGCGTCAATGGATAAACGAGTGACGCGCGCGAATAGCCGAATGTTGGTTTAGAAACGACAAGAAAATCGCCGACTTCCAATGTCGGTTTCATGGAACCCGACGGAATGTTGAATGGCTGAAACAGAACAATTCTTAAAACGAGCGCGATCGAAACGGCGATCACGACCGTCTTGATGAGGTCCCACATTTCCTCCGCGGCGGTCATCGGGCGATCTGCAACTTTCGCCTTCGAATTTTCTTCGTCGCCGTTACTTGAACTGTCTGTCGATACTGACACTAAACTAACCTTTTGTTGCCCCGCCCCGAACGCGTTTCCCTTGTCCCTTATTTAGCCCGCGCTTCAATAATGACAATGGCCTGCGCCAGTGGAAAATCATCGGTAATCGTTAATTGAATGACAGCCTCGTGGCCATCCGGGGTTAATTCGGCCAGTCTTTTTGCGGCCCCGCCCGTCAAATTCATCGTCGGCTTGCCGCCCGGCAGGTTCACGACCCCCATATCGCGCCAAAAAACCCCGCGCGAGAGCCCGGTGCCGAGCGCTTTCGAGCACGCCTCTTTTGCGGCGAATCGTTTCGCATATGAGGCGGCCCGGTTGTGGCGCTTTTCAGATTTCGCCTGTTCAATCTCCGTAAAGATGCGATTCGTGAACCGTTCACGATGACGCTCCAACGTTTTTTCAACGCGGCGGATATCGATAAGGTCATTGCCAATGCCGATGATCATCGCGCCTACCCTATCACGGTCATCGGGCCGCGGCGCGCCTCGCGTTGCATGACGGTTTCCGTTGTCAATTTAAGGCCGATCTTTTCGGCAAGCGCGCGACGCTCCGGCGGCTTCACCGTGAAGAGCGCGTCGGACCATTCGTTCGCTTTGGCAAGCGCCGGCTGCATCTCGCAACGCTGGAGCCATGCGGCGGTTTTCGGCCAGCGCTTTTCGTCGGGCCCCCATTTGACGTAATGCATATTTCGGAACATCGCCGCGATAGAAATATCGGCAAGGCCGAATTCACCGACAAGAAATTTTTCATCCGGCATTTGTTTTTCAAGATAATTCATGACGTCTGCCACGCCCGCTTCGAGGTTTGCTTCAAACGCCGCGTGATCAGGTTCCTTTTTGAAAGCAAACGGCGCAACAATGATCTGCGCAAAACTTTTCCAGATGAATTCGTCGCCGATTTTGCTGTCGGAATATTCCTCCAGCCAGCGCGCCTGCGCGCGCAAATTCGGATCGCCGGGCAGCGCCGCCGGCGACGGCCAGCACTCTTCGATATATTCGGCAATCACAGTGGAGTCATTGAGCACAAAATTACCATCAATAAAAACCGGGATGCGGCGTAGCGGCGATAATTCTGTGAATTGATCATTGCCGAAAAACGGCGTTATCGGATCAACCTCAAAATCTACGCCTTTCATGAGGAGAAGCGTCAGCACTTTTTTGACATAGGGCGAAATAGGCGAACCGATTATCTGGATCATCAATAATGCCCGCCGGTTCGCGCGTCCTGCATCAGCTTTTTCATCTCCTTAATCGCCTCGCCGAGGCCCATAAAAACTGACTCACCCACTAGGAAGTGGCCAATATTCAATTCGACAATCTCGGGTAGCGCGGCGACCGGCTGCACATTGTGGAAAGTGAGCCCGTGCCCGGCATGGACTTCAAGGCCCAAACTGTTAGCCAGCTCGACACTTGTTTTAATCTTGTCAAACTCCGCGGCGATTCGCTTTGGCTGCGTCGCAATTGCCGCCTCATAGTAAGCGCCGGTATGGATCTCTACGACCGGTGCGCCGGTGGATTTCGCTGCATGAACCTGATGTTCTTCCGGGTCGATAAAGAGCGAGACGCGTATTCCTACATCCATCAGCTCACGAATAATCGGCGCGAGGTAATTGTGCTGCCCGGCGACATCAAGCCCGCCTTCGGTTGTGCGTTCTGCGCGATTTTCCGGCACGATGCAGGCGGCATGGGGTGCGACTTCGAGGCAGATTTTCAACATCTCCGCCGTCGCCGCCATTTCGAAGTTGAGCGGCAAATCGATTTCATCTTTCAAGCGCTGCATGTCGGCGTCAAGAATATGCCGGCGGTCGCCGCGTAAGTGCGCGGTGATGCCGTCCGCACCCGCGCTCGCAGCAAGCTGCGCTGCACGCACCGGATCAGGGTGGGCGCCGCCGCGCGCGTTACGGATGGTCGCAACGTGATCAATATTGACGCCGAGGCGAATGGGCGGTTTTTTGGTCACTGACTAACCCCGCGGCTCCCCGGTTTGACGGGCGGAATATTTTTCAAATGGTCCGGCAATTGATCCGCCGGCCACGCCTCGACCTTTAATTCTGCCAGCGGAACAATCGGCGCGCCGACTTCAACGGCGCCAGCGGAGCGGTCAACGAAACAGGCGAGCGCCAGTACCTCGCCGCCTGCTTTGCGCACGGCGTCGATTGCCTCGCGCGCCGACAACCCTGTTGAAATAATGTCTTCCACCACCAAAACCCTTGCGCCTTGCGGCAATGAAAATCCGCGGCGCAGGCAAAACTCACCATCGACCCGTTCCAAAAACATGAAGGGCGCACCGATATGCCGGGCGGTCTCGTAGCCATAAATGATTGCGCCCATGGCGGGCGAAACGACAAAATCAATTTGATCTTCAATGGCGCCCTGCACTTTTTCGGCGAGCCCTTTGCACAAACGTTCGGTGCGATCAGGATACATCGAAACGATTGACTTATTGAGATAAGTGTCGCTGTGAAGACCCGACGACAAAACGAAGTGCCCTTTTTGCAAGGCGCCCGCCTCTTCGAATTCGCGCAAAGCGTCAGAGTTGTTCATCGTCAACTGATCCTGTTCGTTCTGCGGACAAGACGGTCGGCGCCGCGCGAATGCCTGCTAGGGTTTGCGATAATTGTTTAGCGTCGTGGACTTCAACGTCCATAACCATTTCAAGGAATTCTTTTGATCGATTCTGCAGGCGAATGCTCGCGATGGAAACACCATATCGCGCAACGATGCCGGCTACTTCACTTAATACGCCCACGCCGTTTTGCACGGTCACGGTTATCCGCGCGAATGCGGTGATGTTGTCTTCCTGCCCTTCGCGCCACTTTAAGTCCAGCCACCGGCTTTCCTCCGGCTCATCGGTCGCCAGCGTGTCACAATAGATCGTGTGGACAGCGACGCCACCATCATCGTTTCGAATCCCAACAATGCGCTCGCCAGGCAGCGGCGAACAACAGCGCGACATCTTAACGGAAACGCCAGGCGTCAAACCGGAAATCGCGACGCGTGGAACGAATGCCTGCAAGCTCGCCGGACGAATTTCACCATCTGTAGAAACCGACGCGCCCGGGTAAACCGCCTCAATCAAATCATTCACCGGCAGCTCGCCGCGCCCGACCGCAACGAGCACGTCCTCGACCGATTTCTTGCCAAGGCGCTTCAAACTCGCGCGCACGCCTTTGACTGAAAACTGCAAATGCGCCCCAGTAAAAATACTCTCCGCAATTGAGCGTCCAAGCGCGACATGTTCGTCATGTTGCATCTTTTTAATGCGCCGCCGGATGGCGCTGCGCGCGCGCCCGGTGACTGCAATGCTTTCCCATTCGGCTGGAACTGGCGCATTCTCGGATTTGAGAATTTCGACGACATCGCCCATGCCCAGTGGCGTGCGCAATGGCCGTTGTGACCCGTTTATGTTGGCGCCAATACATTGATCGCCAACATCAGTGTGCAGCGCATAAGCAAAATCCAGCGCGGTCGAACCTTTCGGCAGCGCAATAACCCTACCTTTTGGCGTGAAGCAGAATACCTGATCCTGAAACAGTTCAAGCTTTGCATATTGCAGCGCTTCATTGGGATCGTCGCCGGTCTGGAACATTTCAACGAGCCGCCGCGGCGTTTCATATGGGTCGAAACCTCCTTTGGTGTTGATCTCAACTTTCCCCGGACGGCGAAAAATACGGTCCTTATATTGCCAATGCGCTGCAACGCCGCGTTCTGCAGTTTCGTGCATTTCAAAAGTGCGGATTTGAATTTCAATCCGCTGGCGTCTGCCTTCTTTATCAGGGGGACCGATCACCGCGGTATGGATCGACCGATAGTGATTTGGCTTTGGCGCCGATATATAATCGTCAAACTCCACCGGAATCATGCGCCAATTGGAATGGATGACGCCGAGCGCTGCGTAGCAAGCCGGAATATCATCAACCAAAACGCGAAACGCATAAATGTCAGCGAGATCATCGAATGAAACATTTTTGTGTTGCATCTTGCGCCAGATCGAATAGGCGCGCTTCTCGCGGCTATAGACCAGCGCCTTGATGCCGACTTCGGCAAGTTTTTCCCGCAATACACTGGCAAGCTCCACAACCCCGCCGACGGTATTTTTCTGTAAACCTTCAAGTCGCACCTGGATCGTCGCGTGGGCGTCGGGGCTTAATTCGCGAAAGGCAATATCTTCCAGCTCTTCGCGAAATCGTTGCACACCGATGCGCCCGGCAAGCGGCGCGTAAATCTCCATGGTCTCCAGTGCTATGCGCTGGCGTTTTTCCGGATTGTTCAAATGATGCAGCGTGCGCATATTGTGGAGGCGGTCAGCGAGCTTGACCAACAAAACACGCACATCGTCGGCCATGGCGACGACAAGCTTGCGAAAATTCTCTGCCTGTTTGGTCGCTTCGTCACTTAGTTCAATTTGCGTCAGCTTGGTGACGCCGTTTACGAGTTGCGCAACGTCCTTACCGAATTCCTTTTGAATTTTTTCAATCGGAACATCGCAGTCTTCAACAACATCGTGGAGTAGCGCTGTCGCAACTGTCGCGGGGTCTGTGCGCAATTCGGTCAGGATTGTCGCGACCGCAAGCGGATGCGTAAAATAGGGCTCGCCTGATTGGCGAATTTGCGGTTTATGCGCTTCCTGCGCAAAATCATACGCCTTACCTAGCAGCTTTTCATCTGCATTCGGATCATACGCCTTTACGAGATCGACGAGTTGCGCCTTGCCAATAAACGAGAGAGAATTCGCCGCTTCCGCTTGCGTTTCGCCCGCAGAAGCCGAGCCGCCAGTCGCCGTTTGCGCCGATCGATCAGCCACAGAGTTCGCCGCGCCGACGTCCGCCGCCGCAAATTGCGTCTTGTCTGTTGAACGCGACTCTTGCGCAATGGGCGCCTCGCTCGTTCCGTCGGCCGTTGATTTTTTCGCCATAGCGCGTGGCCGCCTTTTACCCGTGCGGCCGCCGCGCATTATTGCAAAGTCTGCGGGCCGCGCCGCGCAAGGGAGTTAGCTCTTGGGCAGCGTTTGCTGCGACGTCATCCCTGCTTCCTGAATAGCGCGAAGATAATCGTCTTCGTTCATTCGGTCGAATTCCGGAAGATCGGCGGATTCCGGTGCATCTTCCGCATCGTCGCCCTCTTCGATTTCGACCTGCTTTTGCAGCGACAAAATCAAATCTTCGTCCAGCTCGTCTGGCGTCAATTCCGAGTCAGCGATTTCGCGCAGCGCAACAACGGGGTTTTTATCGTTGTCGCGATCAACCAGAAGCGGCGCGCCAGACGCCAAAACGCGCGCACGATGGGCTGCGAGAAGCACTAAATCAAAGCGATTTGTTACTTTATCGATGCAATCTTCGACGGTAACGCGGGCCATTCAAGTCTCCAGTTTGCCGGGAATTGGCTGAGATACCGTCAGATGCCTGGCTTTTCAAGCGCTGCAGCGCAAAAAACTTCAGCTTTTCCGGGCGATTTTTCGGGCTTTTCGCTCCGGCAGCGCCGACAGCATGGCGGCTACAGTCTCGCCTGTCTCTGGATGGCGCCAATCCGGCGCGATTTCACTAAGTGGTGCGAGCACAAATTCGCGCTTTTGCATGGCTGGGTGCGGCAATATCGGCCCGCTATCGCCCGCGTCGCTGACCACATCGTCAAATGCGATCAGATCCAGATCCAGCGTCCGCGGGGCGTTGCGCACCCGCCGCTCGCGGCCAAACCCCTGCTCGATGGCATGGAGCGCCGCCATCAGCACGGTTGCATCGAGATCAGTCTCCACGATCGCGGCCGCGTTGATGAACGGCGGATCAGTCTCATCCGGCCATGCCGGCGTCGCATAATTTGCGGAGATCGCCGTGACTCGCACGACGTTGCCCAGCGCTGCGAAGCCCGCTGCAACCAGTTGTTGCGAATCAATACCGCAAAAAGGCAAACTCGAACCCGCTGCAATCAAGATCATATTATAAAGGCCCGAACTATTCGCAGCACTGATACTGACACAAAAACGATATTACGAGGCGAAAATGGCAACATTTCTGGGACTCCGATCAGCGGAAAAAGCTGCAATCTTTATCGACGGCGCCAATCTCTACAAAGCCGCAAGAAATCTCGGTTTTGATATAGATTACAAGAACCTGCTTCGAAAAGCGCAGGACGGATGCCAGCTGATCCGCGCGTCCTATTACACCGCGATCCATGAAGATCGCGATCAGGATTACTCCCCGCTCCGCCCGCTTGTCGATTGGCTCGATTACAATGGGTACACGATGGTGACGAAGCAGACCCGCGAATTCACCGATCAGCAAGGCCGGAAGCGCTTTAAAGGATCCACCGACATTGAGCTTGTGGTCGATATGCTGACCCTTAGCGATCATCTCGATCATCTTATTCTCTTTAGCGGCAATGGCGACTTCCGCCGGGTCATTGAGGCGATCCAGGCGAAAGGCGTTCGCGTGACCGCGGTCTCCACGGTCAAATCATCGCCGCCTATGGCGTCCGATGAGTTGCGGCGCCAGGCCGACGCTTTTGTCGACATCGTTGATATCGAAGATGAGATCGGTCGCTCCAGTAGCCAGAACCGACGCCGGGACGACAATGAAGATTTCGAAGAATATGACGACGACTATGATGACGTGGATTAGGGGCGCACATTGTCAGCCCTCGCCCCGCTTAACCCGCCGTTCGGCTGTCGGCTCTGCCCGCGACTGGCGGAGTTTCGCGACGAAAACGCAGAAAAATTTCCTGATTTTTTCAATGCGCCGGCGCCGACATTCGGGCCGGTCGATGCGTCGCTGTTAATTGTCGGGCTGGCGCCTGGCCTTCACGGCGCCAACCGCACCGGGCGACCATTCACCGGCGACTATGCCGGTGACCTGCTCTACGCGACCCTCGGCAAATTTAAATTCACCAATGACAAATATGATTCGCGGCCCGATGACGGGCTTAAGATGCGCGGCGCGGCGATTACTAACGCCGTCCGCTGCGTTCCGCCGCAAAACAAACCTATCGGCGCCGAAATCAAAACTTGTCGTCCGTTTCTGATCAATTCTCTGGACGCCATGGAAAACCTGAAGGCTGTCTTGTGTCTCGGCAAGATCGCGCACGATTCGACTATTGCCGCGCTAGGACTTCGCCAGAAAGACGCACCCTTTGGCCATGGGAACGAACACGCCGCCGAAGGCCGACCATTCAGAATTTTCGACAGCTACCATTGCTCGCGCTATAATACGAATACGCGCAGGCTGACGCCGGAAATGTTTGAGGATGTGTTTGCCGTGATCAGAGCGCATATCGATGAAAGCTAGAGGCCCGCGAAAAGGCAAAGACCAATGACCCGCAACTGGGGACTGCCAACCAGCGAAGACAAAGCAGCGCTCAACGCCGCGCGGCTGGATCGACCGGTTTTGACTCTCACCGTCTCGGCGGTCTTCGGCGTTTTGGGCGCATCGATTGCGATATTAAGTTTTGCCGGCGCTCGCGAATTGCTCGCCAACTTATTTCATGGCGGCAGTCTGGTGGTTGCCGTTCTCGCCGCCGGTTTTGGCTGTTGGAGTTATATCTGGCTTGCGCGCCGGCGCTTCGCGGCGCACTTCACCGGCGAAGGCCACGCTTTTTCAAGCCTCCTCGTGTTTTACATTCGCGCAGCGGCGTCGCTCATAGCGTTGTTGCTCGCCGGACTTCTCCTCGACAATTACATTCCCGCCTGGACCAGCGTTTTATTCCTCTGCGCCGCTGGCGGCGCCGGTGCAGCCGCCGCGTTCCAGACGGTGCTGACATTTGTTCCGTATTATGAGTGATTGGGCATTCATCCGGGAGACTTCTCCCTCTTCCGTTCTCCCCGGCGAAGGCCGGGGTCCAGCAATAAAGAAATATTGACGCGCGAAGCGCGACGTCTTTTCTTAATTCTGGATTCCCGCCTACGCGGGAATGAGCGGCAAACACACACAAGCGAATAAAAGCCGCAGACTTTTCGCGGACATTTTGAAAAGCAGAATGCATCCGGCTGACAACTGGGAATTGATGCAGCTAGTTCGATCCCTAAACCCACCGTCTCACCTTCGCCTTGTACGCCGTGAACTCATCGCCGAAGCGCCGTTTCAGGTAGGCTTCTTCGCCGGGAATGACGAAGAAATTGAAAATAACGCCGGCGCCGATGGTTGTTAGGATAATCCACAAATTCAACGTTGCGACGCCAAACCCGACGCCGAACAGAACCATCGCGAGATAGATCGGGTTGCGAGAATATTTATAAGCGCCGCCGGTGAAAAGTTGATGCGACGGCGTTGCCGGACGCAACGTCTCCCCGGCTTCGGCAAACGCAGAAATTGACGCAATGGCGAGACCCAACCCACCGAGCATGATGAGCCCGCCGAAGCCCTCGGCAAATACTCGCGAGAACGGCAGCCAGCCGCCGATAAATACGCGGATCGTAAAGCCGATGATAAGCGCCGCGAACAAAATCGTCGGTGGGTGAATGCTAACGTCGGGATGATCTTCCATTGTGTCGGTCATGGGGCCTCGCGATTGAAAAAACTCCTCATCTTGAGGAGCGATGCGGAGCATCGCGTCTCGAAGGATGGAGAGGGCGCTACGATACCATTCTTCGAGGCTTTTCCGTCAAACTTTGTTTGCCGGAAAAGGCGCCTCAGAATGTAAGTAGGATCAAAACGCCGACTACTGAAGGTTTTTAGCATCTTGCTTATCCCCTATCGCGGAGCAGCCGTTGTTTCTGGCGGCCCCAGTCGCGATCTTTTTTGGTCTCGCGCTTGTCATGTAGCTTTTTACCCTGACCGATGCCGATCTCCAGTTTAACAATGCCGCGATCATTAAAATAGAGCTTCATGGGCGCGAGCGTGAACCCCTTACGCTCAACCGCTTGCGCCAGCCGCGCGATCTCACGTTTGTGGAGCAAGAGTTTTCGTTTGCGCTTCGGTTCGTGATTTTGGCGATTGCCGGCGGAATATTCCGGTATGTTGGCATTGATGAGCCAGATGTCGCCGTCTTCCGGCGCCGCATAACTCTCTGCGATGTTCGCTTTGCCCTCGCGCAAGGCTTTCACCTCGGTTCCAAGCAATACGATACCGGCTTCAACCACTTCAGTAATTTCGTAGTCGAACCGCGCCCGGCGGTTTTCAGCGACCACCTTGCGTTTGGGTTTTTCTTTCGCCGCCATCAGCCGATAAGGTCCAGGGCCTTTAGTGCTGCGCGAACTTTTGCTTTGGACGCCTCGCCCGGACCGGCGACGGGCAAACGTACGTCGTCGGTGCATTTGCCCATAAGGCTCAGCGCATATTTTGTTGGGCCCGGCGACGCGTCGGAAAACAGCGCATCATGAAGCGGCGCGAGTTTATCCTGCATGGCGAGCGCGCCGGCATAATCATCGGCGAGACAAAGCTCCTGCATTTTAGCGCAGAGCGCTGGCGCGACATTTGACGTCACCGAAATGCAGCCCGTGCCGCCCATGGCGTTAAAACCTACGGCGGTCATGTCTTCACCGGAAAGCTGGATGAACCCCTCGGCGCATTCGCGTCGCTGTAATGGCACGCGGCCCAAATCGCCTGTCGCGTCCTTGACGGCGATGACCCTCGGCAATTTGGAGATCCGCGCCAGCGTCTCAACCGAAATTTCCACAGTTGTTCGCGCCGGGATATTGTAGATCACGAGCGGCGCGTCGATGGCGTTGTGAAGCGCCTCGTAATGAAGATAGACGCCGGTCTGGTTCGGGCGGTTGTAGTAACCGGTGACTGCCAGAATTGCGTCGGCGCCAAAACCGGTGACGCGCTCGGCCATGGAAATCGCATAGGCGGTATCGTTGGATCCCGCGCCCGCTACCACCGGTACGCGCCCGGCCGCCGCCTCAACGCACAATCGTATAACGCGCTCATGCTCTGCGTCGTTTAACGTAGCCGATTCGCCGGTGGTCCCCACGGGAACAAGCCCGTGGGTGCCGGCTTCGATCTGATCGTTAACCATTGCCTGGAACGCGGCGGCGTCAACGGCGCCGCCTTTGAATGGTGTAATGAGGGCTGTCAGAGACCCTTTTAGTTGTATCATTGGCTCAAATTTCTGAAATGTAATCGATCGATAGCCTTGTCATGGTTAATCAGCAAGGATCAACTGTTCAGATTATCGTTCTAATAGGCTATTCTGGGGCTAAGCTGTGGTGTTGAGCGGGAGTTTTTTCGATGGCGGGACTTAAGCTTCGGGAGCTAACATTAGCGTTGGTTGCCGGGTTCTCAGTAAGTTTCATCGTTGCGAGCGCGCAGGCTGCGCCGACGCCGCGGATCAAACCGGCGGCGCCTGGCCCTGTATATATGACACGCGCTGACCATGCGCTCCTGACCAGCGCGGCGGCTGCGCTCAAGAAAAAGCAATTCAGTCTCGCACGCGCCAACATCAAAGACGTCGAGGCGCCAATTGCCCACAGCCTCGGCAACTGGATGTATATGATGGCTGAGGACCCGACGGTCTCGCTCTTCGAGGCGGATGCATTTCTTGACGCCCATCCGGACTGGCCAGCGATCAGCCGCATTCAGCGCTATGTGGAAAAACGCATACCCAACACGGCGTCGGCAAAATCGATCCTTGAATTTTATGAATCCCGCGATCCGGTGTCTGGCGACGGCAAGATTCAACTGGCGCGGGCCTTGTTCGCAACCGGTGATGAAAAGGCCGGCGAAATCCATGTGCGCGACGCATGGATCAATCATAATTTTTCTTCTGCTGAAGAAAAACGCATTCTTGCCGTTTATGGCAATCGGCTGACAGAGCACGACCACGCTGCGCGCGTAGACCGGCTGCTCTGGGGGCGCCAGGTAACAAATGCCCGGCGCGTCATTCCGAAGCTTAACCGCGACGACAGACGAAAAGCGCAGGCGCGCGCCGCATTGCTTCTCGGCGCCGCAAACGGACCGCGGCTGTTCCAGAATTTAAGTCTCGACGCACAAAACGATTCTGGCGTCCTACATGCAGCGACACGCTATTACCGGCGCTCGGGCTCAGAACAATTCGCAATCTCGCTTTCCAAGAAGGCGCCGCGCAAGGCGACAGCCTTACGCAATCCGGAGCGCTGGTGGTATGAGCGCCGATTATTGATGCGCTGGGCGCTGAAGAACGGCCGTTATGCAGACGCCTATTCAGTGGCCGCCGATCACGGCATCGAAGCTGGCGGCGATCTCTCAGTTGCCGAATTCAATGCTGGCTGGATCGCCTTGCGTTTCCTGAATGAGCCGGAACGCGCGGAAACCCATTTTCTCGCCCTCGCATCCGCTGTGCGCACGCCGATATCTTTGTCTCGCGCCTATTATTGGCTAGGCCGCGCCGCAGCTGCACAAGGTAAGGATGACCTGGCGGCAAGTTATTATCAAAACGCCTCGCAGCACTATTATTCTTATTACGGACAATTGGCGGCCGAAGAACTCGGCGGCGAAGCGCTGAACAGAACCTTCGCGCCGCCTTCGGCCTCAACGCCTCAAGACAAAGCATTGTTTACGTCGCGCCCGACTGTCGCGGCGCTTAGAATGTTGGGCGATCTCGGGTTTGATTATGAATTCATGGTCTTCGCCTATCATATCGATGATCAGCTTGAGCGTCCGGGTGAATATCTGGAGCTTGCAAAGCTCACGAATGGCGAAGGCGCCCCGCACCTCACGGTGCGCGCCGGCAAAGTTTCTGTTCAGAAAAACGCGTTTGCGCCGGAAGTCTCCTATCCACTGGTATTCGTCCCGGAAGAAGCTTCGCGCTATGTTCCGCGGGAAATCATTCTTGGCTTGTCGCGCCAGGAGAGCGAGTTTAACCCGCGCGCCTATTCCAGCGCCGGCGCCCGCGGTGTCATGCAGCTCATTCCGTCAACAGCGCAGTTGACTGCGCGCAAGGAAGGTCTTCGCTATTCCCGCTCGGCGTTGCTTGATGATCCAGTCTACAACATGACGCTCGGGTCAGCACACCTCTCGCACCTGTTGGAACGGTTCAACGGATCCCTGATTATGACGTTTGCGGCTTATAACGCGGGGCCGCACCGGGTCGATCAGTGGGTTGCGACGTATGGCGATCCGCGCACGCCCCATGTTGATCCCCTCGACTGGGTAGAGCTCATTCCGTTTTCAGAGACGCGGAATTATGTGCAACGCGTTCTCGAAAACATTCAGGTCTATCGCGGTCGAATCAACAATACGCCGATCCCCGGACGTCTTTCCATGGACCTGGAGCGCGGCGGTTCGGGGCAGCGCGCGGCGAAGCTAGATATTCCCTCGGCCCATCTTGCGAAACTCGCCGCTGCAAACGGTAAACAAGGGCTCTCGCCTTTGCCGAAATCGACAGCCGAACGCGTGCGCAAGTTCAAGATTGCGCAAGCGGGCCTCGCCCCCGCACCGGTCACGCAAACAGCGCCGCTTGAGCCGTTGACCCTGGCACAGCCGCCCCTCGAAGCGGACAGCGCATCGAACAAAATCGAAAAAGAACCGGCGCCAACCGCAATCGCGACAGGCCCTACGAAGTCCTCGATCCACGCCAACGAACTTTTTACGAAACTGCGCGAGACGTTGGCGTCAACGCCGGCGACCGATACTGAAAACACAAGTGAGGCTAACGCTGCGCCAGAAGCGGCGCCGAGGATTGCTCTGCCAGCCGCGGAAGAACCGGACCCGGAAGTCATCAAGGAAATCCTGCTTAAGGAATTGATCATTGCCGACAAAGCCGTCGCGGCGCCCCCGGAAACCAACGCAAAAATCGAACCTGAAACCGAAGAACCCGCGCAACAAACTATTGCGTTGCCTGACAGGACCGAGCCATTGTTCGAAGCGTTTGACGAGCCTGAACAACGCCCGGTAACCGCCGGGTTGGAAATCGAGTTCATCGAGACGCCGGACCTGACTGAGATTGAAAAATGCCTCGCCTATCGAGATTTCCTGGCGCGCAATGCCGAAGAAGAAACTGCGGCCCAAGATCTGAACGCCAACATGCTGGCGGAGTTACAAAGCGACACCGAAAACGAATGCTGATCGGCTGCCACCGATAAAATTTAGATTTTTCGCAAGCGCCCTACACTCTTGCATTAATGCGCCTTTGCGGGCAGAACCGGCGACGGAGACGTGGCCGAGTGGTCGAAGGCGCTCCCCTGCTAAGGGAGTATACCTCAAAAGGGTATCGAG
>JABDJK010000023.1 GCA_013002535.1 Hyphococcus sp.
CCCTTCAAGGCTTCGGCGTCTTCGCGGGAATTTATTTCCGATGCGCAAAAAATCGCGAATTCGCCTTTCGCTTCGCGCATGAATTTCAAGGTGAATGTGCGTGATGCATCTTCGGTTTCGACGGGGCCATACGCTGCAACGTTTTCTGGCGCCTCAGTGAAGTACTTCACTCGAAAGTCGCCGCGGACGCCATGAGCGCCGGCGATTGCGCCAAGACAAACCCGCTCAGATTTCGTCATTGGGGATCCTCGCTGACGGCGTGAAACAATCGGCCTTTTTCGGTCCACAAGATAACCGCAAATGCGCAAACGCCTAGAATGCAAAATCCGAAGATGATGGGCATGGTTGTGCCATCATAATAACTTCCGATCAGGCCGCCGAGATACCCGGCGCCGGTCGTCCCAAAAAAACCGTTGGCCGCCGCCGCAGGGCCGGCATTGTGGCCCATCGGATCCATGGCGAGCGCGCTTGCGTTCGGGCCAATAAATCCGAGACAGAAAAATGAAACAGATGTGAAAATCATAAATAACAAAAATGTTTCGCCGACAGTTGACGTAATCGAAAGGTGTAAGAGGTTTGTAATGATAAAAACCAGTAACGCGGTATGGGTGATGCGTCGCATGCCGTAGCGGTGAACGATACGCGCATTGGTTAGAGTGGCGGCGCCGAGCGCGCCTGCAACAACCGCAAAGGCTGGACCAAACCCGCCGCCGATTTTGAAGGTCTCCAGAAAAATCTGATCTGATGTGCTGATATAGCCAAAAAGCGCGCCAAAACACATTGCGCCGGCAACAGTGTATCCAATTGACTGGCGTGTACGGATGAATTCGAAGTAGGCATTGATGATCGGACCGGGCCGCAACGTCTTTCTGTCTTCGGCGGCCATGGTCTCTGGGACGCGAATAGTGATCCACATCGCCAGCAAAAGCCCATAGAGTAAAAGCGCGACAAATATGCCGCGCCAGGGCGCTGCAAACATAATGAGCTGGCCGAAGCTCGGCGCAAGGATCGGCGCCGCCATAAATATAGTGATGGCGAGCGACATGACCTGCGCCATTTTGCGCCCCGAACACTGGTCGCGAACAATAGCAATGGCGCTGACGCGCGCCGCCGCCGTAGCGATCCCCTGAAAGGCGCGCGCCGCAAGCAGAATAGAAAACGTCGACGCAAATATGCTGAGCGCGGAACCGACAACATATCCAATGAGAGATACGATCAACACAGGCCGGCGTCCAAACCGGTCAACCAGCGGCCCAAATATCAATTGACCGACGCCATTGGCGAGAACGTAGTAGACAATAATTCGCTGACGGTCATTGCCTTCAGCCGCGCCCAGTTCGTCGCCGATAATGCCTAATGCCGGCAGCATCATATCGATAGCGAGCGCGTTCAGCGCCATCACCGCGGCGATGATCGCAACGAGTTCCATGTGGCCCATTTTCGGGCGGCCATATGTTTCCGCGGGAGCAGCCATGAGGGCGGTGGTTACGCCTCACGCCCGCGCTTGGCAATAAGGCCGGGGCAGGGCAAAACAGTCGGCAACAGTTCTGCGCTGAATGCAGGGAAAAAATATATGACATCGCCAATAGATGCTGAAGGCGGAAGTGCGAAAGATCGGGACAACGCCGCCGCTTATTGGAAAGAGAACGTAAAACTCCTCGCGATTCTTCTCTCAATCTGGTTCGCGGTTTCATTCGGTTTTGGGATTTTGCTGGTTGATGTCTTGAACCAATTCTCTATCGGCGGATTTCCGCTTGGATTCTGGTTCGCGCAACAAGGCTCCATCATCGTTTTCGTTATTTTGATTTTTGTTTACGCCGCGCGGATCAGCAAAATTGAAAAGCGCTACGGCGTCGGGGACCAATGATGGATACGCAAGCGCTTACCTATCTGTTCGTCGGCGCCTCGTTCGCGCTTTATATCGGCATTGCGATCTGGTCGCGGGCGGGCTCGACGTCCGAATTTTATATTGCCGGCGGCCATGTTCCGCCAATTGCAAACGGCATGGCGACGGCGGCGGACTGGATGAGCGCTGCGTCATTTATTTCTATGGCGGGGATCATCGCGTTTTCCGGCTATGACGCATCTGTCTACCTTATGGGATGGACAGGCGGCTATGTGTTGCTGGCGCTGTTGCTCGCGCCCTATTTGCGAAAATTTGGCCAGTTCACTGTGCCGGACTTTATTGGCGAGCGATATTACTCACGGGTCGCGCGGGTCGTCGCGGTTATCTGTCTCATCATAATTTCATTCACATACATCGCCGGCCAGATGCGCGGCGTCGGCGTTGTCTTTTCGCGGTTTCTGGAATTGCCCATCGCCTGGGGTGTTGTAGTCGGAATGGGGATTGTCTTTTTCTATGCCGTGTTGGGCGGGATGAAGGGCATTACCTATACGCAAGTTGCTCAATATTGCGTTTTGATATTCGCGTATTTGGTGCCGGCGGTATTCATATCCTTCATGTTCACCGGCAACCCGATCCCGCAATTGGGTCTTGGGTCCGCGGGCGTAGACGGCGTTACGATTTTAAAACGCCTCGATGGCGCTCTTGTAGATTTAGGATTTACAGCATTTACTGATGGAACGAAGTCAAAGATTGATCTGTTCGCGATTACGCTCGCGCTGATGGTGGGGACCGCCGGGCTGCCCCATGTCATTGTGCGGTTCTTCACCGTGCCAAAGGTTTCCGACGCACGAAAATCCGCCGGTTACGCACTCGTATTTATTGCGCTTCTCTACACAACAGCGCCGGCGGTCGGCGCCTTCGCGCGTCTCAATTTCATCGACAGTGTGCACGAGAAAACTTATGCAGCTGCGCCCGAATGGGTAAAAACCTGGGAAGATATCGGGCTCATAGCCTGGACCGACAAAAATGCCGACGGCGTCATCGATTATGGCCCCGGCGCTCCATTTGAAGGACGGCCGGTTTTTTCGGAAGCGCGCGGCGCCCATGGCGAACGATTGTTATCGAACCCGGCGACAATCAACGCCAATGAGATTTTCGTCGATCGCGACATCATGGTGCTGGCCAATCCAGAGATTGCTGCGTTGCCGGGCTGGGTGATCGCTCTGGTCGCCGCTGGCGGCGTCGCAGCGGCGCTCTCCACGGCCGCGGGATTGCTGCTGGTGATTTCAACGGCGATCAGCCATGATCTCCTAAAGAAAACATTCCGCCCACAGATTACAGAGAAAACCGAATTGATGGCTGCACGTCTGTCGGCGGTAGCGGCGATCCTTGTCGCCGGTTATCTTGGGGTCAATCCGCCCGGCTTTGTCGCGCAAGTTGTTGCGCTTGCCTTCGGCCTTGCGGCCTGTTCGCTCTTCCCGGCAATCTTGATGGGTATATTTTTCAAAGGCATGAATCGCGAAGGCGCAGTCGCCGGCATGATTGGCGGGCTCTTCGTGACGCTTTCCTATATCATCTATTTCAAGTCGCCCTGGTTTGGCGCCGTCAACACGGCGGACCACTGGCTCTTTGGGATATCACCGGAAGGTTTCGGCGTTGTCGGTATGGCGGTTAATTTCGCCGTCGCGTTCGGTGTTTCGCGGTTTACGGCGCCAACCCCGGGCGCAGTGAGGGCATTAGTGGATAATATCCGCATGCCGTGACGTAATCGGACGTAATCGCTATACATAATAAGGCGGTTTGAGAGGCTCGCTTGACGGACATCTTCATCTCCTACGCCCATTCGGATAGGCCCAAAATTGAAAAACTGGCCGATCAGCTAATAGGTTTTGGCTATGACGTCTGGTGGGACCACGAACTCATCGGCGGTACGACCTTTGCGTCAGAGATCGAGCGGGCTTTGCACCAATCGAAATGCGTCATCGTCGCCTGGTCAATTAAATCAATTCAGTCTGAATGGGTTCTCGACGAAGCCAGCGAAGCCAAGCGCAGAGGCAAACTTATCCCGATCCGCTTTGACGCCACTGTTCCGCCCCTCGGCTTTCGGCAGTTTCAAACGCTTGATTTTAGCGATTGGGATGGGGTTGCGGACAGTGACCCTGTATCCGAATTAAAAAAAGGCGTTTCACGTTTTCTAAAGCCGCATCCCGGGCCCCACGACCGCGAGACCTCGACCAAAACCACCGTCTCATTGGCCGGCGGATATTCTGATACTATTGCCGTACTGCCGCTGGAAAACCTTACTGGCTCGGCAGACCAACAATTCCTCGTCGATGGCCTGCATGAGGCGGTCATCATTCAACTTTCAAAAATCAAGGCGTTGCGCGTGATATCGCGAACGTCGGTGCGCCGATTTGCCGGCTCTCCATTATCGCTTCCGGAGATTGCCGCGGAGCTGGGTGTAGAAAAAATCGTCGAAGGCTCGATAATGCGCGCCGGAGAAAAAGTCCTGATCAGTGTGCAACTTATTGACGTGCGATCGGACACCACGCTTTGGGCGGAGCGGTTTGAACGGAACGCTGAGAGTATTCTCGATTTGCAAAATGATGCGGCAGCCGAGATCGCCCAACAGACCAGCGTCATCTTAACCCCTGAAGACCGAAACCGTCTTGGTACGGTGAAAAATGTAAAGCCGGAGGCTTATGAGAAATACCTCAAAGGCATGTTTCATTGGTATAAACTGTCTCCTGAGGACACGCAGCTTGCTATCGAGAATTTTGAACAAGCATTGTCGAAGGAACCCGATTTCGCCCCGGCGCATGCCGGTCTTGCTGCGGTTTGGGCTGGCATTCAACAAATGGGCATAATGCAGCCGTCGGTGGTGTCGCCGAAGATCAAATATGCTGCTGAGCGCGCCTTGGCGCTCGATCCAAATTCGTTTCAGGCGCATTTTATGTGGGCCGTTTATTCGACCTGGTCCGCCTGGGATTGGGAAGGCGCGGAGCAAGCCTATCTTCGCGCCATTGATCTCAACCCTAACTTCCCGGACACGCACGCCTATTATTCGCACTTCCTCAATATTGTCGGGCGATTTGATGAGGCCCGTTTGGCAATCGGCAAAGCGTTAAATCTGGACCCTTTTAATCCATTGATCCGATCCCTTTACGCGGTCGATTTAGCGATGTGGCAAGAATTCGAAAAAGCCCTTGAAGAACTCATTGAGATTCGAAAAGCCGCAGCGGGAAGCTGGCTGCCGCTTCAAATCATGCGTTTCATTTATCATAGCAAGGGACAACATGATGACGCCTACGAGATAACCAAAGAGCTTTACTCGGTGCTCGATAAACCGAGCGTCGTTGAAGCGCTGATTTCGGGAATGGAGCGCGATGGTTATCGCGGCGCGTTGATAGCAGCTGGTCTGGAACTCGAAACGCTGAGCGCCACGAGCTATTTGGCGCCGATCCAGATCGCGGTTTTGTTTCATTGGGGCGGTGATATCGAAAAGGCCGCCGAGTGGGTCCGGATCGCATATGAACAACGCGATCCGGAGGCGCCGTATATCAAAAATATGATTTTTTTCAGTGATGATGCGAAAGCGCATCCAAAAATCAAAGGCGTTATTGACGGACTCAATTACCCGTGAGTCCTGTCTTGATCTGCAGCTGGTTTATCCAGTCAATCACTGACTATTCACCGATCGCCCCCAACGCACGCTCGCGATCGGATTCGGAATCAATACTGGCGGCTGCGTCGCGGTAGGCGGCGCGGAGTGTTTCATCATCACCGACAAGATCCGCGAGCGCTTGCAGCGCTACGCGCTGGTCATGGCTTGAATCGATTTCTTTGACTGCATTTAACAGTGCCGCGACGACGTTCGCGTCGTTGGCGCCTTCGTCGATGAGTGAGACGATGGCAAGGCGTTGATCGTGGCTGGAATCCAGCACGCCGAACCCTTTCAACCATGCTTCCAGCAGGGCTTCGTCACTGACGACAACCGGTGCGAACTCGGTCAGGACCAATCGCATATCGTGATTACTGTCGATCTGCGCAGCAGCAGCGATAAGTATGCGTGCGGCATGATCGGCTGAAAGACTATCGCTTTCCAACAGCGCCTCGGTTGCGACTCGGGTGTCGTGATCGCTGTCGAGACTTTCATAAAGCGCCAATAACAAAGTCATAGATGCGTCGTTGAGCGGTGTCTCCGCGAACGCTTCGATCACTTTGCGGGTATCATGATCGCTTTCGAGGCTATCGGCGGCGGCAATAAGCGCCGGCGTTGTTGTTTCGGATATGGTCTGGTGCTCAATGATAGACCGCAAGGCCCGCGACAAATCATGATCGCTTTCCATTTTTTTCAATTCATCAGCAAGTCGGAGAATGCCATCGTCGGAAAGCTCTGCGGCTTCCGTCAGGGCGAGAATATAACGCCGGCGCGCATGGTCGCTGTCGAGAACAGCAATTTCGTCCAAGACCCCTTCAGCGCCGGAAGAGTTCATGATCGCCGCGACCCGTTCATCGGCTTTCATGCCGCTAGCGCGCAGGAAACGCAGCAGCAGGTTTTTTATGGCCGCATCGGTTTCCGGCCCGACCGCTTGTTCGTCATCGCCGCGATAGTAAGTGCGCTCGATTTCGCCGTCATCTTCGTCGAACTCGGCGGTTTCGCGCGCGCCGTCTTCTTCAATTTCAATCTCCAGCGACCGCTCTAGTGTTGCGATGTCGTTACCGGTTTCATCAAGGGTAAAGTCACCGCGCCAACGCGCTTTGATCTTCCGGTCATCATCGCGCAATGAAAAATCACCGCGATCGCCATCGACGATGTGGCTGATCGAACGGCCTTTATCGTCGTCGATGGCGAATTCCGCTTTTCGATCTTTAAGCGCCAGCGCATAGGCGGCGGACAAAACAAATGCGCCTGCCGATAATAATCCAAGGGTTCTCAATCGTTTCATGTGAATACGCATCCTTTCCGGCGCCCACCGGCAAAATCAATGGCAGCATTATACCACTACTGACGGTCTGGACCAAAGCGAAGAATAGTCAGTCGGTTGGCGCGTCGAGCCAGCGGTGATCAGCCTGAAGGTATTCGGCGGATCGCATTTCAAGGAGCCGCGACGCCGTGCGTTCAAATTCAAAAGACCCTGTTCCTGAAACATACAGATCGACGGGCTCGGCGTCCGCTGAACAGACGAGTTTTGTTCGCGAGTCGTAGATGGCGTCGATGAGATTAACAAAGCGCGCCGCCTCATTGCGATGTTCCGGTCCCATAATCGGAATTCTATCAAGAAACAGCGTGTTGAAAGTGCGCACTAGCGCAAGGTAGTCGCTGCCGCCGAGCGGCTTTTCGCATAATCCCGCGAAACTAAACCGCGCCGCGCCCCGCGCGGTTCGCGGTGCGGTGAGAACGCGGCCTTTGACGTGAATTTCCTCGCGGCGTTCATGAGCGCCGCAGATCAAACTCTTCCAGGCTTCGTCCATCGCAGCGTCAGTGTCGGGGCCCAGGGGTGAGTGGTAGACAGGCGCGCCCTCGAGCTTTGCGAGGCGATAATCTTTTTCCGATTGTAATTCCAGCAGGTCCAGCCGTTCTTTCAATAGATCAATGAAAGGCAGGAAAAGTTGCCGGTTCAGCCCATCCTTATAAAGATCGTCCGGGTGTCGGTTAGAGGTCGCGACGACAACGACGCCTTGCTCGAATAATGCCTCAAACAGTCGGCCGAGAATCATGGCGTCGGCGATGTCGTTCACGTGGAACTCATCAAAACAAAGCAGCATCGCATCCTGCGCTATGTCGAGGGCGACCGGCGGCATCGGATCGTCCGGGTTGTTCCGATCAAACGCTTTGTGACGTTTTTTGGTATTCTCATCAGTCTTGCGCCAGGCGTCGATACGATCATGGGTCTCCGCCATGAATTCGTGAAAGTGAACGCGCCGCTTCGGCGTGAAATCTGTGTTGTTGAAGAACAGATCCATCAAGAGCGTCTTGCCGCGCCCGACCCCGCCCCAGACGTAGAGCCCTTTTGGCGTTTTCGACTTCAACCCGAAAAATCGCGCAATGCGGTTCGCTTTTTCTGTGAGTTGGTCATGCAAATATTGAAGGCGGTCAGCCGCTTTGTACTGCGCCGGATCGTCGTCCAGCGCGTTTGACGCAACCAGTTCTTTGTATCTTGGTTTGGGACCTTTCGACATCCGATGCGCTATAGCGTGCATCGTCAATGCGGTCACGCATGATTAGGGCCGTGTTCCTTGAACATCCACGCCGCAACGCCCGTCGCCAGTGCCGCGGCGGAAAACTGCGCCAGCAAAAACGCCGGGGCATCCAACGCTTGAATGCCGGCGAAGGTATCGGTGAGGGTGCGCGCAATCGTCACTGCAGGGTTGGCGAAGGACGTCGATGACGTAAACCAGTAGCCCGCTGTAATAAACATTCCCACCGCCATGGCGACGGCCTGAGGCCGGAATTTGACGCAAGCCAAAATTGTAAGCACGAGACCGAAGGTGGCGACTGCTTCGCCTAGGGCCTGGCCTGTTCCCGCACGCGCTTTTATCGATTGCTGCATGATCTCGAGATCGAACATCGCGTGAGCGGCGAAGACGCCAATCACGCCGCTGAAAATTTGCGCGGCGACGAAAGCGGCGGCAAGCGTCAGAGATATTTCACGGCGAATGAGAAAAGCCAGGGTCACCGCCGGGTTGAAATGGGCGCCCGAGACCGGTCCGAAGATCGTAATCAGGACATAGAGTCCGGCGCCGGTCGCGATAGTGTTGCCCAGAAGCGCAATCGCGTCGTTTCCGTTTGAGAGTGCATCGCCCATGATGCCGGATCCGACGACAATCGCAAGCAGGAACGCAGTGCCGAGACCTTCGGCGGCAAGTTTTTGAGATATTGAGAATGTCATTTTTGCGTCGCCAGAAATTTATCTATCCGCAAACGAATGTCTTCAAAGACCTTCTCAAAGGCTTCGCGTTTCATCGCCTCTGACCCTGTGGCTGCGGCGGGATCCGGAAAACTCCAATGCAGCACCTTTGGCGCTCGTCCATTTTTTTGCGGCCAGATGGGACAGGTCTCACCGGCAGCGTTGTCGCATACGGTGACAATCGTATTCATGATGGGCGCATCATCCGCGGCAAACTCATCCCAGCTTTTTGAGCGCGGCGCTTTCATATCAATTCCGTGATGGCTAAGCGTTTCCAGCGCAAGGGGATTGGGCGTTCCGGTAGGTTGCGAACCGGCGGAAAAAGCGCGCCAGCTATTAGCGGCTTTGTTCATATAGCCCTCCGCCATGATCGACCGTGCGGAATTGCCGGTGCAGAGGAATAGAATATTTTTCATGGAGTTGATGCGGTAATGAGATTACGCTGCTGGTGCGCAGCAGGGGTCATCGCTTTTTGCAACCGCCATCGGCGCCATTTCTCGGTCCGGTTCTGCGCCATAGGTTTCGCTCTTGTCGAACGATTGGAACAATTCCCAGGTCGTTCCTTGCGGGTCGCGCACCCAGTGTTTGTTGGATTTGGCGTAACAGCACGTCGTTTCTTCCTCGGAGAATTTGCTGACATCATCGCCAAGGCGTTCAGCAATTTCATCAAGCTCTTCGCGTGTGTCGATGGAAATGCCGGCATGATCAAAACCCGGCGTTCCGCCATGTGTCGATAAGGAGACATGCGCGCGCGGATCATCCAAAAGCCACTTGGCGTAGTCGCTTTCTAGCTGGGTCGGTTCAGCGCCGAACATGGCGGAATAAAAACCCACAGATTTATCCAAATCGTCAGTTTTAATGTGGATGTGCAGGGTTTTCATATGGCTTCCTCCTTGATGACATAGGGCCCGCACAGGCGCTTATCGCCCTGACAACAGTCAGCGAGCAGGAAATCGACGAGATCGCGGATGCCGCCATAATCGGCGGCGTAAATGACGCTTCGGCCTTCACGACGCGACAGGATCAATCCGGCGCGCTCCAGCTCCTTCAAGTGAAAAGACATGGTCGGCGCCGGCACCCCAAGGGCGCTGGCGAGTTCCCCGGCCGGGGTGCCGGTCGGCCCGGCTTTCACCAATAGCCTGACAACATCAAGTCGTGAGGCCTGAGAGAGCGCTGAAAAAGCGTCACACGCAAGATTAATTTCCATATTTCGATAATTATGAAAATATCAAATATAAATCAAGCCCTGAATTCGCGGTTTTGTTTACTTATGGCAAAATTGCTGAATCACGGATCAGGATTGAGATGTCGTTTTGCCTGTGGATCAAATTCGTTAATGGCCGGCCCGGCGTTAATAATTGGGCGATGACCCGTTCGGATTGACGGTAACGCCTTGTTAACCATGGCGTCGCCATCGTTGCCGCACCCTTTCAGTCAGCGCGGACGCCATGGCCTACAAAACCCTAAACTCGGAACGGGTGATCGAGACCATCGATCGCCTTGAAAAACGCGTGTCGGAACGTTTCCCGGAGAGCGGGCTTGTAAATGTCGCTGGTCAGCTCGCAAACACGGCCCGTCAATGCGCCGATGAATCCGAACGTCTTCGCAAACCGATAAAGCCAATACGCCTGACGGTTTACACGATCTGGATTTTGGGAGCCGCCGCCCTCATCTGGGTCGCGTTCACGCTGCCCTATGAGGGGTTGCGCTGGGAAGCGGCGAGCCTGGTTCAGGTGCTGGAGCCCGCCATGAACCTGGCGGTCTTGGTGGGTCTTGGCGTCTTGGGCCTCGGTCAGCTTGAGGAGCGGTGGAAACGAACGAAAGCGCTCGCTTATCTTCACGAATTGCGTTCAATCGCCCATGTCGTCGATATGCATCAGCTGACAAAAGACCCATACAGATCAAAATTGAAAACGACGCCGTCGTCGCCGGGTATTTCGCTCACCGGCCCGTTGCTCGAACGCTATCTCGATTATTGTTCTGAGATGTTATCTCTTACAGGAAAACTTGCCGCGCTCTTCGCACAAAGTTGCCGCGACGTTGAGGTTGCCGCCGGCGCATCCGATGTCGAACAACTCACCACCGCGCTTTCGCGAAAAATCTGGCAGAAAGTGATGGTATTTTCCCGCTTGGAAAACGACGCGGCGCAACTATAAGTTTTTGTGTCGTCGCGTTTTCCCCTTGAATGGGATGCAGTACGATATTAGATTTGCGTTAACTATTACCAATCCCGGTGATGGGCTATAGCTCTGTGGGGGAGTTCAAGAATGAACACCATTAAAGTATTTGTCGCATCTATTGTTGCTGCAGGCGCCGCATTCGTTTCTTCGGCTAGTGCGGTTCCACTTGATTTTCAAACTTTGTCTGACGGCGTCACGACGCCGACATTTTTGCCTGGCGGCTCCGTGGCCGATCACACGCCCTTTCTCGTTGGCGCTGAATATGCCGGCGCTGGCGTTGTTTTCTCCAGCGAAGGCGATACCGATGACGAGCTAGGTCCGGTATTTGGAACGCTCACCGGTTTTGTTGCGCCAAATATCGTCGTTCAGGATTACAAGCGTGACCTTGCAGCAGGTTCGACGTTCAATATCCGCGCAGACTTCGCTGCTGGCACAAGTTTCGTCAGTGCTGACGTTTACGCCGCTGCGGGAAATTCAGTCACGATGACCGCCTATGATTCAGGCGGCGGCGTCCTTGGCGCGGCGACCTCAGCAGTGATCGCATCCTTTGGCGACAGCGAATTCCTGACATTGGCGGGGCTTGGGACAATTGCATACATTATTTGGGAGGCATCGTCGCCGTTTTCGTCTTCGGTCGGTATCGATAATTTAGACTTCGATGCAGTGCCGATCCCTGCGGCGTTGCCTTTGTTGATTTCCGGCCTTGCCGGCCTTGGCTTCGCATCGCGGCGCAAAAAAAGCGCATAAGCGACACCAACGATAATGAAAAAACGCCGGTCAACTGACCGGCGTTTTTTGTGGTCATTGAAAAAAAACCGTTATTATTCGCTCGGCTTTGGTTCCGGTCGGTTCACCATCAGTTTCTTGATTTCGGCGATGGCTTTCGCCGGGTTCAGATGTTTCGGGCAGACTTGTGCACAATTCATGATGGTATGGCAGCGATAGAGTTTGAATTCATCTTCGAGATCATCAAGGCGTTCATTGGCGTGTTGATCGCGGCTGTCCGAAAGCCAGCGATAGGATTGTAATAACGCTGCCGGGCCGAGATATTCTTCCTCGCCATTCTTGTCGCCGTTCCACCAATAGGATGGGCATGACGTTGAGCAACATGCGCAGAGAATACACTCATATAGCCCGTCAAGTTTTGCGCGTTCTTCCGGCGATTGCATCCATTCGGTTTCGGGCTCGTCTTCTTT
>JABDJK010000024.1 GCA_013002535.1 Hyphococcus sp.
GCGACTGCAACAGACATTCTCTCAAACGCACATTCTGTGCTAATCCCACGCCATGACCAAAGATCAACGAAAATACGACGTTATCGTCTATGGCGCGAGCGGCTTCACCGGGCGGCTCGTGGCGGAATATTTAAATCAAAGTTATGGGATTGACGGCAACGTTCGCTGGGCTATGGCCGGGCGCAACGCAGGCAAACTTGGCGAGGTCGCGGCGGTGATCGGCGCGGATGCCGCGCCCCTCGTCATCGCCGACGCGAGCGACCCGAAATCCCTCGGCGAAATGGCGAGAAGCACGCGGGCGATCATCACCACCGTCGGGCCCTATCAGAAATATGGCGAGCCGCTTGTCGCCGCCTGCGCCGCCGCCGGGACCGACTATGTCGATCTTTCCGGCGAGCCGCCCTTTATGCGTGCGATGATCGATCAGCACTCAGATCAAGCGCGGGAAACCGGCGCGCGTATCGTCCATTCTTGCGGCTTTGATTCGATCCCGTTCGATCTCGGCGTCTTTTATGTGCAACGCCTGGCGGAAGAAAAATTTGGAGCCCCCGCATCAGAAGTCAAATGCCGCGTCCTCGCCATGAAGGGCGGCGCCTCCGGCGGGACCATTGCCTCGGCGCTTGCGACCATGGAGAATATTGGCGATCCGTTTGTGCGCAAGGTGATGAGCGACATTTATTCGCTCGCGCCCGACGACAATGCCGATCGCCCGCGCCAGCCCGCAGGAAACTCTCCCCATTATGACCGCGACGCAAAGAAATGGGTCGCGCCTTTTGTCATGGCCGCGATCAACACGCGCAATGTTCATCGCTCGAACATGTTGATGGACTACGCCTATGGCGAGGATTTCAAATACTCGGAGATGATGGCGGCCCCGAACGCGCCGGCGGCGTTTGCGATTGCCGGTGGGATGGGCGCGGGCGCCGGGGCGCTCCTCTTTCCACCGACGCGGGCGCTGTTGAAGAACACAGTTCTTCCGAAGCCGGGCGACGGCCCCAATGAACGCCAGCGCGAGAACGGTTTTTACAAGATCCTCTTTATCGCAAAAAACAAAGACGGTGATAGCATTTCCGCCATCGTAAAAGGCGACCGTGATCCGGGCTACGGTTCAACTTCCAAGATGATTGCGGAGGCGGCATTGTGCCTCGCCTTTGATGTGTCACGCAAGGAAACCCCCGGCGGCGTCTGGTCGCCGGCCGCCGCCATGGGCGAGAAACTGATAGAGCGGCTGGAAGAAAACGCCGGAATGACGTACGAGGCCGCCTAGCGCCCGCCTGCCCAGCGCGATTGTAAGCCTCGCTTGAGGCGCCTATATCCAGGAACAATGCACGCCGCATAATAATGGCGTGCGACCTTATCATTTTGAGGCTTTATGAAACCCGAACTCGCCCCGCCGCATCGCCGTCATCTTATCGGTGAGTTATTTGCCGCCAGAGACATGTTGGGTGCGCCGGGCGCCATATTGCGTGCAGCGGGAAAACCAAAAGCCGAAACGCAAGCGCTGCGCGTCATGGTTTTTCCCGGCTACGGCGCTAATGATTTTTCAACGGCGCCGCTGCGGTATTTTCTTTCAAAACATGGATTTCGCAGTGAAGGATGGGGGCTCGGCCTCAATACTGGCGGGCGCGGCGGCGCAAAGCGGCTCGATGAATTATCCGATCGATGGGAAGTTGACCGAACCCGCGAAACAAATGGCGAGGCGGAAGTGCCTGGTTTAATCGACCGCGCGTCCGAGCGGGTTGCGCAGCGCGCCCGTGAAACCGGCGACCACTATGCGCTTCTCGGCTGGAGTCTCGGCGGTTTTATCGCGCGCGAAATCGCCCGCGATATGCCGGAGGAAGTTGCAACTGTCATCACCATGGGATCGCCCGTTGTCGGCGGCCCGAAATATACGTCGGTGGCGCCGCTCTTTCGGGCGCGCAACATCGATCTCGACTGGGTTGAATCAGAAATCCAGAAACGCTTCGCCAAACCGATTACGCAGCCCGTAACCGCGCTCTATTCAAAGCGAGATGGTATTGTTGGGTGGCCGGCCGCGATCGATCATGACAGCCCCAATGTGCGCCATATCGAACTGGACGTTTCTCATTTCGGCATCGGGGTGAACGCCCGCGCCTGGGACATTGTTCTCGACGCTTTGTTGTCTGCGTCTCCATGACAATCGCCGTTCGGTCACTGACGGTTTCTGATTTTGATGCTTTGAAGAATGTCGCTGACGGCGTATTTGATGACCCGTTGGTTCCGTCTTCTGCGAAATCGTTCCTCAAAAATCAGGACAATTACCTGGTTGTTGCTGTTGATGAAGACAACGCCGACCGTGTCGTTGGCTTTGCCAGCGCCGTGAAATATCTGCACCCAGATAAAGAGAAACCGGAAATGGTTGTTCTCGAAATTGGCGTTGCGCCGCCCTATCGGCAGCAGGGCGCCGGCAAGAAGATCATGAATGCAATGCTCGCTGAAGCGAAGAAATCCGGCTGTAGGGTCGCGTGGCTGGCCACGGAGCCGGATAATGTCGCCGCCCTTGCGCTTTATAAAGCGGCCGGCGGCAAGCCGCCGGAAACTTGCATTCACATCGATTTTGATTTGGATTAGAAGCGTGTGCTACAAGCCGCTTTAAGCAAAGGAAAATGATATGGCTGTTTCGCTGCTATGCGTCGGTTTGCTCGGGTTGCTGGTATTTCTCTTAGGCGCGAATGTTTCACGCGTTCGCCAATCTGTTGCGGTAACGCAGCATGAAGATGAAGCAAATCCTGAAAGCAGCCTGCGCAAAGCGATCCGCGCCCACGGCAACTGCATTGAATATGTGCCGATGCTGTCTTTGATGATCTTGGCCATTGGTCTTGCTATTCCAATGCTCGTATCGAAGTGGATCGTAGGCTTGATGTTTGCCGCCGTGGCTTCACGTTACATCCATGCGATCGGCATTTTGACCGGCGGCAGCGTATATGCGGGCAACCCGCTAAAAACGATCGGGGCCGTCGGCACCTATGTGACCGGCGCCGCATTGTCGGTGATACTAATCGTGCGGGCCGCAGGTCTGTTTTAATCAGTTTTTTCTGTACGTGGACGGAATTTATTTGCAAAGAATGCCCCGACGATGTGCGAATAGTCGTCTGTCCAGACGCCAACAATTGGATTGGCTTCCTCTTTTTGCCAGCGAGGATAATCCGCAAATAGCGTGTTTATAACGGCTTCTTGGCTCATCGCGACTGCGTGTGAAGGCATTAACAGTGACGCGTGAGGGTTGGCCGGATCTGGCATATAGCGCATAACGCGGGATTTCTCGCCGCTAGCTTCCGCAGTAGCGATTGCGACCGACGTCATATCCAAAGTACGGTTGGACGTGTGAAGCAGGATCACACCATCGTCTTTTATACGGTCGCGGTAAAGCTTTATTGCTTCACGCGTAATCAGATGAGCGGCAATGGAATCAGAAGAAAAGGCGTCTACGATCAAGAGATCAAAATCGATAAGCGATTTATCCGACCTGATGACTAGCCGCGCATCGCCGGTTCGAATTTCCGCGCCGGGCGCACAATCGGAGAGATATGAAAAATATCGATCGTCCTGGGCAATTTCGACGATCAAGGGATCGATTTCAAAAAACACCCACTCATCGCCCGGCTTGTTGTGGCAAGCGATGGCGCCGGCGCCGAGCCCGATGGCCGCTATTCGAAGTGTGCCTTCGCGACCTGCTGCGCGCCTGTGTTCGCGAAGCGCTGCAATCGTTTCGCCAAATGGACCGTTAGCGCCATAATAGGCGAGCGGCGCCTTGCGGGCGCTTTGCTCGCGAATTTGATAATTGTGAATGGTCGTTCCGTGAATTAGCGCGTGATGGGCGCCAATCTGCGTATGACCTTCCGTCACTTTTACGGAGCCAAAAAAACTGCGTGCGCGCAGTATTGTATCATCGCCGCGGTAAAGTAGGGCCGGCGCCGAGGCGTACAAAATCATGACGAAGGCAGCGAACCCCGCAGCGAACCCGGATTTGTTATGCCGTTCGGTGTAAATGAATATAGCTGCGCCGGCGATCAGCGCAATATTCACTAGGATACGAGCCATATCATTCGTTGCTAGTATTTGTGAAATTGGCCCGAATAGAATCGATGCAGCTCCCGCCAGCAGTAATGCATACCGAATTCGAATTTGAATCGAACTCGACGGGCGCACAAGGCTCGGTCGGATGACAAGCCATGCAGACAATATCAATAGAAGCGGATATTCCCATATATCATCGAAGATCAACGGGCTGATTATGCCGGCGAACAGTCCGCCGAGAACGCCGCCGACAGACATCCAAATATAAAATTCAGTAAGCGACTTGGTTTCCGGCCGCTCATCAACAAGCTGACGATGGCAAACAAGGGCGATCAGGAAAAATGCGAACAGTTCAGTTGGCGCAATTATAAGCGGCGATCCGCCTGCGCCAACGCCAAATAGCGCGGCCATGATTAGGATCAAAGGCGTATATCGACGCAAGAATTTCGATCTCGGCCGGTCTTTAGTTGAAAAAGTAACAATGAATGTCAAAAGATAAAGCGAGAACGGTGCAATCCAAAGTAGCGGCATGGACGCTATGTCAGTCGTTAAATGTGTCGTTACTGCGAGCATCAACCCGGAGGGAACAAACGACAATCCAACAATTCGCAAACGCGACCGATTGTTGATAGGGCGCAGGATTGCTGTTTCAGTTTTAGACCTATGATATTTCGGTGAGGAGCGCATCGTCAGGAGGCCCGCTGCAAAAATGATCGGTATAAGGGTCAAAAAACCGATATGCCAGAGTTCTGTCTGCGCGCTGACTGCAAACATAGGTTCAATAATGACAGGATAGGAAAGCAATGCTGCCATGCTGCCGATATTACTGGCGGCGTATAAATGGTATGGATCGTCTGCACCTGGATGACCGGATATCGAAAACCAGCGTTGCAATAGCGGCGCGCTTGCGGAAAGCGCAAAGAATGGGGCGCCGGCGCCTAGCGCGAAAATCATAAGCAATCTGATCGTCGGTGCATCGGCTGTTACTGTAGTGAGCGATTTTGGAATTGCGATTGGAAGCACCAGCGTCGCTACACACAATACGATCATGTGTATGCCGACCTGCATTGCGAGTGAAAGATGCCTTTGAAGAAAGTGCGCATAAAGATAGCCCAGGAGCAACGTCGCTTGAAAGAACACCATTGCGGTATTCCAGACGTTGGAAGCGCCGCCCAATAGGGGAAGCGCCATTCGTGCAAATAATGGTTGAACAGAAAACAACAAAAATGCGCTAACCAGGATCGCGCTGGCTGTCGCGATGGTTAGACTCCGGCCGGCGGAGAAAGTTGAATCTGCATTCGTCATATTGGTCTTGCGCGGGTAGCATTATTCATATGCAAGGCTAAGACCGGCTTGAGCATTTTTTTGAAAATATTTTGCGCATTCCCGGGAATATGACTATCGGTGAAGCAATTATTTTGAACGAGGCTGGAGTAGTAGAGCGATGGCGCCAATATTCAAACCAGAATCCGACAAACAGTTTTTCGCGCCCTTCGGGCCGACCATGGGCTATTTTCGGATGCCCGATGAGCTTGTTGAGCAATTGAATGCGCAAATGACGGATCAGTTGCGCGATCATTCCGACAATCTTGTCGGCAAAGTGCGACAGGAGCTGGCTTTTGATGAAGCTACCATTGGGATTGCAGGTCAGGCGCTAAGCCAGGTTGTGTGCGAATATCATATCTGGTCGAAAAAGCGGCATTTGTTCGGCGCGACAACCGGCGAGCGCATTAACGTGAATCTGGAAATAGCTGCAGGTTGGTTCGTTCGGCAGTTTGAGAACGAATATAACCCGTTGCATATGCATACCGGGTGCACGCTTTCCTGCGTCGGGTATTTGGCCTTGCCGGACGGCATCGAAGCGGAATGGGAAGAAGATTATAAGGACCATCACCCCAGCCATGGCCATATACAATTCGCCCACGGCACGGACACACATTATTCGTTTTCAAATTTCATGGTGAAACCGCAGGTCGGCGATTTTTATATCTTTCCTTCCCACATGTTTCATTGTGTTTATCCCTTCAAAACGGTTGGCGAGCGGCGGTCTTTTTCAATGAATATGATCGTGCACGAAGAAAAAGTTTAGAGAAAATAGTTTGCATAAAAGAACGCCGCGGACCGAAGTCCGCGGCGCCTTGTTATTGTGTTTTTCGTCTTCTTAGAGTGACGCGTTTACCCCGAAGAAGAGGAAACGACCGGCAGGATCATACGTTCCAGGGAACGTATCGCCGTTGCCCGGCGCCGTACCTGCGAGCGTTGACAATTCCGGATCGCGGCCAAACACATTTTGAACACCAGCACGCAGTGCGATGTTCTCATTGACGTGATACTGGGCCGAAAGGTCCAGATAATTTGCTGAATCCAGAAAGTCGTCGAGGACGTTGCCCGTCGGCGTAAAGGTACCGCCAGACGATTGCCCTGCATCAAGCGTAACGCCGCTGTAGTAGCGCCATGTTGCTGTAATATCGAGATCCCAAGGCGTCTGCCATGTCGTCAGTAGGCGGTGACGATAATCCGGGTTCGGGCCGCCGCAGGAACCGCGGTAAAGGCCTTTACACTCGGTCGTTGTCGTCACGCCGGGAACAGGAACAGAAGACAATTCAAAGAGAATTGTACCAGCATAGTTCCAGCTCAACGAACCAAACCCGCCAACGTCGTAGCTGTAGTTCGCCGCGAGATCGAGACCGCGGGTCGACAGGTTAGAGATGTTTGTGTTTGTTGCCTGAACACCGGCAAAACCCGGAATTCCGGCCGGCGGCGTGTTCGACACAAACAAAGTGCCGCCAGCGTCGCGTTGGATCAAGTCGCAGAATTGCGATGCGCCCGTTGCAAGACATTGAGCCAATGCCGTCTGCGGCGGAACGGTGGCAATCGTATCATCGACTGAAATGTCGAAATAATCGACAGCAATGCTCAAGCCATCGACCATGCCCGGCGTTAATACGACGCCGGCTGTAAAAGTGTCAGAACTTTCTGGTGTCAGGAACGGGTTGCCACCGGTGACAGCGTTCAACTGACCAGCCGGGTTGTCCGGAATGGCGCCAAACTGAGCTGCGCTGACGCCGGTGAAGGCGCATTGCGCTGCTGTCGCCTGCGGCGGTGGAACGTTGCCTGGACCGGACGCGCATGGATCGAACAATCCATTTGGACCGGCTGATGCGTTGAACAGGCCGGTGTTCTGGCCGGTAAACAGCTCGATCACGTTTGGCGCGCGAACCGCACGCTGGAACTGTCCACGCAGACGAATGTCCGGAGACATCGCCCACGTAACGCCGGCAGCAAATGTGTGCGTATCAAAGGAGTTCTGTACGCCATTGCCGTCTGTCGTATAGTCCGAATAACGATACGCAGCGTTGATGCCGAATTCATCAAAGAACGTTGCGCCGTTAATAATCGGAATATTAATCTCGCCAAACAGTTCCGTCACACGAATTTCGCCCGCAACCGGCAATGTTCCGCCGCCAACGCCGGTGAAACCCATGCCCGCCGGGATTTGCGAGACATCGTCCGGTTGAGAATTCAACTCATCGCGACGGTGCTCAATACCGGCGAGAACTTGTACGCCGCCATCAGCCCAGGGCGATTGCATGCCGCTAGGCCCCAGATCGCCTTGAATGGTGCCGCCGATGACATATTGCTGAGTGAAACCATTGCGGAATCCGTTACCTTCAACATAGTTTGTTGCAGCCTGGCCAACGAGGTTTTCGCCGTTTGGTCCACGCTGGAAGACGTTGAAGGGAACACAACCTGTGTTTCCTGAACGGCAAACTGCATTGCCCATTCCATCATCAATGATGAAGAATGCATCCTGCAAGCGTTGGAAGTTCAAATCGCCCGTTGCAACGCGGCTTTGAGTCGTGCGAGCAAATTGCCCAAACGCATCCCAGCTCCAATTGTCGCCGAGATTGCCACGCAGGCCGCCGATAGCGCGGTAAGTTTGCAACCCAATGAAGGATGAGCGCGGATTGCCAGTCACGTTACGGTAACCAACACCAGTGCCAACGCCGCCCAAAGGAACGTCCGCCGCAGTTCCGTCGGGATTGAGGCCCGTCGTGATCTGTGCCGGCGTACAACCGAGGAAGCCCTCAGCGAAGCTGCTGCCGCCCGGTATTGGTGACGTCAACATCGGATTGTTACAGTTGATCATGAAATTCCGAAAGAATGTTCCGGAGAAAGCGATCTGTGAATCCGTGGTGTTGTTCGTGAAACCGAAATCCAGATAGGCTTCGACGTCATCCGTCAATTCATAACGCGCGAATGCTGAGAAATTGAAGCGTTCGTTGTTTCGCTGAATGAAGTTGTCAGGCGCAAAGTTGAAGGTTTGCGCAACACCGCCCACAAACGGAACAAATGTGCCATCGGGGTTTAGGAACAATCCAGCCGGGAATGTCGGGTCGGATGGCCGAGACAGACCAAACCGTCGGAATGTCGAGGAGCCGACGCAAGCTACGCCGCCGATGCTGGTTGGTCCGGCGGCCGCAGGGCCATACGCACAAGCAGAGTAATCGCGAGCGCCCTGACGGATTTCGTTCTGATTCTGGTAGGAGAAGAACGCCGTCACATTGCCGCGACCGTCTGCGGTGTTTGCGCCGAAAGTGATTGATGCAAGCACATCGCGCCCGTCGAGGCCGCCATCGGGAACTGGCTGCGATCCAGCATTAAGGACTGCGATCGCATATTCATTGCTGTTGCTGTCCTGGAACGCGCCGACCTGACCGTCGAACATGATGCCTTCAAAGTCACGTTGCATGACGAAGTTCGCAACACCTGCGATAGCATCAGAACCGTAAACAGCCGAGGCGCCGCCCGTTACGACGTCAACGCGCTCAACAAGCTGGGTCGGGACAAGGTCAAGGTTTGGCGCTGAGAATGATGGTGAGCCAAACGGCAAACGCTTGCCGTCGATCAGGACGAGCGTGCGGTTATTGCCAAGGCCGCGAAGGTTTAAGCTTGATGTACCAGATGCGCCGTTCGCAAGCTCGGAAGTTTGAGCGGCAAACGCCTGCGGCAAAATGTTGAGAAGATCTTCAACCCGCGTAACACCGCGTGTATCGATCTCACCGGCGTCTACCTGGAACACCGGGCTTGGTGAATTTAGATTTGCCTGGTTCAGGCGAGAACCCGTAACGATGATTGTATCGTCCTCATCATCTTGGGCAAAAGCCGGCGCCATCATGGCGGCGACGCTGGTTAGCGCGGTAGCCGCCAGCAGGTTCCTGCGAACCGGCATGCTTTTTATGGTTTTCATTTTTTCCCTCTTGGTTTTTCAACGTTAACGATGGCGAACGCCGCGAAACTGAACGAATGGATACGAACGCCCCTCCCGGCTCAGCTCGCCAGTGCGTTGAGACATCGAAACCGCACATGTCCTCAGTGGTTTTCGGGAAGCAGTTAAGGGGTGTGTTGAATATACAACAGAGTAAAAATCGCGCTGGTGCACCGCTGCTTATTGCAACTTGCAAATCCGCCCGGCTTGCGGATAAGATCATTCGCGAGAGCGCCAGGAAGCACTGCCATGCTCCCTGGCTCTCGGGTACAAACACAATAGGCCCTCGGAGGAGTAGCCCGCGTGTTCGGACAGTAGACAACCAGAATGCGAAATCCCTCAATCGATTGATCAGGATTTTGCGGCGGTTGGTCCGCTTTGACGGATGAACTGTTTGAATTATCGGGTTGGCGCGGCGTATTTGTTGCAGCTGGAATAGTTGCAATAAAGAACCCGGGCCGGATTTGCAGGCGCGCCGTTGGATTGCGGTCGTTTGCGATGGAGCGAGGCAGGCATGTGGTCGGGTTCCCACATAATCACAGCTGCGTGAAGGGTGCGTTTTCGGAGGCGTATTTCGCTTGCGCTGGGCGTTTCGTCCGGCGGGGGTCGGCGTGAACGAACAGCAAGGCGCGCGCATAGAAGAGGCGATCCGGCGGGACGAAAAACTCCTGATCCGTTGGCTGACCGCCAAATTGGGCGACAGCGATGTCGCGCGAGATGTCGCGCAAAGTGTTTTTCTTCGGGTCTGGGCTTTTGCGGAAACGGCTGAGGTCGAAAATCCGCGCGCTCTTATTTTCAAGACTGCCGGAAATCTCGCGCTAAACGAAATTAAACGCCGTAATCGATTTAAGAGACGCCATGTTACGCCGCCGGTTTATGCTGAAGACGATCCGCTAAACAAAGTCGCGTCGCGCGAGCCGACGCCGGAACGCCAGGCGAGCTTGCGCGAAGACGTCGCCATCATGATGAATGCAATTGATGCGCTGCCGGATCGGCCGCGTCGCGCCTTCATGATGAATCGTTTCGACGGTTACAGCTACAAGCAAATCGCGCAGGAGTTACAAGTTTCTGAAAGCAGCGTCGAGAAATACATGATCGCCGCGCTGAAAGAATTGCGCGTAAAATTAAAGAATGAAAACGGGGAAACATCGAAAATTTTGAAATTTCCGGCGACTGCCAAAAGATGCCGGACGTAAATGCGTACAAATCGGGTACAAGGATAACGGGACCAGACTATGAGTAATCCGGACAGTAAAAATATCGATGAAGTTGCGGCGCAATGGGCAGCGCGGTCAATTTCCGGCGACTTTTCAGATGGCGATAGACGCGCGTTACAACGATGGTTGCAAGCTAATCCAAGCCATGCGCAAGCGTTTGATCAATATATCGAGATCGCTGAGCAGGCGAGCGATATCGCTGATCTAATCCGAGAAGATACGCTGGTGCGTGATTTGGAGAAATTCTCCAGGGAAAGTACAAATCGCCGATCTTGGTGGGTGGCAGGCCCGGCCATGGCCGCTTCGATTGCAGCGGCTGGTCTGTTCTTCTTCCAGTCAGCGCCGGACATCGACAATGGATGGCGCGAATTTGCAACAGCGCGCGGTGAGACGAAGGAGGTGCGATTGGCGGACGGAAGTTTGGTGACGCTAAATACTGACACCGAATTACGTATTCTAATGACTGATGCGGAGCGCCGCATAGAATTGAGCAAGGGCGAAGCGCTTTTTGATGTTGTACGCGACAATGATCGAAAATTTGTTGTTGCGTCCAAGGCGGCGGATACGATCGTTCGCGGTACGCGTTTTAATGTAGAGCAAACGACCAACGACACGATCGTCTCTGTTTTATCTGGTGTCGTGGAAGTTGATCCAATTGCTGATGAGAAAAATGCGTTACCTGTCACGCTAATTGCCGGGCATGCAGTCGTTGTTCATTCATCCGGCGCTCATGACCCTGTTGTTGCATTTAATCCTGACATTGTGAGCGCTTGGCGGCGAGGATTTGAGCGATACGAAAACCAGCGCCTTGCATATGTTGTCAGTGATCTAAATCGTTATTTTGATCGGCCGATCGTTATTCGCGATGTCGCGCTTGAAAACTTGCCGGTAACCGGCGGTTTTGACGTTACCAATCAAGCCTTGGTCGTTCAGGCGCTTAGCGCTGCATTGTCAATTCGCGCGTCAAATGGCCCTAACGGCGAAATCTATCTGGAAGCCGATGGTTAATCTGCGTCTGTATATCCTGTTTAAAGCAATTGTTGCTTTGACAGCGCTCTTAATCGCGCCAGCGCCAGCATTGGCGATGCACGATCCAGACGGCGAAGCCTTTGACGTCGATCTAAAAGCCGGTGAGTTATCCGAAGTATTGCAGCGGTTCTCGCGCGAGAGCGGCATGGCGATTATTTTTAACCATGCGTTGGTAGAGGGGCGGAAATCTAGGGCTGTAA
>JABDJK010000030.1:2500-116445 GCA_013002535.1 Hyphococcus sp.
TTGATGTGAATGCGCCAGCGGCAGAAGAACCCGCCGCCAATAATTTTACAGAGCGATTGATGTTGCGCCGCTTGTTTCAACCGACAGAAAACACCCCAGGCGTTGGATCGGTGATGTTGGCGTCCTTCAACATTTTGATGGACCGCATTACGCGTTCACGGCTCGCCGGTGATCCGCCGGATGTACAAATCACGCCGCAGGTTGGACAGTTTGGATTATTAGAATTCGATCGCGCCGACGAGCTAATAAAACTCGGGCGAGAAGCCGTAGATTACTCAATGCCGCGCATTGAACAGACGCTGGAAATTCTGCTCTAAAGCCTTACGTCGCGATGTATTCTTTAAGCGCCTCCGCTTCCTGTTCTGCAAGTTCGATTTTACGTTTGACGACATCGCCAATTGAAATCACGCCGACAACTTTGCCGCCGTCGGTGACAGGCAAATGACGGATGCGTTTCGACGTCATTTGACCCATGATTTCATCAAGGGATGCTTCCGGCGAACAGGTGTAAGGGTTTGCCGTCATACAATCGGCAACACTCATGTTGAGAGTCGCGGGCCCATTTTTCCCTAACCGACGCACGACATCGCGCTCCGACAATATGCCGGAAATTTCGCCCGCCTGATTTTTGACGATAACGGCGCCAATGTTTTTGTCGTTCAAGACCGCGACCGCACTGGAAATTTCATCGCTTTCGCTAACAGCGAAAACATCGGTCCCCTTTGAGTGAAGGATATGCTGCGCTTTCATTTGACCTCCTTTTGAGGTTGCCCCGCGTTCCGTCAGTATAGCGCTATTGCCGCAAAATAGCGATCATGGCAGGCGGTAAATATTCAGCGCTTTCAGCGATAGGCGCGGGCAAATCGCTCAAATTGCGGATAGGCGAGCAACCCGAAGAAGTATCCGCCGAGATGCGCCGCCCAGGCGATTTTCGCGCCGCCGGTCATTGAGCCGCCAAAAAAGGCAGCAAACGCGTTCATCGCGATGACAACGCCCGTCCATGTTAAAACCCCTGCGCTGAACAACGGCGCTATACGCCCCTGCTCCGGTCCAAATAGAGAAGGCCGCGCAAGGCCAAATCTCACAACCGCGCCGAGTAATCCCATTACCCCGCCGGACGCCCCAACGAGCATGATCGCTTCATCACTATGCAGAAGAATATGCAAAAGCGCGCCCGCTGCGCCCGATAGAAAGTATAACGACAAAAACAGCGATGCCGCGGCGAACGCCGGAAATGACTGTAATGCGTTGGCGGCGCCGAGGCGTCGAGCCACTGGCGTGCCGACCGCAAGCAGCCAAAACATGTTGAAGATTAAATGCATCGGCCCGGCATGCAAAAACATATGAGAGACCAGCGGCGACAACATTGACAAAACGCCGTTATTTGCTTCCGGCCCGGCGAGAAATTTTTGCGGCGAAATAGCGCCGGCGACTTCGATCAATCGGGCGGCGCGCGACGGCGAAAATCCCAAAATCAGGAAGACCGCAATGGTGGCGCCCGCGAGCATCAACACGACGCCCGGCGTATTGAAGACGCGCGTGCGATCAATCTGGTCCTCAAATCGGCGCACTTTATGGGACGGGTCTTTCAACGGCGCAGCCATACTACCTTAACAAATCCTTACAATTCGCGCCCTCAAGCATAGCATATGGAGTCCTTAATTGTGACCCGCAACCGTGACCAAGGTATTGTTGTCTTGGAATTTGAAACCGAGTGGCTTTGGCAAAGCTTTGTTCACCTAAAATCGGTAGATTTCAACACAATAACTGAATTAACGGAATTGCGCATGATTAAGGATCAGGACGGCCCTGACTGGCCAGACGCCATTGAGTTGAGCGATGCGGACCGCCGCAGGCACCATCGTATAGAAACGCCAATAAAAGCGCGCTTCCTCAATGCAGACGGTGAAGAGTTTTCCGCCCTCGTTATGAATATTTCAGCGTCGGGCGCACTTTTGCGCACAAAACACCCGCCTGCCTTTGGCGAAACGGTTATCGTCTATTTCGATGATCTGGGACGATTTGAGGCCAAAGTTATTCGCAGCGGCTCAAATGCCTTCGCGGTGACCTATGACAAAAAACGTGAAAAACGCGCCGAAATTGCTGATGGCCTGACGGAAATTATGAACACCGGCCGTCGTGTTGGCGATCGGCGCAAAAGCCCGCGAATTCGCACAGATGCGCCGGCGCTCGTCTATTTCGAAGACGGCCGCTCTGAGAACTGCGCCATCCTGGATATTTCGCTAACCGGCGCCTCCATCGAAATATCACCGCGCCCGCCGCTCGGCGCGAGTCTCATTTTGGGCCGCATGACCGCAAAAGTCGTTCGCCGCCACGATAAGGGTGTCGGGGTCGTCTTCACGGGGTCGGCAAAACGCCTTGAAGACGTCATCGCTGATACAACGCTTGAGGAACCGCCAACAAATCCGAAAGCTGGCGCGCATATTGCACCTACCTTCGGCAAGAAAGGCGCTCGCGCCTGAATGGGAGATATTTAACCATGCTTGCCTCAGAAAATTGGTGTGTAAAAGTCGCCGACAAAATATATGGGCCGTATACGTCCCAACAGATGCGCAAATATGCGCATGAAGGCCGTGTAGGTTCGACGTCGCTGATTGCGCCAGCCGGCAGCCGTGCATGGCGCCAGGCGCGCGAGGAAGCAGCCTTTGCAAGTTTCTTTGGCAACGAACTAGGCGCCAAAAAAGCCGCGCCCCGCGCCCGCGCGTTTGGCAAAGCAATTATAGCTGAGGCGAGCGGAGGTTTTAAAGTTGATACTTCTAAGCCGGTTGGCGAAGTCGGCGTTGCAAACTTCCTGTTAATTTTTGATGTCGTGAGCGGCGCCGCGGGACGTGTAGAAGCCCCTATTGTCGGCCTCGGACACGCGTTCAGAATTACAGACAACGTCTGGAGCTTGACATGCGAGCTTACCGCGGTCGGCGTGCGCAACGCTATTGCGCCTTACCTTCATCCACGCGAGTCATTCTTCGTTGTTGATGCGTCGCGGGGTCAAACATCATGGCAAAACTTCGCACCCGAAACGCAGGCGAAAATCACGGCCTCCTACAATGCCGGCGGCATCAAAAAACGCGCTGCAATGAATTAACGTTTTTGACGATTTTGCAAAATTTTTGAAACGCGCTCGGCGACGGGCGCGTTTTTCTGTATAGTGAAAGCGTCAAGTGATTCGCGAAAGCGTCAGGCGGTATAATGCCCATCGCTCCCAAGGCGATATTGTACACCAAACGACATAGCCGCACCTTCGGCGGACTATCAAACGACAGCGTTAAAAACGCATCGCGCATCTCTTTTCCCTCAAAATTTGGTATCTCAGGAGTAGCTAATGGGAAAACGCGCGGCGCGTCGGGCAAACCGACGCAATAGTGAGCAGTTTCTAAATCAAGATGGCGACAACGTCAGGCATTTATTTGACACACCGCCCTGGTCTCCAGTTGACGAATCTGACCGAGCGCAAAAATACCGAAAAAATATTCGCGCGCAAAACCCCGCACAGCAAGCCGTCATAGACGCTATTGACGAAGTTCCCCTCGTTTTCGCCATTGGCGCCGCCGGCACCGGAAAAACTTATCTCGCCGTCGCCAAGGCCGTAGAAGCTTTAGAAGCGGGAAAGGTTAGGCGCATTGTTCTTTCCCGCCCCGCTGTTGAGGCTGGCGAGAGCCTCGGGTTTCTTCCTGGCGATCTAGAAGAGAAAATGTCGCCGTATTTGCGCCCGCTCTACGATGTATTGTGCGACCGCCTTTCTTCAAAGCGTTTAAAAGCCTTGATGGCGGAAGGCGTTATTGAAATCGCACCAATCGGATATATGCGCGGCCGCACCCTCAATAACGCTTATGTAGTCATTGATGAGGCGCAAAACTGTACCTATGGACAACTCAAAATGTTGCTCACCAGGCTCGGCTGGAGTTCATCCATGGTGGTGACCGGCGATCCTGATCAATCGGATTTATTGCCCGGGATTTCCGGCCTCAACGATGTCGTTGAAAAACTTGAAAAACTCGGCAACATCCGCGCCGTTAAATTCTCCAAAGCTGAAGTGGTTCGTCACCCCCTGGTCGCTGAAATGATTGACGCGCTATAACAAAAGACGGGATTTTCTCTCTCCCGCGGGCATGCTAGGACCTCTTCCCAGTTATCAGTTACGGGCGAGAGGGTGACTTTCAGCATGTCCAATGGCTATGGTTTTGGCGGCGGCAATGAAGTCAAAGAAGAATCGAGTTGGCGTTATCCCATCGGGATATTCTTCGCCATTTTGTTTCTGAGCGCGATCTTCCTATATTATTATGTCGGTCCGAGCGTTGACGAATTCAAAGGCGACGTTCCCAGCCCGGCAATTTCCGAAGAAAAAATCTCCGTAACGGTTGGGGGTCATACTTTCGCCACGCCGGCAAACTTTACGGTCTATCCGCGCGCAAGGCGCGGCGGTGTGCGTGATGAGCTCTCATTATATATGCTTTGGCCTACAAAGACCGGGTACTCGCCCGCCAATCGCAAAGAATTCATCGAAAATGCGCCAGACACGCGCCGGATCAATATCGACATTACCAACCGACCGCCGATTTATTCCGAAGGAGAACGCATTGAAAAGCTGTACCTGCCGCAAACTGTTGACCCGGCTGGCGCGCCGACGCCGTACAAGCTGACGAAATTTGTATTCAAGGAACAGCGTGCAGACGTTCCGACCAATGGCTATGCCGACTCCGAATTGTTCGTTGGCGCCGACGCCAACGATAATTTAATTGCACTATTTTGTTTCAAAGAACGAGGGCCCAATGCGAGCCCTGATTGCTGGCGAACGTACGAATATAGCGACAAGATAACTGTTAGCTACCGCTTCAAGCGTCCCTATCTTCCTGAATGGCCGCAGATTGACGCCGAAGTCCGACAATTTGTCGCTGATCTTGATCAATCCGAAAATGACCTTAGCGGCCCGTAAGTCGTACGCTCATGGCGGTCATGAATGCCGGCGCCAAAACAGCGCTAAAAAAGGCAAGCGACAATAAATATGCGATTAGTGCGTTGGCGCCCGGCCATTCGATAATGCGCGAGACGACAAATATTGAAATTACCGAATAGCCGATCGCCAGAATGAAACGCCTCGCGCCGTCGTTCAGTGCATTTTCGGCAACTTCGCGGGCATTAAGCCAGTATTCGCGCATGTCGCGCCAGCTTAACGTCATCAAGCCCAGCGCAATTGCTGCAAAAGAGTAAGCTGACAAACGGCTTAAAAGTTCGGGCCGCGCTAAATGCAAAATCGAATAGAGATAGTCGGACAGCAACGCACCGGCCGCCAAAAGTGCAATCACCAACGTGGCTGTGCGAATTGATACAAAAACAATCGCCGCGGAACACCAAATGAGCGCAAAGAAAATCGCTTGTGACCCTGCAGCGGGAACGCCCGCATTAAACACTGAAATAACAATGAAAATGCCGGTAATGGCGACCGCGGCAATACCTGTTGCAACTGGCAACACCAGCTTTATTGGCCGCCATGAATTCCGAAACGCACGTTGGCGCCGGTTTTCCATTTCAGCCGCTATTTCATTCGGAGTAGACAACGAAAGCCCGCCGGCGACCGCAAACAATGAAGCCGCAGACGCGACGGCGACGCCTGTTACACCGGCCCAGATCAGTCGCCAGTCTGGCGCGCCAAAATTTGATTGTAACGTCTCCACAACGCCAAGACTGGCGGCGATCAGAATGCAATACGCCGCCGGCGCTACGCCGCCATGGCCGCCGTTGGCGGCGGCGATTTTCCACCGGGCGCCGGCGGCGAATGCGCGAAGAAAATCTGCGCTAACGCTTGCGCCAACAACGAGGCCCGCCGTGATCGCCAGTGCAACGAAGACGCCGGTTTGGTTTTCGTCAAAAAACCCTTCAATCAAAAGATATCCGATGAGCGCAAGGGCTGCGAGGAGACTCGCAAAGACGCCGGGCGCGCTATAGCGATGAACGCCGCCGGTCAACGGCCCGATAAATATGAGAAAAGCGCCGGCGCCCGCCGCGGCAAAAATGATTTCTTGCGGCGGCGCGGCAAACGGTAAACCGGCAATCAACCCGCGATCCATTGCAATCAAAATTGCCGAGAATGCCAACGTCAAAATTATTATGAGTGAACGCCACGCTGTTTGCTTGGGCCAAAACGCCGCGATGCAAAATGGCGTCGCGATGACAACAAGAGCGTATATTGCAAGCGCTTCGACGGCAGCGATATTCGCAGCCGAACCGAGCCGTAAGCCGGACGCACAAAGGGCGGCCAATCCAACAGAAATTACAGAGTTCGACAGAATCGGCCGGTTGACCGCAAAAGCGCCGACAATGCCGATCGGAGCGCCGTTCTGAGCAATGGTCAACGCTGCGGCCTAATTCACAATGTTTTCCGGCAAATCGATTTCAAGAATGGCCATGTTGAAATCGTATGATACGTCACCGTCTTCGTCATCGCGAAATAATACGCCGATAAATTCATCGCCCATATAAACTTCGGCAGAGTCGTCCTTGTTCGTGCGCCCGCGCACTTCAATATTGTCGACCGAAAATTTCGTTCGCAAATATTGCTGCAGCCGGCTGATTTCTAATGCGTTCATCGTTCTTAGTGTCCTGAATTACATGGCAGTCTTACATTTATCCGCGGCGCGGGCGCAACCATTATGCCGCAATTGAAATTAGCAGTCCTATCACCCAAAACTCCTGCAACGCGGCCTCTGGAGATAGATATGAGAACGATCTTTCTGTCCTGCAACGCCCTGGCGGCAATTGCTTTAAGCGCTTGCGGGGACACCGAAAATTCATCTGCTAGCTATGAAACAGCGCAATCGGCGTGCCCGGCAAATGAAATTGGTGTCAGCGATGCCTGGGTGCGCCCCGCTCGCGCCGGCCAGCCAACAACCGCCGCCTATTTTTCAATTTGTAATGGCGGGGAAGAAACGAGCCTCGTCAGCGCGGCGTATGACGGCGCCGATGCCGTTGAACTGCATCACACAGCTATGAGCGATGACGCAGTCGCGTCCATGGAGAAATCAGACGGCGTATTGTTGCCAGCGGGCGAGACTGTCCAATTTGCGCCGGGAGGACGCCACGTCATGCTGATTGGCGTCAAAGACGCGATCGCAGAGGGGAGCGATCCTCTTATCACACTTACATTTGCGAACGGTGAAAAGCTAAATCTGGTGTTCGAAGTGCGCAGCGAAGCCGAAAGCGGCGACCACTTGCACCCCTAGGCATTACTCAAACCGGTTGCGGTCGCGGAATGTAACGATTTGCAATTTGTCCTCGCCGACATGATCGCCAATTGTAGTGTCCAGATTGATGCGATGAAAGCGGCTCCATTCATTCGTCTCCAATACGCCGAACATCATCCCCGTTGCGCGCCTCATAACGGACCAGGCGATGATCGAATAAAGCGCGATGCCGCCCGTTAGCGCTATGATCGCCGAATTCGCGCTATTGCGAAATTCTGTCGCGAAAAAAATCGCGCCGAATAAGATGAGCGATCCCAGCATACCGCCAACCCAATAAAGCGTCGTATTGCGCCGGACTTGGTAAAATTTGTTTCGCAGCATCGTTTCGCAAAGAAAAAGGCGAACCGCGAACCAGTGATAGCCAAGCGTCCAGGCGGAGGCTTCTTCGCGCAATTCATCACGTTCTGACATTCGCTTGGCGCGTTCGACATTTAACGCGCGCCGTTTTGCGACTTGGAAATTGTTGTTGATGCGGGCGAATTTCGACGTAACGTAATTATCAAGGTTCATCAAATTGCGCTGCTGCACGACTTTGTAAGGCCAGCTGTAAATCAGAAATGCAATTGCGGCGGCGAAAACGGCGGCGCCCCCGTATATGACGGCATTGTTGCCGAGAGCGCTCGACAGGCCGAAAAAATTTTGGGACGCAAGCACTGGTTCAGCAAAATAAGTCGCGGCGAAGGTCGCGGCGCCAATCAGGGGCGTCCAGTAAAGCATCAGGCGACGCGTATTCTGGTTTAAAATGCGTCGGAACAGCGTCACGACTTCAACAAACCGCGCATCGATGCTTTTGTCGGAAACCCCAAGAGCGCCGGCCAAATAGTCCTCTTCAATTTCCTCGTAGAAAAAATCACCGCGGGGGAACAGCGGAAAGGGAAACTCATAAAATCGCTTTGCCTGCACCGCGTACTCGCGGGCCTGTTCAAGCGTCAGTTCAGCGGCAGTCTTTTCCACAAGGCGCGGACGCGGCAATTGCCGGAATATAATTGATTCAAATCCGCGCGGCGGTTCTTCGCGATATTCATCGTCCAGAAGTTCGTCTGCGGACAATTTGGCGACGACAGATCCGCCACCCTGCATCGTTGTTTTCGCGGCGTTCCCTGACCGTGCAGAATTTTTTACGCCCGCTTTCGCGCCGCCGCGAAATATTCTCATGATCGTGCGCAATGGCGCGGTGAGTATTTTTCCGATAATTTCCATTCCCATATGCTCTCCATCCTTATGGTTTTGAGATGGGGAACCGGCGCGGCAAAACAATTAAAAATGGCAGCGCTTTACCAACTAAATCCATGAAACTTTTATGACTTTCGCACTTGCAGCGTTAAACAATGAACGGCTAATGAAGGCGTTCAGTATTCTTTTTTCACGCCGCGAATTTTACAGCGAACCAAATGCTCCACGTCAACGACCTCACCTATCGCATTGAAGGCCGTTTGTTGTTTGATCAGGCGACGGCAGCGATTGCGGCAGGCTGGAATGTCGGATTCGTTGGCAAAAACGGCTCCGGTAAATCGACGCTGCTGCGCATCATCAAAGGTGAGACTTATGCCGGCAGCGAAGACGTCGCGATCCAGAAGGGCGCACGCATCGGTTCGGTCGAACAGGAAGCGCCGGCGACCAACTCAAGTTTGCTCGAAACCGTTTTGGAGCAGGACATCGAACGCACCGCCCTTCTCGCAGAAGCGGAAACAGCGAAAGACCCACAACGCATCGCAGATATTCAGACGCGTCTTGTGGATATCGACGCCCATTCAGCAGAATCAAGAGCGGCGTCAATTCTTGCAGGGCTTGGGTTTTCGACTGAAGCACAGGCGCGGCCTTGTTCGGAGTTTTCCGGCGGCTGGCGCATGCGCGTCGCGTTGGCGGGAGTCCTATTCGCCGCGCCTGATTTATTGTTATTGGACGAACCGACAAACTATCTCGACCTTGAAGGCGCCGTGTGGCTTGAGAGTTATTTGAAGCGTTATCCCTATACAGCACTCATCGTCAGCCACGACCGCGATCTCCTGAATAATGCTGTCACGCATATATTGGCGCTGGAGAACGGAAAGCTGTCTGTCACGCCCGGCGGTTACGACGTCTATGAGCGCAAACGCGCCGAAGCGCGCGCACAAGCCGCCGCCTTCGCCGCGCGCCAGGAAGATCGCCGCCGGCACATGCAGCAATTTGTCGATCGGTTTCGCGCCAAAGCTTCGAAAGCAAAACAGGCCCAAAGCCGGTTGAAAGCGCTGGAAAAATTACAACCGGTTGCAGCGCCAATTTCGGAACGCGTGCATCGTTTTCATTTTCCGGACGCCAAACCCATGGCGCCGCCCATCGTCCGGATTGTTGAGGCGGATCTCGGATATGAAGCTGGCGCGCCGGTTCTGCACAACGTCAATCTACGCCTCGACCAGGATGACCGGATTGCGATCCTCGGGCCAAACGGCGAAGGAAAATCGACGCTGGTCAAATCGATCTCTGGCCGTCTTGCGCCGCTTCAGGGAAAAATTTTCAAACACAAAAAGCTGCAGATTTCGTATTTTGCGCAGCACCAGATCGACGAATTAAAACCGGATCAAACGCCCTACGATCACGTGCGAGCGATTGTTCCGGATGCGACCGAGGCCGAAACGCGCAGCGCCACAGCGCAGCTTGGGTTCGGACCAGAAAATGCCGATGTCAAAGTCAAAAACCTTTCCGGCGGTGAGAAAGCGCGCTTGCTGCTTGGGTTGATTACCTATCACGGCACACATTTGCTAATTCTCGACGAGCCGACGAACCACCTTGATATTCAATCGCGCGAAGCGCTGATTGAGGCGCTCAATGAATTCAATGGCGCTGTATTGCTGATCACCCATGACGCGCACCTCGCGGCTTCTGTTGCTGATCGATTGTGGTTGGTGAACGACGGAAAGGCGGCGCCTTTTGATGGCGATCTCACCGACTATCGCGAGTTGGTGATCGCCGCGAGTAAAACGCAATCACATTCGGACGCCAGGACGAACAGCATTGATCCGGCAAAACAGGCGCGCAAAGCCTCCGCCGATGCACGCGCCGAGGCAAGCCATTTAAAGAAGACGGCTGAAAACGCTGAGGCCCGCATTTCAAAACTGAATGAAACCTTGAAACGTCTCGACGCCGCCCTCGCCGACCCAGTACTTTATGAAAAAGATATAGCGCGCGCAACAAAGCTACAAAAAGAGCGCGCCGCCCTCGTTGAGGCTATTGACATGGCCGAAAACGAATGGCTCACCGCGCTCGACGCCTGGGAACAAGCGACTGCGTAAATCAGTGGTGATGCGGCTCCGTATTTAACCGGCCGCATTTGCCGCATTTGACGACGGCGCCATGGGCCGTCGCGTGATCGACATTGACAAGGAGCTTGGTTTTGCACCCGCCGCAACGATAGGTCTCATCGCCGCCGCCCTCGCGCGCCGGCGACCCGGCAGTATGTTCGATGACATCTACGCCTTTCGCGTCGGCTTCGTCGACGAGGATCATGTCAAACTGAGGCATGGTTGGTAATCCTTTTTACTGTCGTCATTTCCAAATCGCCTTGCCTGAGCCTGACAGGCCTAACGCGGACCACATCTCATCAACGCGCTTGATGACGTCGTCGTCCATGCGGATTTCTGTGCCCCATTCGCGCGACGTTTCGGGCGCGATCTTGTCAGTTGCATCGAGGCCGATCTTGGATCCAAGCGATGCTTCCGGCGAGGCAAAATCAAGATAGTCAATCGGCGTATTCTCTATGATGGTGATGTCGCGCGCCGGATCCATCTTGGTTGAGACCGCCCACATAACGTCTTTCCAATCGCGTGCGTTAACATCATCGTCGACGACGATAATCCATTTCGTGTACATGAACTGACGCAGAAAACTCCACGCGCCCATCATCACGCGCTTGGCGTGACCGGGATAGGCCTTCTTCATAGAGATGACGGCGATGCGATAGGAACACCCCTCTGGCGGCAGCCAGAAATCGGTGATCTCCGGAAACTGCTGCTGCAGGAGCGGGATAAAAATCTCGTTCAGCGCTTCGCCGAGGACGGACGGCTCGTCCGGCGGGCGGCCCGTAAACGTCGAAAGATAAATCGGATCGCGCCGGTGGGTGATCGCAGTGATCGTAAAGACCGGAAAACGCTCAACGGAATTATAATAGCCGGTGTGATCGCCGTAAGGACCCTCATCGGCGTATTCATCGAGGGAGACGTACCCCTCCAAAACAATCTCCGCGTCCGCCGGAACTTTCAACGGCTGGGTTTTGCAATCGACAAGCTCGACCTTTTTGCCACGCATCAACCCGGCGAATTGATATTCGGATAGCGTGTCCGGCACCGGCGTCACTGCAGCGAGAATTGTGCCCGGATCCGCTCCAATGACAGCCGCCGCCGGCAACGGGTCTGATTTTTCTTTTTTCCAGCGCGCATGATGTTGCGCGCCGCCGCGATGTTTCAACCAGCGCATGATCGTTTTGTTGGGGCCGATCTTTTGCATGCGATAGATGCCAAGATTGAAATCATCCTCTCCCTTGCCGCTCGGCCCCTTGGTGACAATCAACGGCCAGGTAATCAACGGCGCCGGCTCTCCCGGCCAGCAGGTCTGGATTGGCAACGCATCCAGATTGATCTCAGCGCCGGTTTTGACAATTTGCTGGCTTGGCGCCGTCCCCCGTGATTTCGTCGATGGTTTCATCGACATGACGGTCTTGATGAGCGGCGCCAGCTTCAACGCGTCCGCTATGCCGTCGGGCGGGTCCGGCTGACGCAGGATCGCCATCAACTCGCCGACTTCGCGCAACTCACCTGCGGTGCGCCGTTCCTTGTCGCCCATGGTGACGCCCATGGCGACGCGGCGGACAGCGCCGAACAGATTAACAAGCACAGGCGAGGGCGAGATCGACCCGTCATCCATCACCGGTTTTTCGAATAGAACTGCCGGGCCAGCCTCAGCCAGCAGCCGCGTTTGGATTTCAGTCATCTCGAGGTTGACCGAAACGGGTTCGCTGACCCGCACTAGATCACCGATCACTTCGAGCCTATCAACAAATTCGCGTAACGACCGATAAGACATGGACGCAAGCATTACTGATAATTGCAGGCGGGCGAAAGCCGTCCTGGCGCCGCAGGCCGAGCCAATTCAGCGACGAACGGAGATGCCCGACCTGCGAGCCGTAATCTATGGTCGGCCAAAATTCCAATTTGAAGGAGACGCAGTTCCATGCGCCTAACACTCGCTTGCCTCGCTTTCGCCTTGGCGCCATTCGCAGCCATGGCCGACCCGTTCGAGGCGCAAGCGCGCACGAGCGCCATCACGATCGAATCCGAAATTTTGGGAGAGGACCGGGAAATCTTCGTCAGGACGCCGCCTTATTATGACGCCGCAAAGAAATACCCGGTTGTTTACGTTCTCGACGGCGAATCGAAGTTCGACATTGTCGCCGCGCAGTTTGAATTCCTGATGGATAACTATTCCGTTCCGCCGGTCATTGTGACGGCTGTGCGAAACGTCAATCGCAATCGCGATTATCTGACGATGGAAGAACCCGGTTTTCGCGACACCGGCGGCGGCGAGGCGTTTGCAAATTTTGTTGCAGAAGAATGGATACCGGCGATTGAACAGGCGCACCCGGGCGCGCGTGAAAGAATCCTTGTTGGTCACTCTTTCGGCGGCGTTTTTGCGGTCAACACATTCCTGACGACACCAGAATTGTTCGATGCTTACATTGCGATTTCGACTAGCGGCTGGGTCGGCGAATACGAACTCGTTGAAAAGTCACTTGCCCGGTTTGAAGAAGGCGTGCCGGATGGACGCTTCGTCTATATGGCGCCCGGCGAATTTGACGGCGGCCCGACGCGGCCATCGGGCGAGCAAATTGCCGAAGCGTTTAAAAAGCATGCGCCGGATAATCTTGATTGGACATTTGAGTTGATCCCGGATGCCGATCATTTCCGCGCCTTGACCATCGGTTTTTCCCATGCCGTCACAAAACTCTTCCCGGTGGCCAATTTTAGCCCGCAAGCAGTTGCCGCAGCCGAGGCGGGCGGACCGGATGGCGTCAATGCCTGGTTCGATGAGACCACTGAGAAGCTAGGTTTCCGGTTTTACCCATCTTGGTTCGATTTCGGTGTTGCAGCGATGGTAATGTCTCGTGGCGAGCACATCGACGCCGCTGTCGCCATGATTGAAGAGACCCTGCCCTATCACGAAGACAACGCACTATTTCTCGCCTTTGCCGCGACAGTTCATGAAAATGCCGGTGATTTCGACAAGGCTCTGGCAACCAATGATCGAGCAATTGCACTCGTTCAGGAACGAAATCTCCACCCGAATTCGATGCATCTTGAACGATTAACCGAGGCCGCAGCACGTATTCGAAGTAAACAGCAGGATATGCTGAGCGATAAAAAATAACGACCCTTGATTCGTGCAGGAAGTATTCAGCTGCCGGCTAACCAATATTTATAGAGAATTTTAACGGTATTTTTGCCGCTGATCTTTACCGTGAACAGGTGAGGCCCTAAGTTTGCATGAGGCGGTCCCAGGGGCTCACCCCACAGTTTTCGGAGTATCAGTACGGCGATGTTGCCGATTTTGCATCAGTTGATTGGGTCGGTTTTGGTGGTCACAGGGCTTATAGTCTTGCCGTTGCCGCTGCCATTTGGGCTCATCATGCTGACAATCGGCTTTGCGCTTCTGGCGCCATACATCCCGGCTGTGCAGCGATTGATCAAGTTCCTGAGAGCGAAATGGCCGAAGTTCGACCACACCTTGCGCTCTCACCATCACCGCATGCCGCCGGTTATAAAACGCACCATCGACAAGACACACCCGCCGCAGCCGGCTGAATAACCGCATTCTACTGCGATATTCGGTCGAATTTGTGATCCTTTCCCAATTGCAGGACTGGTATGACAGGCGCATAATAGCAACTGCCTGCAAGAAAATTCCCTTCCGGCAAATGGGGGATATTCCATCGCTTGGGAGAAGGCGGTGCAATGTCTGATTTGATACTGACAATTGGCGACAAAAATGTGTCGTCGTGGTCGTTCCGGCCTTGGTTCCTTATGGTCCATGCCGGTATTCCGTTCACAGAACAGAACATCAAGCTCGATCAGCCGCAAACGCGTGAAGTCCTTAACGGCAAGTCGCCGTCGGGCCTCGTTCCCTTCCTGACCCATGGCGAAACTCAAATTTGGGATTCGCTGGCGATTATGGAATACGTAGCGGACCTCTATCTGGACAAAAACCTGTGGCCGGAAGATCGCGCCGCCCGCGGCGTCGCGCGATCGATCTCAGCAGAGATGCATTCCGGCTTCCGCGCGCTGCGGGAAGTCTGGCCCATGCAATTCGTGCGAAGCGGCCTCAAGCACCTTTCAACAGGCGGCGTCGCAGCGAACATTGAACGGATCGATGTTCTTTGGACAAGGTGCCGGCGCGATTTTGGCGGCGGCGGCGGTTTTCTTTTTGGCGACTTTTCCATCGCCGACGCCATGTATGCGCCGGTCGTTTCCCGCTTCATGACCTATGGCCCGCTCGACCTCAGTGATGATTCGGCGGCATACATGAAGACGATCAGCGCGACATCAGCCTGGGCGAAATGGGAAGAAGGCGCAAAGACGGAACTCAGTTCGGGCTGACGAAAACAGTCCGCTGGCAATCGTCTTGCGCGAGCGCCCGCGACCCTCTATCTCCGCCCCCATGGAAACCAAAGACGCTGAAACTATCCTTTCGACCCTGATCGCAGACGCCAAGGCTGTCGGCGGTGAAGCTGTCGATGCAGTTCTCTATCATTCTGTTTCTCATGGCGTTTCCTGGCGCATGGGCAATCTGGAAGATGTCGAGCGATCAGAAAGCGCAGATCTCGGGCTGCGTGTGATGGTTGGAAAACGCCAGGCGTCGGTCTCAACCACAGATCATTCCCGCGCCTCGCTGAAAGAACTTGCAGAACGCTGCGCCGATATGGCGAAAGCCGCTCCTGAAGACCCGTATTGCGGTCTCGCGCCAAAAGAACGCCTCGCTTCAGCGCCGTTTAAATCTTTGGATCTTGGTGATTACGCTGAGCCGACAACAGAGGCGCTGAAAGCCCGCGCCGCAGACTGCGAAGCAGCGGCCCTCGGCGTTGAAGGCGTTATCAATTCTTCCGGCGCTGGCGCGTCCTACGCCGAAGGCCAAAAGTGGTTCGCCACCAGCGACGGCTTTTTCGGCCAGTCCGGCGGCTCAAATCATTCCGTATCCGTAAGCGTTCTCGCTCAGGATGAAAACGGCATGGAGCGCGACTATGATTATGATTCCAAAACTCACATAGACGATCTGAAAGCCGCCGCCGCAATTGGCGAAAACGCCGGTAAGCGCACCGTGCGAAGGTTAAGCCCGAAGAAAATGAAAAGCCGCGCGGCCCCTGTAATGTTCGACAATCGTTTGTCGGCGTCGCTGCTTGGTTCACTATCCGGCGCAGCCAATGGCGCCGCGATTGCTCGCGGCGTCAGCTTCTTGAAAGATAAACTGGGTCAGAAAATTTTTGCAGATGGCATCAACGTTATTGACGACCCGCATATCGCACGCGGGCAGGGCTCGCGGCCATTTGACGGTGAAGGCGTCGTCAATGAACCGATCCGTTTGATTAATGATGGCGCTTTGACGACATGGCTATTAAATTCATCGCAAGCACGCCAGCTTGGCCTTGAAACCAATGCCCGTGCAACGCGCGGGGCCGGCGGCGCGCCAGGTTCTGGCTCGACAAACCTTTATCTGGAGCGCGGAAACGCCAGCCCGGAAGACTTAATGGCGGACGCTAAAGAAGGTCTTCTCGTTACTGATATGTTCGGGCCTCAGGTTAATCCCAATACTGGGGACTATTCGGTTGGATGCGCCGGCTTCTGGTTTGAAAATGGCGAGATCGCCTATCCGGTTAGCGAAATCACGATTGCCGGGAATATTCTGGAAATGTTTGCAGGGCTTGTCCCCGCGAATGATCTCGAATTTCGCGGATCGACCAATGCGCCAAGCTTATTGATCCCGTCGATGACGATCGCCGGTGATTAGGAATAAGGAGTAAAGCCCATGTCTGATGAAGGAACCGTCGTTGCTGACAAGCAGCTATTGCATTTTGTTTTCGGCGGAGAGCTCGAAAATCCGGCGGTATGCAAATTTCGCGATTTAAAGGACCTCGATCTGGTCGGCATCTTTCCGGACTATGCATCTGCCGAAAAGGCCTGGCGCGCAAAAGCGCAACAGACCGTCGACAACGCCAATATGCGTTATTTCATCGTTCACATGCACAAATTGCTCGACCCCGACGGGGACGGAAAGTTTTAAACTTGCAGGCGATTACGCGCGAAGAGTTTGCGAGCGCCGCCGGGCGGCGCCGCGCCTGGTTCGGGCTCATGCTCGGCGATCATGGTTTGCTGCGCAAATTCTACGGGAATTCCCATGAGATCGCACAGGGTAAAATGTGGCGCACGTACCAGCCCTCCCCAGCGGATCTGAAACGCTGGAAAGATCGCGGAATAAAAACAGTGATCAATCTGCGCGGTGACAAACCGAGCGGTTATTATTTTCTCGAAGAAGAAACCTGCAAAAAATTGGGTGTGGCGCTTGAAACATTTCGCGTATTTTCTCGCGAAGCGCCATCCAAAAAAGCGCTGCTTGGCGCCCGCGCTTTATTTAATCGCATCGAATACCCTGCAATTTTACATTGCAAATCCGGCGCGGACCGCGCCGGATTGATGTCCGTGCTTTATCTATTTTTCCACGAAGGCGTACCGCTGGATCAAGCGCTTGAACAGCTGTCGTTTAAATATGGTCACGTAAAACAGGGTAAAACCGGTGTTATTGATCATGTTTTTGAGAAATACATCGAGCACGCGAAATCGAAAGGCATTGCACTGAACGATATCGATGCTTTCTTTGCATGGGTTGACGAAGATTACGATCCTGAAGCAGCCCGCGCAGAATTTCGGGGCGCTAGAGCCGGAAATTTCCTAACGGACGTAATCTTGCGTCGGGAATAACCCTTACAATTAGCGCAACTGTAACGTCGCCTGCCTTGCATAAACCCCATCTTTGACGACTAACTCGTCATGGGTTCCGGTCTCGACGATTCGTCCATCCTCCATGACAGCAATTAAGTCGACGTTTTTTACAGTCGCGAGGCGATGCGCGATAATCAGCGTCGTGCGTCCGGCTTGCAATCGCTCCAGCGCTCTTTGAATTTTTTCCTCGCTCTCCGCATCCAACGCTGACGTCGCTTCATCAAGCAGCAGGATAGGCGCGTCTTTCAAGAACGCACGCGCCAAGGAAATTCTCTGACGTTGGCCGCCGGACAAGTTTCCCCCGCCCTCACCGAGCGCCGTATCATATTGGTTGGGAAGCGCACTGATAAAATCATTGGCGGCTGCATCAATTGCGGCCTGGATGATCTCAGCGCGGCTCGCGCCCGGTCGGCCAAAGGCGATGTTCTCAAGCGCCGACATGTTGAAGACAATCGCATCCTGCGAAACGAGAGAAATCCGTTTACGAAGTGATTTAAGCGAAATATCGCGAACATCGACGCCGTCAATCAATACGCGCCCGTCGTCAACGTCATAGAGGCGCGGGACCAAATTCATCAGCGTCGATTTTCCCGACCCGGAAGCGCCCACCAACGCTACGGTTTTGCCCGCTGCTATTTCGAAACTTACGCCATTCAACGCCACTTTTGACGGCTCATAAGCAAATGCCACGTTGTCAAATTTAATCGCGCCCGGCCCAGCGGGAAGATCGACCGCGCCGTCTTTAGATTTTATAGTCGGCGCCGCATTGATGAGTGACAAAATTCGTTCAAACGCTCCAAACCCTTCCTGCATGACGGCGTTCAGTGTGCCGAGACTGCGCGCCGGTTGGGACAACAGCAACAGCGCGATAATGAAGCCTACAAATTCCGAAATTGACAGGGCGCCCGCCGAAATGCGCATAGCGACAATCGCAACCACAAGGCCCATTGCGACAGATCCCGCAAAGAAAATAAACGGCTCATTCAGCGCGCGCGCATAAGCCATCTTCTTTAGGAGGCCAAGGCGTTCATCAAAGGCGCCGGCAGCGCGCGCGCGTTCAAGAGGTTCAATCTGAAACGATTTCACCATTCGGGCGCCCGTAACCGTTTCACCAACGAGCGCCATGACGTCGCCGGCCTGATGCTGTGCCTTTGCCGACGACTGTCGCAAAAACTTCCCAATTTGCGCAACAGGGACGCCAATCAAAGGATAGATTGCAAGAATGACCAAAAAAAGCGCCCAGTCGTAGTAAATCATCATCGCACAAAGGCCTGCGAGTGTTAGAACATCGCGAACGCCATTGGCGACGCGCGTCAAGGTTTCCCTCAGCACCGTTGTGTCGTTGGTAAAATTTGAAATGATTTGTCCGGATACTTCGCTGCGTTGTTGCGCAAAATCCATCGCCATGAGTGACGCAAACATATCATTTTGCATATCGCGCAAGGATGAGAGAGCGGCGCCTACCGATGCGCGGGTCTGTATATATTGCGCCGTCGCGTTGAGGGCGCCGAGGCCAATGACAAACAATGGCCCCAAGACAAGAACCTGTCTTAAGTTCGGCCGAAACCGTTCACCGTCGCCGGCGAGACCCGCATTTATCCATTCGACAGCGAGCGGAATTGCGCTCGCCGAGGCTGCGTAAACCGCCATCGCCGCCAGCGAAACCAAGAGCCGCGGCCAATAGCGCGAGAGGTAATCCCGCCACAAGCGCCGCGACAGCGACCACGTCGTCGCCGTTTTCCCGTCGGTCCGCCTCGATTCAACGTTCAATTTAAGTAACCTCCGGCGGTTTTTTCGAGGGCCCATCATCAACGGGCCCGGCGCCCCATGCAAGCCTATTGACCCCGCGTCAGAAATGCGGAACGCCCTTTCTCAAATGTTGAAGAATTTTGCAAAAAGCGATCTTGCAGCAAAAATCGTTGCGGGCCTGGCCGGATTTTATATCCGCCTGGTCCACGCGACGTCGCGGTGGCGGCTGATCGATCGTGAATATTACGATATTGAGCGTGCAAAAGGGAAAGGTGTGATCCTTGCCTTTTGGCATGGCCGTTTGATGCTTGCTCCTGCAATTCGCAAAGAAACCGATGCGCGAATTTTCATGTTGATTTCCGCCCATCGGGATGGCGACATTATCGCAGACGCCGTGAAGTCTTTTGACCTAGACTTCATTCGCGGGTCAGCCGCCAACCCTAAAAAGTCAGACAAAAATAAAAGCGGCGCCGCGGCGACAGCTCAGATGCATGCCGCGTTGAAGGCGGGCGACATTGTCGGCTTTACCCCGGACGGCCCAAGAGGCCCTCGCGAGCGAGTGAAACCAGGCCTTATTAAACTGGCGCAAATTTCAGGGGCGCCGATTGTCCCGTTAGGCCTTTCCGCCTCGCGCGGAAAAATTTTCAAAAGCTGGGACCGGTTTTTGTTGGCGAGCCCGTTTTCAAGCGGCTTTGCTGTCGTCGGGGCGCCTATCCAAGTCGCCAGCGATATCGATAATGACGCTATTGAAGCATTGCGCATAACCGTCGAAAATAGCCTTCGGGATATGACGAAACGCGCAAATGAAATGGCGGGACGCGACAGCAAGCCGGATGGAACGGGCGAATTGGCGCAGAATTGATGACGACAAAAATCCACGAAACACTAGGGTTGAAGATCTATCGTGCTGTCAGTCGCGCATCGAAGCCCGTCGCGAATTTTGTTCTGGAACGACGCTTAAAAGCCGGAAAAGAAGACGGCAATCGCATTGATGAGCGCCGCGGCGTCACCGGCGCCGCACGCCCCGATGGCATTGTTGTCTGGGTACATGGCGCCAGCGTTGGTGAATCCCTTTCCGTTTTACCGCTGGTGCAACGCTTGGGTGAATTGCGGTCAGACATTAATTTTCTTGTCACCACCGGCACGGTCACGTCGGCAAAATTGATGATCGAACGATTGCCGGCAAACGCTATCCATCAATATATTCCTGTTGATTATCCGGGCTATGTCGATGCATTCCTGGAGCATTGGCGCCCGGACGCAGTTTTCTTTATCGAGTCAGAGTTCTGGCCGAACCTGATAAAAAAATCTCGCGCCGCGACAAAATTCATGGCCCTTGTTAATGGCCGCATTTCGCCGCGATCATTTGAAGACTGGAAACGCCAGCCAAACTCTATCCGCTATTTGCTTTCATCATTTGATATGATCATTGCGCAGGACAACAACAATGCAGAACGTTTGGCGCATTTATCCGGCGCCAACGTAAAAATGTTCGGGAATTTGAAACACGCGGCCGTTGCACTTCCGGCCTGCGACAATATTGTTGGCGAGTTAAGAAATGCGATGGGAGATCGTCAGGTCTGGCTCGCCGCCAGCACCCATCCCGGTGAAGAAGCAACGATCATAGGCGCGCACAAGGCGTTGCAAAAAACACATCCCTCAATCTTCACGATTATTGCTCCGCGCCATCCTGAACGCGGCGCGGAGATTGCGGCGCTTTGCGAGGAAGCGGGACTGAAGGTCGCACAACGCTCGTCCAGCGAGCCCATCGCACCGAAAATCGATATTTATATTGCCGACACGCTTGGCGAACTCGGGATTTTTTATCGGCTTTGCGACATTGCTTTTGTCGGCGGATCGCTTGTTGAAAAAGGCGGGCACAATCCACTGGAACCAGCGCGCTTCGGCGTCGCGATTTTGCACGGGCCTCATATTTTTAATTTCGCCGAAACCTATCGCGATATGCGCAAGCCCGGCGGCGCAGCACTAGTTCGTAATGACCGCGAACTTGCCGCAGCAATCCGTCGCTTAATGGCGGATCAGAAGACCCGGTCCGCCGTTTCGACTGCCGCAAAAGACGGCGCCGAAGAAAGTGCTGAACGCGTCTTGAATGCGTTTTGCGATGCGCTGTTGACCGGCATTCCGGCGACCGCGAAACCATGATCCGCGAACCATGGTTTTGGCGATCGCAAAGCGCGACCGCACGCGCCATTCAGACTGCGCTCTCGCCGTTGTCGGCAGTCTACGATTTAGGTCAGCGAGCTCGCGCTGCAATGACAACGCCAAAACGCGCGCCTGTTCCGGTGATATGCGTCGGTAATGCGACGCTCGGCGGTGTTGGTAAAACGCCGTTTGCGATCGCCCTTGCAATCCTTTTGAAAGAGCGCAGCGTCAAGGCGCATTTTTTGACGCGCGGCTATGGCGGCCGGCTAAAGGGCCCGATAAAGGTCAATCCGGCGACGCACAATTTCGAAGATGTTGGCGATGAAGCTCTTTTACTGGCGCGCACGGCGCCGACCTGGGTGAGCGCGAATCGACCCGCCGGCGCTGAACTAGCCGCTAAAGACGCTGATATGATCATCATGGATGACGGGTTTCAAAACCCGACAATTCATAAAGACTGTTCGATACTTTTGATGAGTAAGACCGCCATCGGAAACAAAAAAATATTTCCTGCTGGCCCAATGCGCGAGCCGATGAGCCGTGCGGTCGCGCGATCGACATTGCGCGTTATAATTGCGAACAACGATGACGAAACAGCAGCAAGCGGAGATGTTCACACTGCCATTACCCGCCCGGTAAATGCGCCGACGCCGCAAAGCGTTATTGCGTTCTGCGGTATTGGCGCGCCGGAGAAATTTTTCCGAACTTTGCGTGGACAGTCATTCGAGGTTGCACAGACAGCCGCTTTCGCGGACCATCATCCCTACACAAGCGCTGATATTACAGCGCTAAGAAAACTGGCGCAGAAAAATAAAGCAGCGTTGATCACGACAGAAAAAGACGCTGTGCGATTACCGCCTGAGTTCCGCGATGATATTCTTGTTTTACCAATTACCATGGAGATCAAAGAACCTGATCGACTGGCGGATGAAGTATTGAAAGCGATCAGTCGATGAACGCGGATACTGAGATCGCGCTGCCGGAACGTCGGTCTAACCGGCCGATAACGCTAGGCCATCGCGTTGAATTTATTATCGCAAGAATTCTGCTCGGTTTTTTTCGGGTTATTGGCATCGATGCTGCTTCCTTCATCGCCGGGAAATTTTTGAGAATTACCGGCCCGCTAATTCGTCCGGCCTCGCGCAGGGGCGAAGAAAATTTGCGTATGGCCTTTCCGGATTGGAGCGACAAAAAAATCAATGCGGTCATGAAAGACGTTTGGGAAAATCTGGGCCGCACGGGCGCGGAGTACGCCCATCTCGATAAACTGCATGTCAGTGGCGAGAACCCGCGCATAATCTCGGAAGGCCGCGACCGGGTGGTGGATGCGTTCAAAAACACGAACCGCGCGGTCTTCGTCACCGGGCATTTCGCCAATTGGGAGGTCTCAGGAATTGCGGCGCATCAGCAAGAATTGAAGTTCGCAGTAATCTATCGCGCGCTAAACAACCCGTTGTTGGATGAATGGATTATCGAAAAACGCGGGCAGGTGATGACCCGCCGACAAATTCCGAAAGGCATCGCCGGCGCCCGCCCGCTCATAGATGCGCTGAAGCAAGATTATTCACTGGCTTTTCTGGCAGATCAAAAATTGAACACCGGCGGCATTCGTGTACCCTTCATGGGGTTCGACGCCATGACGGCGCCGGCCGCCGCACGGATTGCCGTGCGTTTCAATTTGCCGGTTATTCCAAACGTCGTTGAGCGATTGAATGGCGCTTATTTTAAAGTGACGTCTTACGACCCGATTGAGTTTTTACCTTCGGGCGACCTTGTTGGCGACGTCGAAGCGCTGACTATCAAAATTAATGAGTTTCTGGAGACGGAAATTCGCAAAAATCCCGGCCAATGGTTGTGGTTGCACAGGCGCTGGGCAATTAAGGGTGAGCCTGGCGCTGCTAACGGCGGACGCGAGTAACGAAATTCGCTATATCTTGATGCGCGCGTTTTGCCTCGTCCAATGACCAGTGCATCTGAAAAAGATGATACATGCCGTCAAAGACGCGCAAGGTTGCGTCGCCGCCAGACGTCCATGCCTTTTCCGAAAGCCGCGCAGCATCGCCCAGGCAAACCTCGCGGGTTCCGGCATGAACCAACATCGGCGGCGCCCATTTGAATTCGCCGTAAATCGGTGAAACTTGCGGTGAAGATAAATCTTCACCGGGCGCGTAAAATTCAAAGAGTTTTCTCCACGCCTTTCCGTTGTCTGCGTTGTATAGCGGATCAACTGAATTCAGCGTGATGTGGGTGTCGCTCGCGCCCATACCGTCAACGACGGGAGAAATGAGAACCGCGCCAGCCGGCGATGCAACCCCCTCCTCGCGCCAGCGCATTACAGCAGCAAGGGCAATGGCGCAGCCTGTTGAGTCGGCAAAGAGAACAATCTTCCGATCCGGATCTTCGGCGACAAGCGCTTTATACAGACGATCGACAGAGTCAATCGGCGCTGGAAACCGGCCCTCCGGCAATAATGGATATTCTACGCCGTAAGCTTCGACGCCGGAAAGCTCTGCCGTAGGCAAAATCATAGCAGCATTGGCATGGGGCGAGCCCGTTATAAAACCGCCGCCATGAATGAAAAGTATAATTGTGTCGCCGGGCTTCGAAGAACGCGTCTCATATTTGACGCAAGCAGCTTCGCCATATTCAACATCGGTCAAGCGATATTCAAAATCGATTTCGTTGAGGCATTTTCTGAAACCATCATTCGCAAGGCGCCGGGCAATACCGCGCGTTACCGGATTTTGAAATGTTTCCAGCGTCGGATAGGCGTGCAAATTTGCAAGGCGTTTTTTCGCCTTCTTGCTGACCGCCGGTCCGGTTTTATAGGCAAAAGCCGCCATGGTTTATCCTCGTCCAACGCGCCTGCGCGTCTTTGTCAGGCGAGCATCCTCCAAAGATGGAAAACAACGGGTTAAAATCCCAAGTTGGGCGCAACAAAACCCGGGAAATCGCGAAGAAACTGGCGTCGGCGCAGTCCATTGACCTGCCAAAGATTTTCGCCCATTTTGCAGGGCGGTATGTGTCACGCCCCTTGCGGGCGAATTTTTTGACACTATATATGCTCATATTGAGCATAATTAGGCCGGCGATTTCGCGGGCGCGATGCAAGGAGGCGGATATGCCAGCCTATGGGGACGAAATCGCCGGAAACGCAAGCGTGCTGGCTTACACCGACGAAGTCCGGGAAAAAACCGATCACCTCTATGCGGCGGTTGCGGATTTCACGCCGGAGCTCGAATGGCGGACCCTCGCGCCTTACATCGCCGCAATCAACGATCTGAAGAAAGAGAAAAATGCGGTCATCCTGGCGCACAATTATATGACGCCGGAGATTTTCAATTGCGTCGGAGATTTCGCCGGCGATTCGCTTCAACTCGCAAAAGAAGCCGCGCAAACCGACGCCGACATTATCGTTCAGGCAGGCGTCAAATTCATGGCCGATACGTCAAAAATTCTGTGTCCTGATAAAACCGTTTTGATTCCGGATCTCGGCGCGGGCTGTTCCCTAGCCGCGTCAATCAGCGGCGCGGATGTGCGCCTGCTGAAAGAAAAGTATCCGGGTGTGCCGGTGGTGACTTATGTTAACACCAATGCTGATGTAAAAGCGGAAACCGATATCTGCTGCACGTCGTCCAACGCCGTTGAAATTGTCGAATATGCGGCGAAAGAATGGGGCACGGACACAGTTTTATTTTTGCCGGACCAGTATCTCGCCAAAAACGTCGCCGCCATGACAGACATCAAGATCATCACTTGGGCGGGCGCCTGTGAAGTTCATGAACGGTTTACCGTCGACGACATCAAGGAACTGCGCGAGGCAAACCCCGGCGTCATCGTCTTGGCGCACCCGGAATGTCCGCCCGATGTGCTTGCCGAGGCGGATTTCGCCGGCTCAACTAGCGGCATGTCGAATTACGTCAAAGACAACCAGCCGAAAAACGTTGTTATGATCACTGAGTGCTCCATGTCGGATAATGTGGCGCTACAAAATCCTAGCGTGAATTTCGTGCGGCCGTGCAATCTCTGCCCCTACATGAAGAAAATTAATCTGCCGAAGATTTTGCGCGCCCTCCAGACCATGGAATATGAAATCACCATTCCGGAAGAGATGGCGGTCAAAGCGCGCCAGGCAATCCAACGCATGATCGACCTGCCGCTAACGCGCCAGTCCATGTATAATCACCAAAACGCGCCGGAAGTGGCGGCGACAGAGAGCCGGGCGAGTCTTTAGAGACAGTATCTTTCACGAGCGGCCCAACTTACACTTGTCGCTCATTCCTGCGAAAGCGGGAATCCAGAGAGTTATTTTATGGATCCCGGCTTTCGCCGGGATGAGCGGAGTAGAGATTGCCAGGCAATTCCGACATCCTCATCATCGGCGCAGGGGTCGCGGGGCTATACACAGCGCTTAAAATGACGCCGCGGCCTGTCACCGTCATTACGGCGCGGCCGCTTGGCGAGGGCGGCTCGACGCCGTGGGCGCAAGGGGGCATGGCCGCCGCCGTCGGCTCCGACGATACGCCAAACCTCCATTTCGCTGATACGATGCAGGCCGGCGCCGGGCTCGTTGATCCGGAAGCCGCCAGCGTTCTTGTCGATGGCGGGCCCGCCGCCGTCGAAGATCTGGAGCGCCTTGGCGTCAAATTCGACAAGGACGACAATGGCGCGTTCAAGCTTGGCCGCGAGGCCGCTCATTGCCGCGACCGCATTGTCCACGCCACCGGCGATCAGGCCGGCGCCGCGATTATGGATGCGCTGATCGACGCGGCTCGCGCCGCTGACCACATCACCATCTATGAACGCGTCGTCGTCGAAGACTTGATGAGCGACGACAACGGCGCGGTTGGCGGCGTTCTCGTTTATGACGTCGCGGCGGGCGAACGTGCAGGCTTTGACGCCGGTGAAACAATCCTGGCGACGGGCGGCCTTGGCGGACTTTACGCCGTTACCACCAACCCCACCCCGGCGCAGGGGCACGGCATGGCCTTCGCGGCGCGCGCCGGCGCAGTCATTCGCGATCCTGAATTTGTGCAGTTCCACCCCACCGCCCTCGATATCGGCATCGACCCGGCGCCGCTCGCCACCGAAGCTTTGCGCGGCTACGGCGCCGTCCTCGTCAACAAGGACGGGCGCGAGTTCATGCGCGACTATCATAAGGACGCTGATCTGGCGCCCCGCGACATCGTCGCCCGCGCTGTCGAAAACGAAGTTGCCGAAGGGCGCGGCGCGTTCCTGAACGCAAGCAAAGCGATTGGTGAAAAATTCCCCGAGAATTTCCCGACCGTGTTCGCTTCATGCCAGAAGGCGGGTATTGATCCGCGAACGGAGCTTATACCCGTGGCGCCAGCGGCGCATTATCATATGGGCGGGGTCATGACTGACCTTGATGGCCGCACCAGCCTTGAAGGGCTTTCCGCCGTCGGCGAAGTATCCTCAACCGGCGTTCATGGCGCCAATCGCCTGGCCTCGAACTCACTCCTTGAAGCCGTCGTTTTTGGCGCCCGCATTGCCGATCGATTGCGTGAAGCAGAGATCGCCGCGCCCGATGAACCCGCCGCCCCGGCCGACCGTATGGAAGTTGAGCCCCTTCCCGCGCCCGCCGCCGCCATGAAAGACGTGCGCGATGCGATGTCGTCCGGAGCGGCGCTGTTGCGATCCGAAGAAAGCCTCGAAGCAACGCTCGAAGTTCTTGCCGGCCTCAACGAACATCCTGAAATGACCAGCGGTCTCAAAAGTGCGCTTGTTACTGCTGAATTAATCGCGCAAGGCGCGCTGATGCGCGAAGAATCACGCGGCGGCCATTATCGGTCTGACTTTCCCGATACGGATGAAGAAGCGTTCCACACAGAAATTTGCGCAACACACGCCCTTGGCGATGAAGACTTTGAAAATGACGCTTGACCTGGAAGTTGAGCGCGCCTTAGCTCGTCAATATAACGGCAAAGCAGCCGAGAAAGTGCGCAAGGCGCTTTTGTCGATCACCGAAGATCACGTTATGGCTAAATCAGAAACGAACCTCTCCAATGCACGGCGCGCCGTCCTTATGTTGGCGAAAGGCGACGCAGATAAAGCGATTTATTTTGCGGGCCGCGCCCGACAAGACTTTCGCGACGTAATATATTGGGCGCAATCGGAAACTGCACAATGACAACCATTCCACCCCTTTCAGAAATTGTCATCGAAGACATTGTCCGTCGCGCGCTGAAAGAAGATTTCGGCGACGCCGGCGATATCACCACCAAGTCGACCATACCCGCCGACGCGCAATCGAAAGCTGTGATTGCTGCGCGTCAAGCCGGCGTTATCGCGGGCGTTCAGGCAGGTCTTGCCGCGTTTCGATTGGTTGATCCAACAATAGAAATAAAGGTTGCGAAAGGCGACGGCGCCAGCGTCAAGAAAGGCGACACAGTCTTCGAGTTGAATGGCCCATCCCGAGGCATCCTATCTGCAGAACGCACAGCGCTGAACTTTCTGGGGCATCTTTCGGGCATTGCGACGGCGACGGCGCAATTTGTTAACGCCATAAAAAACACCGGCGCAAAAATCGCCGGCACTCGCAAGACGACGCCGGGCCTGCGCGCAGTTGAAAAACATGCAATCCGTTGCGGCGGCGGCTCCTCCCATCGCTATGGTCTTTACGACGCCGTGATGATCAAGGACAATCATATCGTCGCCGCGGGGGGCTTTGAGAAGGCGCTCGCCGCTGCGAAATCCTATGTCGGCCACATGGTCAAAGTCGAAGTTGAGATCGACCGCCTCGATCAGCTTGACGCGGCCTTAAAAGGCGGCGCTCATGTCATCATGCTCGATAATATGTCTGCGGAGGACATGAAGAAGGCGGTTAAGCGCGTCGGCGGGCGCGCTATTCTTGAAGCGTCCGGCAATGTTACACTGGAAACCATACGCGCCATCGCCGAGACCGGCGTCGACGTTATTTCATCGGGCTGGTTGACACACTCTGCGCCCAATCTCGATCTTGGCATGGATTTTCAATGATGCGGGGCGCGGCATTGTTCGCAAGCGCTAGTATTCTCGTTGCGGTCGGTTGTGCGCAGGAAAATGTGAAACCGGGCTCGTTCGAATCCTGCGCCGTCTCCCTAATCGTCCTCGGCGTTGCGCAAGACGGCGGCAAACCGCAGATCGGCAACCCAGACGACCCGGCATGGACCGACCCGACAAAACGCCGTCTTGCAACGTCCCTGGCCTTGATTGACCGGCGCGACGAAGACCTTAAACGCTGGCTGTTTGAGGCGACGCCCGACATTAAGGAACAACTGCATCGCCTGAACGAAGCCGCGCCAACTGCAATTCCGACAAAACTTTCCGGCGTATTTCTGACCCACGCGCATATCGGGCACTATGTCGGCTTGATGATGTTCGGCCACGAAGCCTTAGGCGCAGAAAATATGCGCGTTTACGCCATGCCGCGCATGGCGGAGTTTCTGGAGAACAACGGACCCTGGAGCCAGCTTGTTCGGTACGAGAACATTTTCCTGGCAATCATGGAAGACGGCGCGCCGGAGGCTATCGCTGAAGATATTTCCGTAACGCCCTTTCTCGTACCGCACCGCCAGGAATTTTCCGAAGTCGTCGGATTTAAGATCGACGGACCAAACAAATCAGCGATCTTCCTGCCCGATATAGACGCCTGGGAAGATTGGGATGACGATGGCGTGCGCATTGAAGATAAAATCAACAAAGTCAACGTCGCTTTTCTGGATGCAACGTTCTTTGCAGACGGCGAAATTCCCGGCCGCGACATGTCCGGTTTCCCGCATCCGTTTGTCGCGCATTCTTTGGAACGATTTGAATCGCTGCCTCCAGAGGAAAAATCAAAAGTTCATTTCATTCACATGAACCATACCAATCCGCTGCACCAAGTTGATGGCCGTGAACGCGCGCAAGTTAAATACGCCGGTTTTAATGTTTCCGCCGAAGGCGATCAAATCTGTTTGTAGCACTAGCGCCGTAGCGCCGGAATAAACCTTCGGGCGGTTTTTGCGAGCGCGGTTTTTGCAAATCTCTTTGCGATAGCCGCGTGGAGCTGTGTTTTATCAACCAATGACAAATCAGACGCATTGACGATTTTTGCCGCGTCTTCGCAAGCACTGAAAAATTTCCACATGCTCCAGTCCCACGTCTTCGAAAGGCTGTCTTTCATGATCCGTTTTTGCACGAGGGTTTCCGGCGCGTAGGCAAATTCACCTTGAAGCGAAAGATTGATCAGCCATGTCCAGTCGGCGACAAACTCGCCGGCGCGGTGTTTACGCATGCCGCCCGTCGCGCGCGCTGCTTCAGTGCTGAAAACACCACGATTGGGCGTCGCCCAGGCGTTCTTCATTGAGATCAAGCGGCTGGCGCGCGCCGCGGCGGAAACGCCAGGCGCTTGCGCCGGATAAACGAAGTCAAAGACTTCGCCGTTCTGCTCTGTAAGCGTCATATCTGTGTAAGCGAGGATTGCGTTCGGTCGGGCCTTTAGCGCACTCACGCACGTTTCTACAAATGCCGGCAACAAGATATCGTCGTGAAAAGCGAAGTGAAAATAGTCGCCCTCGCCTGCCTCAAGCAACGCATTGATATTGCCAACCCAGCCGAGGCGTTCGCTCTGCTCAATGATCGTATAACGATCATCATTAGCCGCGTGCTCTTTCAGAATTTCGGCGGTGCGGTCTGTCGATTTATCAATAGAAGCAAGGATTTTGTAATTTGGATAAGTTTGCGCAGAGATGGAATGAAGCGTTTCCTGCAAGAACGCCTCCGCATTCCACGCCGGCAATAATCCAACGACTAGAGGTTTGTCGACTGTCACGTCGTCAACAATGCGGACATTTGTTCGTCTGCGCAATCGCCAGTGATTTGATCCGCCGCCGCCATCGCAAAGAGCGGACCGGTCGTCAGTTTGCCCGGATCAACGCTAAAATAGTCGCCGCCGCCGAAAACGCCGATGCGGGTGCGGTCATGCAAGCGGCTTTTCGGATCATCCACGTCCGATTTTCCATAGGCGACAATAGCGCCGGCATCGACATATAGCGGTTCTGCCTCGGCCAGATCGAAGCGCCAGTCAGATAACATGGCCAGCGCCTCAGTATGAATCTTCAGAGCCATTTCCGGATCCGGTTTGCCGCGACAAGGCAAATTCCATTCCCCCGGCGGGGCAATATCGTGGGTCCAACCCTGACACCCGCTCGGATACCACGAAAGATAGGCAAGACCGTCATTGCGAATAACGATGTCGCCGTAAGCGCCAAGCACTATCGTAACGGAGGGCGTGCCAAGCATTTGCTCGGGCAGCTTCGCGATGGTTCGGTATTTCAATCGATGCAGCAAACCGGGCGTCGGTTCAATCCCAAGGGTCGCATCGAGACGCATCCGGTCTTCCCATGTGCAATTTACGATTTGCTCGGCGTCAATCGTCAGCTCGGCGCCATCATATCCTTCGCATTGCGCGCGCATGCCAGTTGCGCTGCGCTCCAGGCCATTGCATATTATGCCGCTGTGAAAATCAATTAAGGGATGAGCATCGATAGCGTCGCGATAAGCTGCCGCCAGCTCATCAGTGTTGACGGCAATTTCGCATGTATCAAAAACCGCTTCGACAAGGTCAGGGTTGATGTTTGCCGGCGTGTCGATTTTCTCTGCCAGTTGATGCGACGCGAGCCCCTCATATCCGAGTGACGGGAAATCGTGCAGCAAAGCGCTGCATTGGCGGGATAGTTTTTCGTAATGGGCGCCAAGCTTGTCCGGCGTCATTAGAGAGTCGCGAGCAACGAAATACTGAAACGGCGTCGATAATCCAATTTTTCGATCGCCCAACCACCGTTTCATCAACGGAAAAAAAGATAACGCGCCTTTTAGTTGGAGGTCAGCAGTCCGAAAAGTTAGATCAGCGGCGTATATCAATCCGAGGTGAATTTTACCTTCGTTGCGCAAACTAGCGCGGTTCATCGGCAGAGTATCGCGTTCAATGAGTGTGACTGCCCGGCCGCGATGCGCCAGTTCTAACGCAATCGATGCGCCTTGAATCCCTGCGCCAATTATAAGGATGCCCGCGTTCATGAGGGCACTTCAACGTCGGCGTATTGAAAAAGTATTAACTGACCGGGAGGCGCCCGCTACATCGCGGCCGGCGCTGCTTCGGTCGTCCGGCGATCGCGGAACCTATAAAACTTGTGCGTCCCGATGGTCGCCGTTGGCGTCATTTTCGGCGCCCAGTAGGGGTCAACATAATTGGCGTGATAATGCGTCGCATTGCGGCTTACTGGGACATGAACACCGGCGAGAATAGCGCCCGCGAGATCTTCCGACGCTTTCCATTTGCGTTGATTAAGACGCGCTTGCATGGAACCGTCGCAAGTAAACGAGAATTGGCATCCCGTGCGCCGTTCCGACCCCTGAAACACTACACCGCAAATTGTATCTGGATAAATTCGGCTGGCGACGCGGTTCAAAACAACGTCGGCGACCGCAAGCTGCCCAATACGCTTTTCCGAACGAGCCTCGTAATAGATCGCCTGCGCCAGACATTTTCGTTGTACCGCATCCACTTTCGCCGTTGTCAACGACGTAAAATCAAAGTCTACGAGATTTTCCAGAACATTATCTGCAGCAAGTAATGTCGTTGTCGAACGCGCAGGCTTTAGCCGCGGCGCTTCAAACGCATCGCGCGTCGCCGCTGTCGCTTTTGCAAGATGATTTGCCAATTCAGCAACAACAATGGCCTCTTCCGCGATCGCCGCCTGACGGTTTCGTTCGATCTCCGCCCTTTCCGCTGACTCGGAAATGCTCAACGCGGTTGCAACAACGCACATTGCCAGAAGACCTGTCGCAAGGAGGCTGCGCAGGGTCCAGCTAATTTCATGCTCGTGATGCAACGGTGACATTTGGTTTCCAGACAATCCTTTCAGACGTTGAACCGCCAACGCCTGATTTATTAGTTCAAAACTCTATTACAAATACGCAAAAAACGCGCCCAGACGGCGCGTCAATTTCGGCGAATATGGCGGTCATACTGCACATGCGCAATGGGTCCGGGCCGATCTTTACGCTTCATTAATTTTTAAGCCGCCGCCACAAGCCATTGATATTGTATCGGTTTTCGAAGTTTGAAATTTTTGGTAACGAACTATGAGCGGGAATCGCGTCATTTATTCGCGAGTTTTGATTGCGCCGCGGCAAGACGAGCGATTGGCGTGCGATATGGCGAACATGACACATAATCAAGGCCGACACGCTCGACAAATCTAATCGAATCAGGATCTCCGCCATGCTCACCGCAAATGCCAAGCTTCAAATCTTTGCGTGTTTTTCGGCCGTTCTCTGCTGCAACCTTTACGAGCACGCCAACCCCTTCGACATCTATCGTAACGAACGGGTCGCGTTCGAAAATTCCCTGTTTCATATAGTCCGGCAGAAATGACGCTGAATCGTCGCGGCTTAACCCGAAGGTCGTTTGAGTCAGGTCGTTGGTGCCAAATGAAAAGAACTCAGCATCATGAGCGATATCGCCTGCAGTCAAAGCCGCGCGTGGCAGCTCAATCATTGTGCCAATCAGATAGTCAAGTGACGTTCCCTTCTCCTTCAAAACGTCCGCGGCAACCGCATCGATTTGCGCTTTCAATATCGCCAACTCTTCGCGCTTTGCGACCAGCGGAATCATGATTTCCGGCGTCACTTTCTCACCGGTTTCATCGCCGACCTTGCAAGCCGCTTCAATGATTGCCCGCGCCTGCATCTCATAAATTTCCGGGAACGAAATCCCCAAGCGGCAACCGCGATGACCAAGCATCGGGTTGAATTCCTGGAGCGCGTGGGCGCGATCTTTTAATTTTGTTGCATCCATCCCGGACGCCGTCGCGACTTCCTCAATTTCATTGTCGGAGTGCGGTAAAAACTCGTGCAATGGCGGATCCAGCAATCTAATTGTCACCGGCAGCCCGCGCATGACTTTGAATATCTCTTCAAAATCCGAGCGCTGCATCGGCAGAAGTTTTGCGAGCGCTGCTTCTCGTCCAGTCTTATCGCCTGCGAGAATCATTTCTCGCACCGCAATAATGCGGTCAGCGTCAAAAAACATATGTTCGGTGCGGCAAAGGCCGATGCCCTCTGCGCCAAAGTCGCGGGCGACTTGCGCATCATGCGGCGTCTCCGCGTTGGCGCGAACCCGCATGCGCCGCACTGCGTCCGCCCAGCCCATAAGCTTTGCAAAGTCACCGGAGAGTTCCGGCTGGATCGTCGGCACTTCGCCGGCGAAAACGCGGCCCACTGCGCCGTCGATTGTGATGATTTCGCCTTTTTCGATCATCCGGCCGCCTGCGCTGAAGCTTGCGCCTGATTTATCGATTTTAAGATCACCCGCGCCGCAAACACATGGCCGTCCCATGCCGCGCGCAACCACCGCCGCGTGACTGGTCATCCCGCCGCGCGCCGTCACAATGCCTTTTGCGGCGTGCATCCCGTGAATGTCTTCGGGGCTCGTCTCAACGCGCACAAGAATAACTTTGCGGCCTTCCTGCGCCAATCGTTCCGCTTCGTCAGAATTGAAAACGACCTCGCCGGATGCCGCGCCCGGAGACGCGGGCAATCCAGTCAAAACCAGATCACGCGGCGCATCAGGATCGAGCGACGGGTGGAGTAATTGATCCAGCGAATGCGGATCGACGCGCATTATTGCTTCTTCTTTTGTCAGCAGCCCTTCTTCGCAAAGATCAACCGCGATTTTCAACGCCGCCTTCGCGGTGCGCTTGCCATTGCGAGTTTGCAGCATCCAGAGTTTCGACTCCTGGATCGTAAACTCGATATCCTGCATGTCGCGATAGTGTTTTTCGAGCTTGTCGAAAACGTCAGCAAGTTCGGCGTATGCAGCAGGCATCGCCTCTTCCAGCGAGGGCTCTGTTTCACCCATCTCTTCACGCGCGCGTTTGGTGAGCGGTTGCGGCGTTCGAATGCCGGCGACAACATCTTCACCCTGCGCGTTGATCAGAAACTCACCGTAGTAATTGTTGGCGCCGGTTGATGGGTCGCGGGTAAAAGCAACGCCTGTCGCGGACGATTCGCCCATATTGCCAAACACCATGGCCTGGACGTTTACGGCTGTCCCCCAGCTTTCCGGGATATTGTGCAGACGACGATAGGTGTCAGCCCGATCATTTCGCCATGACCCGAAGACCGCATCGACCGCGCCCCACAATTGTTCATTCGTGTCTTGCGGAAAAGGCCTGCCGAGAGATTTCTCAACTACGTTTTTATAGCCTTTGATGACCGTTTTCCAGTCATCGGCGCTTAAATCCGTATCAAGATGATAGTCGTTTTCTTCCTTGAACGTTTCAAGGATCTCCTCAAACTCGTGGTGCTCAACTTCCAAAACAACATCGGAATACATCTGGATGAAACGACGATAGCTGTCATAAGCGAACCGCGCGTCTCCAGACAAATCCGCCAGCCCCGCGACAGTTTCATCGTTAAGACCAAGGTTTAAAACCGTATCCATCATGCCCGGCATCGATGCGCGCGCGCCAGAGCGCACAGAAACGAGCAATGGGTTCTTCGGATCGCCAAAGGCCTTGCCGACGGTCTCGCCAATTTTCTTCAGCGCCGCGTCGACTTCGCGTGTTAGCCCGTCAGGATATTTCCGATCATTAGCGTAAAATTCGGTGCAGACTTCGGTGGTGATGGTGAAACCTGGCGGGACAGGAAGCCCTAGGCTCGCCATCTCAGCCAAGTTCGCGCCTTTACCGCCTAAAAGGTTTTTTTGAGACGCATCGCCTTCCGCAGCGCCGCCGCCAAATCCATAGACCCATTGCTTTGCGTTTGCATTCGTCATAATTGCTACGTCCGGCTCCGCTTATTCACCGATAATCTCCCCATGCACCTTGCGCGCTGACAATTAGGGCGCCAGCGCTTTGCGGCCAAGGAGGAATTTGCCGCAGTGCAAAAATAACGCCTACTATATTCATCGCCCAAGATGTTAACCTTTTCGTCCGGCAAAGCTGGGCGTTGCGTTAAAAGTCAGAATGAATGCGCAATTAGGGGGGGGTGCATTGGGGGATTTTTCGAGAATTGGCTTTTCGCATCGGCGTATTCACGCTCGCAAGCGCTATGGCTATAAAGCCGGCTGCCGCTCAATCTGCGGTTTCCGATCAGATTGCGAACCTCCCGCCCGCGCAAGGATTCACGAACTGACGGCTTGCGGTCAGCCCTCCAGTTTTGAAAAATCCGCAACGTCATTTGTCGCTTTGGTAACACGCGCAAGCAGCGAGAGCCGGTTAGCGCGCAAGGCGGCATCGTCAGCATTAACGGTAACATTGTCAAAGAACGCGTCAAGCGGCGCGCGAAGCCCTGCAAGCGCCTTCATCGCGGCAGCGAATTCTTCTTTGGGCAAGGCGGCGCTTGCAGTTGTCTCTGCATTCGTAATCGCCTCGAACAGTTTCTTTTCAGAATCTTCCGCTAAAAGCTTTTCATTGACGTTTGCCGCGTCCGCCGGCGCGTTGTCTTTCTTTTCTTCAGCTTTCAGAATGTTCGCCGCACGCTTGTAGGCGGCCGCAACATTCTCGCCGTCATCTGTTTTAAGAAAGGCTTCCAGCGCCTTTAGTTTCTCAACAATGATGACGAGATCATCCTGTAAATTGCCGTGAGCGTCGGTAAGCACCGCATCAATCTGGTCATGGTGATGGCCCTTGTCGCGAAGATAAACTTTCAGGCGGTCGTGGAAAAAATTGATAAGATCGGAGACGCCTGCAGGCAGTTCCCGCCGTACATTGTTCTCCAAGGTTAGTCTGATCACACCCAACGCGGCGCGTCTCAACGCGAATGGATCTTTCGATCCTGTTGGTTTTTCATCGATAGCCCAGAACGCGGTCAATGTGTCGAGCTTATCCGCCAAGGCAACGGCGACAGAGACCGGCGCCGTCGGCGGGTCTTCGTCCTGACCGGCCGGTTTGTAGTGATCGCGGATAGCGTCAGCGATATCGTCCGCTTCACCTTGTACTTTCGCATAATACCGACCTATCAACCCTTGCAGTTCCGGGAATTCACCGACCATAGCTGTCACAAGATCAGCTTTCGCAAGGAGGCCGGCGCGCTCTGTTGTGTCGGGATCAGCGCCAATGGCAGGCGCGATCTCTTTCGCCAGCGCCGAGACGCGCCGCGCTTTGTCGCCAACCGATCCCAATCCCTCGAAGAACGTCACCCGATCAAGGTCGGGCAAACGGTCTTCCAATTTGGTTTTCAAGTCCTGATTGTAAAGGAACCATCCATCGGCGAGGCGTGCTGCAAGCACGCGCTCATACCCCTCGCGCATGGCCGCGCCGCCATCGGGGGCTTCAATATTGGCAACGCAAATGAATTTGTTCGTCAGGCGCCCGGTCTTCGGGTCCTTAACGGAGAAATATTTCTGATGCCCGCGCATAGACGCGGTCAACACTTCGTCCGGCAGGGTCAAGAATTTCTCGTCATATGATCCAATCAAAACAACCGGCCATTCGGCGAGCCCTGCGACTTCATTTAGAAGCGCTGTATCTTCAACGAGCTCAAATCCTTGCGCCTGGCAAAGCGTTTGCGCATTGTGCGCAATAATCTCTTTTCGTTCATCAGTATCAAGAACGACTTTTGCGGCACGTAACTTTGCGGAATAATTGTCGTAATTTCGCGCCTGAATTTCGTCCGGCGTGATAAAACGATGGCCTTCAGTTATGTCACCAGACGCAATGCCGTCAACTTCAAACTTAACGACTTCGTTATCAAAACAACACAAAATCCTGTGCAACGGACGCACCCAGCGCAAGTCGCCGGCGCCCCAACGCATGGATTTCGGCCATTGGAAGCCGCGGATGATTTCCGGAACGAATTCAGCGATAAGCGCCGCAGTATCGCGGCCCTTTTGATCAATCACCGCAACGTAATAGGCGCCCTTTTTATCCTCGCGCTGTTCGCACTCATCAATCGATGACAGCCCTGCAGATTTCAAGAAACCTTCAATGGCCTTGTCCGGCGCTCCGACCCGCGGTCCTTTTTTCTCCTCGCGCCGGTCTGGTTGCTTCACCGGCAAGCCAAGCGCGACCAACGACAGCCGCCGCGGCGTCACAAACGACTTGACGCCTTCAGGCATAAACCCTGCGCCGATGAGACGGTCATTCACCGCGCGCTCAAGGTCGCGCGCCGCCTTTTGTTGCAGGCGCGCCGGAATTTCTTCGGAGAACAATTCTAGGAGTAATTCAGCCATACGCTCCGCCTTCTAGGGCGGGTTTAAGGCAGGTGCAATAGGACACAGACACGTGTTAAACTGAAGCGTCTTCGCAGGGGAATTTCACAGCAATGAAAAAGAATACGCGGTATTTTCTGAGTGAGGGCGCGCTAATCGTTTTCTCAATATTGCTCGCCCTTGGCGCCAATGAATGGCGCCAGCGGGCCGCGGCGGAAACCAAGGAGCGCAAGGCGGCTGCTGCAATCCACGCAGAGTTAAGCGCTAATCTAGCGTTGTTCGAAGATCTTCCCGAATATCACGGCGATATTGCCGCTGCCTTGCGCGAAGAAATCGCGGCCATTCGCGCATCTGATGCGCCAGACAATCGCGCGCCGATCGATATTTTTATGCGCATTGAGACGCTCAGGCCAACCATAATCATGAAGCAGTTTCCCGAAGACGTTGCGTGGGACCTTGCCCGCCAGCGCGGCGTAGCGGCACGATTTGATTATGATCTCGCCAGCGGTCTTTCACGCGCCTATAGCAGTCAACGCGACGGCGTCGTACCGATCATAATAAACATATCGGAAATAATGAATGCTCCGGCAATGATTGAGCCGGGCAATCAGGCGTCTGCATTATGGCCGCTCGCATCGCTCTTTTCGGAACTCGCTGCGCGTGAGATCACGCTCATTTCCTATTATGAACAACAGCTGACCGCGCTTGAAATTGAATATCCAGACCTCGTTCAAGAAAGCGATGAAGACGACGTCATTTTCACGCCAGTTGATTGAATCCCAGCCATCTCAGCCGCATCGCTCGTTTGATTGCTGATTGCCGACCTGACGAAAATATCGCCTGCATGTATCGCAGGGTTGTCAAAAATATATGAAATGGTTTCATCAGAACTACGCCAATCCGCAAACGCGAATTCGGCGTGGTCCAACGTTGTAATATTCGTCGCAATCGGTGACAGTTTTGATAGCGCCTCAAGGCAAGCCCTAGCATTTCTCAATTCGGCGCGATGATATTCAAACGAAAGCAATGGTACGGGTTGAGACATGCCCTGAATACATTCAAGTTCGAACCCTTCAACATCAATCTTGCAATAATCGGGCAGTCCGTATTCCGCGATAAGGGCGTCGATGGTTGTTACAGGCACATCACATGTTTGGACCGTCCGATTTTTGCGCGGCTTCAGCCATTCCCAATCGGAACGTAAGCTCGCTGTCGACGCTGTTCCTTCGAAATGAAGCGTCGCCATGCCAGGTTCATTTGAAACTGCTTTCTCCACTAACGAAAAGTCAGGATTCTTGCCGCATTGATATTGGAGCGCCGGATGACAAAGTTTGTTTGGCTCAAGCGATACAACTCTGGCCCCAAGCTTTAGCAAAAGCGACGACATTTGCCCGACATTGGCGCCGATATCGAACACCAAATTGTCCGGCTGAACAATCTTGCTAAAAAAATGCAGCCGTTTGTTTTCAAGCCTTCTAATAGATGGGTTTAGGGCTTGATACGCGTGCCGAGCAATTGGATAGACACCTGCAGATTGCGCCGCCTTTTTTGCAGCATTTTTTACGGCTATCAGGTTTCGCTGTATCGCTCGCATTCAAAAACGTATCGCAAATACTCAATTACCGATAGCCAAAAGCGATCAATTCCAGGGCGAATGATGCTCTGTTTTTGCCGGTTTTGCAGCGTTTGCACACAATTTCTGGCGATTAAACATCGAGATCAATCGGTTCTAATGGCGTAAAAAGGTCATGCGCGCCGTCGACCTTTCCAATCGATGTGTACTCACACACTTCGCCAAACGCCTGCCACATTTTTTCAACGGCGGGGTTTTCATGAGCGCTGGCAACCGCGCTTTCCGATTTCCAGCAAAAAACCTCGACAATCGTTCCGTCTTTCGCGCGCCCGCAAAGGGACGGGCTATCGTCAACCAGGCCTTCCGCGCGCAAAATTGGCAAATGCGTTTTCACTTGCGCCAATAATTCATCGTCTTTGTCTTGTTTCGGGCGATAGCACGCTATGACCATGACTTTACTCATTTGATCGGCGCCTGTTTTGTTTTACCGATGTGGGCGTCACGCGGGCCGATCAAGTCATCAATATCGAGGACCGCTTCCATCGCAGCAACCATTTCTTCCCAACGCGCCTTTCCGTCAAATTCCATGCACCCTTGGTAGACACTTACTTTTTTCGCCGAATTCTTAGCTTTGATCGTGATAATCACGCGTGGGTTGTCAGTGGCCATTCTCGGACAATTGGATACATCTGCGTTCGGGTAAGCCGCGTCGAATGACTGAAACTCATGTTCCGCCGCAATCTCAATCAGTTGATCAAACGAACCATCGGCAAGGCGCTTGCCCACAGCGCCGCCTTCCTCAGCGACAAAACGCTTGCCGCGAAATTCAAGAATATCTTTTTCGTTTACAATTACTTCGTATACGGGGCAAACGCCGTAACACGCCGTACGCTCCAACTTGAATTGGTCGTAGTCTTTTGGCGGCTGGTAAAGCCCCCGTGTCGCATAAGGTTCGTAATCTTGCGGCGCACAAGCCGCAAAAACGGCTGCAGTATAAATAACCAACAGAATTTTTTTCATTTAAGTATTCTACGGCTTGTTGACGCAATCGTCGAGCCCGTCGCGGCGAACCTGTCCCATACGCGCGCTGACGTCGCCAACGCGCTTGCGCACATATGGCCCCGGCGGATCGACCCGCCATTTATGAGGGTTTGGTAATACTGACGCCAGCAACGCCGCTTCATGGGCAGTCAAATGCTTGGCGCTCTTGCCGAAACGCTTCTGCGCCGCCGCTTCAGCGCCAAACAATCCGTCGCCCCACTCAGCGACGTTTAAATAAACTTCCATAATGCGGCGTTTTGGCCAAAGCGTTTCAATAACCACTGTCATCCACGCTTCTGCGCCCTTGCGCATCCAACCGCCGCCGTTCGTCAGAAATACATTTTTTGCAGTCTGCTGAGAAATCGTAGAGGCGCCGCGCTGGCGTTTGCCATTTTTCGCTTCTTCCATCGCTTCGTTAATTGCCTTCATGTCGATGCCGTTGTGGAGGCAAAACCGCGTATCCTCCGCTGCGATTACAGCGACGACAAGATTGGGCGAAATACTGTCGATTGGAACCCAGGGATGAATGATCACGTCGCCTGAGAGTTTACGCTCCACCATCAACAACGTTCCCGGCGGCGATACAAAACGGTAGATGCCGGCGAGAACAATGGCGCCGATGAATAAAAAAATGCCTGCAAACACAAAAACTCGAAGCGTGATCGTGATCTTGTCGAGAAGGCTTCTTTTCTTGCTCTTCGTCATACCCGTCCGGTTCGACACCGCCCCGCTTCAAACTTAAAAAGGGCGGCGCAACAGCCGCCCTTCTGAACACAATAGTTATTTTTGCAGCTATTTCATAATTGTCAAAATAATCGCCGAAACGACCCACCCGACGAGCAAATGCGATGCGTCAATCATAAGCAACGGCAGGCTATGTGCGGGAAGATAAACAAATGCATAGGCTGTGAACGGCAACGCAATTAACAACCATAAGGTCAACATCGTCATTACCGCATCGTTGACACCGCTAACATTTTTCCATTTGAGAACGAGCCCAATTCCGATGACCTGCATGAAAGTAATAATAAGACCGCCGATCATCCAAACCGGGCTTCCAGCGTCTTCCTCGGTCAGGCCTTCCGCAGCCATCCACATCTCGGTGAACAATAATCCATACCATAAAAATCCGACAAAAAAGAACGCAACAGTCGCCAGTATGACTGGCAGCGGTTTTAATCCAAACATTAGCGCATGCTCCTGCTTTGCGTAGGAGTTATAATACCGCCATCATTGCGTTCCGCAAACAGACAAATTATCGAATTTAGGCCTAAAAATTGCCGTCGCAAGCGGCGGCTTCTACCGGCGCAGCAGCAAAACCGCGTAACCCCACACCGAAATTTGCGTCCGTGCGCAGAGATTGCGGCGCAGCCTTATATTCATCGACAATAGAATTCAGTATCGGCCAGTGAAAATTCGCGTATGGTGCGAAAAACTGAAACGCTGTTTCGCGATCGCATAATCCGGCGTCGACGCACGCATACGCCAGATCGAAGAAATCAATCACTGTGATGATATCAAGGTCTGTCAAATCACGCGAAATCATCCGGGCGTCGCAGAACCGCTTTGCCTCAACATATGAAAGCGTACGCGCATGAGCGGCGGACAATGTTGGGCCCTTAAATTTATCGACCATCTCGAACGTTTGCTCGACGCTCTGATCAACAGACTTTGCGACATCTTTGCGGTAGGTCTCCAGCGCCAAAAATCCACCAATGATGGCGCTGACGATCCCCACCCAGGTAGAAAGTTGTGACGCGCCGGCGCCAGCAAAAATGCCGGATAAAAACGCCGCGGCCGGCGACGAACGTCGCGGCTGCCAATCACTCGCGTCATTCGCAATATTGCTCATGGTCTGTCACCCCGGCGCCGATCCGCGACGCCGGGCAATCTAGCCGTGAGGCGTTAAAGATTTGCTAGGTTGAAGTTTCCTCAAACTCGACCAATTCGCGAAATCGCTGAATTAATGGGCCATAATCTTCAGGCTGGCCTTCGAACAGTAAATCGTCCTCGGAAAATTTGATCCAGGGCTGCGCGCTTTTGGTCCAGATATGCCCGCCCGGTTTTATCCAGCTTGTGTCGTCAATCGTTCCGGCGCGCAGGCTCAAAATGCCGATCGATGGCTTAGCGCCATTAACGATGCGATTGCCACAAGAACCGCAAAACTTTCCGTATCGCTTGTTGCCGGCGTCGGAAGTCCAATTCGTTTCCGAGGGTTCGCCTTCGGTGAATGAAAACGTCGCCTCAATAATCGCCGCGGAAAGCACAAAGGCGCTGCCGGTTTGTTTCTGGCAATTCGTGCAGTGGCACGCGTACATCCCTACTGGAGCCGCCGAAAGCTGATAGCGCAGCGCGCCGCATTGACACCCGCCTTCTATTGGAATGGAAACAGCCATGAAAATACACTCTTTGTTATGGACAGGCGCCGCGGCTTTCCTCCGCCGCCGTGTCGTCAACTTTGACTATGGCCCCGGTAAGAATATTAAAGGTAAGCCGCCGTCCGTCTACTGTTGTTAAACTGAAATTGGGCGCGGCGTCGCTGTACAAATTTGAAAATCCGTCAACGATTGCAATTACCGTATAATGCGAAACGCTGCAGCTTGCATTTTTTGGATTGCCCTCGGCAATATCTAAAGTAGAATATTCTGCGACTCGTTCGCCGTCATAATGAAATGCAATGGACAGCGTGTCATCTTCAGGCGCGTGACCGCGGGGCCATGGCCCCAACTGTACGACTGCCGGCGCGATGACGCCTTTGCCATCAGAAACGTTGCATGCGATAAATATTCTTTGTGCAAACCAATCATAGCTGTGTAGCAATTTGTTCTCTTCGCCGACCGCATAGAGGTCCGTGCGGCCGTCGACACCATAATATTCAGCGGGAACGGAATGCGCGAAACACTGTCCATATTGGCCAGCGGCAACATGGGGCCTGTTGGACGCTTCGTCGTCGGCCATCGCAGTATGCGGGACCGCAAGTGCGGCCAATGCAAAAGGGAGAAAATCAAGCGGTTTCATAATCTACGACCCCGGCGCCTTCAGTTCGGCCTTTCGGACTATCGAGCCAGGCTTTGCAGCACATTTTCGCCAGCGTTCTCACACGCAAGATATAAGACTGTCGCTCTGTCGCGGAAATAACCCCGCGCGCGTCGAGCATATTAAATATGTGGCTCGCCGCGATACACTGATCATAGGCAGGCAAGGCGTATGATTTCCCGCTTGCTACACCGGCCTCGATGATAGCAGCGCACGAGCTTTCGGCTTCCTTAAACTGATCGAACAATACATCGGTATCGGCTAGTTCGAAATTGAAACCGGAAAACTCAACTTCCTGCTGATGAAAGACATCACCATAGGTGACGGCGTCTTCGCCGTCAGCGCCATTGAAGTCGAGATCGAAACCATTATCGACGCCCTGCACATGCATGGCGAGGCGTTCAAGACCATAGGTCAATTCGCCAGTGACGGGCTTGCAGTCAAAGCCGCCGACCTGCTGGAAATACGTAAATTGCGTTACCTCCATCCCGTCGCACCAGACTTCCCACCCGAGGCCCCAGGCGCCAAGCGTCGGGCTTTCCCAATCGTCTTCAACAAAGCGAATATCGTGCACGGTCCGGTCGACGCCAATCGCATCAAGAGAACCGAGATAAAGTTCCTGAAGATTGTCAGGCGACGGCTTCAATACGACCTGAAACTGATAATAGTGCTGGAACCGGTTCGGGTTTGCGCCGTAGCGACCATCCGTGGGACGTCTGCATGGCTGCACATAAGCGGCCTTCCATGGCTTCGGCCCGAGTGAACGAAGCGTCGTCGCCGGGTGAAACGTGCCGGCGCCAACTTCCTTGTCATAGGGTTGCAGAATTACGCAACCATGATCCGCCCAATATTGTTGCAGTGTCAGGATCAACCCTTGAAATGATTTTTTCTTTTTGTCGGTCATCGTCCAAATTCATATAAATTTCGCGGGACGCTAGGAGTGGTTCGTGCGCCGGTCAAGCGGCCTACGATTTGGCGAGGAAGTAAACCGGAATACCCGCGGCGATCAATCCGGCGCCCCACAGCAAAGTCCCCGGCCCGCCGCCGGCGATTGCGACCAGCGAATAGACAAGCGCAACGATCGCCAGAATTGTCCACGCGGCGCCTTTGCCTTTTCGCTGCGACAGGGCGGCGAGCGCGGTGATCGCATAGGGCGCCAACACCGCCAGCGTCGAAATCGAAATCAGGAATGTAAAAGCCGAGACCAGTCCGTCGCTGTAATTCAAAAACAGCAATAGCGTCGCCAAAACTGATGTCATGATCAGAGCTGCAGCGGGGGCGGCGCCGGCGTTTTTCTTTGCGAAAAATTTGGGCGCCAGGCCGTCACGCGCGACTGACATGGGCATCTGGCCGCCAAGAAAAATATTACCGTTGAGCGATCCCGCCGTAGAGACAAGGGCGCCGATAGCGATGAGCGGTCCGCCCACCGGCCCCAGCGCCCGCGCTGCGTCAAAAAACGGCGCCTCGGATCTCGCAAGCTGGTCAACTGGGACGAGCATCATCACCGCAGCCGTAGATGCAATATAGATCGCGGCGACGCAGACAGTGCCGAAAACGATGGCGCGCGGCACCGTGCGTTTCGCATCGACGACATCCTCCGCAGGCACCGTCCCGGCTTCGAGGCCGACGAACGCCCACATGGTCAGCAATGCGGTTGTCGCGACGCCTTCAAATAGCGAGAGCTCTTTCGGATTATATGTCGGAATATATTCAGGTGTTCCGACGGCGACGCCCAAGGCGATGATTACAAACAAGGGAATAATTTTTAGAACCGTCATTATGAGCTGCAACAGCGAGGCTTCAGCAATACCTTTCAAGTTCACAGCGGTCAGCACCCAGATTATCGCGGCGGCGAGCACCGCTTGCGCAATTGAATTTCCAGCGAAATAGGGAACGACCGAACCGGCATAGCCGGCAAAGGCCGACGCGATTGCTGCTGTCGCAAAGACAATCGAAAGCCAGTAGCTCCAGGCGACAACAAATCCGGGCAGTCCGCCAAAGGCTTCACGGGTGTAAACATAAAACCCGCCGCTGGCGGTTGTCTGGCGCGCAAGACCGCCAAGCACGAGCGATACAACAACGGCGCCGATGCTCGTGAATAGCCATCCCAGGAAACTGATGGACCCAAATGGCGCGAGGACGGCGGGCAGAAGAAAAACTCCCGAGCCGATCATAACGCCGACGGTGAATGACCAACAGCGCCAGAACCCGATCGGTTTGCCAGCCGCGGTTTCCGTCATGGCGTCAACCATCGCAGCGACATGCACGAGAGCCCGGCGTCAATTTTCGCAATTTCCTTCGTAGGCAGGGGGACGACATTGAATCCGGCGCCCGCAACAAGATCAATTGTTCGCGGAAATTCTTCCCCAAGAAATACAACATCGTTGATGCGCAAAGCGTTCGCCGCGCCTTCATCGCCGTCCGGCGTGAGCAGTGTTTGGAATTTGCTGAATAGATTTGACGCCGCGAGGCGCAGAGTTGAGAGCACAGTTTCTTCATCAAGAAGCGCACAATCAGATTTGAAATGCAAAACGCCTGCTGGCGTCTCAACGATTGCGCTTTCGACATCTCGATCAGCCAAAACCTTCTGAAGCGCTGCGGCGCCCGCTTTATCGGTACGCGCCGAGAGACCAATCATTACGCCCTGCGGCGTTTGCAAAATATCGCCGCCATCGGCATGCCCGGCGTCTAGTTCAACAACTTGATCAAAATGCGCGCGCAGCGCCGGAGCCAATTTCGCCGGCTCATCGCGACGCGACGGGGCGCCGGGCCGCAAAAGCACAGCAAAGTTTGAAAACACCAGCGCGGGATCTTCAACAAATATGGAATCCGGGAACGCCTCCAGCGGTTCGAGAACTGTGACCGCTAGCCCCGCGGCCTGCAGCGCATCAACATACGCATCATGTTCAGCGGCGACGCCATTGATATCCGGATCGTCGCCGTCACCAGCCCTTAACCCCTTGCAAACTGATTTTGCAGGGCGGCGAACGATAGCGGTATTAAAGTTGATCATAAAAAGAATATCGCCGCAGGGTTACAGCCAGCCGAGGCATCTTGTAACACTGCAGGCGCATCATCGCCGCCGTCAAGGCGAAAGACAGTTTGATTGGCATAGCCTGAGCAAGATGACCCGCTTCATTGACATAACGCCGCCGCTTTCCGGCGACACGCCTGTTTTTCCCGGCGATACGCCGTTCGCGCTGGAGCACACATGGGTGATTGGCGGCGATTGCCCGGTAAATGTTTCCCGGTTGAAATCGTCGACCCATGCCGGCGCCCACGCCGACGCCCCGTTGCATTATGACGCCAACGGCGCATCAATCGATGCGGTTGATGTCGGCGCTTATATCGGACCATGTGTGCTCTTGCGCGTTACAATTGGCGCTTCATTTATTTCCGCAAAGGACATCGAAACGGCGTTGGCGCGTATTGGCGTCGCGAATCCTGAACGTGTTTTGATTCGAACTTATGAGCGCCAACCTGTTTCCTGGGATGAGGACTTTGCGGCGATTGGCGCTGACGCAATTGATTATCTCGCCTCATTAAGCGTCCGGTTAATCGGCGTCGACACCCCGTCCCTCGACCCCGCAACCTCCAAAACTTTGGACGCCCACCGCGCAGTATGCCGCGCCGATATGCGCATTCTTGAGAATCTGAAGCTGGATGACGTTGACGTGGGCGAATACGAATTGATTGCACCGCCCCTAAAAATCGCTGGCGGCGATGCGGCGCCGGTTCGTGCAATTTTACGGATGGTATGATAATGAGATGCGCCGAAAATGATATTGCCGCCCTGGATGCATCGGACCCGTTAGCGCCCGCACGCAACGCGTTCGATCTGCCGGAAAATCTTATATACCTCGACGGCAATTCCCTTGGACCGCCGTCACGCGCGACACTCTCCGCTGTTGCAACGACAATGAATAGCGAATGGCGTGAAGATCTTATCCGATCGTGGAATACATCCGACTGGATTGGCCTGCCGAAACGCTGCGGCCAAAAAATTGCAAAATTGATCGGCGTTCAACGGGATGAAGTCATCGTTTGCGATTCTGTATCAGTAAATATTTTCAAGCTGGCGAGCGCTCTGTTGGCAAAATCTTCTGGCGCGATTGTTGTCCATGCGGATGAATTCCCTACCGATGCGTATATCGCGATTGGCCTCGCCAACCAGATTGGCGCAGACTTCCGGCGTATCGAGGAAACTGCCGGTCCGGAAGCGCTGAACGAGACTGACGGCATCATCATTAAAAGCCTTGTTCATTACAAAACCGCCGCGGTTGCGAACATCTCCGATTGGGAAAAGGCCGCGCGGCAAAAAGGCGTCTCGATCATCTGGGATCTGAGCCACGCAGCCGGCGCCCTCGACCTGAACCTTGCCGTTGACGGCGCCGAATTCGCCGTCGGCTGTGGATATAAATATTTAAATGGCGGCCCGGGCGCGCCAGCTTTTATATTCGTAAAAAAAGAACGCGCCAGCGACTTAACACAACCACTTTCCGGATGGATGGGTCATAAAAAACCTTTCGATTTTTCTGATGATTATGCGCCGGCTGACGGCATTGAGCGGTTTTTATGCGGCACGCCATCGATCATTTCCATGACGGCGCTTAATGCTGCGCTCGATATTTTTGACGATCACTCCATGGCGGCGATTGAAAAGAAAGCGCGGGGCCTCAGCGATCTCTTTGCCGAAGGATGCGCAGAATTAGGGCTGGCGCCCGACGCTCCGCCAGCGGAAGAGCGGCGCGGCGCGCATTTGTGTTTCGCCCATGACGGCGCTTATGAGATTGTCCAGACGCTCATCAAGCGGGACGTCATCGGCGACTTCCGGACGCCAAATTTCATGCGTTTCGGGTTTTCGCCGCTATTCTTGCGGTATCAAGATGTTTCAAATGCGGTATCAATCCTAAAAGAAATTCTTGATACGGAAGAATGGCGCAAACCGGAATACGCCATGCGCGCGAAAGTCACCTGACCCGGAATTTAAGCGCCGTCGAGCGCCGCCATTGCCGCGACTATCCGTTTTGACTCTTCGATTGGCGGCAACGCATTCAGGGCGTCCTGATAGTGTTTGCGCGCAGCGCCAATTTCACCGGCTTGTTCAGCGATCAGCGCCCTGCCGACCAGCGCCTCGAAATTATCAGGCGTATATTCGAGAATGCGCGCGAAAATCGCGTCACCCTCAACGGTGTCGCCGCGCGCTGATGAACACAAGCCGAGATCAACCATCGCTGTCAGCGCCCAGGGGTCCGCCTGCAATTTCGCTTCGGCGTCAGTACAATGTTCTGACGTTAAAGATTTGCCGAGCAGAACTTTCACGCGTTCGCGAAAATCAAAAACGCCAAATGCAACCAGCGGCTCTTCAGTACGGAATTTCGGCGTATCTTCCGTCACGGGTTCTTCGATCGGTTGCAGCTTCGCGAGGATGGCGCCTTCCGGCGGCGCCAAGCGTTCCGGCGCAGCCAATGAGGCAAAAATTCTATATCGCTCTTCCGCGCCCTCGCGCAGGATCGGCGCAGCGGCGACATCTGGTGAAGCATTCGAAACCGCAGCAACACGCCGCGATTTAAGGCTTGGCGCCGGCGGATCAATTTTCTTGGCGGTGCTCGCGATCTTTACGCCGAAGAAAAAATCAGCACATACCGCATTTTCGCCGCCAACTTTGCAATTTTTGGCTGCAATACTCGCGATTGGCTGATTAGATTCAACCGATAATCTCGCGCCGCCTGCGAACGGCGTGGCAGAAAACCTCGTAAGCCTTTTGCTGCGCATTGTCAGATCGAGATTTATCGACGGGGCAGCGCCTTGAAGGATTAGATCGCCATTTTCGTCTTGCGCCAATGAACACATATTTGCGCACAGAATCGCAATGCGGGTTTGGCCTGCTCGTTCGCCGACACGAATGTCAACAATATCGCTCCGAGCGGGCGCGGCCGCGGCAACGGCGTAGGCAAGCGCCGCCGACAAGCCGGTCGCAGCGGCCCAGACAACTATCAACGAACGAGTTGCGTATTTCCGAAAAATCATGACCGCCTGCGCATTACGGAAGCAAAACAATTGCACATCATCGCCAGAGTCGGGTTTTCGCGTCAATCAGCCTGTGGAAAACAGAAAACGCCGGCGCTGGTTTCCCGGCGCCGGCGTTTTCCCATTGTTGTCCGCCTGGTCGCTACCAGCTGCGATAGACGCGGCGGCTGCCGGGACGGATATAGCCGTAACCCCAGCTATCGTAACAAAGAAGCGCGACTTCCTCGAAACGGCGGCCTCGACGATAGAACGTCTGGCTCACGACATCGCAATCGTCGAGGTAGCGCCGATTGAAGAGATCGTAGCCGTAACTCACATAGAGCCAGCCAAGCGGGTCATATCCACGGTGATAGTGGAAGATGTTGTGATGGGAACAAAAGTACCCGTGCCCGCGGCGCGGGCCATGACCGTGGCGATAGTGACGCCCGGAATAGCGGTTTGGATGGCGATAACTACCGCTCGTCCGGCGATGACGACGATCATACCGGCGATGGTCGCGGCGGTGTTCCGCCCTGCGCCGATCTGAACGGCGGTCATAGCGGCGGTCTGCCCGGCGCTCAGCCCTTCGGTAATCACTGCGGCGGTCTGCGCGTCGGTCAGCGCGACGGTCCTCGCGTCGAACTTCGCGGCGTTGATCTACCCGGCGCTCCTGGCGTCGATCGGCGCGGCGTTCTGTCCGGCGCTGCTCAGTCCGTCTCTCCTGCCGACGGTCCGTCCGGCGCTCGCCGCGACGTTGATCCGCTCTGCGATCACGCGTCTGGGTCTGCGCCTGACGTTGCTGCCGACGTTGTCCATCAGAACGTTGCTGACTGCCCCGGCGGCTTTCAGTTCTGCGTTGCCGTTGTGCGTCTGATTGACTCTGGCGGCGCTGACCATCGGACCGCTGCTGACGGCGTTGACCATCAGAGCGCCGTTGGCGCCGTTCGCCGTCAGATCGTCGTTGCCGACGTTCACCGGATCGGCGGCGCTCATCACGCTGCGCAACCCGTGTCGGCGCAATGCGTTCCACGCCGGTGTCTTGTGCTTTGAATTCTTTCTTATCGGATGGCGCCGCCGAAGCAGGCGCCAGCATTATTGCAAACCCTAACCCGACCGCGGATGCAATTATAGTTCGTCGAAGTTCCATCAAGGGCATTCGCTTCTCCTTGGAAGTAATAGCGACGCCCCCTAGCGCCCACCGCCAACTTGCAGCGCCGAGGGCTTGCAGTCAATTGCAGATCGATCAAACAATCGCGAGAAAATGGCTTGAAATAAGGCGAAAACGCGGCGATTGTGACGCAATTGAGGCGGCGAACATGCGTATGCGGATAAATGTGGCTGGAATGCGGCGGTGCGGGATAACATCACATTGACGAAACCCGATTTCACCTTTTTAGAATTCTTCGCTGGCGGCGGCATGGCGCGCGTAGGTCTGGGTGATTCGTGGCGCTGTTTATTGGCAAATGACGTAGATCCCAAAAAATGCGCCGCTTACCGGGAAAATTTCGGCGATGGCGATTTGACAGAAACAGACATTTCTCGCTTAACGCTCGATGACTTGCCCGAAATCCGGGCAGATTTAATGTGGGGTTCATTCCCTTGTCAGGACTTGTCCCTCGCCGGGATGCGTGGCGGCATGAATGCCAAACGAAGCGGTTTATTCTTCGAATTCTGGCGCTTGGCTGAAGCGCTTCGAGGCGCCGATCGAGCGCCAAAAATCATCGCAATAGAAAACGTGACAGGGCTTTTAACCTCGAACGGGGGCGCCGATTTCCAAACGATTGTCAGTCTTCTAGCACAGGCTGGCTACGCAACGTCCGCGACGATTATCGATGCGCGGTCATTTGTTCCGCAATCGCGGCCGCGGCTATTCATCATCGGTATAGATCAAGACATCGCCCCAACCGCGCGCGATGCTTCATCCAATTCATGTTCATCCGTTTTGGCGGCGCATGCTGCATTGCCAGAAGGATTAAAGAAAGATTGGTTCTGGCTGGCGCCGCAGGCCTCCCGTCAATCAAACGCCCGTCTTCAGGATATTCTCGAAACTGACAGTGTCGTTTGGCACAGCGAACAAAAAACCCGTGACCTGCTGAATATGATGGCGCCCGCGCAGCGCGAGCGCGTTAATGCGATCATCCGCAATAACGTCAATCGCATCGGTGCGGGCTTTCGCCGGACGCGAATTAAGAACGGAGCATCTGTTCAGCGGTTTGAAGTCCGTTTTGACGGCGTCGCCGGTTGTCTTAGAACGCCTGCGGGCGGATCATCACGGCAGATTATTGTTGCGATTGAAAACGGCGCCGTTCGAACGCGCCTGCTAACCCCGCGCGAGGCGGCTCGCCTCATGGGATTGCGCGACGACTACATACTGCCGGAGAGCACGACCGCCGCATTGAAACTGTGCGGTGACGGTGTGTGCGCGCCGGTTGTGCAATGGCTGGGTAAAAACGTTTTTGCGTCTGCGCTCAACATCGCCGCAAAAGCCAAGGCAGCATGACTGCAAAGCGCACCGATGTTTTTTCCGCGGAAAAACGATCCGCGATCATGCGCGCGGTCAAATCGTCAGACACAAAACCGGAATTGCAATTGCGCAAGGCGCTGCACCGGCTCGGCTATCGCTATCGCCTGAATGTCAAAACTCTTTCAGGCAAGCCTGATTTGGTATTCGCGAAACACCGAACCGTAATTTTCGTGCACGGCTGCTTCTGGCATGGCCATAACTGCAAACGTGGTGCGCGCAAACCGAAAACAAATGCAAAATACTGGCGCGAAAAAATCGCACAAAACAAAGCCCGCGATCAACGAAATCAGGCGGCGCTCTCCGAATATGGCTGGCGCGTGATTACTGTCTGGGAATGCGAATTGCGCGACCTTGATCCGGCATCGCTTCCAATCAAAAGCTCAACTCAGTGACGATAAGCTGAATGCACCCGTCGTCCATGGGCCTCGACGCCGAACGCCGCGACGGCGCAGTCGGTCAATTCAAGATATCGGACGGTTCGCTCATTAGCGGCGACATTGTCGCACCGCTTGGACAAATGTTTCACGCATTTGCCGGTCATAAACTTTAAAGTGAAACGTTGATATCGTCATTTTTAGTCCTTTCAACATGGGATACTCAATACTGCCAAAAGGCGGCAACAGCGTACGCCAGAGCCGGTTGTCTCCGGCCTTCTGAACCCGACCCTTGCCAGCGCGCGGTTTGCGCCCATATTGCGTGTGCTAAAATCACCAACCGGAAGCCGAAACTTTACGCAAGTTGATGTGTTTCAAGCCTGCGTCGCAGGCGTTAACAAGACCTAAACCGGAGCGGTCATGGCGAATGAACAATTGGTCATAGGACATGATTTCAATAATGGCGGCGGGCGCTATTGGATCGAACTTGACGCCGGTTCTGCCGAACTTACTTATCGCAATCGCGGCGACGGCGTAATTGTGATTGATCATACATTCGTTCCGCCGGAAGCGCGCGGCGGAAAAATTGCGCAAAAACTAGTTGAGCGCGCGGCCGAAGACGCAAGGAAATCCGGCCTCAAGATCGTACCGCAATGTCCTTATGTCAATTTGCTGTTCAAGCGCCGCGCAGACCTCAACGAATTGCGTGCAGATTAAAAAAACGCCGCAACATTTCCGCCGCGGCGTTTTTCTTTCAAACAAAATACTATCTGTTCCAGCGTTCCAATTGACGGCCAGCCCATTCTCGCCCGCCAAGCCCGAAGGCGATGCCGCCGGCAAGCGACGCGCCAATCAATATGATCAGAGAGGCTTGCGTAATAAAGGCGCCCGATGGGTCAAGGCCCATGCGCGATACGCCAAGGATAACAGACAGGATTACGATTATATAGCGCGCAATTTTTGCGGCGAAGTCCGTTGCCCCTGAACCCGACGCAGACATCGCCTTGGCGACAATACCGGAGATCAAAACGCCAGCGAAGATAATGACCGATCCGAAGAGAATCTGCGCGCCCATGGTCAGCACGGTATCAAGGGCGTCCGTCAGCGGTTCAAAGCCAAGCGTATTTGTCGCCTGAATAAGACCAAGCAACAAGATGATGAGGCCGGCAATGCGCGCGAGAACGCCAGACGCACTGACGCCGGCGTCAGCGCCTTGCAGCAAGCCGAGATTGGCAACGGCGTTGTCAAGGCCCGAACCTGGCAATAATCGGCGAAGAAGATCCGTTACGAATTTTGCAATTGCCGCAAAAATCGTAACGACGATAACCGCCACGATGATGTTGGGGATCGCCGCCATGACATCATTCAACATCGCAACCGCCGGCTCGGTGATGGCGTCGATATCGAGGACCTGCAGCGCCGCGATGCCGCCGGGAATAGCAATGAGCGCAAAAACAATCGCGCCAAGCATGCTAGTTACGCCGACCTCGCCAGCGGCAAGGCCAACTTTTTGCGGCAGCTTGTCAGCCTGGGCTGCGCCAAGCGTCGCCGTCGTCGCCTGACGGGCAACACGTGCGACGATCATAAATACAAAGAAAGTGATTACTGCGCCGATGATTTGCGGGAGATACGAAAATATCTGATCGACCGTGCCGCGCACTGAGTTTGAAACGCTCGTCATGCCGAGACGTTCAAGCGCCAGCACCAAGCCCGTCAGGATAATGATCCAGAAGCCTGCCGCGCCAAATCCGGCGCCGATCGTTTGTCCGCCGGTGTTTTGTTTATTGGCGCCCGACACAAACGGGACACGATCAATCGCGGCGGACAAAATCGCGCGCACCGCTATCGCCGCCAGATACGTCACCAATAAAATCAATATGGCGGCGAGCACTTTTGGCCCATACGACTCCCAGGTAAAAACTATTCTATCCATAAATCCGTCCATTTTGCGGTTTCCCTATTTAAAGCCGCTCTTCCCCGTATTATGCGGAATTCTATCGCATACGGAACATGGCGAGAAGACCGCTATGCGAAGGCAAATTCATTTCGGAACAAAAATATCGCGGGCGAACAGGCGCGGCTTTAAGAAACTATTTTGGTTTCGCTGAGAAGTTTTGCAAAAAGTGAGTGGATTTCGAACATCTCATTGAATATCGAGGACTATGACCTTCATATCGGCGCACGAACCCGACTGGACACGTGAAAAGCAGACACGCTTTTGGGATCCCGGAAAAAAACTCGTCAAATCAATCCGCGATCATGAGAAATTTTCAAGGGCTGGCGGCGCTCTAGGCGGCGTGCGCGCAAAAATTGCCGTTTTTCGTCATCGTTTCTGGTCGGCTGTCACAAGCTGTGACATTCAACTCGGCACACAGATCGGCGGCGGACTGATTTTGCCCCATCCCGTCGGCATCGTCATTCATTCGTCATCGAAGATTGGACCAAACTGCCTGATCCATCAAAATGTGACGATCGGTTCTTACGAGGGCGGCGGCGGGTCGCCCGAAATAGGCGGGCACGTAGATATTGGCGCTGGCGCCGTGGTCGTCGGCGGCGTCAAAATTGGAGATCACGTACAAATCGGCGCCAACGCTGTCGTGCGCAGTGACGTGCCGGATCGGATGGTGGCCGTCGGCGTACCGGCGAAATTGAAAGCGCAGCGACCGCGCGAAAGTGTTCCGCCGCCCAAAACCTAAAATGCCGCTTGGTCCAATGACATCGTCGATGCAGCGCCAGTTTTGATTTTTGCAAGATGCGCTTTTCCATCCGGTAAAATTCGATCAAGAAAGAATTGCCCGGTTTTCAGCTTGTTGTCGTAGAATGCATCACCGGAATCTTTCTTTTCAAGAGCTGCTTTCGCCAGTTGCGCCCAAGCAAATGCCAAGCACGTAATCGCCATCAAATGCAGAAAATCCATTGACCCAGCGCCGGCGTTATCCGGGTTTTGCATGCCGTTCGCCATTAACCACTGCACGGCCTCGGCCGAATCCGCCTTGGCGTCTGAAAGCCCGTCCAGGAATGGTTTTAATTCGTCGTTCGCCTTGTTTTCATCGATAAAGGCGTCGATCTCGCCGAAGAAGGTCATAACTGCACGGCCGCCATTTCGCGGCAATTTCCGCCCAACAAGATCCAGCGCCTGAACCCCATTGGTTCCTTCGTAAATCATAGCGATGCGGGCATCACGGACAAATTGTTCCATGCCCCATTCCGTGATGTAGCCGTGACCGCCCAACACCTGTTGCGCCGCGGTTGCGTGCGAATATCCTTTGTCAGTGAGGTAAGCCTTCAGGATCGGCGTCATCAATCCCATCAAATCGTCAGCCTTCTGGCGCGTCGCCTCATCTTCTGATTTGTGGTGCATGTCGCCCCATAGCGCCGTCCAGTACATCCAGGCGCGTGCGCCTTCTGTAAAGGCGCGCTGGCTCATCAGCATGCGGCGCACATTTGGATGGACAATGATAGGATCGGCAGGTTTTTCCGGCGCTTTTGGGCCTGTCAGCGATCGGCCTTGCAAACGATCTTTCGCATAAGCGGCGGCGTTCTGGTAGGACACCTCGGATATGGCCATCCCTTGCAGTCCAACGCCGAGACGCGCTTCATTCATCATTGTGAACATGGCGCGAAGCCCCTTGTTTTCTTCGCCCAGCAACCAACCCGTTGCATCATCGTAATTCATAACGCAGGTTGAATTTGCGTGAATGCCCATCTTTTCTTCGATGGAGCCGCAAGAAACGCCGTTGCGTTCGCCGAGCGATCCATCATCGTTGATACGGAATTTCGGCACAATAAAAAGCGAGATGCCTTTGGTGCCTTCCGGCGCCCCTTCAATCCGGGCGAGCACAAGATGTATTATGTTTTCTGTGAGATCGTGTTCACCAGCGGAAATGAAAATTTTCTGACCGGAAATTTTATAGCTGCCGTCGCCCTGCGGTATGGCTTTCGACTTCAGCAGCCCCAGATCCGTTCCGCAATGCGGCTCGGTGAGATTCATGGTGCCGCTCCACTCACCAGCAATCATTTTCGGCAAGAAGCGATTTTTTTGTTCGTCAGTACCATGAGCATAAATCGCGTCAGCGGCGCCACGCGACAGGCCCGGATACATGCCGAACGCCATGTTCGCCGCTGACATCATTTCGCTGACCGCGACAGAAAATATATATGGCAGTCCTTGCCCGCCATAATCCGGCGAAAACGAAACACCCTGCCAACCGCCAGCCTGATATGCGGCGTAAGCTTCCTTGAAGCCAGCCGGCGTCGTAACGGAGCCGTCTTCATGGCGTGTGCAGCCTTCTGCGTCACCCGACTGATTCAACGGGTGCAGGACGTTCGAGGCGAGCTTGCCGCCTTCCTCCAAAATCGCCTCGATAAGGTCCGGCGAGACGTCCGAAAAGCCCGGCAAATTTGAATATTTCGAAATATCGAGCACTTCGTTGAGCACGAAATTCATATCGCGGGTCGGGGCGTTATATTCGGTCATTGGTCGAAAAAATCCTTCTGAAGTGGGCTTGTCGCATCGCGCAAACGAATTTTCCCCATATCTATGCGGCGCAATCGTCGAATTAAAGCGAATTTCGCAGTCAAATTTTTAGCGCTGAGGCGACGCGAATCGGCATTAACGTTCTCTTAACCCTGATACCGCTTTGTCGCGCGAAACTGGCGGAAATTAAGGGTTTGCGGTGAATACGAAGCACCTTAACGGTGAAATGTTATTTTTGCGCGTTATTCGCGCCGAACGGGATTTCAGATTCGGGGACATTCAACCCGAGGAAAAATGGTGACGGGAATGAAGTCAAGCGCCCCATGGAGCGTCAAAGGGATCGAACGCGACGCTCGCGAAACTGCCAAGGAAGCTGCAAAGCGCGAGGGCATGACGGTTGGCGAGTGGTTGAACACCATGATCTATAACGCCGGCGACGCCGCTGACACCGATGGCGAAGTAGAAGGTCTTAGACTGAAAGACATTGTCACTGCCATAGAACGTCTCAATAAACGCTTGGCTGACGCGGAAGGCCAAAATTCCGAAACCTTGAACGAAATCAACCGCAATCTCGGCGGCGCCGTCGAGCGTGTTCAACGACTTGAGCGGGTTAAACCCGCTGACGGGTCTTATGATGATCTCGCCGATCGCATGGCGAAAATCGAAGCGGCGCGCGGCGACCGTGATCGCATCGATGCGCTGAAGGCGCTGGAGAAAGCCGTCGCGCAGGTTGCGGTTCAGTTCAACACTGCCCAAAAAACATCGCTGGATCGTATAGACGCCAATGAGCGTCAAATGCAGGAGCTTGCGGCCCGCCTCGACAACAATGTTGGAGCAGACGCTGACGCATCCGGCGTCAACTTTCTGAAAACGGCGGTTGACGGCCTTTCGATGCGCATTTCGCGGATTGAAAAATCCGGGAACGGCGCCAGCGTCACAGACGACGAGTTTGTCGAGCGAACAAGCAACCGCATTCGCGTCCTTGGCGATGAAATTAAGCGCGGCGGCGATCAAATTCGCGCCGTAGAAACACAAGTTGCCAAACTCAGCGAACAAATCGACGCCGCGGAACGCCGCAGCGCTGAAGGCATTGAAAAAATCGCCGAAACCATCGCCGGACTTCGCGACCAGTTTTCGCAAGATACCGACCGTGACTTGACCCGCGCCGAAATTGACGCCGCAATAACCGCCGCTAATCAGGACACCGACGAGCGGTTCGAAGAACTGCACGGCGCCTTGAACAAAATGATCTCAAAGATCGATGCGCTTGCTGTCGCTTCGCCGCAAGCCGCGCCCGAGCGCCCTGCGTCGGAATCCACTGGCGCCGTTGATATTGAAGACCAGATTGAAGCATTAGCTGAAGATGGCCCCGAAGACGAAAACATTGAACCTGAAAATGAGTTAGATGAAATTGCGCCGGATTTAGAGGCCGCCTTTGATTACGCGGAAGACGATACCGGCGGCGATATGTCAGAGCCGGCAGTAACCACATCTGACGCGCAGAAAACTGAAAGTGAGTTGGAAACGGGCGTGGAAGATCCGTTCGCCTTCGCTGATGAAATTGACGATCTCAGCGACCTCGACGAGCCGTCAGAAACAGCGACGCAAACAGACGAGTCGCTTGAAAGCGAAGCTGATCCGGAAGACGATTTCAGTTTTGAGTTTGAAGATGACGTTCCGGAGTCGGCGGCTGCCGCCGGTGAGGAAATCCTCGCAGAGGTGCAACAAGCTTTTTCCGACGACGGCGACCCGGCGGCGAATAAGAAATCTGAAGGCGACGACGGCGCAGACAATAGCTCCGCAACCACAGACGAAAAAGACATCAACGATGAACTTGACGAATTGCTGGCGGAACTGGACCAGGTCGAGAACAGCGATGAACCGGAAGCGCCCCCAATGTTCGGGCCGGGCAAACAAGCCGCTGGCGCTCCAGTCGATGAGAAACCCGCTGACGACACAAAAGAAGAAAACGACAAAGAAGCCGACGCCCCGCAGGATTATTTGAAAGCAGCCCGCAACCGCGCCAAAGAAGCTGCCGCGCGCGCCGCTGAAGAAGAAGAAAACGACAAACCAAAGCGCCGCAAACTCACCGCAAAGCAGCGGGCAATTCTGGCCGCACGCGCGAAACAGAAACGCGCGGAAGCTGGCGACGATAAAGCTGCAAAGAATGCAGCAGCCAAGAAAGCGCTGCTTGGCGACGACGCCGCTGAGCCAAAAACTTCTGCGGATACTGGTGACGATGACAACGACGAACAGTCTGGCGGTTTATTTTCAAAAATCAAAGCAAAGCTCCCATTTATCGGCGGCGCCAAAGACGACGAAACAGGCGATAAAACACAAACTGAGGATGCCCCTGCGCAAGCGGCAGCAACAGACGAAATCAACGAAAACGAACGCCGTCGCAACGGGGACCGCGAAGCCTTCAACACGTTGAAAAACGCGGCGGCCGGCAATCGGGTCGCCGTCGGACTTGGCCTTGGGATTATCCTAGCCGCCATAGCGCTATTTTTCCTCGTCAAAGATTTCATCGCCGGATCGCCTTCAAATGAAGCGGCGCCAGTCGCATCCACGGAAACGACGGCGGCAACGCCGGAACTGACAACGTCGCAAACCGTTGCGTTGCCGGAAGTGCCGGGTGTCCCGACGATCGACCCGCAGATTCTTTATACGGACGCCATGGCGGCGTTGAGCGCCGCAGGAGCGACGGGCGACGCCAGTGAAGCTATTGGAAAACTGCAGGAAGCAGCGGCGCTCGGCCACCCGCCAGCGCAGTTGCAGTTGGGCGAGCTTTATAAAACAGGGCAAGGCGTTGAGCAGGATTTGAGCCGCGCAAGAACGTGGTTCCGGCGGTCTGCGAATGGCGGCAATGTTCTCGCTATGCACCGCATTGGCGTCATGACGGCGCGCGGTGACGGCGGTGCGGCCGACCCAAGCGAGGCGATCGGCTGGTTTGAGCTCGCCGGCAATCGCGGTCTTGTCGATTCTCAATATAATCTGGGCGCGATTTATCATCCCAGCGAAGACGGCGCCGCGTCGCCGCTCCAGGACGCAGGCAAGGCCTATTATTGGTACTCGCTCGCAGCAAAAAATGGCGATGAACAGGCGCCGGCGCTCGCAGCAGGCGTCGCGGGCGCACTCAGCGCCGATCAACGCGCGGCGCTTGATGCAGAAATTGCGTCGTGGGAAGCCGAGGCATCCGATGCCGCTGCGAACGAAATCGCCAGCATAGAATAAAATCTTCCATTGAAATTCCGAACGTCGCCGCTTGCGGCGGCGTTTATCGCGCGCCTATAAGCGGGGTTCAAGTTTCACCCCCGAATACGGCGACGGCGATATGCAGATATATCTCCCCATTGCGGAGATTCCGGTCGACCCGTTTATCGTCATTCTGATGGGCGGCGCCGTCGGGTTCCTGTCAGGCATGTTTGGCGTTGGCGGTGGATTTTTGATGACGCCGCTTTTGATTTTTTACGGCATCCCGCCCGCAGTGGCTGTTGGCACCGAAGCTTCACAAATCGTTGCGTCATCGGTTTCAGGCGTCCTTGCCCATTTGAAACGCAAGACTGTCGATTTTCTGATGGGCGGGTTTCTCGTCATCGGCGGCGGAATCGGCGCTGTCGTCGGAATTTTCATATTTCGCTATTTTCGAGCCATCGGACAAATTGAGCTGTTTATTTCAATCGCTTATGTCTTATTTCTCGGCGGCATCGGCGCATTGATGTTGTTTGAGAGCGTACGCGCGTTGTTTCGCTCAACATCGAATGTGAAACGGCCGAAACGCAAACACCGAAGCGTCGAGTGGATGGCGGCATTGCCCTTCGCCATGAAGTTTCGCACGTCGCAACTTTACATCAGCCCGATCCCTCCGATCATTCTTGGGTTTATCGTTGGCATACTGGCCGCCATCATGGGCGTTGGCGGCGGCTTTATTATGGTGCCGGCGATGCTTTACATCCTGAACATGCCGACCCGTGTTGTCGTTGGCACCTCGCTTTTTCAGATTATCTTTGTGACGGCAATCGCGACGGTATTGCACGCCGCCGCCAACCAAACCGTCGATATCATCCTAGCGCTGCTGCTGCTGTCCGGCGGGGTGATTGGCGCACAAGCCGGGGCGCGTGTCGGCACGCGGTTGAAAGGCGAACAATTGCGAGCGCTCCTTGCCTTGATCGTGCTTGCGGTCTGCGTACGACTGTTGTTCGATCTCGTTATGCCGCCCTCTTCGCCATTTGTAGTGAAGGCGCCGGCATGATGAGATTCGCAGCCATATTCTGTTTTGCCTTTTTTGCATCTGGCGCGCGCGCAGCCGACGTAGCGGTTGCGCTAACGGAAGATGTCGTGGAAGTGACGACAAGTTTTTCCGGGGCTCGGCTCGTTTTGTTCGGGACCGTTGCTGGCGATGAGTACACGGCGGAAAATTACGACATTATTTCTGTTGTTCGCGGACCGTCGACGCAATTTGAAGTGAGAAGACTTGAACGCAATAATTTGATCTGGATGCCCGGCGACGCCGTGACGATCAACGACGCGCCGGGCCTATACCTCACGGGTGCAACGCGCGCCATAGAAGACATTGTGCTCTTGCCGGATCAAACCGCGCATGGTCTTGGCGTCGATAACATTGAACTTGACCTGTTGAGCGCCGGCGATAATTCAAATGAGACGAGCGCCTATAAAGCCGCATTTCTTGATGAGTTCGAATTCCTTGGGCTTTACAAAAACATCGTCGGCAACGTTGAGTATGCCAAAGGAAGATTGTTCCGTATCAATATTGATCTGCCGGCGCAAACCCCCATCGGGCAATACGAAGTAGTTGTCTACTTATTCCAGGACGGCATTCTCGTCAGCCAGGATTCAGCCTCGCTTAATGTAAACAAAGTCGGCCTCGAACGCCGCATATATGAGCTCGCCCATGATCGCCCAATTTCTTATGGCGTCCTGTGCGTCGCTCTGTCCCTTATTGCCGGATGGGCCGCCGGCGCTGTTTTCCGTAAATAGCAGCGGCAGTAATCCTAGCATTTTCGGCGGCTTTTCTCGAAATTTTGCCCTGACCACGATTTTCTGAAATGATCATCGGCGACTGGTTTGATGGGTAACGTCGCGGGGGGGCGGCAGATGAGAAATGTTCAAAAAGAAGAATTCACCCGGTGGGGTTTATACGGGCTTTTGCCGCTGATCGGCGCGGCGGTCGCCATGTGGGTTAGCCCGGTGTTGTTGCCGCAATATATCGCCCTCGATTTTTATCAGTTTGCGCTCATCTATAGCGGTTTGATCGTTGCTTATCTTGCTGGTTTTGGCGCCGGCGGGCTTGTAGGCGCGAATGGAAAAACAGCCGGGTCAACCGTGCCCAGCATGATGATCATGTTCGCGGCGGTTGTTGCGATCGTTCCACAAGGAACTTTCTTCATTTCGTTCCCGCCATTTTGGCGACTGGCGCTAATCCTCGTCCTGCTTGGCATTCTGCTGACGCGCGACATGAGCGCGAGCACCGGCGTCTTGCCCGGATGGTATGGTCGGTTGCGCGTGCGGTTAACGCTGTGGGCAGGCCTTGCAATCGCGCTTGTAATGATGCGTCTTCTTATGTGGGGGTACGCTTGACGCAAAGGCGCATATGAGCCCGGAAGCGCTCGACAAAATCATCATCGCCATTGATCCGGCGTCGCAACTGTTGCTTGCGGCGTCGATCGTTACATTGATGTTCGCAATCGCCCTCGGATTGAAGCCCGAAAACTTCGCGTTCCTGAAAACTTCGCCGCGTCTTTTCTGGGGCGGGTTGTTCGCCCAGATTATCGCCTTGCCGCTGATGACCATTGCGCTTGCCGCCGGGCTTGGCGTCGGCCCGTCTGTCGCGCTCGGAATGATCGTCGTTGCGGCCTGTCCCGGCGGCAGCGTTTCGAATTTCATGACGTATTTGTCGCGCGGGGACGTGGCCTATTCGGTTTCGCTAACTGCGGGATCGAGCATCATCGCTGCATTCTGGACGCCGTTCGCGATAATTTTCTGGTCGGACATTTATCCGCCGACATCCGATCTTCTTGAAATTATCGAATTTAACCGCGCCGGGTTTGTTGCACAGACAACCATTATGCTCGCGGCGCCCTTGATCGCCGGGATGACGATCGCGCGATACGCGCCGTCAATTGCTGACCGCATCAAGGGACCGCTTGCCATTCTTGGCGGCCTGACCATGGGCGGCGTCATCGTCTATAGCGTTCTTGATTTCATTCCCCTCATAAAGTCAGCATGGGCGCTAATCTTGATCCCCGTCGCCATTCATAACGCAGCGGCGTTTGCGATGGGGGCGGGCGCCGGCTGGGCGCTGCGCGGCAATGCGGCCCAGCGGCGGTCCCTCACCTTCGAGGTTGGGATCCAAAATGCCGGGCTGGCGGTCGTTTTGATGCTCAGCCAGTTGGACGGGCTCGGCGGCGGCGCGGCAGTCGCCGCATCTTGGGGCGTTTGGCACTTTTTTTCCGGCGGCGCTATGATCGCTTTTTTCCGCATGACGACAAGGAGCGATCCATGACGTTTGATCTTAAAATTTCCAGCGGCCTAGTTTATGACGGCGACGGCGGCGAACCCGTTCGCGCGAGTATAGGCGTCAAGGACGGCCGCATCGCAGAAATCGGCGAATGCGCCGCGGACGCCGACCGGAACGTTGACGCGGAGGGCGCCATCGTTACGCCCGGCTTTATCGACCTTCACACCCACTATGACGGGCAAATTTCTTGGGACGAAGAATTACGTCCCTCGGTCAATCATGGCGTCACGACCCTGATCATGGGGAATTGCGGGATTGGCTTCGCCCCGGTCCACGAGCATGACCATGACCGCCTCGTCCGGTTGATGGAAGGCGTTGAAGATATTCCCGGAACCGCGCTTCACGAAGGCCTCACCTGGGACTGGACATCATTCCCGGATTACATGGAGGCGATCGACAAGCTTCCGCATACTGTCGATTTTGGCGTCATGATCGGCCATGACCCAGTTCGCGTTTTTGCCATGGGCGAGCGCGCCAGCGCCTTTGAACAAGCGAACGACGCTGACATCGCAAAAATGCGCGACATCGTGCGCGAGGCGATGGAAGCCGGCGCAGCGGGATTTTCAATTGGCCGAACAGATGTTCATCGCACCGCCGACGGCGAATGGACGCCAAGCGCCGAAGCGAATGTCAAGGAATTGACCGGCATCGCCTCTGCCCTCGCTGATCTCGATCACGGAGTCCTTCAGATCGTCAACGACTTCAATATTGAACGCGAAGGCGACCAATTCGCTGAAGAATTTGAGATCATCGAGGCGTTTGTGCGCGCCGGAAATAAACCCGCCTCGATCTCGCTGATGCAACGCGATATGGCGCCGAACGACTGGAAACGCATCTTGAACGAGGCTGACCGCTTACGCGCGGACGGGGTTGCGCTCCACCCGCAAGTGGCGCCGCGCGCCATCGGCGTCTTTCAAGGATTGCAATGCACGTTTCATCCAGTGATGGCGCAACCGTCTTATATTGCAATTAGGGACAAGCCGCTGGAAGAGCGTGTGGCGATCATGCGCGATCCAGCGTTCCGAGAAAAATGTCTGGCGGAGGCGCCTGTGAAACTTGCGGGCGAAGGCTCTTCCGTTCCGCCGCTCGCCGACACCATGATTGCCGCGATTGAATTGGTTGCGAATAAATTTTTCCGGCTCGGCGAAAACCCGGATTATGAACAACCGCAGGACCAGTCTCTGGGCGCCGAGGCGCGGCGCGACGGCGTCAGCGCCATGGAAAAACTTTACGACACAATGCTGGAATTGGATGGCAAGCAGCTCATCTATTTTCCGATCTATAATTACACTGAGTTCACCTATGACAATGTCCGCGAGATGTTGACCCACCCGGCGGCCCTGCCCGGACTATCCGACGGCGGCGCTCATGTCGGAACGATTTGCGACGCAAGCTTTCCAACATATTTACTGACCCACTGGACGCGCGACCGCGAGACGGGGCGCATCCCGCTGGAGCGCGCCGTGCAAATGTTGACAGCCGACGGCGCGGATTATCTCAGGCTAAAAGATCGCGGACGCCTGCGCGAGGGGCTCCGCGCTGACATCAACGTCATCGATCATGAGAACCTGAAACTCGGCGCGCCGCGCATGGTTCAGGATTTGCCTGCCGGCGGCCAGCGTTTGCTGCAGCCCGTCAGCGGCTACCGCGCAACATTTGTCGCCGGCAAACAAGTCATCGCAAATGATGAAATCACCAATGAAAGGCCCGGACAACTTGTGAGGTTTGTGTGAGCAAGGAGACGACGACACTCAACACCATTTTTTGCGGCGAAAGCCGGGATCCAGAATTGGATATGCGGTGCGTTGCAGTGGAGCGCGACTTTCGCTGGGAAAAACGGAGTATTTCATGAATTTCACTTTCAACACGCCGCCGGAGATCGTTTTCAAATCAGGCGCAACGCGCGCGCTAGGCGAGGTTGTAAAGAGGCGTTTCCAGCGCCCAATTCTGCTCACAGACAAGGGGCTGGTCGACGCTGGCCTGGTGGCGCCAGCGCTGACATCATTAAAATCCGCCGGTCACGACGTTCTACTGTTTGATGATGTCGCCGCTGATCCGCCAGCGGCGAAGGTGAAACAGGCGGTCGCAGCGGCGCGTGAGCACAACGCCGACGGCGTCATCGGCCTTGGCGGCGGCTCCAGCATGGACACCGCGAAGGTCGTTGCGGTGCTCTTGAATTCCAATCAAACCCTTGAAGAAATTTACGGCGTCGATCAGGTAAAGGCCGCGCGATTGCCGCTGGTTTTATGCCCGTCGACCTCTGGAACCGGTTCGGAAGTGACGTCTATATCCGTCATTACAACCGAAGAAGACACCAAAGTCGCAGTCGTCGATAATGCACTCTATCCAGATCTTGCGGTGCTCGACCCGGAACTGACCTTCGGGTTGCCGCGCCATGTTACAGCCGCGACGGGCATCGACGCCATGGTCCATGCAATTGAAGCGTACACTAATATTCATCGCAAAAACCCGGTCTCCGACGCCCTCGCCCGCGAGGCCCTGCGGCTGTTGTCCGCCAACATTGTTACGGCCTGCGAACACCCCGGCGACAGACCGGCGCGCGAAGCGATGTTGCTCGGCGCAATGCTCGCCGGACAGGCGTTCGCCAACTCGCCCGTCGGCGCGGTGCACGGCATGGCCTACCCGCTGGGCGGCATTTTTCACGTCCCCCACGGACTTTCGAATTCGCTGATGCTGGAGCCGGTCCTTAAGTTCAATGCGCCAAACGCCGATCATCAATACGCCGAACTGTGCGATTGCATTGGCGCGGCCGCTGTTGGTTCGAATGCAGAAAAATGCGACGCCTTTATCAAACGCATTGTCGACATCGTTGAGGCCACCGGCGTTGAACGCCGCCTAGCGCAACTCGGCATTTCGCATAACGACCTGCCGCGCATGGCCGAGGACGCCATGAAGGGCCAGCGCGTTTTGCAGAACAATCCGCGCACCGTCACTTATGAAGACGCGCTGCAGATGTACACGGACGTTCTTTAGAGCATCCTGTAGATGGCGCATTCTCTGGTCGCGCCGTCATCGTCGCTGTCAACAATAATGGGCGCGTCCTCCAATGTGAAATTTCAGCAAATGATTTTGCAGTTTCGCCCGGCTGTTTGCTTCGCCGACGGAACACGAGATTGAAGTCTCCTCGATGACATATTAGAGCCATAGAAAAATAGAGCACGACATCCGTTCGATTGGTTTCGCGAGCATAGTAAGGAATTTCAGTTAATGGCTGCTTCAACAACCCGCTCCGACTACAAACATTTCACGCCGATCCAGACTCGCTGGATGGACAATGACGTCTACGCCCACGTCAACAATGTCGTTTATTATTCGTTCTTTGACACCATCGTAAACGCCTATCTTGTCGGCGAAGGCGCGCTCAATATCGAAAAGAGCGACGTCATCGGTCTCGTCGTGGAAACACATTGTAGTTATTTTGCCCCCATCGCATTCCCTGAAACGATTGAAGGCGCGCTGCGCGTAGCGAAGATCGGCAATTCATCGGTGCGCTATGAAATCGGCATCTTCAAACAGGACGCCGACATACCCGCGGCCGAAGGCCATTTCGTCCACGTTTATGTTGACCGCGAATCACGAAGGCCGGCGGAATTGCCGCCGGCCCTGCGCAAAGCGCTGGAAAGAATCGAGGCCCATTGATTATTCCTTGTTGATCACGACCTCGACGGCTTTTTCATCGCCCGGCGCCAGCGTGAACGCTGTTTCCGCCTCAGCAGCGCCGATTTTGGCGTGGGCAACATAGTCGCCAGCCGGAAGCGCGAAGACCGGTTCGCCTGCGCCCGACGCGTCGACTTGCTTACGTTTTCCGTCGAGTGATTCTTCGGCCTCAAAGACGCGCCAGTAAACGCCGTCGTCTACGGCTGGACCGCCGGCCGAATAAGTTACCGTCGTTTTCACCCGCGCGGAGTTTTGCACCACCAGCGTTTCGGTAAGACTGCCCGCGCTCACTGTGACCGGTTGTTCAACCACCGCTTTGCCGTGCTGCGTTTTGATAACGTACGCACCCGCCGGCAATCGGAAAAGCGGCGCATCGGAGCCTGAAGCATCGATCTGTTCGCGCTTTCCGGATAAATCGGCCTTGCCTGACAGAACACGGTAATAAACATCATCATCAAGCGGCTCCATGCCATCGGCCATCGTGGTCAAAACCTTTAGATAACCGACATTCAGGTTCGCTGTCGCGTCGGTTAACTCGCCCGCGGCGACAGTCACAGGGACCTCAATCTTCGCCTTGCCGTGAGACGCCTCGACGACATACTCGCCAGCCGTCAGCGTAAACAACGGCTCAACGGACCCCGAGGCCGCAATCTGATTTCTCTTGCCGGCGAGATCGGTCTTCGCATCGTAAACACGGTAATACATTTTTTCGGTCAGCTTTTCGCCGCCTTCCGTCGCAACCGGCGAAAGACGCAGATTGCCGGCGTCAAATACAGCGACATGCTGTGTTGTCTTGTTCGGTTCGACCACAAATGCTTCACCGAGCTTCGCATCGCCATGCTTGACCGTCATGTAATATTCGCCGGCCGCGAGCGTTACAAATGGCGCGGCTCCGCCCTTTGCTTCAAGCCGTTTGCGCTTTCCATCGAGGCTTTGTTCGCTTTCAAAAACCTCCCAATAAAGCCCGGCCTCAATATTGTCGCAGCTCTCGCAAAGCTTGGCGCTGAACTTGACGCCTTGTTCTTCCGCGACTTCCGGTTCGGGTTTAGGTTCCGGCTCCTTCACCGCCTCGACCGTTTCGACAAGCGCCGTCGTCAACTCCCCCGCATTCGCTGCGGAGAAAAATTTTCCGCCGGTGTTTTCGGCAAGACAGGACAGTTTGGCGCGATCAGTTTCCGCGACATCAAACCCGATGACGTGGGCGGTAAAGTCTACGCCATTTTCTTCCAGCTCACTGGCGAGCGCACAAGGATCGGCCTCGCAAGTTTCAATGCCGTCGCTAACCAGGATCACCGTTGCTTTTTCTTCGGTGTATTTCAGCGCATCCGCCGCCTGGCGCACAGATGCGGAAATCGGGGTTTTGCCTTTCGGGTTAATAGCGTTGATTTTCGCCATCACCGCGTCTTTAGAAACCGGACCAACATCCATCACGGTTTCGATATCGCTGCAGACGCCTTTTTCACGGTGACCATAAGCCACAAGCCCAAGATGTACGTTCGTATCCCAGCCATCCAATAGACCGCCGATGACATCGCGTGCAATTTCAATTTTTGTGACGCCGTCGATTTGGCCCCACATAGAGCCCGACCCGTCGAGCACCATCATGACGCTTTGGGCGTCTTGCGCTGACGGTTCTGTCTGCGCGGTTGCTTCAGTTTCCTGCGCGCCGGCCAATTGGATTGTCGCCGTGGCGAGCCCGGCGCTCGCGAGCAATTTAAGATGTGACAGCATGTTGTCTCCCCTTCGTTTAAAATTTCAGCGCCATTATGGTTTACGCCGCTAAAATTGCAAAATCAGGGGTATGCGCTGGATTTATTTCTGCTGCAGCGCAATCACGGTTTCCTTCAGCGCAACCCTTTGATAGACCTTGAAAATAAACCATGCACAAAGGCCGGTAATGTCGATTATCGAATCCAAAATTGATCCCCGATCGAAAAGTTTCAGAGCCAATAAAGAGGCGATGCAGGCGCTTGTGGATGAGCTCCACAAAAATCTCAACGTCGTCGCTGAGGGCGGCGGCGCGCGTTACAATGAACGCCATAAAAAACGCGGGAAGCTGCTGGCGCGCGAACGAATCAATCGCCTGATCGATCCCGGCGCGCCATTTCTTGAACTCAGCCAGTTCGCCGCCTGGGAAATGTATTCCGGCGACGTTCATTCAGCAGGCGTCCTGACCGGCATCGGCCGCATCGCCGGCATCGAATGCATGATCGTCGCTAACGACCCTACGGTTAAAGGCGGCACCTATCATCCCCTGACCGTCAAAAAACATTTGCGCGCGCAGGATATCGCTTCGGAAAACCGATTGCCGTGTGTTTATCTGGTCGAAAGCGGCGGCGCCTTCCTGCCAATGCAGAGTGAAGTTTTTCCCGACAAAGATGATTTTGGTCGCATCTTTTTTAATCAGGCGAATTTATCGTCGAAAGGCATTCCGCAAATTGCCGTCGTCCATGGATCATCGACTGCGGGCGGCGCCTATATGCCGGCGATGGCGGACGAAGCCGTCATCGTTAAAAAGCAGGGAACGATCTTTCTTGGCGGCCCGCCGCTCGTGAAAGCCGCGACCGGCGAGGTTGTTTCCGCAGAAGACCTCGGCGGCGGCGATACCCACACCAGAATATCCGGTGTGGCAGACCATTTAGCCGAAGATGACGACCATGCATTAGGACTCGCGCGCCAGATCGTCTCGCGATTGAATTGGATCAAACAGGGTGAACTCACCGTCGTTGAGCCGGAATCGCCGCTATATGATCCGAGCGAGATATATGGTGTCGTCGAGGCGGACATTCGAAAGCCCTATGACGCGCGTGAAATAATTGCGCGCATTGTTGACGGCTCGCGCTTTGATGAATTCAAGCCGCTTTATGGATCAACGCTCGTTACCGGATTTGCCCGCCTTCACGGATATCCGGTAGGCGTCATCGCCAATAACGGCATTTTGTTTTCCGAAAGCTCAAAGAAGGGCGCCCATTTCATTGAACTTTGTTGCCAGCGCAAAATCCCGCTGGTGTTCCTGCAGAACATAACCGGGTTCATGGTTGGCCGCTCCGCGGAAGAAGGCGGTATCGCGAAAGACGGCGCCAAGCTGGTGACTGCCGTCGCGACTGCGCGGGTGCCGAAATTCACCATTGTCGTCGGCGGATCTTACGGCGCGGGGAATTACGGCATGTGCGGGCGCGCCTATGAACCGCGATTTATGTTCATGTGGCCGAACGCGCGCATCTCCGTCATGGGCGGCGAACAGGCCGCAAGCGTTCTCGCCACTGTCCGTCGTGATAACCTTGAAGGCAAAGGCGAGGATTGGTCCGCGGACGAAGAAGAAAAATATAAACAGAAAATCCGCGATGACTACGACGCCCAAGGCTCACCCTATTACGCCTCGGCCCGGATTTGGGATGACGGCATTATCGATCCAGCACAAACTCGCGATGTCTTGGGACTTTGCATTTCTGCGTCGCTGAACGCGCGGATTGAAGATACGAAATTCGGCATCTTCAGGATGTGATGATGCATGAATTTGAAAAATTCTGGCGCGAGAATTTTTTCGAATTGGGTCCGTTCGGTTATCTGCTGCGTGCAAGATTCAACAAACGCTGGGTGCGTTTTCACGCACTCCCAAATTCAAAGCGATACGCGGACAGTGCACAAGAACGCGAGACCATTTTGGAGCGCGCCGATACGTTGGCCAAAGACGTTCTCGGCGGCGCAGAATGCTGGCTCGCGATCACGTCTCCTGGGCATTTTGCGAGTGACGAAAGTCCAGTCGAGAATGCAATAAAACGCCATCACTTGAAAAATGCGTTTATCTGGCGCGATACCGAAGAAGCTGAGATCGATCCGGTCGATTGGCTAGTTTACGCTGCTCAAACACGGTGGGAAAAAGATAAGTATTCAGATCTCCTCCTATCAATTGCTGACGATTTATGTTCGCACGCCCTTTGGGTTTCATCAGAGAACAAGAGCGTGTTTGCACCATATGATGGCGGTTTTGATCTCATCGCGCCGAACGCCGATTTAGCAAGCGCTATGAAAGCAAAGTATTTCGATTGGCTGCCCGGAAGGCCTGACGGTTTATGAAAAACTGTTTTCGCCCCTCAACACCGTTCTGGTTGTCATTCTTTGGCAATAACGACCATACCGTAGTAGAATCGCTCCTTAATAGGGAACGAACCAAATGACTGAACAATCGCTGATCACGACAATTGACAAGCGCGGCGTTGCGCGGCTTACGCTCAATCGCCCCGAAGTGCGCAACGCCTTCGACGAAGGGCTGATCCACAATATTTGCGACACAATGGGCCGGTTGGGCGCCGACGAAAATGTTCGCATCATCGTTTTGACGGGAACAGGAAGTGTTTTTTGCGCCGGCGCCGATCTCAACATGATGAGCCGTGTCGCGGGATATACACAAACCGAAAACACCGATGATGCACGGCGCCTCGCTCATATGTTGTGGTCAATTTATCACTCACCCAAACCCACCATCGCCCGCGTCAACGGCCCGGCGATGGGCGGCGGGCTCGGCCTTATTGCGGCCTGCGACATATCCATTGGCGTCGACGATGCATTCTTCGCCTTGTCGGAAGTGCGCGTCGGATTGATCCCAGCAGTGATTTCACCCTTCGTTATTGAGGCGATTGGCCCGCAACAGGCGCGAAGATATTTTCTTTCCGGTGAAAAATTCGACGCCGAGCGCGCAAAAGAGCTCGGCCTGTTGCATGAATTATCGCCGGCGAACGAGATTGACGAACGAATCGAGAAAATCATCAAAAACATCTTGGTCGGATCGCCCAACGCCCACAAGGAAGTGAAACTATTGATCAGCGCAGTCGCCGGCCGTGAGATTGATGACCGTGTGTTGAATGACACCGCGAAACGCATCGCCAAAATCCGCGCCAGCAAAGAAGGCAAAGAAGGCGTCAATGCGTTTCTGGAAAAGCGCAAACCCAATTGGGTTGCGGAGGAGGAATGACCCTTGGAGCTGTCATACGCAAAGTGAAACGCGAAGATCGCGACGCCGTACTAGCTATTTTGCGCGCTGCTTTTAAGAGAGCAACCGAAGCCGCAATTGTGGAACAATTGTGGAATTCGCATGCGATCAAACTGGAACGCGTTGCAGAAATTGGCGGCGTCGTAAACGGATATGTGTGCTATTCGACAATCAACACCCAACCGGAACTTAAGGGCGTGCTCTTGGGTTTAGGGCCGCTCGCCGTTGCGCCGGACCACCAAAATCAGGGTGTCGGCGCGATGCTCGTCACCGAAAGCTTGAAGGCCTGCCAGGAAAATGGCGCACTTTTGATCGCGGTGCTTGGCGACCCTGCGTATTATTCGCGTTTTGGTTTTGAACCGGCGTCCAAAAGCAAAATGAGCTGGGCGGGGTTTGACGCAGGCGATGCTTTTCAGATTCTAGGTCGAGACGATCTTGATACCGATGAAATCCGAACAATCCATTATCACAAAGCCTTTGATATGGCGAGTTAAGAGGGGCTATGTTCAAAAAAATACTAATTGCCAATCGCGGTGAGATCGCCGTTCGCGTCGCACAAACGGCTCGCGAGATGGGCGTTCGAACGGTCGCCGTATATTCAGACGCCGACGCCGGCGCGCCTCATGTTCGCGCTTGTGACGAGGCGGTTCATATTGGCCCTGCCCCGGCGGCGGAAAGCTATCTGATCGCCGACAAGATCATCGGCGGCGCCAAGAAAACCGGCGCAGAAGCCATTCACCCCGGTTATGGATTCTTGTCCGAAAACGCAGACTTCGCGGACGCGCTGGATAAGGCCGATATTACATTCATTGGTCCCACAGCGAAAACAATCCGCGCCATGGGTTCGAAATCCGCGGCAAAAGACTTGATGGAAGCAGCGGGCGTCCCGACGACGCCAGGCTATCAAGGCGAAGATCAATCGGTCGCAAAATTCAAGAAGGAAGCGGTGCGCATTGGCTATCCGGTTCTCCTGAAAGCCACCGCCGGCGGCGGTGGCAAAGGCATGCGCCTTGTTGAGAAAGAAAGCGAGTTGGAAGATGCGCTGAATTCTGCACAACGCGAAGCAAAATCGGCTTTTGGCGACGACCGGTTTCTCATCGAGAAATATATCGCCCGCGCCCGCCATGTTGAGGTGCAGATTTTTGGCGATGGCAAAGGCAACGTCGTTCACATGTTCGAACGCGATTGTTCTATTCAACGTCGCCACCAGAAAGTCATCGAGGAAGCGCCTGCGCCGAACTTGCCGACGGACGTGCGTGAGAATTTGCTGCAAGCCGGCGTCGACGCCGGCAAAGCCGTTGATTATCGCGGCGCGGGCACCGTCGAATTTCTCTATGACCCCGGATCGGGGTCCGGGGCAGGCGGCGAATTTTATTTCATGGAAATGAACACGCGCCTGCAAGTCGAGCATCCAGTATCGGAAATGATCACCGGGCTAGATTTTGTCGAATGGCAATTGCGCATTGCGGCGGGCGAAGGCCTACCCCTCGCCCAGGATGAAATCACCGAATTTGGCCACGCTTTCGAAGCGCGGCTTTATGCGGAAAACCCCGCGCAGGAATTTGCGCCCTCCATCGGAACCCTGACAACGCTTTATCTCCCTGAGGACATCGCCCGCATCGACTCCGGCGTCGAAGAAGGCATGGACGTTACGCCCTACTACGACCCGATGATCGCGAAAATTATCACCGATGGCGACACGCGCGAAGAAGCGCTGGCAGGGATGCGCGCAGCGCTTGCAGAGACACGCGTGGCGGGGCTCGAATCCAACGCTGAATTTCTTGACGCCATCTGCGCCAGTGAGGGGTTTGCGGCAGGCGAAGTTTCAACACGCTTTATCGACGATCACAGTGTCGAATTGTTTGAAAAGCCAAGTGCCGACAATCGCGTTCTATCTGCGGCGCTCCTTGCTAAACATTTTGATGCGCGCTCCGGCGATGATCCGTGGCCGCTAAAGATAGGCGACGATCCGTGGCCGCTTCGCCATGATCCATGGAACAAGCTCTCAGGATTTCGATTGAACCGCCCGGCGCGGGCGAATTACTGGATCGGCGTTGACGGCAAAACGGCGCTCGCGATCATGACCCGTAATGGCGGCGGAGACGTTAACGCCGAAGTGCAACCGAACGCCACCGCTGCGGCGCGGCGCGAGGGCGACGAAATGCAAGACCCGTTTCATTTCTCCTTTACGCCGCCCAATAGCATCGATGACGGCCTGTCGTTCATCATCGACGGCGAAACCGTCGATGCGGATGCAGCGCCGCATCTTGACGGCTTGCGCATCTGGATTGGCGCGAAGCACTGGGATATCGCTCAACCAGACCCGCTCGCTGGCATCTCCGCGCACCAGTCCAGCGAAGGCTCGTTGGTCGCGCCAATGCCTGGCGTCATCACCATTCTCTCGGCGGAACCCGGCGATAAAGTCGGCGCTGGGGGCGCGCTCCTCGTCATGGAAGCGATGAAAATGGAGCACACCATCAAGGCGCCTTATGACGGCGTCGTTAAGGCGTATAAATACGCGCCCGGCGATCAGGTAAAAGACGGCGACATGCTGGTCGAGTTTGAGGAAAGCGCGTGAGCGGCCAAATCTCCATCGTCGAAGTCGGCCCGCGCGATGGCTTGCAAAACGAAAAGCAAATCATCGACGTTGAAACCAAAGTTGCATTGGTGGAGCGGCTGGCGAGCGCGGGATTGAAATCCGTAGAGGCCGGCGCGTTCGTTTCACCCAAATGGGTGCCGCAAATGGCGGCGTCCGACGAGGTGATGGCCAAAATAAAGCGCGCGCCCGGCGTTTCTTATCCCGTGCTGACACCCAACATGCGTGGGTTTGAGGGCGCGCGCGACGCTAACGCGGACACTGTCGCCGTCTTCGGCGCTGCGTCAGAAAGTTTCAGTCAGAAAAACATCAATTGTTCTATTGAGGAAAGCCTTGAGCGCTTCCGACCTGTTATTGACGCTGCAAAAGCCGATGGCATTCGCGTGCGCGGCTATGTCTCCTGCGTCCTCGGCTGCCCCTATGAAGGCGACGTGCCGGTCGCACAGGTCGCGCGCGTTTCCAAGGCGCTTTTTGAGATGGGCTGTTGTGAAATTTCTTTGGGCGACACAATTGGCGTCGGGACGCCCACCCGCACCAAAGATATGATCCGCGCGGTCGCCGATGAAATTCCCGTCGACGCCCTCGCGGGACATTTTCATGACACCTATGGACAAGCCCTCGCCAATATCTGGGCGGCTATGGACGAAGGCGTCAAAACGTTTGACACCTCCGTTTCCGGTCTCGGCGGTTGTCCCTATGCCAAAGGCGCCAGCGGCAATGTCGCCACCGAAGACGTAGTCTATTCGCTGCATGATTCCGGGTTTGAAACCGGCGCTAGCCTAAATGCGCTGATCGAGACCAGTATCTGGATTTCAGAAAAACTCGGCCGCGCGCCGCAATCAAAAGTAACCCTGGCGCGGATGCCAAAGGACTGACGATTATTCCGGCAACGCCGCCAGGATATCCGCTGAAAACCGCGCGAGAGCAAACCCGCCGCCATCGTCAAAACCACGGCGCACAATCAAAACATTGCGCTCCGGAATAATCATCAAATATTGCCCGCGATTGCCGCGCGCAGCGTAGGTTCCTTTCGGCAGGCCGAACTTTTCATCATAGAGCCACCACTGGGCGCCATAGCCGGGATAGGGGTCACCGTTGGATCGCGTCGCCGGGGGCTGCGCTGGCGCTGGCGTAGCCACATAATCGTTCCAGTCTTCCGGCAGGACGCGTTCGCCGTTCCAAACGCCGTCGTTAAGGTAGAGAAGGCCAAGCCGCGCGAGATCGCGCGCCGTCGTCCACACCTGACTGGAAAGAATGAAATCGCCATTCCAGTCCGTTTCCAAAAACGTATGCCGCATACCGATCTTGTGTAGGAGCCTTTCAAACGGGAAGCGTAGATAGGCGTCGTCGTCATCTATTTTTTCGCGAAGCGCGCGCATCGCCGCCATGGTGTCATTGTTGGCGTAGCGCCAGCGCGTTCCGGGCTCCGCCACAAGCCGGTTGGTGATCGCATGATCGACAACGCGCGCGCCGCCAAAATAAACATCGTCCGTGCGATTGCCGGCATGCGGGCTGGTCAGCCCCGACGACATATGAAGGAGATTTTCAATTGTAATATCGCGGCGCGGATCAGCCGGCGCTTCCCACGCCGATAGCGCTGCACGATCAGAGACATCGATAACGCCTTCTTTAACTGCGGCGCCAATTATCGATGATGCAATTGATTTTGCCACGGACCAAGTCCGTTGCGGCGTCGTCATCGAAATGCCGTCGCGATATTTTTCCGCAACAATTTTTCCATTCTCAACAACGATGACGGCGGTCGTTTCCGTTCCCTCGCCATAAGTCATGCGGTCAAAAGCGTCGGCGACCACGCCTGCGAGATTATACCCTTGGGGCGTGTCCGCAAAAAAAGTCGTCGGGATGGCGTCGCCTTCCGGCCATAGATCGCTGGGTCCGAGCTCGGGCGCCTCCAGATCAATCATCGGGACATGTATCGCCGCCCATTGCGTCGCATAAGTCGGGAGTTGAACGCATCCCAAATGCGGCCGCCAGACGGCGTATCGCGGCGGCTCATTTTCATCGTAAGTAACGCTAACGGCGCGGAAATAATTCGCGGGCTCCTCACCGTCCGGCGTTGCATTCACAGATATACCATGAAATTCTGCGTCGGGCAGTTCCGCCATTGCCTCGCGATAGCCCGAATAGATGCGGTGCAATTCGTCGCCCGCGATTTCTTCGATAGAACGCCCCGCGTTGAAATGCGCCGAGCAAGTGAACGCCGTCTTATAACCTGCAACCAGCGAGAGATGCGCGCGGTCCGGCTCCTGCGCCGCGGCTGACGCCGCGAAAAAAATTGCGCTAGTCGCCAGCGTTACTTTTGCTGCGTTCTTCATTTGCCTCGCCCTTTTTGAACAACAAGTATCCAGCCACGATACCACCGCCGGTTACCGCCATTAGAAAGCCGAAGAAAATAATTCGGCTTTGCAACTCATCAAATATGAAAAACGTTGCGGCGGCGAACGCCGCCAACACTGTCAGAACATTGATGACGATCATCCATTTCATGGGCGCTTACAGTCGGCTTTTGTAGATCGGCTGAATATCCACCGGCAGATGCGTCAGCGATGCGATTGCATTCTCGGCAATATCATCAAGCTTTGCATAGTCGTCTAGGAACGTTGCCGCCGCGTCATAATCGCCATTGCCCTGAAGAACGACGACATCACGTGTCAGGTCACGAACTGCTTGTTCCAACTTTTCGAAATCCAACCGGTATTTACCGTCCTCAACGGTAAAGGCGCCGGCTTCCTTAAAGTACGAATATTGAAACGCCGCCCCGCGCGCATGGGCCGCCGCAACACCAAACCGCATGGACCGGAAGAGCCCGACAAAATGTGTCGCGAGATAGCTGTCTTTTTCCGCCGCATCCAATTCGCCGCGCTCCATCATATAGAGAACATTATAGCCGCCCATAATGTCGGCCTTGCCTTCTTCAATCGGCGAATAGAGTTCCTTCAGCTGCGCATTGACTGTCGTTTCTGCGCCATTGACCTCGATCGAGCCCGGCCCAAGACTGTGGGAAAGTTCGTGAAACAATGTCTTGTTGGACATGTGCTGTTTTTTCAAAAGCCCGGCTTGCTCCTCAACGAGGATGGTTTCCGCCATAGGCGCGAGGATGCGATCGAACTTGGCTCCGAGAACATTATTCAGGATCACTTTCTTGGCGCCCTTCGCTTCGCGCACGCGTTCGTCATTGGGCAAGTTAAAAGCAATCGTCTGAACGCCCGGCACATTGTCGCCGCCGCCATGAACCTGATAAGTCGCTGCGATGGGCGATTCAAATCCTCGCTTAAAGTTCTTGTAGTTCTCGTCAACCGGAAGGTGTCCTTCCATGTCGCGAAGGTAACCCTTATACTTCGCGAGCGCCGCGCTTTCATCCGGGTTCTTGACGGTGATGAATGCCTCATAGGCGGTTTTGTATCCGAATAATGTGTCCGTATAGACTTCGTAAGGACCGATGGCCGCTTCGATAGGCCCTTCAAGGTCCATCCACGCCATCTCGGATTCGTAATAGTCGTCGCTGAGGAATGAATCCGCGCGAAGGTTCAGAAATTTCTTCAGGCTGGCGTTTGACGTAATCTCCGCGGCTTCGCGCATTAACTGCGCCGCCGGTTCCAGCCACTCGCGGTAATGTTCCGCATAAGGGATCGCCACGAGACGGTCTCCGTCCCGGCGAATTACAGTGTAGCCGGAACGAAACGCTTCCTCATCTTCCGGGTGCGAAGCAATCCAGGCTTCAAATTCATCTTTGGTCATGTCCGCTGGATAAAACGCAGCGCCAGCCGGCATCGGCGTATCGCCATAAAATGGCGTATTATCATCGAGCGTATCCCACGGCCCGAAATGAAGATCAAACATTTCCAAAAGCGCTTCTTTGTGGGGGATATCGCTATTAATGATTTCCTCGCGCCATTTTGGATTTTGTTCGCTGCGCTGACGGAAATATATCGCCGACATCAATTCACCGACTTCATTCAATTTGTTAACAACGGCCTTTTCCTCGTCAGTCAGAAAAGACGTGTCGGGCGCCATTTCAACTTTCGCGAACTGGTCGCGCATGGCGGCGAGTCCATCTGCGCTTGCATAAACATCCGACGCCGTGATTTCAGTTTCGCTTCCGGCAATTTCTGTCTCAGCCGCGGGCGATGGCGGCGCCTGTTCGGCAGGTTGCTCGCCTGAACACCCAGCGAGGACTGCAGCAAACGAAATGGCGATCAGTTTTTGCATTACGGATATGCTCCTTAACAAGTTCGGATACCCGCTTGAGTGCAGGCGATCTGAATAGTTGGGTGAGACCTTAACGGTTCTCGGGGCAACACAAAAGCCCGCCTTAAAATTGCCCCATGCCAAATATATCGTCGCATCAGGGTTTGAAAGTAGCGCCGTGAAATGGTAGCGATTCGTTTTGTTGCGTTGCCGCAAAGGGGAAAGTTTAATGGCCCGGTTTCTTCGTATGACGATCGCTCTTGCAACGGCTTACTTTGGCGCTGCGACGACAGCAACAGCGCAGCAGGCCGAACAAACCAGTTTTTCAAACTGGTTGAACAGCTTTCGCGCCGAGGCCGCCGCTGCCGGCATCAGTCAGGACGTCATCGATAATGCGTTTGAAGGCGTCACAATCAATCAACGCGTTTACGAATTGAACGACAATCAACCAGAATTTTCTCGCGCCATCTGGGATTACCTTGACGGCGCAGTCTCTGAGCGCCGCGTCACCGACGGCCGCGCAAAGATGGCGGAATATGCTTCGCTCCTGTCTGTCATTGAACAGGCCTACGGCGTAGACCGCGAAATCATCGTTGCCATATGGGGATTAGAATCTTCATACGGCGCCATCCTTGGCAATTATGATGCGATCCAGGCGCTGGCGACGCTGGCTTTCGAAGGGCGCCGCACCGGCTATGGCCGCTCGCAATTGATGGGCGCCTTGAAAATTATTCAAAACGGGTACGCATCCCGCGATGAACTGAAAGGTTCGTGGGCCGGCGCCATGGGGCATACGCAATTTATTCCGACGACTTATTTAGCATACGCCATCGACCACGACGGCGATGGTCGCCGCGACATCTGGAACAATCTTGGCGATGTTTTCGCCTCCACGGCGAATTATTTGAGCGCGTCCGGCTATCGCGAGAATGAAGGCTGGGGCGTTGAAGTAAAATTGCCGGCGGGATTCGACTATTCACAAGCTGACGCGGCAAAAAAGAAAGTCCTCGTCGAATGGACGGCCGCCGGCGTTGACGGCGCCGATGGATCGGATTTGCTGGCGCGCTTTGATCCTAATATTCGTGCGCGCCTTCGCGTTCCGGCTGGCGCCAATGGCCCGGCGTTTTTAACCTTCGGTAATTTCGACGCGATCCTAAAATATAACCGCTCGACCGCCTACGCCCTCGCGATTTCGCTCCTCAGCGAGGAAGCCGCGAACCGCAGCGGCGCTGTCATCGGCGGCTGGCCCCGTAGCGACCGTCCGCTGGCGCTGGAAGAACGCAAAGCCCTGCAACAGGCGCTCACCGACCGCGGCTATGATCCCGGCCCCGTTGACGGAATTATCGGCGCGGGCACGAAACGCGCCCTGCGCAAATGGCAAAAAGACGCCGGCCTCCCCGCGGACGGATATGCGTCCGCTTCCATTTTGGCGCGCTTGCAGTCTTAGGGACGCGCCTTAAACAAGGCTGGTGAGTGAAACCGGCCCCATAACACCAGCAAATATCATCTGGCGCGACGATGGTACGCCGTTCGCGCCGGCCTATGATGACATCTATTTCGCTGACAACGGCGTCGAAGAGACACGTCACGTGTTTTTGGCGGGCAACGATTTGCCCCGAAGAATCCAGACAACGCAGAATTTAAATGTCGGTGAAATCGGGTTTGGGACGGGGCTCAATTTCCTGACGCTTTGTATGGACTGGCGCCGCGCCGAAAAATCACAAAGCGCAAGGCTAAATTTTGTTTCTGTTGAGGCGCACCCCTTAACACGCGAGGATTTTCTGCGCGCTCATCAGGGCCGCGCTGGCTTTCGCAACATCATCGAAGAAATTATCGATCAGTACCCGCCGATGCACGCTGGCGTTCATCGCCTGATCCTGACCGGCAATGTGACGCTGACCTTGATTTACGGCGACGCGCTCAAATCGCTCGAAAATTACGAGGCATCGATCGACGCCTGGTTCCTTGACGGGTTTGCGCCCGCGAAGAACCCCAAACTATGGTCCGAAGACTTGATGCGGGAAATCGCGCGGCTCTCATCGCCGGGAGCAACCATCGCCACGTTCACGGTCGCCGGCGCCGCGCGGCGGGCATTGATCGCTGCTGGATTTGATTTGGAAAAACGCAAAGGATTTGGCCGCAAACGTGAAATGCTCGTCGGCACAATCGAAAATACGCCGACAATAAAATTGAAAGCCGCGTGGTTTCGGGGATTCACAAAGCCAGCATCGCCCGGCGCATCCATCGCGATCATCGGCGCCGGCATCGCCGGGGCGAGTCTTGCCCATGCGCTGCGCGCCCGTGGATTTGCGCTAACGGTTTTTGACGCGAATGGCCCTGTAAGCGGCGCCTCGGGCAACCCCGCTGGACTGATCATGCCGCGCCTTGACGCGGACACGTCGCCGATCGCGCGCTTCAATGTCAGCGCATATGTGCATGTGCAATCCTTATTGGCGCGGCTTTCGCGGGAAAACCATGGACTTTTCCATCAATGCGGCGGCTCGCTGATCGCGAAAGATGCCGAAGCCCGCGCGCGTTACGAGAAAATTTTATCGATCAATCCGCTTCCTGATGGCTGGATAGCAGACCAAGGCGACGCATTGACGTTTCGAAATGCAGGCGTTGTTGATCCGCCGCTTTTGGTGCGCACACTTCTAGGTGATACAAAGGTCCGGATTGCCCGAGTTAAAACATTGATGCGCGACGGCGACCAATGGCGACTGCAAATAGAAAACGACGATTCTGAACTTTTTGAATTTGTGATTATCGCCAACAGCGCCGATGCGCTCCGTTTCTCCCAATGCCGAACGCTGCCGCTAACGGCGTCGGCGGGCCAGATCGACGTTTTCCAAAATGAGCCCTCGCCGGCGTCCATCAAAGTATGCGGCGCCTATCGTTCGCCGCTCGCGAACGCAACTGGCAAGGGCCTTGCGATTGGCGCGACGTATACTGAGATTGCACCGGGTGCAACGCCGACGCCGCGCCGTTCTGCAACACAACAAAATCTGGATGCTGTCGCACAGTTTGACGACAACATTGTGCAAAACCTCTCGCCGGAATATTCGACCCCGCGCGCCAGCGTCCGCTGCGTGACACCCGACCAGACGCCAATCGTTGGACCTGTTCCCGACTGGGGCCATTTTTCGGGCGCCTATGACGGGCTTCGCCATGGCCGGATTATGGATTATCCGCCGGCGCAATATGAGCCGGGTCTTTTCGTTCTGACGGGCCTTGGATCGCGCGGATTGGTGACGGCGACGCTTTGCGCAGAAATTATTGCCTCGCAAATCGCCGGCGCGCCGCCGCCGGTCGCCGCCGATATTGAGGACTCCCTCAATCCTGCGCGGTTTTTCATCCGCGCGTTGAAACGGAAAAAAGCGCGTCACGGCTAATCAAATCCGCCAAGATTACGGCTCATAATGTGCGTTAATTGCGTAGTTTTGGCGGAGGCCGGGTTATTCCCAAGCGCCGCTTGCGAGGCCCAGCAGCTTTAGGCTAAGTCCGGCGCAATATTCCAGATAAGGACATTCCCAATGAAGGAAACTCCGTACGGCCCAGTGTTCGACAATGTGCTCGAGGGCATCGGCAAGACGCCGATGATCAAGGTCTCGAAAATTGACGCCGGCAAATGCGACTTGTTCTTGAAACTCGAAGCCAACAATCCCGGCGGATCAATCAAGGACCGCATCGGCGTCGCGATGATTGAGGCGGCGGAACAATCAGGCGCCTTAAAACCCGGCGGCACAATCATTGAGGCGACAGCGGGCAATACAGGATTGGCGCTGGCGCTTGTTGCGGCTCAAAAAGGCTACAAGACCATTATTATCGTTCCCGATAAAATGGCGCAGGAAAAAATCTTTCATTTGAAGGCGCTCGGCGCCGATGTCCGCCTGACGCGATCTGATGTCGGCAAAGGCCATCCCGAATATTATCAGGACATGGCAGAACGCATCGCGGAGGAAACTGGCGCATTCTATGTCAATCAGTTTGGCAATGCGGCAAATCCCGTGGCGCATATCGAGGGAACGGGTCCCGAAATCCTTGGGCAGATGGACGGCAAAGTCGATGCTTTGATTGCAGGCATTGGTTCCGCCGGCACCATGACCGGGCTTTCCCGGTTTTTTGCTGAGAATTCTCCGTCTACGGAAATGATTTTGGCAGACCCAGTGGGATCGATACTGACAGACTATGTAAATACCGGTAAAATCCCTAACGAAGTAGGGTCCTGGTTGGTTGAAGGCATCGGTGAGGACTTCATCCCGGATATTGCAGACCTATCCAAAGTCAAAAAAGCGTACGCGATCAGCGATCAGGAAAGTTTCGAAGCGGCGCGCGACCTCCTTAAAAAAGAGGGAATTCTCGCCGGGTCTTCATCGGGCACTATTCTTTGCGCCGCGCTGAAATATTGCCGCGAACAAAAAGAGAAAAAGCGCGTCGTCGCCTTCGTTTGCGACCGCGGCGACAAATACCTCTCGAAAATGTTCAATGACTATTGGATGTACGATCAAGGTTTCCTGAAACGGGAACCAAAGGATGATCTCACCGATCTCATCACCCGCCGCCATTCCGAACGCGCAACCGTCACTGTCAAGCCTGACGACACGCTGATGCAGGCCTATGGCAAAATGAAACTCTATGACATCTCGCAACTTCCGGTGCTCGGCGACGAAGGCGAGGTCCAAGGCTTGCTTGATGAAGAAGATTTGCTGTTCGCCGTCGTTCGCAATCACGACAAATGGGGCGATCCGGTTAAATCCGCCATGACTTACCGCGTCGAGACTCTCGAAGCCACGCGGCCAATCGAAGACCTGCTGCCAGTGTTCACCAAAGGCTATGTGGCGGTCGTCGTCAAAGGCGGCGAGTTTGAAGGCCTTATCACGCGCACAGATTTGCTGAATTATCTACGCTTGCAGGTTGCGCAATGACGGCATGGCTCTCTCTTCTGACGGCGATTGTACTGGAAGTCATTGGCACATCGCTCCTGAAAGAATCCAGCGATTTCGAAAAGCCGATGATCGGGCTCGCCGCCATTGGATTTTACACCGCGTCGCTCGTCTTTCTTGCGCCGGCATTGAAAGCAATTCCTGTTGGCATCGCCTACGCAATCTGGGCTGGCGTCGGGATCGTCGCTGTGACACTCGTTGGGCTCGTCGCCTTCAATCAACGCCTGGAACTAACCCAATACATTTTTATCGGTTTGATCCTGGTCGGCGCCATTGGATTGCGCCTGACGACCGAAGGATAAACGATGAAACTTTACGGTCTGAAAAATTGCGACACCTGCCGGAAGGCAATGAAACAATTGGATGCCGCTGGCGTGAATTATGATTTTCTTGACGTCCGAGACGACGGCGTTTCAAAACGTCAAGTCATGGATTGGGCAAAAGCCGTCGGCTGGGAGAAGCTTCTAAACAGGGCGTCGACGACCTGGCGGCAATTGCCCGCCGATGAAAAAGACAACGTCGACCATAGCCAAGCAGTGCGTCTGATGGCGGACCATCCAACATTGATCAAGCGACCGGTGGTTCAACTGGGCGGCGACGTTTTCATCGGGTGGAAGAAAGAAACGCAGGACGCGCTGTTGAAATAAAAAATTCATCACGGCGCTCTTGAAGGATAAAAATTTACACCTATCTCCTGCGCGTCAACGGGCGTCATCATTGGCGACCGATTGACATTGTTTCGTATTAACTACGCAGTAGGAGGCAATGTCATGTTCCGACCCCTTACGCTTTTTAACAGATCACGAAATGCACCCACGCTTCGCGAAAGCGACCGGGCGGATCCATTCGTGCAATTCCATCATGAAATGAACCGTCTGTTCGATGATTTCTTCGATGATTTCGGCGCCCCGTCCTATTTCACCGGCGATCGCGACGCATCACGCCCGATCCATATTGATATTCATGACAAGGGCAAGGCGTTCGAAATCGAAGCCGAACTTCCTGGCGTCGACGAAGACGACATCGATGTTGAACTGGTTGACAATGTTCTGACCATTCAGGGAAAGAAAAATTACGAAAAAACGGATCAAGACGGAGACTTTGTATCGCGCGGCGTTTCGTCATTTCATCGTTCGATGTCACTGCCGTTCGATGTCGATCCGGACGAGATCAATGCAAAATTCAAGAACGGCGTACTCAAATTGCGCCTAAGGAAGCCGCCGGAACTGGAATCGCGGCGCAAAAAAATCTCGATCAGTCGGGATTAAGGTCCGGTAGTCTTATTTTTTTTGGCGGCGACAGCCCGATCAACAAGGTCCAGAAATGCATCGGGTCTCGTCGCCGTTTCGATATCTCTCGCTGAAATAGAGACGCCCCAATTGTCAGCAATCGCCTTATAGCGCGGGCGACGCCAGTCGATCAGCTTTTCAAACCCCCAGCGAATAAAAGCGTCGGGATCAACCTCATTTTCCGCGGCGCCCTTTGCGGCGAGATATTCCCGCCAGCGCGCGCGCAGGAAGTCTTCATTATAGTACATCGGTTTTGGATCGCGATCGAAGCGCGTTTTTAACGCCGCTGCATGGTCATCACCGCCCTCAATGTAGACAATGAGGCAATGGGCGGAAAGCAACTTTAAGACCTCATCATCGCGATCATCCGGATCAACAATTTCGCATATTGAGCCGCTCGTATCGCAGATGAATTTGTCATATCCATAAATTGACTTTGCCTTTTCGATGAACGTCGCCGTATCCAGCATAGCGTTCCACTCCGCCTCGCGATGGGCGCGCTGGCGGCGAATATATTCGTCAAATGCAATACCGCCCTTTGCCCGATCGCCTGGCTTGCCCAGAAATGCCGATAGCGGGCTCAAATTCTCAAACGTTATGTTTGACGAGATATAGATAGAATCCAACATCAACATTTCGCGAAGCAATGGCGATTTCATTGCCTCGCGCTTAAAATTATCGGCTATAGCCTCATCAAGGTAGCGCGTTCCGATGCGATAATCGGCGGAATAGTGAAACCAGCCGGCGTCATGACGCAACATCGACGAAATTCGCGTTTTGCCGACGCCGGACATTCCCAGCACCGCAATCGGGTCTCCTCGCTTATAAGGTGATGTCATCTTAAAATGCCGCGCGATTTCTTCCAATTTATTATTGTATAGGATTATCGGCGCAAGCCGTGAATTCGATATTAAGCGAATGCGCTGTGCTGGTCAGCCTTTCGGGATCGATGCGGCGCCGCGAGTTAACCAACCGGCTAAAGTCCATTGCCCGGCGGGCCTGCGCGCCGGCAAAGACGTCGGAAAATAGCGCACAAATTGCCGATCTAAATCTTTGCCCCCGAGATCTGGAGCACATATCCCGATATTTTCAGTCTTAAACGGCGCAATAAGCTGTCCACAACGCACCAAAGGACCCATCTGCCGCACCAGCCGGATTTTATGTGATTTACCGGTTTGCGGACTGGCGGATTGCGCCCTATATAACCGTCGCCTTCATCTGAGGCGTTGCTGTTAATTTTTGTTCTGATAAAGGCGCTTGCTCTGACCTCCGCCAACGAGAAATTGTTTTGCGCGTGTGCGTCACGCCAGCGTAAGGGCATTACCAAGCCATTCATTCGCGTGAACCTCTTGCGCTCGAATTACGAGACCGTCGCCCGATGATTTCGATACCTAAATATGCCAAGCGCTGGGCGGCGCTGCTCCACGAACGCGCCATAGCGATACTGGTTTGTGCTGCGGTTATCACCGTGCTCGCATTCTATTCCATGTCAACGCTTTCGGTTTCGACGCGCCTTGAAGAACTCATGCCGGAAAATGCTCGAAGCGTTCAAACCCTGAATGAGGTCCTGGAGAAAACCGGCAGCTTTGCGTCGGTGCAGATTGTAACAAAATCGGATAACCCAGATAAGGCGCTGGACTATTTGAAGATGATAAAGCCGGAAATCGACAAGCTCGACTGGGTCGATTACAGCCAATTCTCGGAAGATATCGAATTACTAATGCAGCATAAGCTTCTTATGCTGGATACGGATGAACTACTGGATCTTGAAAAAGAGGTCGAAGATGCGCTGCCGGTTTATCTCGCGCGACGCCTTTCGGAGGCGGTTGGAGCAGACGTTTCCGTTACCCTCCGAGAAGGCGACATTGCGGTTAGTTCAAAACAGCCCGTCAATCAGGATCGCATCGATGACCTGACCACCTCATTGCGAGAACCGCCGGAGAAAGAACGCTTATTCACTGCTGCTAATGGCGGTGTCGCGGTTTTGGTAGTTTGGCCAAAACCGGGTTACGAGGGTCTTGCTGCATCCAAACGATTGGTTGATGACGCCCGGCGAATTGCGCTGATCGAGAATTCGCCGGAAGAACACGGCGTTGAAGCCGGCGTTGCGGGCCGGATCGCCAACAAGGTGGCGCAATTCAACGCCGTCATCAGCGATCTTGGCGTCGGGCTCGCCTCCGCGATCACCTTGATCGCGTTGCTCATTGGCTTGAGTTTCCGCAGTGTCATTGCGGTGCCGCTCATCATTGTGCCCCTTAGCCTTGGCCTATTATGGACACTCGGGCTTACCGCAATTGTTATCGGCGGGCTTAATCTCATCACGATATTTTTGGTCCTGATCCTGTTCGGTTTGGGGATTGATTTCGGCATCCACAATTTCAGCCGCTATCGCGAGGAGCGCGCGAATGGCGCCGCGTCAAACAACGCCATCGAAACCATAGTTCTAGAGACTGGCGCAGCTTCCGCCATCGCGGCGTTTACAACGTCGTTCGCATTTTTGTCGCTCACGCTGACATCGTTTCGCGCATTCTCAGAATTCGGTTTCATCGCCGGAACGGGAATCTTATTAATTCTAGTCACCATGTATTCAGTGTTCCCCGCCTTACTTGTTGTGATGGAGCGGTTCCGGCCGCAAATGATCTGGAAAGAAGCGCATTCTCGGAAGGCGGAACCCGCGCGCATTCCCTTGGTTTCAGCATTTACGGAATACAAATATAGCGCCGCGATCACCATGGGCGTTATCGCCTTTGTCTGTTTATTTGCCTTCAATCTATCGTTCGAGCGGAATTTCAAAAAGCTTGAAGCGAGCAAACCAGATACGCTGATTTGGGCGACCAATGAAGTCAACAAGGTATTTGGAAGCCGCCACGATCGCGCGATCCTCTCCGTCGATACGGTTGAAGAACTGCGGGCCGTTCGGGAATATTTCTCTGAGAAAATCAAAACCGACCAACAAACACCGACCATCGAAAAAACATCGAGCGTTCTCGATTTTGTACCGCCGCCAGACATTCAAGATACGCGCCTAGAGATTATTCGCCGGCTTGACATCCGCGCCAACGAGCTGCGGCATGTGGACAGCGAACTCTACGAGGCCGCAAAGCAATATCTCGACATCGATACGCTAAATTTGGCTGATTTGCCGGGCGCCTTGCAACGCACCTATCTCGGCGAAGATGGAGAGCCCGGTTTTCTGATCTACATCTACAATTTATTTAGCATGAGCGACAACAAATTCGCGCAGCAATTTTACGATGATGTGGCGGTCTTCACTGTTGACGGCAAAGAATACGCGTCGGCCTCCGAAGCTTTCGTATTCGTTGAAATGATGGCGTTGATGAAGGCTGATGCAGTCAAGGCGATATTGCTGGTTTCGCTGACAACGATGCTGCTGGTATTCTTCTTCACCCGTGATCTTCGCGCGTCTGCGATCATCCTGTTCCCGCCAATCGTCGGGATGCTTGTAACCGTCGGTATGATGGGACTTACCGGCTTGCCGCTATCAATTATGAATATGGTGATCCTGCCGTCATTGATTGGCATAGCGGTCGATAATGCGATCCACATCTATCATCGCTACAAACAGGAAGGCGAAAACGCCAATATAGCGCAAGTCATGAACTCAACCGGGCGCGCGGCTGTATTGACGACGATGACGACGCTCATCGGTTTTGGCGGATTGATTACGGCATCCATGGGGGGATTGCGCGGCATGGGAATGCTTGCGCTGATCGGCTTCACGGCGTGCCTGATTATAACCTGGGTCTTGTTTCCGAAACTGCTTGCTTATTATGGCCGCAAAAACCAGTCTGCCGACGCGCAGCTCGTTTCAAACTAATCAGCGTTTTCCGCGTCCACTAAAAAGTTGACTATTTTTCCGCTTGGCGGGCTTTCATCGCATCCAGCTGTTCCTGGGTTGCAGGTTTTTGGTATTTTTCTTTCCATTCCCCGTAATCCATCCCGTAAACCCGGCGGCGTGCATAATCATCGGTCACGTCTACGCCAAGTGCATCAGCCTCAGCTTTATACCACTTGGAAAGGCAGTTGCGACAAAATCCGGCGAGGATCATGAGATCGATATTCTGCACATCCGTATTTTCGTCAAGATGCGCTAAGAGTCGGCGAAAACTTGCGGCGTCCAGCTTGTCGCGATCTTCAGACGAAAGCGCGGGCAGATCAGTTGTCATGTCTTCTCCAGGCAATGCTTCAAAGCAGTATTTATGGCATGCGCTGATCATTGCAAGGCGCGCGATTGGAAGTGCTGCGGCCAACCGCATTTTATTTTCGGAATATTTTAGCTAGAAAGTATTATGCTCCGCGCAACATTCTTATACTTTCGATGCCGTTCTGCAGCCGCACTTGCGCTGCTCATTGTCTGGGCGCCGTTCGTCGCAGTCGCACAACAACCGGCGCATATCGGCGTCGCATCAAATTTCAATTCGACAATGCAGAAATTGGAGGCGGCGTTTGAAGAAAACTCAAACCACGAAATTGTTGTATCTTCCGGTTCGACGGGCAAACTTTATGCCCAAATCGTCAATGGCGCGCCGTTTGATATTTTCCTGTCCGCGGATGCAAAGCGCCCGGAGCTGTTAGAAGCAAACTCTGTTGGCGTCGCCGGTTCGCGGTTTACCTATGCAATTGGTCAAATCGTTCTTTGGGACCCGCGAGGAAATGCTGTTGGGCCGGAACGAATTCGCAGCGGTGAATTCCGAAGACTGACCATCGCCAATCCGCGGCTGGCGCCTTATGGCCGCGCAGCGCAGCAGATCCTTGATGCGCTGGGCATTATAGAAACCAGAGAGCGATTTGCTTATGGCGAAAATATTGCGCAATCTTTTGCATTCGTACAAACTGGCGCTGCAGATTTAGGATTCGTGGCGTTGACGCAAATTCTTCAACTGCCTGAAGATGAACGCGGCGCCTATTGGACGCCGCTGCAAGAACAATACGACCCTGTGCGACAGGACGCCGTTTTGTTAAAACGCGGAAGCGACAACAAAACCGCAATCGCCTTTATGGAATTCCTCAAAACTGACGAAGCCAAGGCAATTATCGCCCAATCCGGTTACGAGATCGATTGATGGCGCCTGACCTTTCCGCCCTTTGGTTGACGTTCCGTCTCGCCTTGATTGTCACCGCAATCCTGCTTGTCATTTCGACGCCGATCGCGTGGTGGCTTGCACGAACAAAATCGAATGCAAAGCCTGTGCTCGAAGCCATCGTGGCGCTTCCGCTTGTATTGCCGCCGACTGTCCTCGGGTTTTATCTCCTGCTCGCGTTCAACCCGTCATCACTTATTGGAGGATTTTGGTTGAGCGTAACTGGCGATACCCTCACCTTTTCATTTATCGGCCTCGTCATCGCGTCAGTGATTTACTCGCTGCCTTTCGCCGTGCAACCGTTGCAATCGGCGTTTGAAAATGTCGGTGATGAGATTCTCGAAGCCGCGGCAAGCCTTCGTGCTCGCGCCATTGACAGGTTTTTTTCAGTTGCGGCGCCGCTGTCAACGCGAGGCTTTCTGACAGCGGGGGTATTGAGTTTTGCGCACACGCTTGGCGAATTTGGCGTCGTTCTGATGGTCGGCGGTAATATTCCCGGCGAGACTCGTGTTGTTTCCATCGCAATTTATGACCACGTCGAAACTCTGAATTATGCGCAGGCACATGCGCTGTCGGCAATTCTGCTTATCATTTCCTTTAGCGTGCTCTTCTCAGTCTATGCAGCGAACCGTCGGTATCCAATCCGTGTCGGATAATCGTATCGACATAAATGCGAAAATTGCCTTCACCGATTTTGACATCGACATATCGGAATCCTTTCCGTTGGACGGGTGCACGGCTATTTTCGGACCGTCCGGTGCGGGAAAGTCGACCCTGATCCGGCTGATCGCCGGCCTATCGCGGCCAGATAAGGGCCGCATCGTTTGGCGCGACGATATTTGGTGCGATACCCAAACGAACATATTCATCCCGCCGCATCAACGCGGCGCCGGCGTCGTTTTTCAGGACGGCCGCCTTTTTCCGCATTTATCGGTTGAGAAGAACCTGCATTATGCAGACAAACGAAGCGCCGGTGACGCTTCGCAAATTCGCTTCGATAATGTTGTCAGCGCGTTCGATTTATCCTCATTGCTTTCCCGCGATCCTCGTGCGCTTTCCGGCGGCGAGCGCCAACGGGTCGCCATCGCACGAACGTTATTATCGCGGCCGAAACTGTTATTGCTGGATGAACCGCTGTCTGCACTGGATCGCAACCGCAAGGCGGAAATTCTTCCCTATCTCGACGACATATCCGAACGCTTCGATCTGCCGGTGATTTATGTCAGCCACAATATTGCAGAAATCACGCGCCTGGCCGATCGAACATTGATCCTGCGAGATGGTCGCGCGCGGGCGATTGGCGCGACCGCCGAAGTCTTAAACGAATATGGGGCAGTCACCGAAAGTGACGAAAAATTTGCGCTCTTGCAGGGCGTAGTTTCAGCCCATGACGCAGCATACCAATTGACGACCGTCGCTATTGGCGGCGGCGAAATTTCAATGCCGATGAACAAAAAACAATCTATTGGCGATAAAGTGGTCATCCGAGTCGGCGCCCGCGACGTTGCGATCTCAAAGACATGTCCCGACGCCATCAGCATTCGCAATGTGCTGCCGGCGACAATTGCGAAATTTGAATGCGGCGCCAACTCACCATTTTCAATCGTGACCCTTGATTGTTCGGGATCCCAAATAAGCGCTCAGGTCACGCGGGCGGCAATTAATGATCTCGGCCTGGACATCGGACAATCAGTATTCGCCCTCGTCAAAAGCGCAAGTTTCGACGCGTAAGCGGCGCAACTCAATTTAGGATAAAAAGCAAAGAAATTCAGAGGAGTAATGGTGCCCAGGGGCGGATTTGAACCACCGACACGCGGATTTTCAGTCCGCTGCTCTACCAACTGAGCTACCTGGGCCCACTTACGCGATATTGGCGGGCCGACTTGTGGCCTCGCTTTACCCCGCCGGGCGTTCGCCCGGTGAGGCGAGACGCGGCTTATAGGCTAAGAATGAAGGGTTTGTCTACGGCCTTTCACTGCCGTTTTCTGCGGCTTTGCGCTGCGCCACGGGCCGGACTAAAAGGCGACAGCCGGGCGGTCGACTGACCGCTCGCGCAGCGCATCGACGAGGACTTCCATGGCAAAAAAAAATATGAAAAAATCAACGAGGGCGCGGGCGCCGCGAAAGGCGCTGACCCAGCTTGGCGCTGATGCGGCGCCGGCGGCGTCGCCGGACGAGGCTGTATTGGAGACCGCGCCAAACCCTCATCCCGGCATTTTATACAATGCGCGTTTTACCGCGCCGGAATTCACCTCGATTTGTCCGGTCACCGGGCAACCCGATTTTGCTCATATCGTTGTCGATTATGCGCCCGCAAAACACATCGTCGAATCGAAATCTCTAAAACTTTATTTTACGGCCTTTCGCGATCACGGCGCTTTTCATGAAGATTGTACGCTCGCGATTGCCAAAAAAATTATTGCCGCAGCGAAACCAACGTGGCTGCGCATTGGCGGATATTGGTATCCGCGCGGCGGCATTCCGATCGATGTATTCTATCAAACAGCCGAGCCGCCGAAGGGGCTTTGGCTGCCGTCACAAGATATCCCTGCCTATCGCGGCCGCGGATGAAAGGAACGAAAATGCGAAATTTAATCTCTATCGCTGCATTCGCACTCGGCGCCTGTTCGCAGGATGCGCCTGCCGCAGATGAACCAGCCGGCGCAACGGATTCGACCGACGAAGCTGCGGCGTCGCCTGCAATTGCAGCGCCGACGCCCGGCGAAATTCTCGCCAATGCTGCGCCGTCGGAATGGCGCACCATTGAGCCGGAGAATACGCTTTATTTTGAGCTCGCATCTGGCCGCGTCGTCATCGAACTCTCACCACAGCTCGCGCCCAATCATGTGGCGCAGGTGAAAGCCCTCGCTCGCGAAGGCTTCTATGACGGGCTATCCTTCTACCGGGTGATCGAAGGCTTTGTAGCTCAAGGCGGCGACCCGTTTGAGGCGGGCGAAATCAAATCCGCAAAAGAGAGTTTACAAGCAGAATTTGACGAGCCCATGCGCGATGATATTCGCTTCACGCCCATCAAAGATGCAGATGGATATGCCAGCGGGCAAGTCGGCTACATTGATACGATCCCGTCTGCCGTCAGTGCAGATGGCGAAACCGTCTGGCATCTGCACTGCACCGGCGCATTCGCGTTTGGGCGGAACAATGAGCGCGACAGCGCCAGCACGGAATTTTATATCACCATGCAGCCGCAGCGCTACCTAGATCGCAATTTGTCGGTCTTCGGCCGCGTTATCGCGGGCATGGAACACATTCACGCGCTGCGCCGAGTGGCGCCGCCGGAATCCGAAGACGACGATATTGGCGAAACCATCATTTCGGTGAAAGTCGCCGCGGACGTTTCAGCCGAAGACCGTAGTGATTACCAAATATTGGACTCAGCAAGTCCGTCATTCGCACGCTATGTAGAATCTCGCCGCAACCGTCCGAGCGAGTTTTTCTATTTCCGGCCTGACTATGTTGATGTTTGTCAGCTTCCTATGCCAATTCGCGAGAAGTCCGCAGAATAAACGCACGTGTCTGAAGAAACCAAAAACGGTCCCTGGGTCGTGCGATCTAGTAGACTCACATTTGAAAACCCATGGATTCGCGTCACCGATCATGATGTTCTGCACCCGGATGGGTCGGACGGTGAATATGGCGTTGTCTCGTTCAAGAATATCGCCATTGGCGTCCTTCCAATTACTGAGCGGGGTGAAACCTGGCTTGTTGGACAGCATCGATTTCCGTCCGAGAAATACAGCTGGGAATTGCCAGAAGGCGGCGGTCTAGTTGACGACTCGCCGCTTGAATCTGCAAAGCGGGAATTGCGTGAAGAGACCGGGGTATCCGCGGAAAACTGGATCGAGCTAACGCGCTTTGACGTCTCAAATTCAGTTACGGATGAACGCGCAATTTGCTTTCTCGCCTATGGGTTGCACCATGGACAATCTGCGCCGGAACCATCAGAATTGCTGGACGTCAAGAAAGTTCCGCTAAAGGACGTTTATCACAATGTCATGACTGGCGAAATTTCCGACAGTTTAACGATTATGATGGTATTAATGGCCTCGGCGAAGGCCTTGCGCGGTGAATTGCCAGCGCCTATTTCGTCCATAATAATTGAGGCGACGAAAGCCTGAAGCGACGGTGAGACAATGGCGAATTCAAATCCGGAACAATCAAACGTCGTAGAATTGAACAGCGACCAGACCTGGTCGCGCATGCGCGTTGAAGCTGCGACGGCAGCGGCGAAAGAACCCGCACTTGCAAGTTTGCTTCATGCAACAATCTTGAACCATGAAACATTTGAAAGCGCCCTCTCCTATAGGCTGGCGCAAAAACTCGCCGACGGCGAGATGAACACCATGTTGTGGCGGGAGACCTGCGCCGGCGCTTTCGCCAATGCGCCAGAAATCGTCGATGCCGCGCTATATGATTTGCGCGCGGTCTTTGATCGCGATCCGGCTTGCCATGAATATATGCAACCTTTTTTATATTTCAAAGGATATCTCGCATTGCAGGCGCAGCGCGTCGGCGGCTGGCTCTGGCGCCATGACCGTGAATCCCTCGCGCTTTATCTGCAAAGCCGAATATCGGAGCTTTTCTCCGTTGATATTCACCCGGCGACGAAAATCGGCAAAGGGGTATTCTTTGACCACGCAACCGGCATCGTCATTGGTGAGACCGCAGTTGTTGAAGACGATGTATCAATTCTACAGAATGTAACGCTCGGCGGCACGGGTAAGGAAACCGGAGACCGCCATCCGAAAATTCGACGCGGCGCGCTGGTCAGCGTCGGCGCCAAAGTTCTCGGCAATATAGAAGTCGGTGAAGGCGCCAAAGTTGCAGCGGGCAGCGTTGTTCTAAAAGATGTGAAGCCTCACTGCACTGTCGCCGGTGTTCCAGCGAAACCCGTCGGGGAATGCGCGGAACAAAATCCCGGTCAGACGATGGACCAGAGTTTCTACTATGAGACTTATTCCATTTGATTTGTATTACGTATCCGCCCGCGCATTTTCTGGCGAAGTGGAAGCCGGTTCGCCGTTAAGAAAATGCGCAAAAACAGAAAACTGGAGCAACTGAGCGGTTCAGGTTTTAGCGATGTTGCTCTAGGGTCCGTCGCGCCATGCGCGTTGATGACTTTGATTTTCACTTGCCGGAAGAGCGGATCGCCCTTGAGCCTGCGTCGCCGCGCGATGCTGCGCGAATGCTCCACATTCGCGGCGATGCGCGGACGGACGCAGCGATCCGCGATCTACCGGATTTATTGAACCCGGGCGATCTTCTCGTCCTCAATGACACCAAGGTCATCCCGGCCCAACTGTTCGGTTCGCGGCAAGCGCGCAGCGGCGGCGGCGATGTTGCCATTGATGTGACGCTGCACAAATTTGTTGAACAACCGACGCGCGATTTGATCCGCTGGCGCGCTTTTGTCCGTCCTGCAAAACGCGTACGCCCCGGCGACGTGATAGATTTTGGACCGATACTTCATGCAAAAGTTGAGACCCGTGACGGCGCAGAATGTTTGCTCCGCTTTGATCGTGAACGCGGTGAATTTGACGCCGCCCTCGCCGAATACGGCGTCGCGCCTTTGCCGCCCTATATCGCGCGCAAACGCGCGGCCAACGCCGGCGACCTTGATGACTATCAAACGGTCTACGCGAAAGAATCTGGTTCGGTCGCGGCGCCCACAGCGGGATTGCATTTCACAGGCGAGTTATTGGCGCTGCTGCGCGAACGCGGCATCGGCTTCGAGACCATCACCCTCCACGTCGGCGCCGGGACTTTCCTGCCCGTCAGTGTCGACGACACCAAAGATCATGTCATGCATTCAGAATGGGGCGAGATCACCGAGGAACAGGCCGCACGCATCAATCGGACGCGAGAGAATGGCGGCCGCATCGTCGCCGTCGGGACGACGTCGCTGCGGCTCCTGGAATCTGCATCGGACGAAAACGGCGTTCGTCCGTTTGCGCAAGAAACGGACATTTTCATCACACCCGGCTATAAATTTGAAACCGCCGATATATTGTTGACAAATTTCCACCTACCGCGCTCGACATTGTTCATGCTGGTCTGCGCCTTTGCCGGAACAGACGCCATGAAAGCAGCTTATGCCCACGCAATAGAAAACAACTATCGGTTTTATTCCTACGGCGACGCTTGTTTATTGGAGCGATTAAAATGAGCGCCAAAATCGCGCTTCTACGCGGCGTGAATGTCGGCGGCAATAACAAATTGCCGATGAAAGACTTGGCGGCGGCGCTTAAAAAAATCGGCTGCGAGGATGTCTGCACCTATATCCAAAGTGGCAACATTATTTATCGAGGGGACGCTTGCGCCAAAGAAATTTCTGCCGCGATTAAGGAATCTTTCGGCCTTAATATCCCGGTACATATCATGACGACAGCAACCTTTAAAAAGACAATTGAGAAATGCCCATTCAAAAAAGCCGCCGAAAAAACGCCTAAATTTGTGCATTTCTTTTTTCTAACGGAAAAGCCGGCTGCGGACGCAGGAGACCAATTCAATGAAATCAAAACTGCCGCGGAAGAATTCGCGTTCGGAAAAGGTGTTTTGTATCTCCATACGCCAAAGGGGTATCGTGAATCCAAAATCGCAGCCAAAGCGGATCGAATTTTGAAGGTACAGAACACCTCACGCAACTGGAATACGGTAATGAAAATACAAGAAATGGCGGATGCGATCTGATGAGTGAAATTTCGTTTGATGATTTTCAAAAAGTCGACATCCGTGTCGGCACAGTCGTCGACGTTCAGCCGTTTGAAAAAGCGCGCAAGCCCGCCTGGAAACTGTGGGTCGATTTTGGTTCAGAGATCGGCGTTAAAAAATCATCGGCGCAAATCACGGTGCATTATAACCGCGACGCTCTGATGGGACGGCAGGTCGCGGCGGTCGTAAACTTCCCGCCGCGCCAAATCGCAGATTTCATGTCAGAAGTTTTGGTGCTGGGATTTTCGGATAGCAAAGGCGCGATTGTTTTAATGGCGCCGGAACGCGAAGTCCCCAACGGGAGCCGCATGCATTGAACACATTTTCCTATACCCTCAATGCAATTGACGGCGCCGCACGGACCGGTGTGATCTCAACGCCGCGCGGTGAAATCCGAACGCCGGCCTTTATGCCAGTCGGCACCGCGGGTACGGTAAAGGCAATGTTGCCCGAACATGTGCGCGCAACCGGCGCCGATATCGTTCTTGGCAACACTTATCATCTGATGCTGCGCCCCACGGCAGAGCGAGTCGCGGCGCTTGGCGGTTTGCATAAATTCATGAATTGGCCGCGTCCAATCCTTACTGATAGCGGCGGATTTCAGGTGATGTCGCTGTCGAAACTGCGCAAGCTGACACAGGAAGGCGTTTCCTTTCAGTCGCACATTGACGGCTCAAAACACATGCTGACGCCGGAGCGCTCTATTGAGATTCAATCGCTCCTCGGCGCAGATATTCAAATGCAACTTGATGAATGCCCAGCGATACCCATTGCCCATGACGATGCGCGCGATTCCATGTTGCTCTCTATTCGTTGGGCGGAGCGGTCAAAGAAGGCGTTCCAAAACCACGCCAGTGAAGGCCAGGCGCTTTTCGGCATCGTCCAGGGCGCGAATTTTGAAGACCTTCGGCTGGAGAGTCTCACCAGGCTGAAAGAAATAGACTTTCACGGCTTCGCCGTCGGCGGCCTTGCTGTTGGCGAAGGGCGCGAGGAGATGTTTCGCGTGCTCGACTTTACGACACCGGAGATGCCGAGCGACAAACCGCGATACCTGATGGGCGTCGGCAAGCCGGCGGATATAGTCGGTGCGGTCGCACGCGGCATCGACATGTTTGATTGCGTTGCGCCAACGCGTTCCGGTCGCCATGGCCAGGCCTGGACGCGCGAAGGCGCCGTCAACATCAAAAACGCGCGATTCGCCGACGATAATGCGCCGCTTGATCCAACAAGCGTTTGCCCGGCGAGCCGAGACTATTCAAAGGCGTACCTTCACCACTTGTTCCGGACTGGCGAATATCTGGGGCCCATGCTCCTTACCTGGCACAATCTTCACTATTATCAATCGCTTATGGCGGCGCTTCGCGAAGCGATTGCGGCCGGGAAATTGGTCGCCTACATCGACGATTTTAAACGCGAATCCGGCGAAACATTGGTGTAATATTCCAGCCGCAATCCGGTTGACCCGCGCCATGCCCGCCCCTATGTTCCGGCGCTTCCAGCGGACCGGACGCAATCGTCTTGAACGCTGTAATGAATGTGTCGGGCCCTTAGCTCAGTCGGTAGAGCAACTGACTTTTAATCAGTAGGTCGAAGGTTCGAATCCTTCAGGGCTCACCATTTTCTCAATAATTTTCAAAATGTTATGAAGACATCGGCATTTCACAACGCCGGCAAAAAGCAATTTGGAAACAAGTCGAGATTGAACCGATTTTGAATTATCTGCTTCGCGCACGAAGCGGTCACGGCTCGGCGGTTTTAGTCCGCCTAAAGTGCACTTTCGGAAGACGTTTCTGCGGTCCATGAAGCGCAGCGGGATCGTTAAGTTTCCTAAGAAGAGCCTCCAGGGAATACAAAGCTTCCACCCGGCAGACTGAACATTAACTGAAACATTCACTATTGCATTCATTGCTGGGCCGTGCTACCAATGTTGCAGCGCAGCAAATAATTGCGCACCAACTACGGGGAAGTGCTCGGATCATTCTTAACCTCTTGTTATGGAGACAGAAATGACCCGACTATCTTTATTCGCAACCGCAGCATCCGCATTGCTTTCCGGATCGGCCTTGGCCGGTACGGCGGTTCGGTTTGATCACGATCAACTCGGCGATCCTTCTTATGTCGAGGAAATTCGCGAGGAGATCAAAACGGCTGCCGAAAAAGAGTGCCGCGCTGAATATCGAGGCGAATATGGTTCCGCTGCGAAAACTCGCGGATGCATACGCGCAACGACCAAAGTCGCTGAAGCCAAACTTGATGAAGCCGTCGAACAAAAAATGATTATCGCTTCGCGCTGAGAGCGCGGCGCAGTCTTGTTTCTATCATTGTGAAAATTGGAAACGCACATCGTCAAATGTGCGTTTCCTTATTCCGGATACGCGGAGTGAATAAATCAACGTGTGGGCGCAGTAGAGAATTTTAGACAATCAATGATTTCAGTAAGACAGAGTGCGAGAAAATGAATGACAAACGGCTATACTTTTCGGTTGCAAAGCAGCTCCGAGAATTAATCAGCGAAGGAATGTTCCCACCCGGCAGCCGACTGCCAGCAGAGCGTGACCTAGCGGAGAAACTTGGCGTCAGCCGCGTGACAATTCGTGAAGCAGAGATCGCGCTTGAAGCGGTTGGCCTTGTTGATATCCGTGTATTGGTTCGGGGGTCTATGTTATGAATTCGTCAGAGCCTGCGCGCCCCGCTATTGGCGCATGCGAGCTTACTGAAGCTCGGGCGGCGATTGAGGCCGAAGCCGCAGCTCTTGCAGCAACCGCGATCACCGATGTTGAACTGGACAAGCTGGACAGGATCGTTGACTGCATGGCGGACGAAACATCTGCTCCAGATCAGCACGATTTCGACACCGACCGTGACTTTCATTTTCAGATCGCTTCGGCGAGCAGAAACAAAGCTATGATTGAAACCATCAAGCAGCTTTGGCGGTATCGCTCGGAAATATCCGATATCCGATCGGCCCATGAGTCAATTCGGAAACCGCATTCACAAGAGCGTCTTAACGAGCATCGTGCTATTTCAATAGCGTTGCGCAAACGCGATCCGGAATTGGCCCGCAACGCCATGCGCACGCATTTTAAGTGTATTATCGGATCGATGCTGGACGTTGCCGAAGAGCGCGCCGTTGCTGATGTGCGCCGTCGGACAAAAGAAAACCGGGCGCGTTTCCTCGAAGGGACGCCAGCGCTTTGAAAATGCTTTAATTCATTTCTGCAGTCCCGAAGTTGACTTCGGTAACCTAAAAATACCGTGTGCTGATATAAGCAGTGGCCTTTTAGAGCAATCGACTTTTCGGTCGCGATTGCTCACATTTACTAATGATGCGCAGCTAGATATAATATTATTCGTAAAAAGGACCGCGGGCAGAGCCCGCGGCCAAGTCAGGGAGGAAGTGCCCAGATACTGGGCACTGGCGGCAAAGCCGCCACTGATAGCTTATAATAATCTATGCTGCATCGCAACAAAATTGCTGCAATGCAGCACAATTTTTATTGTTGTAAACCGCCAACCAAGCACTCTTTTCAAGGTCTCAATTTCAACGAAAAAAAATCATCAGTCTACGTTTTTTTGCGGGTGTTCTTCCGACCCTATCAAATGCAAAATTAATTGTCTGGCAAGCAACAAAGATCGAACCCAGGCGATCTAATCTACGACGCCCAATCGCGTTTCAAACGCGGCGCGGTGAAGATGAACAGGGCCGCGGCAATAACGTAAAAAACCGCGCCGGACAGGATCGCATATCGTAGGGACTCGTCGCCGTATTGCGTTTTCAGCGTGTCAGAGATCGCTCCAATCGCGAGATTGCCTAAGCCGATTCCGATCAGGTTATTGATAAATAGGAAAATGGCGGAAGCCGTTGCGCGCATGTTTGGCTGAACGAGATGCTGAAAGGCGGAAAGAACCGGCCCCAGCCACACAAGACTCAACGCCTGCAATACGAGAAACGCTGGAAATGCGATCCATAAAGAAGGCGCCAATACGCCAGCCACAAAAAACGGAATCGTTGTAAGAAAGGCCGCTGCTGGAACGAGAGCGTAAGCGGCTTTTTCCTCGGCGCCGTAGCGGTCGGCCATGACGCCGCCAAGCCAAATGCCGGCGACGCCGCCAACCAACAGAATAGTTGCGTAGAAATACGAAGCGAATAACAAGGGACTAGGATCTGCAGGCAGCAAAAAAGCCGGCATCCAGGCGAAGAAATCGGGCAGCGCTTCACCATAGCTCCGGACGAAGAATGACGGCAGCCAAAAGATCAATCCATACCCCATCATTGACGAGCTGGCCGCGCCGAAAGACAGACCCCAAAAACTTGGTTTACGGATCAGCGTTGCGGCAACTTCAGATACCTTTGCCGGCTTGGTCTCTGCGTTCGCGCCGTCAAGGCCGCCGCGTTTGGGTTCCCGCATGGTCAGCCTGAAAATCGGTGCAATCGCGAGCCCGGCCAAACCAACAATGATAAAGGCTGCGCGCCAGCTGAGATAGCTCGTCAGGACGCCGCCTAGCAGAATCCCGAGCGCCGAGCCGATCGGAATGCCGAATGAATAAATTGACAGGGCGCGGGCCCTTTTTTCGGCGGGAAAATAATCGGCAATCAAAGAATATGCGGGCGCGACGCCGCCCGCTTCGCCGACGCCAACGCCTAGCCGCGCCAGAAAAAGCTGCGTGAAATTTTGCGCAAATCCACAGGCTGCCGTCATTGCGCTCCAGATAGCGAGCGCCGCCGTCATGATCCAGGTGCGGCTTTTACGGTCGGCGAGCATCGCGATTGGAATGCCAAGGAACGTATAAAAGAGGGCGAAGGCCAATCCGCCCATCAGGCTCAGCTGCGTATCCGAAAGTGCGAGTTCCGCTTTAATCGGCACTGCAAGAATGCCAACGATCTGTCTATCGATGAAGTTGAATGTGTAAACAACTACTAAAATAAAGAGCACATACGCCCGGTAGTAAGACGAGGCCGGCTTGTCGCTCATCTATTCAGCGCCGTCTTTTGTCGTTGCGCCATGCTCGCGAAGAAATGCGATTGCATCGGCGACCGTTTGCGCCGGCGCTTCCTCCTGCGCCGCATGGCCAACGCCCTGATAGGAGATCAGCCGCGCTTTGGGGATCGCGCTCTCGATTTTGCGGCCTTGTTCTATGGGAATGAGGATATCGTCTTCCCCCCAAAGAATAAGGGTCGGCGCGGCAATCCGGGAAAGCGCCGCTGACGGATCGGGCAACGTAAACTCCTCAAGTGACTTGATGAGCGCTTCGCCGTTTCCTTCGCGGCGAATCATATCTCGCATCGCAGCCAGTCGATCCTCGGTGATTTTGGAATCGTCCCCGTAAATCAGTTCTGCACTGGCGCGCACGCCGGCCTCCGGCGCCGTCAGGAGATAGGTTTTCATCGCCGCGGGAATATCCGCTGGCTCATCGCTAACGCCGTTGAGCGAATAGGCGCCCGGCGAAATCAGGATTAGCGTTTTCACCCGGTCCGGATTATTTGATGCGAAACGCCAGGCGGCGAGACCGCCGAGTGAATTCCCGGCAATAGCAGTCGTTTCTAGTTCAAGCGCATTCAGGATTTCGCCGAGAAATGCTGCGCGCTCATTCGGCGAATATCTTTCCGTCGGATCAGGCCCTGTGAGCCCATGCCCTAATAGATCATATCGAATGACGCGGTATTCGTCTTTCAGGCGTAGCGCCCAGCCATTCCATGTCTCAAGGCTGTGCGTAAACCCGTGAACAAGCAACACTGGCGGCGCGGACGGATCGCCTTCCTCGCGAATGCGTACGCGTGCGCCGGCGACGTTGATAAACCGATCATCGGGCGTGACGTACTGCGCTTCCAACCTCGCAGCAGATATGCCTTTTGCCGCCTTCCAGTAATAATTGCCAGCCGCAGCTAAACCGAGGACCATCAACGCCAAAATTGCGAACAGGATTTTCTTCATGACGGCGTTGCCCCAAGATCGGAAGGAGTTCAGAGGCGGCGATCAATACTCGATCGCCGCCTCATATTCCAGGAGAGGGAGGTCTCGCTAGAACTGAACTTCGATCGTCCCCATCACGCGACGCGGATCGCCGAAGAACGCTGTCTGCACACCAGAAAGCCCGAGCGGATTGTTGCCGAGTTCCGGCACTGAGGTGACAAAATCATAACCGGCGACAATGTATCGCTGGTCCGTCAGATTCGTACCGTGCACCGAAAGCTTCAGACCGCCGTCCGCGGACGTCCAGTAGATACCAGCGTTCAAGAGCGCAAACTGTTCTTGATCAAGCGTCGGGATTCGATAGCTGAATTGATGTGTCAGACTTCGGTAGGACACCGACGTGTACACGCCCAAATCACCGTCGCGCCCAAAAAGCGCCTTCGGTTTTGCATAAGTCAGCTGATTAAATGCAGTAACTTTCGGTGTGTTTTGGAAGACAACGATGGAATCGGCAATGTTGGCGCCGGTCCGGCCGATAAATTCGTCGAACTCGGGCTCTATATAACCGAGCGAGAACTGCCAGTTGAGCGAGTCGCCCGGTTTGATCATGTCTTCAGAAAGCGTTGCGAGCCCTTCCAATTCCAGCCCGTAGATCGTCGCCTTGGCTGCGTTTGTTGTCACGCCAGCGAATGTTTCAGCAATGCCGTCCATGTCCGCATCGACGCCGACAGAACCGGGTACCTGAACGTCTTTGTAATCGGAATAGAAGAGCGCAAGGCTGGAGCGGAAGCGCCCGTCAAAAAGGTTATTCTTCCAGCCGATTTCGTAGGTGTCGATTTCTTCCGGCTCAAACCGGCAGAAGGCGATCTGATCGTCGACGTCGGTCGCGCCCGTCATCCCGTCGCCATCAAGGTCGGGCGCTGCATTCGCGCCGCAGCGCGGGTCGAAGCTGCCGCCTTTGAAGCCTTGAGAGTAAGACGCATAAAACGTGTGTTCGTCCGTCGGCTCCCAGCTGATGCTCGCGCGCGGGCTGAAATCAGTGAAGTTCGCCGTTGCGTTGATGTCGGCGTCAACAAGGCTCGGCGGTCGGTCGGGCCCACCGAAAACCGGCGTGAAACCGGCGGAGAAATAGCGCTGACGCAGCAAATCAATCGTCCGGTCATCTTCTGTATAACGACCGCCAACAGACACCGATAGGTTGTCCGTCAGATCATAGGTGAAGTCGCCAAAGATAGACCATGTGGATGTATCGACATCGCTTGATGTGAAAGCATTTAGGCCAGGCAAACTTAGGAAAGCCGCGAGATCGTCAAGGACAACATCGAAGACGTTCAGCGCGTTGGCGTCCAGATAGTAAAAACCTACGAGACCATTCAACCGATTGCTTTCATAAATAATCTGAAACTCTTCGCTGAACTGCGTATTGTCATAAATCACCGGGACATCGAGGTCGACAATCGGCAGGCTGTCAAAATCGATCGGCGATTCAGTGCGATCCTCGCGATACGCGATGATGTTCTTCAGCGTAAAGTTCTCACTGACTTGCCATTCGGCTATACCGGAGACGCCCTTGGAGACAACACTCTGTTCGGGCGTGTTCAGACCCGCGCGCGTATCGTAGACGTTGTCGAGAACGGGAAACGTGGCGGTGGGCAACAGGCGATGACCCTGCTTTGGGTTAGAATTGTCATCAGTCCAGTCGCCTGTGACGCGGAAAGAAAAATCGCTCGACGGGTTCCATTCAAGCGCCAAGCGCCCGGCCAACAGATCCTTGTCATAATTGCCAAGATCGTTGACGAGGTTCTCACCGAAACCGTTTCGGCGCATATAGGCGACTGAACCGCCAAGCAGAAGGTCGCCCATTGACGAATCTGTCGCCAGCGGCAGGTTGAATGTTCCGATTGCGTCGAACTGTCCGTAGGAACCTCCGGTCAGGCGCAGTTTCGCGTATGGTTCATCACTGAGCCGGCGTGTAACGTATTTGACCGCACCGCCAATCGTATTGCGGCCGTAAAGGGTCCCTTGCGGCCCTCGCAACACTTCAATACGTTCGACATCATAAATATCGAGTAGCGCCGCCTGCGGACGATTGAGATAAATGTCATCGATATAGATGCCGACGCCCGCCTCAAACCCAGCAACCGGGTCCTGCTGACCAACGCCGCGGATAAACGCTGTCAAGGTCGTGTTTGTGCTGCGCGAAGTTTCCAACGTGACATTTGGCGTGATCGCCTCAATGTCCGTAAGATCGACGGCGCCGAGATTGTCAAGCTCGTCCCCGCTAAAAGCTGACACTGCGATCGGTACGTCCTGTAAGGACTCTTCACGTCGGCGTGACGTCACGACAATGACATCCCTTGAGGATTCCTCCACCGCTGCGTCCTGCGCCAGGACGGCGCCTCCCCCTGCTGACAATGACATCGTCGAACAGAATGCGAAAAGCCCTGCCTTCAGCCCGCCTTTCGATATTCGTGATTTCCTAATTGTCGCCATTTCCACCTCCCAATACTACGCGCGCCGATGTTGGCGGGTTGATTTTGAGGTAAGAATAGGCGGTCGATCGCACCTGCATAATGACGGGATGGCTCACCACGAGTGGACTATTTCGCTCAATTTATACATCTATAAGTTCGAAAATGTGCGCCGAAAGCGCTCGTAAGCTTATTGCGATTTGCGGACAAAAGCTTTTGGCGTTTCGCCATTCCAATTTCGGAATGCGCGGTTAAACGCTCGAAACTCCGAAAATCCGAGGGTTTCGGACACCTCGGCGACCGGTCTTTCTTCCAAAAGGAGTCGCTTTGCCGTCTCGTTGAGCACGTCCCGCCGGAGGTCGCGAAAGCTGGCGCCCTCGTAGCGCAATCGCCGACGCAATGTTGCGGTGCTGACGCCCATCTGCGAGGCCACTTCGCTTTGCTCAACCACGCCGCGTGATAGAGCGTCGCGCACCCGCGCGGCGATGGAATACGCTTCCTCATATTGCGCATGTTTTCCGGCGACGACATCAACAATCTTTTGATATAACGCGTTTGACGTAAGCGCCTCCGCTGGCGGCAGCAAAATTTCTGACAACGCAACCTCGCGATCAAAAGAAATTTTATAGGTTTCGGCGCCGAATTTTATCGGCGCATTCCAATAGCCAAGATGCGCGCAATCCCCGCCGGGAACCGGACGCCGAATTTGCAATGCCTTAATTGCGTCTTGCGCTTTTGGAGAGATGATCATCAGCATGCAGTGCAAAAATATCAACGTGCTTTCGGTCGAAAAATACTGGTGCTCACGTTCGAGGTCCGGCGCGTATGTAAAGGCGCGGTCGTCGATAACATAATCAATCGAGCCGCGGCGTTTTATGGCAGAATTATACTCGCCGCCATGAAGCAGATTGTAGGTTCGAGCGATCACGCGCATCGCATCAAACAGTGTTTGCGCATTGTCCATATGCTGAAGCACGTAATCCGTGCTGCCATGAAGCAGCTGGCGCGATGATAAATGCAAGGTTTCATCGCCGAATAAGATCGCCAACCGATTTTGAATTCGATAGTAATCCGCTAAGGAAATGGTTTTGCCGCTTGATGTTTTAGCCAGGTCCGGATCGAGATCAAGCGAGTTTAATAACGCGCCAACATCAATATCGGCGGCGCTCGCTTGATCAAACAACGGCGTTAACCGCGCGATTGAAACTGAAATGGGTTGATCAATCCGATCATTCATGTAGTTGAATTTGCCGAACAACGCAATTCACCGCAACTCTGCTTGGATCTCATGTTTACGCGGAATGCAAAGAATGTGACTGATTGCCAGCGGCAGTCTACAATTTTCGGTCGCACATTGTAGCCTGCCGAGGCCATCCGCATGCCTCAAAACGTGAAGTGCACTGGTCAATAGAGTTGCGTTTTTTATTTCCGCTCCACACGCATTCTCGCACTTCGGGACGATCCTCATCGCAGGCTTTAAGGCGTGCAGTAGCGCCAGAACTTCAAGCGTGTTTCACGCCTGGCTTAAATATCCCAGCTGAAACCAGTTTCTTTCTCTGATCGATCCCAAAGCTTCGCCATAACCGTCTTGTCGTAGGCGTGGGGCTCCAGCGTTCCCTTGCCGACTGGACCGACGGCTTCCAGCCGGCCGGTAGGGCCGTAAAGGGCGCGCTCTTCAAGCCCATTCTCAGTTGCGCACATGACTTCAGGATGGGCGCCCTTTTCGGCGGATTGAACCATTGGCGTCTTGGTCATGAGCCACCAGGCAAACCGAGCCAGAGGGCCGCCACTGGTGCTGATCAACGACGTCGCAGACGCGCCTGGATGGCAAACATACACGCGCGCGTTTTTGTTCGCAGCCTTGATCCGATCTTGCAATTCATAGGCAAACATCATCTGCGCGAGCTTGCTTTGGCTATAAACGGCGTTGGCCCTGTAATTTTTGTCCCAGTTCATGTCGTCGAACTGGATGGTTCTGATACCGAGTTTGTAGCCAAGGCTGGCGACGACCACGATCCTGCCTTTCGAGTCTTCGATGCGGTTGAAGAGCAGTCCGCACAGAACGAAATGGCCGTAGTGATTGGTGCCAAGTTGACTCTCGAAACCATCCACGGTGAACTTCTGCGTCGGCACCTGTGCGATAGCAGCGTTGCAGATCAGCGCATCAATGTTTGACGCCATCTCCAGAGCCTCGGCCGCGGCCTTGCGCACCGATGCCAGTTCACTCAAATCCATGCGGACAAAACTCACATCAGCGCCCACGCCGAATTCCTCTTTCAGGTCGTTGATGGCGGCAACCGATTTTTCGGCGTTGCGGTTCAGCATCACCACCTTTGCGCCCTTCGACAGAAGGATACGCGACGCCTGAAATCCGGCGCCGGCATTGGCACCTGTAATCATATAAGTCTTGCCTGCAAGCGAGCCGAGCCGTTCGGGCGTCCAGCCTTGTGGTCCAAATTTTGTATTTTTCATTTTTATACTCTTGCCTGCTGCGGTCGGTTGCTATGGCTGTGAGCTTCTTAATCATCCTCAAACAGTGCCTTAGCCAGTAGAATTTTGGTTATTAATCAACGAGCAATTGAGCAAACTGCGTTATTCCGGATACGCTTCAAACGCTTCGGTCGCGTCTAGCTGAGGGCACCACGTTGGCCGATATTGATTCTGCACTGTTCGTGCAAGCTTAAAGGCTGATGGATCGTCGAGGCATCCGAGAGACACTAATCGCATCCCGGGAAACGCTTTCGGGTTCACCCAATGCACGTTCGAATAGCACTTTGGACAAACATATTTATTTAACCCCGGCCATTTAGGCATATTAGGCTCAAACTCAATACCATCTCCTGACATTGCCAGAACGTCCTGTTCCCGGAAAATCGCAACAGCACTTCCGAAGGAACCGGTTAGGCGCTGGCAATAGTCGCAATGACACACGAAACACCGAACCGGATCCCTAGCCAATTCGATTGATACGGATCGGCATGCGCATTGTGCTCTTAATGACATTTCACCTCCGACGTTGATCATTGATAGAACAGTGCTTGAGATGAGAGAATACCGCCAGGATCGAATTGTCTACCGGCTCACTACAAACGGCTGTTTTTGGCTCGACCGAAAAATTCTCAAACCGGGCATAATCTATGCAATAGGGGAGGCGTTAGCCGATGGAGTGCACAATCGGCATGAGTGGAAATCTAATTGGGAAACAATCGTTTGATTATATATTCGCCTCAGCGACATTTTTCCGTTGTCGCCGCCATGTCAAAAAACTCCGTCGCATCTTGATGATCAGCAAGAAGAAACCGGACAACGATACAAAGATCGCGGCGCCAGCAGCCGTAATAAGCAACGGATGATTGAAATCCGCGCCGTCGTCGTAGTCCATCACATGAAGTTTCCAGAAGAAATCGAACAAACGCCAGGTTTGCGAACGCCGCGCCGTCACCTCCCCTGTCGATGGGTCGACGTAGATTGTCGTCGCGTCAGGGTCGTCAAACTGAACGCGCCAAACAGGACCAGCTTTGTTATATTCATTGGGCGGCGATTCAATATAAGCAATTGACTGAAACGCCCCCTCGCCTTTGTAGTCGCGTTCGGCGATCGCCCGCGCGGTTGCTTCGGTGATAGGCGATAATACGGCGCCGCTACGAGCATCAACAATCGCCAAATCGCCGCCTTGCCCGACGATGCGCCAGACAGGCCGCCCCAGCATCTCGCCCAGCGCAGCGGATTTTACCGCCGACGATTCAATCACATTAGCCACGTCGCTGAGCGGCCGCAGCTTTGCGACGTCAAACGGCTCAACGTGGTGATGAGATATCTTGTGCTCCCCGCGCACAACTTCGATCGGGATGGCGCTCATAACGAAGCCGCCAGCGATCCAGAGCACGATTTGCAATCCCACAATCAACGCAACCCATTTGTGGATGCGCACAGTCCATTTTTGAACAGCCATACCGAGTTGCGCCTATGGAAGCTGATCAAGGTCGACAGTCAGTGTCGCATAATCGCTATGATAAACGCCATTCGGTTGTTCGGGCAGCGTGATCCAGACGGCGGACATCATTATGACGCCCGATATCTCATCACCAACTTTTACAATGCCATTCTCACCGGATGTGACCGTGGACATTTCGCCGTCAACTGTAACAATTGTCACCTGCTTAGCGGCGAGCGGTTCACCATCAAGCAGCAATTGAAAGGATCGTTCGCCAACGGCCGGCGCGACTAATTCGAGCTTTTGACCGACCGGCGATGAGAGATCGTACGCGCCGTCGCAGGTCTCAATACAAAAAAACGCTTTCGCATGCTTAGAATAGCTGCGCTGAAGCGGCGGCGAACCCGGTAGCGCGTCAAACGCCGCCCTGACCGCTTGGTCCGCTTCAATTTCATCAAGATAGATGTCGACGTCGTCTGGGGGAATCTCGCCAGCCCGCGGTTTGCTGCTGATGGTCACGACAGCCGCGCCGGACTGAACGGACGCGAAACGCATTGTCAACGCGGTGTCGCCTTCTTCGAACGAAACATTCTCAACGACTTTATCGCGGATTGAGACTGAAAAAAACGCAAGGCGATCTTCGGCCGGCCCGCTTTCCATATTTGGAAAGGAAAGCGCGCTCGTCAGCGCGACGCTGACTGTTTCCTTATCCGGGTAATGGAATTTATCGGGCAGCAGAAACGTTTGATGCGCCTGCGCGGAAACGCTGAGCATTGCGCCCAAGAACACGACACTCGGCAACAGGTTTCGATTGCATCCAATCAAATCATTCACGCGACGCGCAATAATTGATAATTTCAAATTTTTCTCCTGTGGCATCCTTACTTGACGCGCCCTTATCGTTTTGTTTTCTCGAACAAATCTACAAGCTCCGAGAACTTTTCCCGCTGCGCCTTGGCGCTCCCGGTCTTGATTGCTTCGGCGACACAATGGTGGGCGTGGTTTTTGAGGATTTCACTTTCCGCGCGTGATAACGCGGATTTGATCGCCTGTACCTGATGCAGAATGTCGATGCAGTAGCGATCTTCCTCGACCATGCGGGCAACGCCGCGAACTTGGCCTTCTATTCGGTTTAATCGTTTGATGATGGCGGCTGAATCAGACATGATTTTCCATTATTGACATATACCCTTTGGGGGTATAATTAATGGGCCTGGAAAGGTTGGTCAAGGCGTGATTTCTGGCGCTCTTAAAACTGTTCTCTTCACAGCGTTGGCAATCCTGCTCAGCGCAGGGCACAGCGTTTGCGCAGGCATGATCGCGAAAGCGGCTCCCACCGTCCAACACCAACAAATCGCTTCTTCCTATCATGATGGCCATGGCAGTCATGATATGTCGCAGCACGACCACGCGCCCGACAAACAAAAGCCGGCGCCATGCGGCCCGAACCGGGACGATTGCCAACATTGCAAGGCGGCGCAATTCTTCAAGGCGCCCGTCAAGTCCGAATTCGCCGGATCAGTATCTTACGCGCCTATCGAAAAATCTCTGTTCGTCAGTTCGAATAGCAACGGCCAATCAATAAGTACAAATACCGATTGGGCCCTGAAGCGAAGGCGCGGACCGCCGGGCGAAACCCCCATATCTTTGAAAAATAGACTGCTAATTTAGCGCTCCTGTGAAGACGGATGCGGCCTTTCCTTCTGCGTGACGGATGGATTCCGTCCCGTTGCAAGTTCATCGGAATCCGCCGCCCTTTTCATTTGAATAAGCGGCGCAGGCTTAAACCAAGTCACAACATCGAAACACACGATCACTCAAGTTTAGGAAATTAAACAAATGAAAAACGCATTTTGCACACTAGCGACAATCGGCTTTCTTGCTGCAATCGTTTCTCCTGCCGCAGCCAACCTGGACCATGACGGCATAGACCACGAGAAAATGGACCATGGCGCCATGGGCGGGCACGATGCGTCCTGCGGCCTTCCCATGGGCGAAGGCGTTGTGAACGCGGTCGATGTCAAAGACTCGACGGTCAACATTACCCACAAACCGATCGCTGCGCTCGATTGGCCAGAGATGACCATGGACTTTGCGATTATGAAGCCGGTGGACCTTTCAGCGTTCGCCACCGGAGAGAACGTTCATTTTCTTCTGAAAGACGGAAAGAAAAAGAGCCATGCGATTGCAGCGATGTGCTCGCTTGATGTTGATGACGGCGCCCACAAAGCCTGCATGGGTCAGATGCACAAAGTCGCCATGAAAGCCGCTGAAGAAGCGGGCCAATCCTGCGCCATGGGCAAAATGGAACACGGTGGCCACGGCGGCGACGGCCATGAAAATCATGGAGAGATGGAGCACTCATTCAAATCGCCCAAAGAAAACCATGACGGTCATCACTAGATCAGCTTGAATTCTTTTTATTCCCTGAACGGAGCACATCATGTTTACCCGTAGAGAGTTATTGAGAACGACGGTCGCGAGTGGGTTCGCGACCGGGGCTGCAAGCCTCCTACCCGCCTGGGCGAAAAGCGCTCATGCCGGCAACAAAGGTATTTTTGAACAGGCCGGTAATTCGTTCGACCTCACCGTCGGCCACAGCGCCGTCAATATCGGCGGGAGGTCCGGCCACGCAACCACCATTAATGGCACGTTGCCGGGCCCGCTTTTGCGCTTTCGCGAAGGCGAGGAACTTTCATTGCGCGTGAAGAATACGCTCGACGAAGACACCTCGATTCACTGGCACGGACTTCTTGTGCCTTTCTACATGGACGGCGTACCGGGCGTTTCATTTCCGGGAATCAAGGCGGGCGAAACTTTCGAGTATAAGTTCGCGCTGCCTCAGAGCGGCACATATTGGTATCACTCCCATTCCGGCCTGCAGGAACAATTGGGTCATTACGGTCCGCTGATCATCGATCCGGCGGGGCCCGACCCCATTCAATATGACCGCGAATATGTGCTGGTTCTGTCCGACTGGCTTTTTGACCATCCGCACAAGGTATTCGCGAAGCTGAAAAAGAACGCAGAAGTCTTTAATATGCAGGAGCGTACTTTCGGCGACTTTATTGAGGATGCCGGCGAGATGGGCCTTGGCGGCGTTATAGAAGACCGTTCCATGTGGGGGCGGATGCGCATGTCGGCGACGGACATCTCCGATGTGACGGGCGCAGTTTACACCTATCTGATCAACGGGCATTCGACGGCGGACCATTGGAGCGCGCTCTATGAAGTCGGCGAGCGCATACGCCTTCGGATCATCAACGCCTCAGCGATGACGATCTTCAATTTCCGCATTCCCGGCCTGCCGATGACGGTCGTTGCGGCGGACGGCCTAAATGTTCAGCCCGTCGACACAGACGAATTCCAGATCGGCGTCGCGGAAACCTATGACGTCATCGTCGAGCCGAAACGCGAACGCGCCTTTCCAATCGTTGCGGAAACGATCGACCGGTCCGGTCAAGTCGTCGCCACCTTCGCGCCGTCACCTGAAATGCGCGCAATTGCGCCGCTCCTGCGCGAACGGCCGATCCTGACGCACAAGGACATGGCAATGGATCACGGCGCCAAGGATCACGGCGCGATGGGCGGAATGGATCATGGCGGCATGGACCACGGATCGACGGGCCATCAATCAATGGATCATGGCTCTGGCGGGCACGGATCAATGGCCGGCATGCAGGAGCACAATCACCAGACTGGCGTCGGCGTCGACATGGTCGCCATGGCGCCGACAAATCGTCTGAATGAGCCAGGCTTAGGACTCGAAGACGTTCCACACCGAGCCCTAACTTATTCCCAGCTAAAAAGCCTGGAGCCGAACCCGGACAAGCGCAAACCTGACCGGGAACTGGAAATCCATCTTACCGGCAACATGGAGCGCTACATGTGGTCGTTTGACGGCGTAAAATTTTCTCATGTCGTCGATCCTATCGTATTTCATGAAGGCGAACGCCTGCGCGTCACACTCGTCAACGACACGATGATGACGCATCCAATCCACTTGCACGGCATGTTCTTTGATCTCGTGGTTGATGAAATCGATCACAAACCTCGCAAACATACAGTGAATGTGAAACCGGGCGACAAGCTGTCCTTTGACGTCACCGCAACCCATGTCGGCGATTGGGCGTTTCACTGCCACCTCCTCTTTCACATGCACGCAGGCATGATGCAGGTCGTTTCCGTTCGCCCGCGCATGGCGATGAATGTTCATGACGACCACAAAGCGATGGATCATGAAAGCATGGAACACGGCGCTGGCGATCACCAATCCATGGACCACGAGAAGATGAACCACGATGATACGGAACATTCGAATATGGATCATGGAGGAAAGCACTGATGTTTCGCTCCATGAAAAATCCCCTCGCGCTCGCCGCGGTGTTCACGTTCACGATTTTCGGTGCAAACGCCGTTGCGCAGAGCGAAAATTTAACAGATTCGCAGCGCGGCTGGTCGGCGGCGGATGAATATTGGGATCCCGCAGCCATGGCGGAGGCGCGTCGCGCCGTCCAACGCGAACACGGCGCTTCGAAAACGTATTTTATTCAAGGCGACCGCCTGGAATATCGCAGCAATGAAGGTGAGCCTTTATTGCTGTGGGATGCGCAAGGTTGGTGGGGCGGCGACCGCAACAAGCTGTGGCTAAAAACCGAGGGCGAATACGCATTTTCGGAAGACGCTTTTGAAGAAGCGGAAATCCAGGCGCTTTGGTCGCGCGCCATCGCCACGTTCTTCGATGTCCAGGCTGGCTTTCGTCACGACTTTGCGCCAGGCGATGATCGCACCTTCGGCGTCATAGGCGTGCAAGGGTTGGCGCCCTACTGGTTCGAAATCGACGCCGCATTTTTTGTCAGCGATGACGGCGACGTGTCAGCGCGGATTGAAGCCGAATACGAATTGATGCTGACGCAGCGCCTGATCGTGCAACCGCGCACGGAACTAAACTTCGCCGTACAAGATGTCGCTGAATACGGCGTCGGCTCCGGCCTATCGACAGCCGAACTCGGCGCGCGGCTTCGCTACGAAATCAAACGCGAATTTGCGCCTTATATCGGCGTCGACTGGACGCGGTCCGTCGGCGAAACCGCCGATTTTGTGCGCGCCGACGGCGGCGATCCGTCAAGCGTATCGTT
>JABDJK010000006.1 GCA_013002535.1 Hyphococcus sp.
GCAAAGGCTGCGACGAGATCATTGCGTTGAAGAGGGCGCTTTGTCTCAACCGCATACCATCCGACAGGAGCGCTGTTGGTCTTGTTGTAGATCAGTTTTGGCGCAGGAGGCGAGATTATTTGCCAGAGACTCGCCGCACAAAAGGCGGTGACAGCGGCGGCTGGAATGAAGCGCATCAACATGGATATGTCTCGGTCAATCCTGTAAGGATTTGAGTCTCTTTCTGTCCTGCTAGCAGCCTGTGATGAAGCTCCTGCCACAGTGTTTTCGGCACGTTTTCGAGCGCGGTCTGACCTTGTCTCAGTGTGTCCAAGCACTGCAATGCGCGCTTTGTTTTCGTTTTTCCGTGCGTATGCAGCAGCAAATTTGCGCCCGGCATCACGCCCGGAACTTGTGTGAATGCGCCAGTATCGACCGTCTCGCAAACCAACAGTGACCACGCTTGCGTGCCGTATTTATCGCCGCGCCATCTCTCATATCCGAAGACTTGTCCGGCACTAAAAACGGCTAGTTTGCGATGCCAGCCACGCCGAATTTCGATGTCTGGTAAGCCAAAAACCAGTCGGTTATTCTGGCGGTTTTTGCGATAAGAAATAATGACGGCAGTCGCCGGAACATCGGCTGACCTAGTCATCTTCATCGCTGTCATTATCATTGGTATGCCCGCTTCCGGCGTCGCGCGTGCGTGACCAGGCATCGAGATCATCACGGTGATAAATGACCTTGCCGCCATGCTTTCGGTAGGACGGCCCTTCGCCGCGCCAACGCATATTATTGATCGTTCGCTCTTCAAGCCGAAGATAAGCCGCCGCCTCTGCGGCGAGTAAATAAGGGCTGGGCTGTGCATTCTCCATCACTAAACTCCTATGCAACCGGGCTTGCGTGCCGCAGGGTTCCGAGCGGAACGCGAGACGAATCGAGCCAGAAATTCAGGCCGGAGGGAAGACACGCAATCGCGACGTTGCGATTCCGTGACGTAGAATTTTACGATTATTAAAGGACTTTTTGGGCGAGCAAGTGGCGGTAATCTCCCGCAACAAATGCCTCGCCTTTGGCAATAGCGCGCTTGGCTTGGGCTTTCAAGGCCCGATCATTTGCGCCCCAATCTGCTACCATTCTGGCTTTGCCAACAATCATTTCCGCAACATCTTCTAGGCTGCCTTTCGGACGGTCAAACCCATGCCATATGTCATAGGCATTGAGCGCATTTGACAGCGGGCGCGTATTTCTGCGTCGTCCGATTAAGGACAATTTTCCGCCAGCCGAGCGGTGCAGCGCGAGGAGTTGAGCAGCCGTATCAAGTCTGCGCTGCATGTGGTCGGCGCCATCAAAGCGTATATCGACTTCCGCTTGATCCCCGACAGGCGCGCGTTTAATTGAATAGAGTTGTATCCAGAAACGGCGACCATTCAGCAAGATATGACGCGCGCCATCCACGGTTTCGAGAAGCACGCGGCGGGTTTTCAGTGCCGATAAGACGATTGTATCAGACGGGCCATCATCAACATCTGAACTCGTTCCTAGCGGTGTCAGTTTCACTCTAAGCGCGCCTGCCAGCAAATCGGGACGCCAAAACACATTGGCCTCATCTGCCGTCAAATACGGGTCGGCATATGTTAAAAGCCCCCATTCTTCAGCGCTCAAATAACGACGCGGCGCACGTAAAAGCCGCGCCCCGCCATAAAGCGGAATAGTCGCGGGCATGGCATGGGCATGTGCGCGATAATCAGCACGATAGGCAGGATTGCGCCGCAATCCTTCCCACGCCCATGCTGCATTCGGCATACGCCGCGCAGCAGAAATCAGCCCATTTTCCCGCATCAGCCCGTTTATCCATAGTTTTCAAGAGCTTATCGTATCAGAGAAGTATTGGAACTTAATTAAACCCTGACGCGAAAAACCTCACCCGGCGCTGGACGCCGAATGAGGCTCTTTTTGAGCGGTTTGGGTTTAGTCCTTCGGGTTCCAAAGGATGGCAAACTCTTCCGGCTCACCGCCCGCGGCCTGTCCGAGATTGGCGTAAACTTTACGCGGGCCGATCATCGGGGACGCCAGTGTGAGCGAGATATAGTCTTTGCCGCTGGCTTTTCCGGTGCGTGTCCAGCCGCCGCCGATCTCACCGCCATCTGCGGAATAAACCCGGAAGTCAGGCTGTTTCTCGGTTTCTTTGGCATCATTCGTCACGATGCGGATGCGGGTATTGAGGCCCATAGCGAGGATGCCCTCGAAGTTTCCGTTTTCACCTTGTGTTACATATCCAAGTGCTTGTGCCATTGTTTCAGTCTCCATTTGTTATGCCGCCGGGAGCCAATCTCCCGGCTGACGCCGCCCGCAAAAGCGAGGCCGGGCGCGTCTCAACCCGAAGGGGCGCAGCGAAGCGGAGCACATAGAAGCTGACCTTTTTTGTTGCGCGAGGAGCCGCGATAGCGGCGGGGAAAAAAGGTCAGCTGGCATGTTTTAAGGCGCGGCTGGTTTCGCTTAGGGCTTAAAGCGTTCAGTCCGGGGATTGGCTCTTGGCCCAGATGATGAGGTGGAGACGTGTGACGATGGCCCTGCGTTTTGGCCTGACACGGTGTGAGAAAGGTGACGGCTTCGCGCTCTAGGCTTTGTGGGCCTCTCGCACTCATATGCCTTTTCAATGTGCAGCGCAGAGAGACTGTTTGACTGTTTTTATTTCTAAATTGGCTGCGTGACCTTTTCGGCAAGCAATGCGCCTGCAAGCCTGTGGCAAAGACCATACCTCGCGCAACTGTGCTTCGTCTCGGGCCTCTGACATTTTTGCTAATCTCGGAAAGGCCGCGCGGATGTGCCGATTAGGTGTCGTTCAACATCGCCGAAGGCTTGACTTCAAACGCTTTGGAAATCGCCTCTACGGCATCCAGTGTCGGTGAGGTTTCCCCGCGTTCGATCATACCAATATAATTACGCGTTAATCCGCTACGCTCACCGACTTCTTCCTGGCTCCAACCAAGTTCGGCGCGGCGCTTGCGCAGATGTCTCGCAAAGATCGCTTTTAATTCCATCCTGTAAGGACTGGACGGGATGGCCGTTTACGCGCTACCAAGTATAGTTGGTATTCGTCGCAGGGGCGCGCGAATTGTGCTATAAAGAGTAAAACAGGTCTTTGCTTATGGCGAGCGCGCACATTGATGCTTCACTTTTGACGGTGTTCCTGACCTCAACAGGCTTTATTGCGCTGTGTTCGAATCAACTGAATGAAGCGCAAGAGGCTGCCACTTTCGGATCAACTGGCGCAGTGCCGCCTCAGTCGATGGTCACACTACTTGATGATCTTCTGACATCGACGCAGAACTATTCAGAGCCGAGTGATTTGCAAGACCTGACCGATCTGCGTGATGTGCTATCAGGCGGGGTGACAAAAATTGACGCCTATTTGGCCAAGCATAATCCTTAGCGCATGGTCAAAAACGCAACCGCAAAAACTCTAATGCGAGCGCTTTTCTGATATGGTAGGCTATCGATATGTTTCGATCCGCCTTTCTATCAGAATACTCCCTTCAGTCTGATACTCCGACGTCGCGCGTGCTTAAATCACACCTTCTGTCCAACGCCGAAATAATCATCCCTGCGGCGGCTATGCGATATGCGCCCGTTTCCGATATTTTAGGCGAAAATTTGCAAACCTTTTCTGCGGGCGCTCTTAAGATCGCCCACGGAAATGACTGTCCAGATTTGCTCGGTTACATGGCGAAATATCCAGATGTCGAATGGGACGCTATGACAACTGAGACGTTTCAAGCTTTTCAGACGACCAGTCATGTCTCCGTCTATGACATACGTGACACCTTTAAACGCTTTAACGCAATCATGCGACAATGCGCGGAAGGCAAATCGGCAGTATCAGCCGATCTCTTTAGCCATGCTGGCTTGAACACCGATATACTTGCACGGGGTGACATCAATTTGTTCGCCTATTTCGACCTTGTCGAGACGCATATTTCAGATCCCGTTCACAAAGTAAAACTCCTCGCTTATCTCAGATATATCTACAATCTCTGCGGGGCCCTTTCCACCGATTCAGGCAACACGTTTTCCATCGAGAACGCACAGCAGTTCAACTATATAAAGGCTGAGAGCCATGGAGTGCCGGGCATAGACTCCGGCCTATCACTATTGATTTCTTGTGCATTGGACGTCACAGACGGATTGGAAGATTTCGTATTTCTCGATGATTTCAGCATATCTGACCTCGACCGGCTGTCGTTCGAGGATATTCTGACAATGCGTGAAAACTGGCTGCATGGTGCTGTCGTCCAGTCCTATGAATCCGTTGTCAGTGAATGCGTCGCAGCTATGGGGTGCGCCGAAAAAGGCGATACTCAGGGGGCCTTTATCCACATAGACCGCGCTTTTGAATTGCGCTCCATGGTCACCGCTCAAATTAGGTCTCGGCTGTCATCCGAGATTACTGCATACAAAATGCACAGGCTCGGTCGCTTTCTTACTGATAGCTCAGTGCAGCTTGCTGGATTTCTTACGGGCGTTAGCCTCGTAAAGTCGATTGCGCAGGCCATCTACGGCGCGACAACCGAGGTCGCGGTGCTGACGAACCGTGAGACAGCTTTGAAGAAAATGATCAATGATAAAACCGAAAAAATTCAACAAGCCAAACACGCTGCGGAGTTACGGCTGCGCGCAAAATCGCCAACAGTTGAATATCTCCGATTGATCTCTGATCGTCTGTCTAACTGACGATGCAATTTATCCGACCATTCTGTGACGAACGGCAATCTACATGGTGTCTTCACTGCACCACGTCACTATCCGAAGTCAGGACGAACAAGGATCATGTACCGTCGAAATGTTTCCTCAAAAAGCCATATCCAGAAAACTTGCCGACTGTAGAAATCTGCGCAGAATGCAACAACGGTTTTTCCGCCGATGAAAATTACTTTGCCTGCGTCATTCACGCAGTCCTGGCGGGTTCCTTGTCACCAGACCCTCAGCACCACCCAGAAGCAGCCAAAATTCTACGCCACAATCAGGGAATCGCAAGACGACTCAACACACAATCAGAACAAGTCGATCTATTTCCCCATGAATTGCCGTTTACGGTCTATCCCGATTACAAACGCATAGAACGGGTCTTGGTGAAAAATGCAAAAGGTCATGCATTTTACGAGTATGGCGAACCCATGTTGGAGTCACCTTCGACAGTGGAGGTGTTTCCGATTCATCAACTGTCCGCTGACAATCGAGCGCGATTTGAGTCGAGTGAGGATGTCGGTGATCTTTCAGCATGGCCCGAAGTGGGATCACGAATGATGGACCGTGTGATGACAGGCCGCGACATGCTAGGCGAATGGATCGTCGTGGAAGACGGCATATATAGATATGCGGTTGACCAAGCTGGAGGGCTTCGCGTTCGGATGGTTATACGGGACTATCTTGGCGCGCAAATCCAGTGGTTTCATTAGCTGCGGTCAGAGTCTCGGACGGTCAAAACCGCCGCGCCTAATAAGGCGCGGCGGTCTGTCGCCAAGGCCGATGGCAACGGCCAAGGCTGGGGCAAGCCTCGGAGACTACGCAGGAAGGCCCGCCCCGATTTTTCGCGGCTCTAGGCCGCTTTCTGGCTTGGCGTTTTGTCCATTATTTTGGCTGCCCGCTCGCCCGCCGCGCTGGGCGGGCAAGTCGCGCGGTCGAGATAATGGCTGGCGGGCACTTGCATCCACCGAGGCCGCCAATCGGGCCGCGCCTTGTCCGCGCTGACGCCATGCCCCGCTATACGGTTGCGGATGATGTCTTTTTGCACCTTGCCCGTATCGGTCAGCGCCCCGTCTGCGCAAGACTTGCCTGCAATGTCTTTGACCATCGCATTGATGACGCGCTTGTCGCGCAAGATGTCAAAGAAGGCATCATCAGGTTGCCACATCTTGCCCATATCCACAGGCACGGCATAGGTGACAGCTTCGATAAGGTCAGTCCCCGCCGCAAGGCTTGCCGCCATGGCGAGGGTCATCACGCGCATGACTTGCGCATCCTCCATCTCCAACAACTGCGCAAAGATTTGTGTGATGCTCCCGTCTGCAAGTTTTT